>NZ_CADEPL010000001.1 GCF_902829295.1 Vogesella oryzae
CTGCCGGCAGCGAGAAGCTGTTTCAGGCCGGCTTTGCCGAGTTCCTCAAGCTGCGCCGCCAGAGCGGCATGGAGGCCTCCGACCAGCTGGACGGCGCGCGACGCGCGATGCGTGCCGCCGCGCAGCGCGAGCTGGATGCGCTGGATCATCACAACGCGTTCCTCGCCACCGTCGGCTCGGTCAGCCCGTATATCGGGCTGTTCGGCACGGTGTGGGGCATCATGCACGCCTTTATCGGGCTGGGTAACGCCGGCCAGGCCACGCTTGCCACCGTGGCGCCCGGTATTGCCGAGGCGCTGATCGCTACCGCCATCGGCCTGTTCGCGGCGATTCCGGCGGTGGTGGCCTACAACCGTTTTGCCGCCGATGTCGATCGCCTGGCAGGGCGCTTCGACTCGTTCATGGAAGAGTTTTCCAACATCCTGCAGCGGCTGGCGGCGCGTTGAGCCGGCTAGGTTATGTGAAGCCGTTCACCTTCGGGTGGGCGGCTTTTTTCATGCTGCGGCTTGCGGCCAACAATTACCGCGTTGCTGTGGTGTTTTGCTTGGGTATGGAATCCGCTGCGCGGATGTTGTTTGAAGTCGCCGGTTCCGCCCGGCAGACGGGCGAGGGGGCGGGCCGCCGCCCCCTCGCGACCCCGCTCGCCCTAATGGTCCGCGAAACCCCGGCCAAAACGGCATTCGCCAGGCGCCGGCAATTCACCGTTTGCTAACGTCAAACGGCTCAGCTGCCGTCTTAAAACCTGGCGAACACCATTTTGGCCGGCGCTCCCCGTGGGGCAGTCTGGCGCTACACAACGCTGGCCGCATGCCTTTCGCCGCTTGATACAACACAACGTGTGTTGCAGGGCGTAAGCCCCGCAGGGGCGTTCCGCCATTGGCTGCCGGTTTGCGGCCAACCTTGTTTCTTGCCTGCGAAACGCCCGGTACTAACGGACGGCAAGCAAAAAAATGCCCGTCGCGGTTGCGACGGGCGAGTGCTGTGACACAGCAGGGTCAAACCAATCAGTTGCGGGCCATGGCCGGGCGCAGGGTGCTGCTGTGGCGCCACGGGGTGCCGAACAGGCGGGAGCGGATCCAGCCGACGACCAGCAGCGCCAGGGTCAGCACGCCGGTGCCGATCACCTCGATCTGGTGATCCGGGCGGAAGGCCATCAGCAGTACCACCGCGGTGATGAACAGGATTACCGCCCAGGTCAGCCACGGGAACAGCCACATCTTGAACGCCGGGGTCTCGCCGGCGGCAATCATGCGCTGGCGCATGCGCAGCTGCGAGATGGCGATGGCCAGGTAAACCAGCAGCGCGATGGTGCCGGAGGTGGCCAGCAGGATGTCGAACACTTCCTTCGGCATCACGTAGTTGGCGATCACGGTGAGGAAACCCACCACCATCGAGCCCAGCACCGCTTTTTGCGGCGTGCCGTTGGCCGCCACGGTGCCGAACAGGCGCAGCGCGTCGCCGCGGGTGGACAGCGAGTACAGCATGCGCGAGGCGGTATACAGCGCGGAGTTCAGGCAGCTGGCGACCGAGATCAGCACCACCACGTCGACGATGGCCTTGGCGTTGGGGATGCCGATCAGCTCCAGCGTGCGCTGGTAGGAGCCCAGGGCCGCCAGTTGCGGATCGTTCCACGCCACCAGTGCCGTCACCACGAAGATGGAGCCGAGGTAGAACAGGCTGATCCGCCATACCACCGAGTTGGTGGCCTTGGTGATCTGCTGCTGCGGGTTGTCGGATTCGGCGGCGGCGATGGTGACGATCTCGGTGCCGAGGAAGGTGAACATGGTGGTGAGCATGGCGCCCAGTACCGCACCGAAGCCGTTGGGCATGAAGCCGCCGTGGGAGAACAGCTGCGACACGCCGCTGACCTGGCTGCCCGGAATCAGGCCGCAGATGGCGGCGCCGGCAATGGCCAGGAAGGCGACGATGGCGATCACTTTCACCAGCGCGAACCAGAATTCGAATTCACCGTAGTTCTTCACGCTGAACAGGTTGGTGATGGTCAGCAGTACGGTGATGCCCAGCGCAAACAGCCACATCGGCACGCCGGCAAACCAGGCATGCAGGATGGTGGCGGCGGCGTTGGCTTCCAGCGGAATCACCAGTACCCAGAACCACCAGTACAGCCAGCCGATGATGTAACCGGCCCAGTGGCCGATGGCGCGATCGGCATAGGTGGAGAACGAGCCGGTATCGGGCGAGGCTACCGCCATTTCGCCCAGCATGCGCATGACCAGCACCACCAGCAGACCGGCGATGGCGTAGGCCAGCAGTACTGCCGGGCCGGCTTCGGCGATGGCGTGGCCGGAGCCGACGAACAGGCCGGCACCGATAACGCCGGCGATCGACAACATGGTGACGTGACGTTGCTTGAGCCCGTGGCTCAAGCCGGAGGAGGGAGCGCTCATCAAACTTTCTCTCTATTGGTCCAGGGGACGACCGCGCAGGCGGTCCATCTTGTTGTTTTATTGTTATTGCTGCATCGGGGGGAATGCAGGCCGGCAGTGTAAGGGGCCATTGGCGATATAATTAGACCCAATCCTGTTTTTTTGATGGAACCAATAGCGCCATGACATGGTTGCCGCCTCCCGCTGCCGCCGGCAGTTCGCCACTGCTCGGCGATCTGGTGCAGCAGCAGTTCGACCCGCATAGCCGCGAGGCCAACAACCAGCAGCTGTACCGGCTGCTGCGCGACGCCATGCTGCAGGAGCAGTTGCCGCCGGGGCTGCGGCTGCCGTCGTCGCGGCAGCTGGCGGCGGAACTGGGGGTGGCGCGCAACACGGTAATCCACGTCTACGAAAGGTTGGCCGCAGAGGGTTATGTCAGTGCCGGCGTCGGGCAGGGCACGTTTGTGCTGGATACCCGGCCGGACCGGCTGGTGGGGCTGGAGGCCGCCCAGCCGGCGGTACCGTCAGCGGCACAGGCGGCAATCTCGACGCGCGGCCAGGCGCTGGTGGCGCAGGCCGGTGCCGCCGGGCGGCAGTGGGGGGCTTTCATGCCGGGGGTGCCGGAGGTGCGCACCTTTCCGGCTCGCATCTGGATGCGCTTGCACAACCGGCAGTGGCGCAAGCCGCAGCCGGACCTGCTCACCTACGCGGTGGGGCCGGGCCTGCCGGCCTTGCGCCAGCAGCTGGCCGACTACCTGCGCAGCTCGCGCGGGGTGCGCTGTTCGCCGGAGCAGATCATCGTCACCAACGGCACCCACGCCGCCATGCAGCTGGTGGCATTGCTGCTGGCCGACAGCGGCGATAGCGCCTGGGTGGAAGATCCGGGCTACTGGGGGGTACACAGCGTGTGGCGCAGTGCCGGCCTGCAGACGCTGCCGGTGGCGGTGGACGAACAGGGGCTGATGGTGGACGAGGGCGCGCGGCAGGGCGAGCCGCGGCTGATCTACGCCTCGCCGTCGCACCAGTATCCGCTGGGGGCGGTGATGAGCCTGGCGCGCCGGCGCCGGCTGCTGGCCTACGCGCACCGGCATAACAGCTGGATCGTGGAGGACGACTATGACAGCGAGTTCCGCTACGGCCGGCCGCCGCTGCCATCGCTGCAGGGGCTGGACCCACACGGGCGGGTGATTTATCTGGCCACCTTTTCCAAGGTGATCTACCCGGGTTTGCGGCTGGCCTATATGGTGGTGCCGGAGGCGCTGGTGGAAAGCTTCCAGACCGGCCTGTCCGAGCTGTATCGCGGTGGCCAGTACCTGACGCAGGCGGTGCTGGCGGACTTCATTGCCGAGGGTCATTTTGTCGCCCATATCCGCCGCATGCGCCAGTTGTACGCGCGGCGGCGGCAGGCGCTGCTGGGCGCCATCCGCCAGCATTTCGGCGACCGGCTGCCGATTCACGATGGCGCCGCCGGCCTGCATCTGGTGCTGGGGCTGCCGGCTGGCAGCGACGATCTGGCGGTGAGCGAGGCGGCGATGGCGGCCGGCATCCTCACCCGGCCGTTAAGCCAGTACTACCGCGGCAGCAAGGCACAGCCGGGCTTGTTGCTGGGCTACGCCCACGTGGACGAGGCCGATATTGCCCGCCATTTCGCTACCCTGGCACAGGTGATCCAGCGTTGCTGCCCGGGCTAGGGTTGGCCGCGGCCACTCAATACTGCCACTGGTAATACAGCGAATAGCCTTCGATGCCATCGTTGGGCTGTTTCAGTCCGCCATTGGAGTAATGGATGGCGCGCAGCCCCAGGGTATGGCCGCCGCCCAGCCGCAGGCCGACACCCAGCCGGTCTTCCATCTGCAGCGCGGTGCCCAGCTTGTGGTCATCCACCCGGCTATGGCGGAAGGCTGCCAGACCGATGCCGGCCTCGACGAAGGGGCGGATGCCGTTGCCGTGGAATTCGTAAACCAGCACTGGCGATACCGACAGCGACTGGTTGTCGGCGCTGTCCTGCGCCTGCCAGTAGCTGACGGCGGCATCCCAGTAACCGGTCAGCCGGCCGTGGCGACTTTGCCACCAGCTGCTGTCAAATTCCTGCTGCCCGCCGAAGCGGAAGTAGTTCGACCCCTCGCCATTGCTGCCGGCGCCTAACGACAGATCGAGCGCGGCGGCGTGGCCTGCCAGCACCGCACATAACAATCCGGCCCAGATGGTGTTGTTCTTCATGTCTGGCATCCTCTTCGCGACCGCAAAATGACAAAGAAGCAGCGTGTACATGGAGTATAGAAAGTGGGGGAAAGGCAACAAGCCGCGATCCTGGCGGACGGCATAAAGCGTCGGCACTGTTGGCCGCAAGCCACAGCCGCGGACGGTGTGCCAGGGTTTACTTCAGCAGCGAGGTCGCGGTCAGCGCCCAGGGTTGGCCGCCCGGCGGGGTATGCACCACGGTGTCCGGGCTGAATAGTGCCCGTCCCTGGCGATCCAGCAGCTTGTAGCGCTGCGCCAGCTGCTCGTAGAAGCCGGAATGCGCCAGCTGCCGGATGGCCTTGTTGAAGCGCTGGCGGGCTTCCGGGCTGCGGAACGACAGCGAATACAGCGTCGGCGGAAACAGCGCGTGGCTGCACACCGGGCGGCGGGAGCTGACCGGCAGGGTGGGCGGCGCCGGCAGTTGCAGGAAGATGAACAGGTCCGAGATCACCACATCGGTGCGGCCGCTATACAACAGGTTGCCGAGGATGGCCTGTGGCGAGACTTCGACATAATCCGGATTGACGCGCGCCATGTCGGCGTATTCCGCGCCCAGAAAGCGCTGCGCATTGTGGAAGGCGGCCACGCGGAAGCGCCCCAGCGCGTGGATGCTGTCCAGGCTGAGCTGCGGCTTGCACAGCGAGATCGCCATATTGTGGTAGGCGATGTAAGGCACCGACACGAAGGGGCCGTTGCGCGAAATGGCGGCATCCACCCGGCCATCGGCCAGCGCCAGTTGTGCCCGCTGGTTGGGCATGTACTGCACCTGCGGTTCGTAACCGGCCAGTCGCAGCGCAGTGGTGGTCAGCTCGTATTCGATGCCCGCATTCTTGTCCTGCAGGATATAGGGCGGCTTGTGCTCGCCCAGCGCCAGCAGCAACGGCGGCAATGGCAGCTGGGCAGCAGCGATCTGGCCGCATAATGCGGCCAACAGCAGGCAAAGGTGGTAGAGACGATTGGGCATGGCGACTATTGTAATCGTGTGGCGCTGTGCCATTGTCATGAAATGAGTGCAATCAGGGGTTTGACTGTCGCAGGTCAAATCACCGGTGGTGGCAGTCAGACAGGTGTCGGCGCTATGGCTGCTGGAGGCGTTCCAGCCGCCGGTCCGGAATCAGCCACAGCAGGGCCACCAGCGCATAAACCGCTTGCCCCAGCCACTGCCAGCGCAGCGAGACAGCGATGCCGGCAAGATAGAGCAGCGGCGACAGCTTGCCTTTCCAGTCGTGACCCAGTGCCCGCTTCAGCGGCGAGCCCTGGCCGTCGCTGCACATGATGCTGAATTGCAAAAGATGCCAGGCAATGGCGGCCAGCAGCAGCACCACGCCATAAGCGGCCGTGGGCAGCGCGGCAAAGTGGTTTTCTCCCATCCAGCCGGTAGCCAACGGCAGCAGCGACAGCCAGAACAGCAGGTGCAGGTTGGCCCACAGCACCCCGCCGGAAACACGGCTGGCGGCATGCAGCAGGTGGTGGTGATTATTCCAGTAGATGCCGACGTAGATGAAGCTCAGCACATAGCTCCAGAAACTGGGCAGCAGCGGCGTTATCGCGCCCCAGCCGCTGCCGTGCGGTACTTTCAGCTCCAGCACCATGATGGTGATGATGATCGCCAGTACACCGTCGCTGAATGCTTCCAGGCGGCCCTTGCCCATACTGTTTGCTCCTGTGCGGTGATGGCGCGCCCGGTAGGGCGGTGCACCGTGGTTAATCGGCAATCATTGCTTACATCGTAGCGGTAAATGACAAACGGCAAGCCTGTCGGCCTGCCGTTTCGGAGTAATGCGGCCAACGTTGGCCGCAGGACATGGCTTACGCGTTGTAGCCCAGGTTGGGCGCCAGGTCGCGCTCGGCCTGTTGCACGCTGACACCGCGACGCTGGGCGTAGCTTTCCACCTGATCGCGGCTGATCTTGCCGACGCCGAAGTAGCGGCTGTCCGGATGGCTGAAGTAGAAGCCGGACACCGCCGCCGTCGGCAGCATGGCGTAGCCTTCGGTCAGCGTCATGCCGATCGCCGGTGCGTTCAGCAGCTCGAACAGTTCGCGCTTCACGGTGTGATCCGGGCAGGCTGGGTAGCCTGGCGCCGGGCGGATGCCCTGATACTTTTCGTCGATCAGCGCCTCGTTGTCCAGGTTTTCGCCGGCGGCATAGCCCCAGAACTCGGTACGCACGCGGTGGTGCATCAGCTCGGCAAAGGCTTCGGCAAAACGGTCGGCCAGCGCCTTCAGCAGGATCGCCGAGTAGTCGTCGTTGGCCGCCTCGAAACGCGCCACGTGCGGGTCGATACCCAGGCCACCGGTGACGGCGAAGGCGCCGATGTAGTCATCCACGCCGCTGTCGGCCGGGGCGATGAAATCGGCCAGCGACCAGTCCGGATTCTTGTTGCCGTCCTTATCGGTTTTCACCAGCTGCTGACGCAGGCCGACCCAGGTCATCAGCGGCGCGCGGGTGTCCGGATCGAGAATCTCGATGTCGTCCACGTCCACGCTGCGCGCCGGGAACAGGCCGATTACCGCGTTGGCCTGCAGCCACTTCTCGTCGATGATCTGCTGCAGCATGGCCTGCGCATCCGCCCACAGCGCGCGGGCGGATTCACCGACGATCTCGTCGTCCAGGATCGCCGGGAAGCGGCCGGCCAGCTCCCAGCTCTGGAAGAACGGCGTCCAGTCGATGAAGCGGGCAATCTCGGCCAGGTCATAATGCTCGAAGCGGCGCACGCCCAGCCATTGCGGCGTCGGCGGGGTGTAGTTCGCCCAGTCGATGCGGTGGCGTTGCGCGCGCGCTTCGGCAATCGGCAGCAGCTTGGCATCGCCGCGGCCTTCGAAAATGGCGCGTGCCTTGGCGTAGTCGTCGGCGACTTCTTTCACGAACGGGTCGCGCAGGGTGTCGGACAGCAGGTTGGAACACACGCCGACGGCGCGGCTGGCGTCCGGCACGTAGATCACCGGGCCGCTGTAATGCGGCGCGATCTTCACCGCGGTGTGCACGCGGCTGGTGGTGGCGCCGCCGATCAGCAGCGGAATGTCGAAGCTCTGGCGCTGCATTTCCTTGGCCACGTGCGCCATTTCTTCCAGCGACGGGGTAATCAGGCCGGACAGGCCGATGATGTCGGCGTTGTGCTCGCGCGCCGCATCCAGAATGGCCTGGCACGGCACCATCACGCCGAGGTCGATCACCTTGTAGTTGTTACAGCGCAGCACCACGCCGACGATGTTCTTGCCGATGTCGTGCACGTCGCCCTTCACCGTGGCCATGATGATCACGCCCTTGGCCGGCGCGTCCTGCAGGCCCATGCGGATCTTTTCTTCTTCGATGAACGGCTCCAGATAGGCCACCGCCGCCTTCATCACCCGCGCCGATTTCACTACCTGCGGCAGGAACATCTTGCCGGCGCCGAACAGGTCGCCGACCACGTTCATGCCGTCCATCAGCGGGCCTTCGATCACGTGGATCGGGCGCTCGCTCTTGGCGCGCACCTCCTCGGTATCCTGCTCGATATAGCTGGTGATGCCCTTGATCAGCGCGTGTTCCAGCCGTTTTTCCACCGGCAGCTCGCGCCAGGCCAGGTCCTCGCCCTGCTTGCCGGCCACCGCGTCGCCCTTGAATTTCTCCGCCAGCGCGATCAGGTTTTCGGTGGCGTCGGAGCCATCAGCGGTTGGCCGCATCAGCACCACGTCCTCGATACGCTCGCGCAGCTCGGCATCGACCTCGTCGTATACCTCCAGCGCGCCGGCGTTGACGATGCCCATGGTCATGCCGCGCTTGATGGCGTGGTACAGGAACACGGCGTGGATCGCCTCGCGCACCTTGTTGTTGCCACGGAACGAGAACGACACGTTGGACACGCCGCCGGAAATCTTGGCGTGCGGCAGGTTGTCCTTGATCCAGCCGGTGGCCTCGATGAAGTCCAGACCGTAGCGCGCGTGTTCCTCGATACCGGTGGCCACCGCGAAGATGTTGGGGTCGAAGATGATGTCTTCCGGCGGGAAGCCGACTTCATCCACCAGGATGCGGTAGCTTTTCTCGCAGATTTCCACCTTGCGGGCGAAGGTATCCGCCTGGCCCACTTCATCGAAGGCCATCACGATCACCGCCGCGCCGTAACGGCGCAGCAGGCGCGCCTGCTCGATGAATTTGTCGACGCCTTCCTTCATCGAGATGGAGTTGACGATGCCCTTGCCCTGGATGCATTTCAGGCCGGCTTCGATCACTTCCCACTTGGAGGAGTCGATCATGATCGGCACGCGGCTGATGTCCGGCTCGGCGGCGATCAGGTTGAGGAAGCGAACCATGGCGGCGTGGGCGTCCAGCATGCCCTCGTCCATATTGATGTCGATGACCTGGGCGCCGTTTTCCACCTGCTGCCGCGCCACGTCCAAGGCGGTGGCGTAGTCGCCGTTGAGAATCAGCTTGGCAAAGGCCTTGGAACCGGTGACGTTGGTGCGCTCGCCGACGTTGACGAACAGATCGCTGTCACCGATGTTGAACGGCTCCAGACCGGACAGCCGGCATTTCGGCTCGATGTCCGGCAGCTGTCGCGGCGGCAGGTCCTTCACCGCCTGGTAGATGGCGGCGATGTGTTCCGGCGTGGTACCGCAGCAACCGCCGATGATGTTCACCAGCCCGGCCTCGGCCCACTCGCGCACTTGAGGTGCCATGTCTTCCGGCGTCAGGTCATAACCCGTCGGCGCCAGCGGGTTGGGCAGGCCGGCGTTGGCATGCACCGAGACATAGGTGGACGAAATGCGCGACATCTCTTCCACGTAGGGGCGCAGCAGGTCGGGGCCCAGCGCACAGTTGAGGCCGAAGCTCATCGCGTCGGCGTGCGACAGCGAGTTGTAGAACGCCTCGGTGGTCTGGCCGGTGAGCGTACGGCCGGACTGGTCGGTAATGGTGCCGGAAATCATGATCGGCAGCCGCGTGACCTGTGGGCGCTCGTCAAAATACTTGTGGATTGCGAACACTGCCGCCTTGGCGTTCAGCGTATCGAAAATGGTTTCCACCAGCAGGAAGTCAGCACCACCCTGCACCAGACCGTCGATGGCCTCGCTGTAGGTGTCCACCAGTTCGTCGAAGGTCACGTTGCGGAAGCCCGGGTCATTCACGTCCGGGCTGATGGAACAGGTGCGACTGGTGGGGCCGAGCACGCCGGCACAGAAGCGCGGCTTGTCCGGGTTGGCCGCGGTCATTGCCACGCACAGCGCTTTCACCAGTTTGGCGGCTTCGTAGTTCAGCTCGCGCACCAGCGACTCCATGCCGTAGTCGGCCATGGCGATGGCGGTGGCGTTGAAGCTGTTGGTCTCGATGATGTCGGCACCGGCGTCCAGGTAAGCCTGGTGGATGCCGGCAATGATCTGCGGCTGGGTCAGCACCAGCAGGTCGTTATTGCCTTTTACATCGCGTGGCCAGTCCTTGAAGCGCTCGCCCCGGTAGTCGGCTTCTTCCAGCTTGTGGCGCTGGATCATGGTGCCCATACCGCCGTCCAGAATCAGGATGCGGCGCGCGAGCAGGTCGAAAACAGGGTGCGTAGCGTGTGTGGACATGGCGAAAGCTGCTTTTATAGGTAAAACTACGTAGACAAAAGAGCTTCATCTTATCATTGCGATTCAGCCGGATAAGCTCATTCTTTAGAAGAATACAATATAAAAGAAGCAGGGAGCCGCATATGCGGAAGTTGGCAGTCACACTATGGTTGGCACTCCTGGCCGCCGCCGGCAGCGGCCAGGCGGCAGAGCTGCGCGTCGGCGTGGCGGAGTCGGATGCACCGCCGATCGTGGTGATCAATGCGGCGCGCGAGCTGGCGCCGAGTCTCAGCTATGACATTGGTGTTGCCGTGGCGGGCAAGCTGGCGGCCAAGGCCAGATTCTTGCTGCTGTCGCGCAACCGGGTGGAACCGGCGCTGGAAAGCAGCGAGGTGGACATCGTCTGCAACGCCAATCCGGTATGGTTCGGCGATGCCGACAAGCTGGGCTGGACGCGTGATGTCTATGCGCAGGTGGAGCGGGTGGTTACCGGCAACAGCCTGCCGCGGCAGATCCAGTCGCAGCAGGATCTGGCCGGGCTGCGCATCGGCGTGATCCGCGGTTACAGCTACCCCGACGTGCAGTCGTTGTGGCAGCGCGGGGCTTCGGTGCGGGTGGATCACCCGCGGCTGGATTCGCTGCTGCGGGCATTGGGCATGGGGGCGGTGGATGCGGTGATTACCTCCGAGCTGGAGCTGGCCGGCTGGGCGCGCAGCCATGCCGCAGCGGCTCAGCACATCAAGGTGCAACCGTGGCAGGTGTCGATCCAGCCGACCTACTGCGCGGTGGCGCCCAGGTCGCGCTTTAGTGTGGCACAGCTCAATCAAGCCATTGCCGAGTTGGCGCGCAGCGGCGAACTGCGGCAGATCCTGCAGCGTTACCAGTGGCTGACACACTGAACAAGGTTTCAATGACACCGCAGATGCTGGCATACACTTGAAGCATCCATCCCGCGCAGGCCACCATGACCCACTACCTTTATCTGCACGGCTTCCAGTCCGGGCCGCAATCGCTGAAGGCGCGCGAGACGCGTGATTTTCTGGCGAGCAGTACCCCGCTGCATACGTTTGCCGCGCCGCAGCTGTCACCGTATCCGGCCACTGCCATCGCACAGCTGGCCGAGCTGATCGTCACGCAGCAGCAGCCGATGGTGCTGATCGGCAGTTCGCTGGGCGGCTTTTACGCCACCCATCTGGCCGAACGTTTCGATCTGCCGGCGGTGCTGATCAATCCGGCCATCTATCCGGAACGCGATCTGGCTCGCTTTCTCGGCCCGCAGCACAACCCCTATACCGGCGAGGACTACGTGCTGACCGAGCAGCACATGGCCGAGCTGGAGGTGATCCGGCCGGAGAGTGTGCATGCGGCCAACTACTGGCTGGTGCTGGGCACCGAGGACGAGGTGCTGGACTGGCGGATCGCAGCCGGCTACTACGCCGGTGCGCGGCAGAGCATCTTCAATGGCGATGACCACCGGCTGCAACGTTGGCCGCAATGCCTGCCAGCGCTGTTGCATGTCGATGGCCGGCTGCCGCAGCGCCACTAGCCACCGGTTCTGTCTGCAGAACAGCCTGTTGCTGCCCATCCCGCCCGCTTTATTGCAAGATGTCGCTCCATGTGCGCCAGGGAGGCGCCCACCGACAGGAGGCACCCATGAACCAGATCATCCGTTTTCACGCCACCGGCGGCCCGGAAGTATTGCAGCTGGAACAGAGCGATCCGGGCCAGCCCGGCGCGGGCGAAGTGTTGCTGCGCCACACCGCCATCGGCGTCAACTTCATCGATACCTACCATCGCAGCGGCTTGTATCCGCTGACGTTGCCATCGGGCCTCGGTACGGAAGCGGCCGGGGTGGTGGAAGCGGTGGGCGAGGGCGTCAGCCATGTGGCGGTGGGTGACCGTGTCGCCTATGCCGGCGGGGCGCAGGGTGCCTACAGCCAGCAGCGGGTGATGAATGCCGCGCCGCTGGTGCGGCTGCCGGACGATGTCAGCGACGAGCCCGCCGCCTGCGTGATGCTGCAGGGCATGACCGTGGAGTACCTGATCCGCCGTACCTTCGCGGTGCAGCCGGGACAGACCGTGCTGTGGCATGCCGCCGCCGGCGGTGTGGGACAGATCGCGGTGCAGTGGCTCAAGTCGCTGGGGGTGCATGTCATCGGTACCGTCGGCAATGCCGACAAGGCCGCCATCGCGCACCGGCTGGGCTGCAAGCATGTGATCAACTACCGCGAGGAAGACGTGGTGGCGCGGGTCAACGAGATTACCGACGGCAAGGGCGTGCCGGTGGTGTACGACTCGGTGGGCAAGGACACCTTCAACATCTCGCTGGATTGCCTGGCGCCGCGCGGCATGTTCGTCAGCTTCGGCAATGCCTCCGGTGCGGTGCCGCCGTTTGCGCCGCTGCTGCTGGCGCAGAAGGGCTCGCTGTTCTTCACCCGGCCCAAGCTCGGCGACTACGTGGCCAGCCGCAGCGAACTGGAAGCCAGTGCCGCCGCGCTGTTCGAGCGCATCGGCGCCGGTGCGGTCAAGGTGCAGCCGTCGGCGCGCTACGCGCTGGCCGATGCCGCTCGTGCGCATGCCGATCTGGAAGCGCGGCAGACCACCGGCTCCATCATTCTGCTGCCATAGGACTTGCGGCCAACGTTGGCCGCAACAACAAGGCCGCCGGTCGGTGACCGGCGGCCTTGTTCATGGTGATGGCGGGGACTAGCGCTGCTCGGAGCCGTCATCCAGTTGCTGGATGGCCAGATGCTGGCATTGCCGGCGGCGGCTGCCGAACAGGGCGCCACAGCGGCTGGCGGCTTCCTGCAAGGCGCGGCAGCGCTCCTGGGCGGTGCCCGGCCGGCAGGTGGGCGCCGGCAGGGCGGCGGCAAGGCACTGGCGGCGGGCCGCACCCTGCTGCTGGCTGCATTGGTATTGCGCCTGCTGCAGGGCGATGCAGGCGGCCTGGTCGCGTTCGCGGCGGCAGTTGGCCGGCGGGGTGAATTGTTGCAGGCAGGCGGTACGCTCGGATCGGGCCACGTCGCTGCAGCTGGCCTCACCCGCCTGCTGATACTGGCAGGCCGGGCTGTCCGCCTCGCTGCGGCAGCTGGCCGCCGATGCGGCCCAGACCTGTGATGCGGCCAACCCTGCGGCCAGCAGCCCTGCCCAGCGTAGCCATCTCATGCCCATCCCCCAATATCAAATCTCCTGCCAGCCGGAGCTTACAGCGCACCCTGCACGCTGCTAGTCCGGTGCGGCAAACGGCTGTGCGTTAAGCCGGTCCTGTTTTTTTCGCCAGCGTCGCCAGCCCTTGCCCTCTTGCTGTCCATCCGGCGGGTTGTCCAGACCGGAGGCCGGCGGAAAAGGGCGTACCGCCTCGTGGCGGCGGTAGAACTGGCGCAGGCGTCTGGCTTCTTCCGGGCTCAGCTCGCCGCGATCGATTGCTTCCTTGAGGCGCAATTCGCGCAGGCGCAGGGTGTCGCCCCCATCCTGCTGGTCGCGGAACGGTTGCGGCCCGGCAAACAGCGGTGGTGCGGCCAGTGCCGCGTTACCGTGGTTGGCCGCAATGCAGAGCAGCAGCGTCGGAAAAAGCCGATTCATAAGTGCATTCTATCTTGCGTGACGACGGCGTGCCATGTCGGGGCTGCATGGCACGCCGTCATGGTCATTACGGCTGCGGCGCAGCCGGCATCTGGCGCGGCTGGGTGCGGTCGCTGTTGCCGATCAGCTCCTGCAGCTTGGCGTGCAGCGCCTGCTGTTGCTGGCGCAGGGTGGCGATCTCGGCATCGGTCAGCGCGCCGGATTGCACGGCGGCATGAAACGCCTGCATGTCGTCACGGCTGCCCCAGTTGCCGCCGGCGCCATCGTGGCCGCGACCGTGCGGCTGGCCGTGGCGGCCAGGCTCCGGCAGCAACTGCGTCGGCCAGCTGCTGCGCGGCTGGGTGCGATCCTTGTTGGCGATCAGTGTCTGCAGCTTGTCATGCATGGTCTGGCGCATCTTTTGCAGACTGGCCCGATCCTCGGTGCTTAGCGTGCCGTCGGCCCGCAGTTTTTCCATCTGCGCGTGCAGCGCATCGCGGTCTTTCTTCAGCGTTGCCAGCTCGGCGTCGGTCAGCGCGCCGGACATCACGGCATCGCGGAAGGCCTGCATTTCGGCGCGGCGGGGTTTGCCGCCGTCGTCCATGCCGGGGCCAAAGGCCATGGCGGAGGCGGACAGGGCGGTGATGATGGCGATACCGGCTACGGTCAGCATGGTGCGGGTTTTCATAGGGCAGTTCCTTGCAGATGGCCAGCTTGGCCGTGAGGGATGACTGCACTGTAGGGGCCGGGTGTTGCGCAACTTTGAACCGGCGGCGGCAGAGTGTTAACGGCTGTTAAGGTTGGCCGCCGGCTTAATCAATCTTTACGCCGGTGCTGACGCAGGCGGTGCCGCAGGGTACGCTTGATACTGGATTCAAGGCAGGTAACGGAAAGCTTATGGAGCAACGCAAGATACTGGTGGTGGACGATGACGTGCGCTTGCGCGAGCTGCTGCAGCGCTATCTCAACCAGCAGGGCTACACCGTGGAAACGCTGCCGGACGCACGCGACCTGGACCGCAAACTGGCGCGCAATCGCCCGGACTTGCTGGTGCTGGACGTGATGATGCCCGGCGAGGACGGCCTGGCGGTGGTGCGGCGTTTGCGCGCGCAGGGCGAGCCGATTCCGGTGGTGATGCTGACCGCGCGCGGCGAGGACGTGGACCGCATCCTGGGGCTGGAAATGGGCGCCGACGACTACCTGGCCAAACCGTTCAACCCGCGCGAGCTGCTGGCGCGCATCAATTCGGTACTGCGCCGCTACGAGCACACGCCGGTGGTGGCCGCGCCGCTGGCCGGCGCGGAACCGCTGGTGTTCGGCCGCTGCGTGCTGGATCCGGCGCGGCGCGAGCTGACCCGCGATGGCTCGGTGGTAACACTGACCACGGCGGAGTACGCGGTGCTGCTGGCGCTGGCCAGCCACCCGCGGCGGCCGCTGACGCGCGAGCAGCTGATGGAGCTGGCGATGGGCAAGGGCGGCGGCGAGTCGCAGGATCGCAGCATCGACGTGCACGTGTCGCGGCTGCGCAAGGCCATTGAGGAGCCGGATTCCCCGCCGCGCTATCTGCAGACGGTGTGGGGTTACGGCTATGTTTTCGTGCCCGATGGCGGCAGCAGGGACGCAGGATGAAGTGGCCAGCCTTGCGCGGCACGCTGTTTACCCGCCTGGCGGCGCTGGTGGTGATGGCGGTGCTGGCCAGCCAGGTGTTTACCCTGTGGCTGGGGGAGCAGCAGAAGAACCGCCTGTTGTCGCGGCAACTGTATGCCCAGGTGGTGGATACCCTTGCCGATTACGAAGGCGTGCTGGACAGCCTGCCGGCGTCCCAGCGCGCGGCGTTCCTGCGCGCCAATGACCACATCGGCCTGCCGCGGCTGCTGCCGCTGGATGACACCCCGCCGCGGGCCAAGCACGTGCCCGGCATGGGGCGCGATCTGGCCGCCTCACTGGGCAAAGCGCTGGGCGAACCGGTGGAAGTGTTTTTTGCCAATGGCGAACGGCACGAGTTGTGGCTGAAGGTACCGATGCTGGCCGAGCACTACTGGCTGGTGATGCCGCTGGCGCGCTACCTGCCGCCGGCCTTGCTGCCCACCCTGCAGGCCGCCGGGCTGGTGGCGCTGCTGTCGGTGCTGGCGGCGTTCGCGCTGGCCTGGCGTACCCCGCGGCCGCTGTCGAAACTGGTGGCGGCCACCCGCGAGCTGGAAGCCGGCCGCACCCCGCCGCCACTGGTGCCCAGCGGTCCGCGCGAAGTGAAGCTGCTGATCGAGCGCTTCAACGGTATGGCCAGCGCACTGGAAAAAGCCGCCAGCGAACGGCGGCTGATGCTGGCCGGCTTGTCGCATGATCTGCGCACGCCGCTGACGCGGCTGAAGCTGGCGGTGGAGCTGCAGGACGACAACACCGAGCGCGAAGGCATGCTGTCCGACATCGACGAGCTGTCGCGCATCGTCGGCCAGTTCATCGATTTTGCCCGCAGCGAGGAGGCGCGTGCGCTGTCGCCGCTGGCGCTGGACGAGCTGGTGGACAGCGTGCTGGGCAAGTTCGCGCGCGATGGCATGAGCGTGAGCTTCCAGCGTGCCGATGCCACGGTGAACGGCGATGCGCTGGGACTGCAGCGCCTGCTGTCCAATCTGCTGCAGAATGCCCGCCGTTACGGTGCGGCGCCGTTCGCGGTGGCGCTGGAAGTGGCGGGGCAGCAGGGGGTGCCTTTTACACATCTGACGCCGCCGGGGGAATGTAGGGTGGGGAGTTCTGGGGGGGCCGTGGCATTATAAAAAAAAACAAAAAAAGCAAGAGGGCGCTGGAGGATGTGCACATAAGGTAAGTATAGGAGTCAGGACTAGAATAACGAAGGGGCATACAAGAGAGGGGTCCGTCTCGGGGGCTGGGAGATTTGTAAAAGAGACACCCCGCAGCACCGTGGCGGGCGAGGTTGCCATCGACAGCGCCGCCAGCAGCAAGGAAGCCGGCAGCGACATGGCCAGCCAGTTGGCCAGCGCGAATACCGCCACAAAAGTCAGCAGCGCCTCTGCCAGACTGCTTGCGGCCAACCACGGGTTGAGCAACAGCCAGCGCAGATTGATGCGGTGACCGCACTCGAACAGGATCAGACCGAAGCCCATGTTCGCCAGCAACAGCAGCGTTTCGCCATTAGCGCCGGACAACCAGCCCAACTGCGCCGGCGCGAAACAGAAACCGATCACCGCATAAACACTGATGCGGGAAAAATGCAGCCACCGGGCAATATACTCACCAGCAAACCAGGCCAGCAGGATGATGATCGGCCAGCCCAGTTCTTGCAGATTTTTCAGATACTCCATCCGGATACTCCCAGCATTGCACCGTCCGGCAGCGCACATGCACTACCATTGGCGGGCAACCGTCACTCAACAGTAGCCCAAGACAGTCGCAACAATTCAGACATCCGACAGCTTAATATAGTTTTGTCCAAAACTATATACCAATGCATATTTCCCCGCCGGCAATGCGCAGACTTGTTTTGGACAAAAATATATTGCTATACTGCACGCTGAGTTGAGCGCAACTTTGGTTTGATCACTGAAAGTTTGAGGCGTGACTGCTTGCGGTTATGCCTTTTTTTTTTCGCCGACTGTACCCTTCTATGCTGCCCCTTGATCGCACTCCGTCCCGCATTCTGCAGCTTGTTCACTGGCGCAGCTGGCGCGGTAGACTACTAGTCTGGGGTGGCGCCATTCTGGCCGCCCTGGTCATCGTCGTATTCGCCCGTGCCGTAGATGTAGCCATCGCCCTGTTTGGCGACGCCTACCGGCAATACCCGTTACTCCCCTTCGTACTGACCCCACTGGGCGGCATTCTGATCGCCTACATTACCCGCCATTACTTTCAGGGCTCGGAAGGTAGCGGCATACCGCAGGTCATTGCCGCCCTGAAACGGGCAGAAGACGAGGGCAAGAAAAGCCTGGTTTCGCTGCGCATTGCCTTTGGCAAGGTGATGATGGGAACCCTGGCGCTAGGCTGCGGCTTTTCCAGCGGCCGCGAAGGCCCTTCGGTACAGATCGGCGCCAGCATCATGTACAGCGTGCGCCACCTGTTGCCCAAGCGGTTCCCGGTCAGCCCGCATCACCTGATTCTTGCCGGCGGAGCCGCCGGCATTGCCGCGGCGTTCAATACCCCGCTGGCCGGTATCGTGTTCGCCATCGAGGAGCTGGGACGCAAATTCGAGGAGCGGACCAACGGCGTGCTGCTTACCGCCATCATCCTGTCCGGTATCATCTCCATCTCGCTGCAAGGCAATTACATCTATTTCGGCCACATCGCGGTAACCGCCGTCGATGGCCGGCTGGCGATCCCGATCCTGCTGTGCGGTATTGTTTCCGGCATTGCCGGCGGCCTGTTCTCCCGCGCCATGCTGCTGGCAGGCAAACCCTGGCCAGGCAAGATCGGCCAACTCAGAAGCGTTCACCCGATCTGGTTTGCCGGCCTGTGCGGGCTGATGGTGGCGATTCTGGGTTATGCATCGTCGGGTGCGGTGCATGGCAGCGGCTACCTGCCAACCCAGCAGGCACTCTCCGGACAGGCGTCCCTGCCGGTGCTCTACTCCGTAGAAAAAATGCTGGCCACGCTGTTCTCCTACTTTGCCGGCATTCCCGGCGGCATCTTCGCCCCCTGCCTTGCCGTCGGTGCCGGTATCGGCCAGGATCTGGCCTCCCTCCACTTGGGAGACATCAACAGCACCGCCTGGATCGCGCTATCGATGGCCGCATTCCTGGCTGCCGTGACCCAGGCGCCGATCACCGCATTCGTCATCGTGATGGAAATGGTGGACGGCCACTCGATGGTGATCAGCCTGATTGCCAGCGCGTTGATTGCCAGCCTGATTTCACAGGCCATCTCGCCGCCGCTGTACCACACCCTGGCCAAGAAATACCTGCCTAAGGAATAAGCAGCGACTAGCCGGCATTAAGGAAGATGGCGCAGCCATCTTCCGCACCCGGTCCGAACACCGCGTACAGGAGTAGAAAACAAAAAACCCGCAGAGCCTTGTGCTATGCGGGTTTCTGTACGTCCTTGGACGCTAACGATCTTTCACGTGGTGCCCAGGGCCGGACTCGAACCGGCACACCTTGCGGCGGGGGATTTTGAGTCCCCTGCGTCTACCAATTTCGCCACCTGGGCGAAAAATCATCAGGGGACGGATTATAGTCGTCGAATAATGTTGCTGTAAACCTTATTCCGCGGACTTAAGTTGCAATGCTGCATCGTACAGCTGCTTCTTGTTGAGATCGTAATGGCCGGCCACGATCGCCGCGGCCTGCTTGGTGGGTAACACGGCCGCCAGTTCGGCCAGCAGCTGACGCGCCGCGGCCGGCAAATCATCTTCGGCGACGGCGGTTTTAGCGGCGGCGTCGATAATCAGGACGCACTCGCCGCGCTGCTGGTTGCTATCAGCACGGATACGTGCGGCCAACTCGCCCGCCGGCAGACGCAGGAAAGTCTCGAAAGTTTTGGTCAGCTCGCGCGCCAGCACCAGTGGCCGGTCGGCGCCCAGCGTGGCGGCAATGTCCTCCACGCATTCCAGAATGCGATGCGGCGCCTCGTAGCACACCACGGCGTATTCCGCCTGCTGCCATTGCTGCAAGGTCTTGCAACGCGCGCCGCTCTTGGGCGGCAGGAAGCCGTGAAAGTGGAAATGCCCGGTTTCCAGCCCGGCCGCAGACAAGGCGCCGATAACGGCGGAAGCACCGACAATCGGCACCACGCGCAAACCGGCGGCCCACACCGCATCGGCCAGCCGCGCGCCCGGATCGGAGATGCCCGGCGTACCGGCATCCGACACCTGCAGCACGATCTTGCCCTCGCCGATCCACTCCACCACTTTGGCGGCCATCTCACGCTCGTTATGCTCGCGCAGGCTGACCAACTTTTTGTGGATGCCATAAGCGGAAAGCAGGCTGCCGGTCACCCGCGTGTCCTCGGCCAGCACGATATCGGCGGCATGGAACCCGCCCAGGGCGCGCACGGTCACATCCGCGAGATTTCCAATGGGCGTGGCCACCACATATAATGCCCCGTTGATAAACGTTTCCCGAGCAGAATTCATCAAGTGATCAAGCGCTGTCTGCACGTTTTGGCTCCATGGGTTTCCGGCACTGCCGTTTTATTGGCGGCCAGTGTAGCGATTGCCCAATCCCCAGGCTACATCCTGCAGCAAAATCAGCTGCAATTGCAGCCGCCCCCCGCCGGCAAGGCCGCCAGCAGCCCTGCCGTGGCGGTCGCCGCACCGGTTGTCGCCGCCCGGCCGGGCAGCAAGTCGCTGCATATCGGCCTGCTGCTGCCGCTGGCATCGCCACAATTGAAGGAAGCCGCCCAGGTAGTAAAAGACGGTTTCGATGCCGCCGCTGCGGCCAACCCGGATAGCTCAGTACAAGTCAGCGTTTCCAGCCTGGAAGACGACAGCAAAGTGCTCGACGGCTACCGGCAGTTGGCCGCACAAGGCGCCAGCTTCATCGTCGGCCCGCTGACCCGCCAGGGTGCGGCCAACCTGGCACAGGAAAGCAAGCTGCCGACACTGGTGCTGAACACGCTGGACAAGGCCCCGCCGGCTGGCAGCAAGGTATGGAGCCTGACGCTGGCGGTCGAGACCGAAGCGCCGCAAATCGTGCGCCTGCTACGCGATGACGGACGCCAGCAGCCGCTGCTGCTGTTCAATGGCGACGGTCTGTCGCAGCGCTTGCGCCAGGCGTTTGCCGAGTTCTGGGTGCCACGTGGCGCCAAACCACTGGCCGAACTGGATATCAGCAACCCGGATGGCGACAAGCTGAACGCGGCACTGGCAAGCAGCGACGCCGTCATCCTGGCACTGGACAGCAAGGAGGCCGCCGCCACCCGCGCGCTGTTGCCGCCGACCATGCCGGTGTACGCCTCGTCGCTGGTCAATATCCAGCAACCGCCCGCGGTGATGCAAGGCGTGCGCTTCGTCGACATGCCGTGGTTCCTGATGCCGGATCATCCGGAGACCCGCGGCATTGCCCGCCCGACATCCAACCTCACCCGCGCCACCGAACGACTGTACGCACTGGGCGTGGATGCCTACCGTCTGGCCGTGGCACTGGCCGGCAGCAAGAACGCGGCATTGATCAAGCTGGGCGGCGCCACCGGCGACCTGCGCATCGGCAAGGGCTGGCAAGTTCAGCGCGAATTGCCCAGCAGTGTGGTCGGCAACACGCAATGAGCCGGGAACGCGGCAACCAGTTCGAGCAACTGGCCGCCAGCTATCTGCAACAGCAGGGCCTGCAGCTGCTGGGCAGCAACTGGCAATGCCGCTTCGGCGAAATCGACCTGATCATGCAAGATGGTGCCAGCCTGGTGTTTGTGGAAGTACGCGCCCGCGCCGATAGCCGCTTCGGCGGCGCCGCAGCCAGCATCAGCGCCGCCAAATGCCGCAAGCTGACCGCTGCGGCCAACCTGTACCTGAGCCAGCATCGCCTCGATATGCCCTGCCGCTTCGATGCCGTGCTGTTTGACGGCACCGCCCCCGCCCAGTGGCTGAAAAACATTATCGGCTAGCCCCCCGCGGGCAGCCGGGCAAGACGCAAGGAAGCAATATGGACCTGATTGACCGCGCCGGCGGACATTTCCGCGAAAGCATCGCCACCCTGCAAATGGTGATGGACGAACTTTCTCCCGCGGTGGCGGTAGCCGCTGAGCGGCTGGTCGCCAGCCTGATGAACGAAGGCAAGATTCTGGTGTGCGGCAATGGCGGCTCGGCCGCCGATGCCCACCACTTCACCACCATGATGCTGGGCCATTTCGAGAAAGAGCGCCCGGGCCTGGCCGCCATCGCCCTGTCATCCGATGTACCGGCACTGACGGCGGTGGGGAACGATTACGAGTTCGACCTGATCTTCTCCAAGCAGGTGCGGGCACTGGGCCATCACAACGACCTGCTGCTGGTGATCAGCTGCACCGGCAATTCGGCCAACATCATCGAGGCGATCTATGCCGCCCACGAGCGTGGCATGAACGTGATCGCCCTCACCGGCAACGACGGTGGCCAGGTGGCCGAAATCCTGGCACCGGAAGACCTGCACCTGAATGTCCCCGTCACCCGCGCCGCCCGCGTGCAGGAAGTCCACCTGCTGCTGCTGCATGCGCTGTGTGACGCCATCGATTACATGCTGTTGGGAGGTGAATGATGAAACAACGCGTAACAGCCCTGCTGTTGGCCACCGTGGCTGCGGCCAACCTTTCCGCCTGCTTCCCGCTGGTCGCCGGCGGCGTGGCTGGCGGCGCCCTGGTCGCCACCGACCGCCGCACCAGCGGCGCCTATGTCGAAGACCAGGGTATCGAGCTGAAAGCCGCCCAGGTGCTGCGCGAGCGGTTTGCTGCAGCCAACGTATCGGTCACCAGCTATAACCGCGCGGTACTGCTGACTGGCGAAGTTGCCGACGATGCCCAGCGCAGCGCCGTGGAACTGCAATTGCGCGGCATGCCCAATGTCCGCCGCGTCTACAACCACCTGGTGGTGGCCCCCAATGCCACCCTGCCGCAGCGCAATGGCGACATTTGGCTGACCACCAAGGTGCGGACCCGCCTGCTGGAAGGCAACGGCTACCCGCCCAACGCGGTGAAGGTGGTCAGCGAACGCGGCGTGGTCTACCTGCTGGGCTTGCTAACCCCGGCCGAAGGCGAGGCCGCGGCACAGGTGGCAGCCACCACCTCCGGCGTGCAGCAGGTGGTGACCCTGTTCGAACCCATCGGACAGTAAGCCGGCACCACAAAAAAACCGGGCCAAGGCCCGGTTTTTTCATTGCCCGCCCGTCTCAGCGCGGCAACAGCACGTCGGTACACAACACGTGCATTTCCTCGTCGATCTCGATCGCCATCGACAACGTGACGCAGGTGCGGGTATCGGTCATCGACAGATACGGCTCGCTCATATACAGCACGCCCGGCTGATCGATGGCGTGCTGGAAGTAACTGCGCCGCGACCAGACCGCTCCGGTAGTGTCTTCCAGCGGCGCAAAACGCAGGTTGTCTTCGTCGCTGAGCTGGCGTGCATTGAGGTTGCGTCCCTTCTGCCGCCCCTCGTGATCGAGCAGGAAGCAGCGGATCACATCCGGTAACGCCAGCATCGGCTGGGCGGCAAAACGGAACTCGCTACCCTGCATCAGTGCGATCGCCGTCTGCACGAAGGCCTGTCGCGACAGCTCCAGCTGGCGACGGTTGAGCTTGCGTCGCAACAGCTCGCGGTTCATCAGCTCGTCCCATTTGGCGTCCAGCCGCGGGGTAATCAGGGTATCGGCATCCGGCACCGCGGCCGGGCGGGCGACATAGAAGCCCTGCACCAGATCGCAGCCGGAATCCAGCGCCACCACCACATCGGACTCGCTTTCCACCCCTTCCACCACCACCAGCGCACCAATTTCGTGCATCAGCCGCACCAGACGTGACAGCAGATTGCGGGTGCGCTGCTGCATCACCGCACTGCGCAGCAGGTTGCGGTCGAATTTGACGAAGTCCGGCTCCAGGCTGCACACGCGGTCCAGATTGGAATGGCCGACGCCGAAATCGTCGATTGCCAGCAGACAGCCCTGCTCGCGCAGCATAGCCACGCCTTCCAGCAGGCGCGCATCCAGCTCGATCGCCTGCTCCAGCACCTCCAGCACCACGCTTTGCGGCGCGATACCGGCTTCGCGGATGATATTGCCCAGTTCCGCCGCCTGCTTGGGGTCGGACATGGTCATCGCATCCACATTCAGGAACAGCCAGCGCTGGCTGTGCGGCATTTCGGCAAAGCGCTGGCAATGGGCGGCACACACCGCCAGATCCATCGCCACACGCTCGTCACGACGGATATAGCGCTCGTACACCTCCGGCGGCGACAGCGGCTGCCCCTGCTCCGAGGCTCGCAACAGCGCCTCCAGGCCCACGGTACGGCGGTGAGCCAAGCTGTAAATGGGCTGAAAATGAGAATCCAATAGCAAGGAATCTCTTACCGGTCGCTTATCCACAACGTTCCTCCATCATCTGATGGGATCAAATTAGCAATAGTCGTTCCAGTGTATGTGAGGTTGGCCGCATCCCCAATGCCCACGCGCGTTTTCGCACACGCCATACGTAAAAAAAGGGGCCGGATTTCCGGCCCCTTTGCGCTAAACAACATCCAGTGCTGACGCTTACTGATCGACTTTCAGGTTTCCGTCGGTCAGCAACTTGGTAATGATTTGCGTATCGGTAGCGCCCAGATCACCCAGATGCACGCCGGTCAGGGTAATGGCCTGATCGTAACCGCTGGCGACATGACCACTGCTGCTGACTTGCACCACGGCATTGCCACTGCTGTCCGCGGTGAAGTGCAGGTAGTTGCCGAGGTTGGTACTGTTCTCGCCCACCAGCAGGTCCTTCAGATCCAGCACATCGCCGCCGGTGCCCTTATGGAAGTCGGTAATGGTGTCGCGCGCCGGGGAGGCCGTCGTCCCGTTGTCGCCCAATGCCCATTTAAAGGTATCGATACCGCTACCCCCGGTCAGGGTATCGTCACCCGTGCCCCCTACCAGCAGATCGGCATCATCACCGCCATTAAGAACGTCATTGCCCGCCCCACCATACAGCGAATCACTGCCGGTACCACCGTACAACTTGTCGTTACCTGCATCGCCATACAGCGTGTCATTGCCATGACCGCCCATCAGTACATCGTTACCATCACCGCCATATAGCTTGTCATTCCCTGCCCGACCATCGATGAAGTCATTGCCACTACCCCCGGTCAGAGTGTCATTGCCGGTAGTGCCGTAGGCAATATCATCGCCAGCCAGATAATCGACCGTTACCCCAGTTTGGGCCGACGTCGATGTAGCCAGCTCGCCGCCATTGGTATCGCTACTCAGCCAATCGTGGTCGTTCGAGCGCGAAGCATTGCCATCATCAAACTGGGTCGCATAGTTCCAGCTATTGTTTTCGTGCGTGCCGATATACTCGTCGGAGTTGATCAAAATCGCACTACCGTTTGCTGCTCCCGTTACATTGATGATGAACTGGTCGTTGTTGTGCAGAGTCACCTCACTGTCACCAGTTACAGTCAAGTAGACACGCAGCATGACAGAACCACTTGCGGCATACAGCTGCTCGAAAGTCAGTGATACACCAGTTGGCAGACTCTTGTTCACCAGAGACAGTGACGCATTCAGATCACTATCCAGCACCCGGATATCCCAATAGATCGAACTACCTGGTTGCATTGTGGCCGTCCCACCAGATGCGGATTTCACCCTCATATCAAACTGGTTGGTGTTGTCGGTGTAGTTCATCTGCCAAGAAGCACCACCGGAGTAGCTAATCTGCGGATCTTCTACCGCCGTCACCGAGATATCCAGCGTGGAAGTATCAGTGGTCTTGCCGTCAGTAACGGTGTAACTCACGGTTGGCACCGGGCCGTTATAGTCTTTCACTGGGGTAAAGGTATAAGAACCATCGGCATTGATCTTCAATGTCCCGATATTGGCGATGGTAGCCGTCTGGCCGGCGCTATAGCTGCTATCACCGATAGTAAAGCTGCTGACAGTTACTACACCTTCAATACTACTGGTACCGTTGAGTACACTACCTTGCAGAGCAGTATCTTCCAGCGTGCTTACTGTCTCGTTGCCATCGGTAAAGTTGGCCACATCCAGCACGGTAACGGTGAAGTTCGCCTGACTGCTCGCCGAGTCGACCACGCTACCATTAACCACCTCGCTGGATGTCGAGGTAACAGTCAAGGTGTAGCTACCCGGATCATCCACCATAAGTTGCAGAGTGTTCAGATTCCAACCGGTGACATCCAGTTGGCCGGAATTTCCAACGGTCAGCTCATGACCAGCACCGTCTTTCAGCACTGCACCAGCAGGCAAACCGGCAATATTCACGCTCAACACCTCAGAGCCATCGGTGTCAGTCAGTGCGGTATTGATGTCACCCAGGCTGAAGAAACTGTTCTCATAACCTTTGTTTTCCACCGCCGAGAACGAAATATTGTCCAGCAGTGCACCATAGGTGTCGCCGCCATCAGTCGACGAGAAAATCAGGCGGTAACTTCCGGAAGCATCCGCCGTCCAATTCTCGGTAACACTGTGCCAGCTACTATCCGTCGGTGAGAAGGTGTACAGCGTTACAGCCGTACCAGTTGGATTGCCGGCCGCATCCAGTTTCACCAGCGATACCGTCATACCAGAGCTTAAAATGTGGCCACTTCGCGCAGCCACATCAAAATCCAACTCATAGAAACGACCTGCCTCCAGCTGCATGTCGACGTACAACGTCCTATCACCAGATGCCGCTTCGATCTCCATGATCTTGTTACTGGAGCCATCACCTTGATAAATCCCTTCGTACCCCACTTCGACAAAGCCCTTGCCATTCCAGGTACTCCAGGTACCCACCGTACTGGCACCGGAAATACTGTTGATCTGAACCTGATCAGACCAACCTCCCGTCGGCAACGCCACGTCCTCGAAATTCATCGAGACCACCGTCTGATAACTGCTGACTGACAAAGCAGGCTTATCTGCAACCGGAGTTACATGGAGGTTCAGCGCTGTGCTACTTCCGGTATTGGTGGTGTAGGTAACGGTCGGCACCTCACCACTCCAGTTGGCCGCCGGGGTGAAGCTGTAGTCGCCGTTGGCGTCGATGTGCAGTTCGCCGGACGCCAGTTTGACGGTGGCACCGGTGCCGCTGTCGACGTCGGTGCTGTGGCCGTCGATGCTGATGCTGGTCACGCTCAGGCTGCTGTCGATATCGCTGTCGTTGGCCAGCACGTTGCCGGTGGCGGTGTGGTCTTCTTCGACGGTGTTGCTGTCCGGCGCCAGCACGCTGGCGTCGTCCACCGGGGNGAAGCTGTAGTCGCCGTTGGCGTCGATGTGCAGGTCGCCGGACGCCAGTTTGACGGTGGCACCGGTGCTGCTGTCGACGTCGGTGCTGTGGCCGTCGATGCTGATGCTGGTCACGCTCGGGCTGCTGTCG
The DNA here is from genome assembly GCF_902829295.1 of Vogesella oryzae. Taxonomy (GTDB): domain Bacteria; phylum Pseudomonadota; class Gammaproteobacteria; order Burkholderiales; family Chromobacteriaceae; genus Vogesella; species Vogesella oryzae. The sequence continues at coordinate 26,694 of NZ_CADEPL010000001.1, forward strand.
ATATCGCTGTCGTTGGCCAGCACGTTGCCGGTGGCGGTGTGGTCTTCTTCGACGGTGTTGCTGTCCGGCGCCAGCACGCTGGCGTCGTCCACCGGGGTGACGGTGATGTTGAGGGTGCTGCTGCTACCGGTGTTGGTGGTGTAGGTAACGGTCGGCACCTCACCGTTCCAGTTGGCCGCCGGGGTGAAGCTGTAGTCGCCGTTGGCGTCGATGTGCAGGTCGCCGGACGCCAGTTTGACGGTGGCACCGGTGCTGCTGTCGACGTCGGTGCTGTGGCCGTCGATGCTGATGCTGGTCACGCTCAGGCTGCTGTCGATATCGCTGTCGTTGGCCAGCACGTTGCCGGTGGCGGTGTGGTCTTCTTCGACGGTGTTGCTGTCCGGCGCCAGCACGCTGGCGTCGTCCACCGGGGTGACGGTGATGTTGAGGGTGCTGCTGCTACCGGTGTTGGTGGTGTAGGTAACGGTCGGCACCTCACCGTTCCAGTTGGCCGCCGGGGTGAAGCTGTAGTCGCCGTTGGCGTCGATGTGCAGTTCGCCGGACGCCAGTTTGACGGTGGCACCGGTGCTGCTGTCGACGTCGGCGCTGCTGCCGTCAACGCTGATGCTGGTCACGCTCAGGCTGCTGTCGATATCGCTGTCGTTGGCCAGCACGTTGCCGGTGGCGGTGTGGTCTTCTTCTACGGTGTTGCTGTCGGCTCCGAGGATGGATGGCTGGTTAGTCGTAGAGGTCGTACTCAGGGTACTGGTTGAAGCGTTAGTGGTATCTGTGCTGCTACTGCTGGCAGCGCTATCCAGCGTAGCCGTAGTAACGCCCTCACTGATACGGGTCAGAATGGTATAGGAAGAACCACCATCCTCGGCACCGGCGGCATTCAGACCAGCTGCGGTGGCATCCAGATTTTGCAGCGGATCCTGACCTTGTTGCAGTGCGCCCAGAATCTGTTGAGCTTCGGCAGGAAGCGCAGGCGTCGCGAGTGCAGCATCGGTGGCGTCATGCGTGGCGTGACCGAATACGTCGTCAGTAATGGTCAGATCACGTGCTTCAGCAATTTTTACTACATTGCCATTGTCGGCCTGCAATTCGATATTGCCATCAGCCGGTACGATGAGCCGCTCGCCCACTGCAACGATGTCACCGACCTTCAGGAAACGCTGCGAGCCATCGGCCGCAACTGCAATGACTTTGCCGCTGATTGCAATGATTTTGCCGTGATTGCCGATCGCACTCATTCAAACGCTCCATACACTTTGACTAGGATGAATAGAGTCTATCGAGCACGATTTTTTTAAACCATTGTACTTAAGGGCACACAAAAAAATAAAAACCAGCCTTGGCCGGTCTTTATCGTTTAATGCGTTTGGTATTAGGCGTGGCAATAGAGGCGTATTTCAACCCGCCAGCCGGAGCAGTAACTGCACCCTGTCCGGCACACCGATTTTGCCGAAAATAGCGGTCAGATGCGCTTTTACAGTCCGCTCGGCAATATCCATATCGCGCGCGATCTGCTTGTTACTCTTGCCATCGCGCAGGTGGCCAACCACTTCTCGTTCACGCTCGGTGAGTTGTGCCAATAGCGGGCTATCGGTTTTCGCAACCTGCCCGAAACGGGCGCACAACTGCTGCATCAGGTGCACGCCGATCCAGATGCCGCCCGATGCCACTACCGACGCCACCTGCTGCAACGTATCACCGGCAGCAAATGCATGCAGATAACCGGCCGCGCCCATCCCCAGCCACTTCACCGCAGCCTCGTCGGTTGGCGAACTGCTCAACACAATGACCCGCGCCTTGCCGAAGTCACCGAGGCACAAGCGTTGCACCAGGTCCGCATCCTGATTATCGGCATCCACCCAGACCAGCTCCCCGTCCTGCAAGTGCAGCGAGTCAGACAACTCCCACAGACTGAGATGCTGGCGGCAGTTACCGAATACCATCTGCAGATGCTGCTGCAGGGAATTGCTGACACTAATCAGCCGGATATCCATATCAACGCTCACTCAGGGCTTTGGCTTTGGCTCGTAGCACCGGCTTCAACAGGTAGTTGAGCACACTTTTGTGCCCGGTAATGATGTCTACCTCGGCCACCATGCCGGGCTTGATTTCCATTTTCTTCTCGCTCAAGTGGGAAGAAACGGTCTTCACCTTCACCACATAGAAGGTATTGCCCTTTTCGTCGGTAATCGAGTCAGCCCCGATCTGGTCCAGCACGCCTTTCAAACCGCCATAGATCGTGGAATCGTAGGCAGTAAAGCGCACAAACACATCCTGCCCAGGCCGCAGGAAAGCGATATCGCGTGGAGAAATCTTGGTTTCGATCAGCAGGGTGTCATCCAGCGGCACGATTTCCATGATGTCTCGGCCGGGCTGCACCACACCACCCACGGTATTGACCAGCAAGCGCTTCACTTCGCCACGTACTGGCGAGCGAATTTCCGACAGCTTCACCTTGTCTTCCAGCGCGGTGCTGCCGGCACCCAGCGTGCCCAGTTTGCCCATGGTCTCCGACAACTCGGTACTGGCCTGGTTACGGAAAGTCAGCTCCACTTCCTGGATTTTGCGGCTCGCCTCGGAAATAGCGGATTGAAGTTTGGGAATTTGCGCATCGGCCATATCGCGTTCGCCACGATAGCGCGACACATCGCGCTCCAGCCGCAGGATGTCGACCTCGGACACCGCCCCGGACTTCAACAGCGGACGGGTAACATTCAATTCCTGCTGGGTCAGCGCCAGCCCCTGTGCCGCCTGGTCACGCCGGGCGCGGGCCTCGTTCAGCTCCTGTGTACGCTGCGACAGCTGCTGGCGGGCAATAGAGACGTTGGCGTCAAGCTCCATCTGTTTGGAGTGGTACAAGTCCATTTCCTGCTTGGCAATATCCGGAGACTGTTTGGTCACTTCTTCCGGCATCTGGAATGGCTTGCCATCGGCCAGCGCGCGCAGACGTGCCGCCTTGGCTTGCAGCGACAGCGATTGCGACTGGTTTTCGTTGAGCGACGACACAAAACGGGTGTTATCCACCTGCAACAGCAGTTGGCCGCGCTCCACGACATCACCTTCTTTCACCAGAATCTTGGAAACAACCCCACCATCCAGACTTTGCAGGTGCTGCACCTGGCTTGTCGGCACTACCTTGCCTTCACCACGCGCTACTTCGTCGATAGTCGCCAGTGCCGACCACAGCAAAGCCACCACAATGAACGAACCGATGGTCCACAGGAACAGCCGCGGACGCTGCGGGTTCTGCTCCAGAATCGCCCACTCGGCATCGGCAGCGAAGTCCTGGCGATCGCGCAAATCTTCCGCCGAAGACCAGTCCAGCAGACGCTGGAAGAAAGATTGCTTTTCTTGCTCTTGTTGCATGCTCATACCCGTGCCTTCCCGATACGCCCCTGCTGCAATGCCTGGATAACATCGGCCTTGGGTCCATCTGCCAGAATCTGCCCCTGATCGATAACAATGATGCGATCCACCAGATCAAGCAGGTTGGTGTGATGCGTCACCAGCACCAGCGTCTTGCCGGCGGTAATTTTTTCAAACGTCCGCTTCATTGCCGCCTCGGTACTGTGGTCCATATTGCTGGTCGGCTCATCCAGCAGCAGCACCGGAGGCGCATTCAACAGCGCACGTGCAATGGTCACCGCCTTGCGCTGGCCGCCGGACAGCGACTCGCCACGTTCGCCGATGATCATGTCGAAGCCTTCCGGATGGCTGTTGATGAACTCGCTCAACCCGGCCAACTCGGCTGCCGCATAGATACTGGCATCGTGAACATGCGGCTGCCCCATACAGATGTTCTGGCGCAGGGTGCCGTAGAACAGCACCGGGTCCTGCGCCACGTAACCGATATGCCGACGCAACTCGGCTGGATCGATCTGCTTCAGATCAACGCCATCGATGCGTACCGCGCCTTCCTGCGCCTGGTACAACCCCATGATCAACTTCTGGATGGTGCTCTTGCCGGAGCCGACACGTCCCAGAATCCCGACCCGTTCTCCGGCCTTGATACGGAACGAGACATTACGCAGCGCGCCCAGCGGGCTATTGGGATAATTGAACGACACGCCGGAAAACTCGATCTCGCCACGGAAGCTGGTACGGTGGAAGAACGACGCTTCGTTCTCGCGTTCCACCGGCATCTTCATCATGCCTTCCAGCGAAGTCAGCGACGACTTGGCATTGTTGAACTGGGTCATCAGCCCGGCAACGGCGCCCATTGGCGCCAACGCACGCGATGCCAGCATGTTGCAGGCAATCAGGCCGCCGACCGAAGTCTGACCATCCTTGATCAGGTACACACCGAGGGCGATGACCGAAACGGACATCATTTGCTGGATGAAACCGGCAAAATTCATGGTCACAGCCGACAGCAACTTGAGACGGCTACCCACCTGGGCCAGGAACAAGGTGGCTTTTTCCCAGCGCCCCTGCAACTCGCCTTCGGCACTCAGGGTCTTGATGGTTTCCAGTCCGACCAGACTCTCGACCAGATGCGCGTTCTTCTGTGCCGATGCGCGGAAGGTGGTCTCGGTCAGCTCCTGCATCCGTTCCTGCACGGAATAAGCCAGCAACAGCATCAGGATGATGGCAACCAGCGGCGGTATCACCATCCACGGCGAAATCCACATGATGACCAGCAAGAACAACAAGGCAAACGGCACATCCACCAATGTGGTTACCGTGGCCGAGGCGATGAAGTCGCGCACGGTCTCGAATGCCCGCAAGTTGGCCGCAAACGCGCCGACCGAGCTTGGACGTGCCTCCATGCGGATGCCCAGCACCCGCTCCATGATCAGCGACGACAGCATTACGTCGACACGTTTGCTGGCCAGGTCGATCAGGTAGCCGCGCGTCAGCTTCATCAGGAAATCGAACAGCAACAGCAACAGCACGCCGGAGGCCAGCACCCACAGCGTTTCGAACGCCATGTTCGGCACCACCCGGTCGTATACGTTCATGGTGAACAGCGGCAGCGACAGGGCAAACACGTTGATGAAAAATGCCGCGATCAGCGCATCGCGATACAGCGGTCGTCCCTGGAAAATGGCATGCCAGAACCAGTGCTGGCTACGCGCCTGATGCAGCTCCGGCACCCGCTTGTCGAAACGGAAGCGCGGCTTGACCGCAATGGCCAGCCCGGCATAGCGCGACTGCAACTCTTCGGCAGTCAGCACCTGTTCGGCTTCCGGCAGCTCTGCCGGGCTGATATGGAACTTACCGTCCTCGTCGATGGCGCGCAGCAGGCAAGCATCATCGCCATTGAGCAACAGCACTGCCGGCAGCAAGGCATGCGGCAAGCCGGACAAGGGGCGACGCAGCACGCGCGATGCCAAACCGGCACGGCGGGCTGCGCGTGCAAACATGGAAGGCGTTAACCGCTGGTTCTCCAGCGGGATACCAGCCACCAAGGAATCCCGGGTTGTCGTGATGCCATGTTCGCGCGTGAGTTGGAACAGACAATCCAGCAGCGGATCGAGGTGTGTTGCGTGTTGCGATATGTCTGACGGACTTCCTTGCTGCACCTGATTATTCATCATTAATGTCGTTTTCCAGGAGTTTGCGTGCGTGCTTTCATTATGGAATGAATTGTCGCTTTAGCCACGGCAGCGGCGGCCTCATTATCGGGATGACATGGCAAATCTGCAATCTGTGTTTGATTGATATTAAACAAATTGTTGCAAAATAGTCGCGCCATTCGTTCAGCCATAAAAAAAGCCAGCCTGCCGGCTGGCTTTTCTCTCTTTCACTGCTACGACGCCCCTCAGGCCGCCAGTTCGATTCGTTTTGCGCGCACATACAGCAGCACACAACCGAAGTAGCAAACCGTCAACGCCACTTCACCCAGTGCCAGCGCTTGCGCCGTGGCATTATCCGCCCAGCTGCGCATCACGCCATCGGCAAAGTACGCCAGGATGAACATGCTGGACCATTGGTAGGTGTAAATGCGCTCCCGCAGAATGCCCATCAATGGCAACAGCAACACTGCCGCCTTCAGCACGAGCCAGGAGCCGCCGGCACGCAACGGTGCCAGCCATAATTCCCATGCCAGACACAGCAGGATCAGCGCGATCAGACTGAGCACCGCCCCCCAGTGAAAAACCCGGGTCTTACTCATCTGCAACCACCGGCTTTTGCTTGTTTACCAGGCGGGCCATCAGGATGCCGGTCTCGTACAACAGGCACAGCGGCACCGCCATCATTACCTGCGACAGCACATCCGGCGGCGTCACCACCGCCGCCACGACAAAGGCCACCACAATCATGTAGGGGCGCCCTTCCCGCAGCTTGGCCAAGCTGACAATGCCCATACGGTTGAGCAGTACTACCACCACCGGCACTTCAAAAGTCACACCGAACGCGACAAACATGCCCAGTACAAATGACAGGTATTTGTCGATGTCAGTCATCATCGAGACACCCACCGGCGTGACCGCGCTCATGAAGCCGAACACCACCGGGAACACCGCAAAATAGGCAAACAGCATGCCGGTGACAAACAGCACCACGCTGCTGACAATCAGCGGCAGAATCAGCTTTTTCTCATGGTTATACAGCCCGGGTGCGACAAAAGCCCACAGCTGGTACAGGGTGTTCGGCAGCGACAGCAGGAACGCCACCAGCATGGTGACCTTCAGCGGCACAAAGAACGGTGCGGTGACATCGGTGGCAATCATGCTGCCGCCTTTGGGCAACACATCCATCAGTGGCTTGGCGATCAGGTGATAGATATCGCCGGACCAGTGGAACAGTGCCAGAAACGTCAGCAGCAGACCGGCGGCAATCCGTACGAAACGGGTGCGCAGCTCGATCAAGTGCGCAAGAAGAGGTTGTTGATCCATTTATGAATGCTTGTCGGCAACAGAGGGGGTCGGGGCCGTTGCCGGCTGATCGAACAGGTCCAGCTGGTTATCGTCTTTACCGGCCGGGGCATCCGCAGCGGCCAGCAGGTTGGCCACACCCTCCGGCAGGGCAATGCTGTGAACGGCATCATCATGCAATTGCGCCGCCACCACACTGGCTTCGTGTTCGATTTCGCGCGCTGTTTCCCGCACCTGGGCAACCTCGGTTTCCACCTGGTGGCGGAAAGCCGCAGCCGCCTGCTGCATCTCCTGCTGCAGTTCCTGTAGCCCCGCCATTTGGCTTTGCTGCTGGATATCGCTTTTCACGCTGGCAACAAAACGCTGGGCGCGGCCAACCAGGGCACCGATGGTACGGGCCACGGTCGGCAAGCGCTCTGGCCCTAACACGATAAGCGCCACCGCCCCGATGACGAGCAGTTCGCCAAAGCTGATCTCGAACACGATGGCGGCTACTTATTTCTTGTCGCTGTCGTCGGCATCAATGATGCGGCCATTGCCGGCATCCTTGTCGGTTTCACCCTTCATGCCTTCCTTGAAACCGCGTACCGCGCCACCCAGATCCTCACCGATATTGCGCAGCTTCTTGGTGCCAAATACCAGTACCACTACCAGCAACACGATTAACCAGTGCCAAATGCTGAAAGAACCCATGGAAACTTACCTCTAGCAAGAAACCGGCACGCGGTGCCGGAAAATGGTTACTTGTTGCCCAGAACGTGCAGGTGCAGGTGGAATACTTCCTGGCCACCGCCGACACCGGTATTGATCGCGGTTTTGAAACCGTCGCCCAGCCCCTGCTCTGCCGCCAGCTTCGGCGCCATCAGCAGCAGCTTGCCCAGCATCTGCTGGTGACTGCTATCGCAATGCGCCAGCGAATCCACGTGCTGCTTGGGAATCAGCAGGAAGTGTACCGGCGCCTTGGGATGAATATCGTGAAAGGCGACCATTTCGTCGTCTTCATAAAGCTTCTGCGCCGGAATCTCGCCCGCCGCAATTTTGCAGAAAATGCAGTTGCTCATGCTGTGCTCTCCGTTTATTGCTGCGGACGCGCGGCTTTTTCATCCAGCCCGGAAATACCCTCACGGCGCTTGAGTTCGGCCAGCACATCTTCGGCACGCAAGCCGTGATGGGCCAGCAATACCATGCTGTGGAACCACAGGTCGGCCACTTCGCGCACCAGATGCAGGCGATCCTTGTCCTTGGAGGCCATCAATACCTCGGCAGCCTCTTCTGCCACCTTTTTCAGGATGGCGTCCTCGCCCTTGTGGAACAGGCCGGCAACATAGGATGAGCTGGGGCTGGATTCCTTGCGGGCTTCCAGCGTATCGCCAATGGTTTTCAGAACTTCAGCGGCAATCATTCGGGTGTCCTTTCTGCGTCGGCAGCGGGGCAAGTATATGTCGATTGTGTGACATCCAGGTAACAAGGCGTATGGGGGTCAACCGTTGTACCCCGCGGTCGTTTACCTTGCCATGACCGGGGTCAGACGACAGGAAAGTGATGTCAGTGCGAGTGGTAAATGGCGTGCGGATCTTTCAGTACCGCGTCGGTCACCACCCAGTCGCCGTCGCGGAACACGCGGTAGAAACAGCTCTCGCGCCCGGTGTGGCAGGCGATACCGCCAGCCTGCTCCACCTGCATGGTGATCACGTCGCCATCGCAGTCCAGACGCAACTCCTTCACCGTCTGCAGGTGGCCGGACTCCTCGCCCTTTTTCCACAAGCGGTTGCGGGAGCGGCTCCAGTAGTGCGCGATGCCGGTATCGGCGGTCAGCTGCAGCGATTCGCGGGTCATCCACGCCACCATCAGCACCCGGCCGGTGGCGGCATCCTGGGCGATGGCGGGGACCAAACCCTTGTCATCCCCTTTCACGGCATCAAGCCAGTTTGCAGTCATGCGGCCAACCTTTACAGACGGACTTCGATGCCGGCCGCGCGCATGGCTTCTTTCGCCTCGCGCACGGTGTACTCGCCAAAGTGGAAGATGCTGGCAGCCAGCACCGCATCGGCCTTGCCCAGCGTCACGCCTTCCACCAAGTGCTGCAGATTGCCCACGCCACCGGAAGCGATTACCGGAATCGGCACCGCCTCGGATACCGCGCGGGTCAGCGGCAGGTTGAAACCGATCTTGGTACCGTCACGGTCCATGCTGGTAAGCAGGATCTCGCCGGCGCCGTACTGCGCCATCTTCGCTGCCCATTCGACCGCATCCAGGCCGGTAGGGTTGCGCCCGCCGTGGGTAAAGATCTCCCAGCGGTCGTTATCCGGCGTTACCGCCTTGGCGTCCACCGCCACCACGATGCACTGGCTGCCGAACTTGTCGGCTGCTTCCTTGACCAGATCCGGATTGGTCACCGCCGCGGTGTTGATGCTGACCTTGTCGGCGCCGGCGTTCAGCAGCCGGCGGATGTCTTCCACCTTGCGCACCCCGCCACCCACGGTCAGCGGGATGAACACCTGTTCGGCTACCGCTTCGATCACGTGCAGGATGATGTCGCGCTGGTCGGAGCTGGCAGTGATGTCGAGGAAAGTCAACTCGTCGGCGCCCTGCTCGTTGTAGCGCTTGGCGATTTCCACCGGGTCGCCGGCATCGCGCAGGCCGACGAAGTTGACACCCTTCACCACGCGACCGGCGGTCACGTCGAGACAGGGGATGATGCGTTTGGCTAGAGACATGATGTACTACGAATGAAGGTTGGCCGCACGAGGCGGCCAACCGGGGGTTAGGCTTCGGACAGTTCGTCCGCCAGCGTCTGCGCGGCGGCAAAATCGATGCTGCCTTCGTAGATGGCGCGGCCGGTAATGGCGCCCTCGATGCCCTCGCTCTCCACCGCGCACAGGTTGCGCACGTCGTCGAGGTTGGTCAGGCCGCCGGAGGCGATCACCGGCACGCTCAGCGCCTGCGCCAGCTTGACGGTGGCGTCGATGTTGACGCCATTCATCATGCCGTCGCGGCCGATATCGGTGTAGATCACCGAGTTCACACCGTAGTCTTCGAAGCGCTTGGCCAGATCGATCACATTGTGATTGGTTACCTTGGCCCAGCCATCGATGGCCACCATGCCGTCCTTGGCATCCAGACCGACAATCACCTGGCCGGGGAAGGCATCGCAGGCATCGTGCAGAAAGCCCGGGTTTTTTACCGCGGCAGTGCCGATAATCACGTATTTCAGGCCGAGATCGAAGTACTTCTCGATGGTGTCGAGGTCGCGGATACCGCCCCCCAACTGCACCGGCATGTCGTCGCCCACTGCACCCAGAATGTCGCGGATCACCGCCAGATTCTTGGGCTTGCCGGCAAAGGCACCGTTCAGGTCCACCAGATGCAGGCGCCGCGCGCCCTGGTCACGCCAGTGCAAGGCAACCTTTACAGGGTCATCGGAAAACACGGTGGCATCAGTCATTACGCCTTGTTTCAGGCGTACGCATTGACCGTCCTTCAGGTCGATAGCGGGAATCAGCAGCATGGTGCGTAAGGATCTACGGAAAGTTAAACAGTGCCATCCCAGGCCAGGAAGTTCTTCATCATCTGCAACCCGGCACGGTGGCTCTTCTCGGTGTGGAATTGCGTGGCAAAAATATTGCCACGCCCGACGATACAACAAAAGCGCTCCGGATACTCGCTTTCCGCCAGGTTGATGCCGGCTTCAGCGGGTGCGAAGTGGTAACTGTGTACAAAATAGAAACGCTCGCCATCCTCGATGCCGGCAAACAGCGGGTGTGCGCTGCGCTGGTACACGCGGTTCCAGCCCATGTGCGGCACTTTAAGGCGCTCACCACGGGCATCCAGCAGGTTGGCCGCAAAGCGCTTGACCTCGCCCTTGAAGATGCCAAGACCGGGGGTATCACCCTCCTCGCTGTGCTCGAACAACAACTGTGCGCCAACACAAATGCCGAAGAACGGCTTGTTGCGCGTGCTTTCGCGCACCGCTTCGGCCAGACCGTGTGCATTCAGCTCGCGCATGCAGTCCGGCATCGCGCCCTGGCCGGGAAAGATCACCTTGTCGGCCTTGAGTACCTGCTCCGGATCGGAGGTCAGAAAAATATCAGCCCCGATGTCGTTCACGAACTGCACGGACTTCAGCACCGAGTGCAGATTGCCCATGCCGTAGTCGATGACTGCAACTTTCATATCAGCCTTACAGAATCATGTTGGGAGTAGGTGACAAACCGTCACCATTGCCGCATCAGGCAGTCAGCGTGCCCTTGGTGGACGGCGTGATGCCGGCCATGCGCTCGTCAAATTCCACCGCCATGCGCAGCGCACGGCCAAAGGCCTTGAACACCGTCTCGGCCTGGTGGTGGCTGTTCACCCCACGCAGATTGTCGATGTGCAGCGTCACCATGCTGTGGTTGACGAAACCATGGAAGAACTCGCTGAACAGATCGACGTCGAAACCACCGATGGCGGCGCGAGTAAACGGGATGTGGTACTGCAGCCCGGGGCGACCAGACAGGTCGATCACTACCCGCGACAGCGCTTCATCCAGCGGCACATAGGCGTGACCGTAGCGACGGATGCCTTTCTTGTCGCCAATGGCCTTGGCAAACGCCTGCCCCAGCGTGATGCCGATATCTTCCACGGTGTGATGGGCATCGATATGCAGGTCGCCGCGGGCGGTGATGTCGATATCGATCAGGCCGTGGCGGGCGATCTGGTCCATCATGTGATCGAGAAACGGTACGCCGGTATCGAAGCGGCCAACACCGCTGCCATCCAGGTTCAGGCTGACAGTGATCTGGGTTTCCAGGGTATTACGGGTAACGGTAGCAGTACGCATGATGGCTCAGGCAAAGTAGGCGTGAATGGCGGCAAGCAGCGCACTGTTTTCATCAGGGCTGCCCACAGTCAGGCGCAGGCAGTTATCCAGCAGCGGATGATAGCCATGCAGGTTCTTGATCAGGATACCCTCGGCCTTCAAGCGCGCAAACAGTGCCAGCGCATCCGGCACGCGGATGGTGAGGAAGTTGGCCTCGGAGGGATACACCGTCACCGCGGCCAAAGTGCCGAGGCTGTCGGCAAGACGGCTGCGCTCGCGGCGCAACTCGGACGCCTGTGCGGCAAACACATCCAGATGACGCAATGCGAACTTGGCGGCAGCCTGACTCAGTACATTGATGTTGTACGGCGGACGTACCTTGTCCAGTTGCGCGATGACTTCCGGATGACCGGCGGCGTAGCCCAGACGCAAACCGGCCAGGCCCAGCTTGGATAGCGTACGCATCACGATCAGGTGCGGCTGGCTGCCAGCCAGATCCATGAAGCTGTCGACGGCAAAGGTCTGATAGGCTTCGTCAACCACCACCAGTCCTGGCGCGGCATCCAGCACGGCCTGCACTTCCTCGCGGGCAAAGCGCGGACCGGTAGGGTTGTTGGGGTAGGACAGGAACACCACCGCCGGGCGATGTTCACGGATGGCGGCCAACGTGGCCGGCAGGTCGAGGCTGAAATCCGCCTGCAGCGGCACCCCGACATAACGCACGCGCGAGAACTGCGCGTTGAGGCGGTACATCACGAACGACGGTTCCAGCGCCAGTACCACGGTGTCGTCGCTGGCGATCGCCTGGGTAATCAGGGTGATGATTTCGTCGGAGCCGTTGCCCAGCACCACGTCGGCTGCAGCCGGAATAGCAAACGCGGCCTTGAGCTGGTCTTTCAGACCATCGCCATGCGGGTCGGGATAGCGGTTCAACGCCACCTCGGCCAGCACCTGGCCCAGTTCGGCACGCAGCGCCGGCGGCAAATGGTAGGGATTTTCCATCGCGTCGAGCTTGATATAGCCCGAGGCATCGGCGACATGGTAGGCCTGCATGGCCAGCACGTCGGGGCGGAACAATTGTTGTATAGACATTTTCATCGGCAATTCTCGCCGGCCGGGCCGGTTCGAAGTGTCGGTGATGGCCCGACGCGGAGGGTGCAACAAGGGCTTCATCGTAACCTGAAACCCGTCAGCGGGCTACCGCCGGAACGCGGCAGCCCGGCGGCAGTTACTTGTCCAGACGCAACTCGGCGGCACGGGCATGCGCGGTCAGGCCCTCACCATGCGCCAGAATACTGGCGATCTGGCCCAGCTTTTGCGCCCCGGCGTGCGACACGCGGATCAGGCTGCTGCGCTTCTGGAAATCGTACACCCCCAGCGGGCTGGCAAAGCGCGCGGTACGGCTGGTCGGCAGCACGTGGTTAGGGCCGGCACAGTAATCGCCCAGGCTTTCCGAGGTAAAGCGTCCCATGAAGATGGCACCGGCGTGGCGCAACTGCGGCAGGTAACGCTCCGGCTCCGCCACCGACAGCTCCAGATGTTCCGGCGCGATGTAGTTGGAGATGACGCAGGCTTCGTCCAGGTCGCGTACCTCGATCAGCGCACCACGGTTGCCAAGACTGGCTTCGATGATGGCGCGGCGCGGCATGGTCGACAGCAGCTTTTCGATGCTGGCTTCCACTTTGGCGATGTAGTCGGCCGACGGGCACAACAGGATGGCCTGCGCGATTTCGTCGTGCTCGGCCTGACTGAACAGGTCCATGGCGATCCAGTCCGGATCGGTATCGCCATCGCAGATCACCAGGATTTCGGACGGGCCGGCCACCATGTCGATGCCCACCACGCCGAACACGCGGCGCTTGGCGGCGGCGACGTAGGCATTGCCCGGGCCGGTGATCTTGTCTACCTGCGGCACGCTGTCGGTACCGTAAGCCAGTGCGGCAACGGCTTGCGCACCACCACAGGTAAATACCTTGTCCACGCCGGCGATAAAGGCCGCAGCCAACACCAGATCGTTCTTTTCGCCATTCGGCGTCGGCACCACCATGATGATCTCGCCGACACCGGCAACCTTCGCCGGCAGCGCATTCATCAGCACCGAGCTCGGATAGGCGGCCTTGCCGCCCGGCACGTAAATGCCGACGCGGTCCAGCGGGGTCACCTGCTGCCCCAGCAGGGTGCCGTCTTCGTCCTCGTAGCTCCAGGAATGCGCCAGCTGCTTTTCGTGATAGCGGCGCACGCGCTCGGCGGCGGCGGTCAGCGCGGCGCGCACGTGCTCCGGCAGACGGTCGTGGGCGGCCTGCAGCTCGGCACGGCTCAGCGTCAGCTCGGCCATGCTGGCCGCGTGCATACGGTCGAAACGGTTGGTGTACTCCACCACGGCGGCATCGCCACGGGCTTTCACGTCGTCGCAGATGGCGGCGACAGCGGCGTCCACCGCCGGGTCCTGCGCCGTCTCGAACGCCAGCAGCGCTTGCAGGCGGGCGTCAAAATCGGCTTGGGAGGAAGACAGGCGTTGCATGTTTACGGCTCCATAGACTTGCGGCCAACCCGAAGGTTGGCCGCAACGGGCATTGGCTTACTGCGGCACGGCGCCGGCAAAGGCATCCAGCACCGGCTGGATGGTGTCGTACTTGAGCTTGAGTGCGGCCTGGTTCACCACCAGTCGCGAGCTGATGTCGATGATGTGTTCCACCGCCACCAGATTGTTGGCTTTCAGGGTGCCGCCGGTCGACACCAAATCGACGATGGCATCGGCCAGCCCCACCAGCGGCGCCAGCTCCATCGAGCCATACAGCTTGATGATGTCCACATGCACACCCTTGGCGGCAAAGTGCTCGCGGGCGATCTGCGGATACTTGGTGGCCACTTTCAGGCGCGCGCCATGCTTCACCGCGGCGTCGTAATCGAAGCCGTTCTCCACCGCCACCATCATCTTGCACTTGGCAATATTCAGGTCCAGCGGCTGGTACAGGCCGGCACCGCCATGCTCGATCAGCACATCGCGGCCGGCGATGCCCAGATCGGCGGCGCCATACTGCACATAGGTCGGCACGTCGGAAGCGCGCACGATCACCAGGCGCACGTCCGGACGGTTGGTACCGATGATCAGCTTGCGCGAGGATTCCGGCGCCTCGGCCGGCACGATACCGGCCGCAGCCAGCAGCGGCAGGGTTTCTTCAAAGATGCGGCCCTTGGACAGGGCAATAGTCAAAGTCATGATTTTGTTGCGTTGCAATAGTTAGGGCTCAGCGTACCAGAGCTCGACGCTCTCGCTCAAGGTGGGTGATGTAGCGTTGTACCAGCGTTTCGCGTGCCAAATTCATACCGATGAAATTACAGCCGACGCGGTAATGCTCCTGCCCGTCACGTGCGGTGATGAGCATGACATGGCGCACCTCCAGTCCGACCTGCAGCAGACCGACGCCCGGCAGGTCGATATCGACCTGCGACAGGATCTGGCCGGGCTGCAACCAGGCATGCTGGTCCAGCGTCAGCGACAGCGCCACGCCGCCCAGACTGATGTCGAACAGCGGCAGCACCCGCCCCGGCGGCTCGTGCAGCCGGCACCATACCGGCTTGGTCAACGGAGAATGGATGCGGTAGAACTCGCGGCGCTGCAGACGGATGATTTTTTCCGGCAGTGCCATTTCGAAAGCGCGCCGGCCCTCGTACTCGACCGCCGTAGCCGGACCGCAAATGAACTGTGTTTTCACGCCGGCCGGTGCACTGACCAGCACATTACGCTCGCTGGCCAACAGCTTCTGGTTGGAAACCTCGTCGGCACTCATGGCGAACACCAGCACCGCGCGCACGTCATCAACCGCCAGCAGGCGCGTCACGATAAAGCTGTTTCCCTTGTTGGAAAACACCGTTACCGCCTGCTTCAGCTCGGCGATAGTGCCCAGGTGCTGCAGGATTTCCAGCCGGTTGCCCAAGGTAAAGCGGGTCAATTCCGCCTGCTGCGTGCCGCTGGCCGCGGGGGGGTTATGCTGGCTCACGATAGTGATTCGTTCCGGAACAGGAGTGATCTCTATCTTGCAGTCTAACGCAACAACTGTTGCAGATCATGGACGATATCGGCGGTAGCCGTACCGTACGGCACATACACCCGCAACTGGCCATCACGATCGAACAGATAGCTGCCGGCACTGTGGTCCACGCTGTAACCGCCACCTTCCGTCGGATGCTTCTGCGCCACCACCTTGTACTGCCTGGCCACTGCCAGTACCTGCTCGGTGGCACCGGTCAGGCCCATAAAGCGCTTGTCGAAAAACGGGATGTAACCGGCCAGCACCTGCGGGGTATCGCGCTCCGGGTCGACGCTGACAAACAGCACCTGCACGCGGTCGGCATCCTTGCCCAGCTTTTTCATCACCTGCTGGTATTCCAGCATGGTCGTCGGGCAGACATCCGGACAGTGGGTGTAGCCAAAGAACAGCACCACTGCCTTGCCCTGATAGTCAGCCAGGCCGTGCGGTTTGCCATCCTGACCGGTCAGGGTGAACGGTTGGCCAAAATCGGCACCGGTGAGATCGGTGCCCTTGAAGGACAGCTTCTCGCCCGGCGTACACGCCAGCAAAGAGGCGGCCAGCAACAACAGCACCAGCCTGGTAATCAGTCGCAACATTCAGAATCGCAATGCAATGAAAAGGTAGTGATCTAACAGCAGCGCGGCAAACAGCCAGCTCAGATAATGGATGGACCAGCGGAAGCAGCGTCGCGCAAGGTCGTCAGCATAGTTTCGATGCAGGCAGGCGGCAAGCCACAAGAACCGCCCCCCCAGCAGGAGGGCAGCCAGCAAGTACACGGCGCCACTGGCACGCAACGCCACCGGCAACAGGGTGACGGCCAACAGCAACACGGTATACAGCACTATCGACAAGGTGGTGAAGCGCGCGCCATGCGTCACCGGCAACATCGGCACCCCGGCACGCTGGTAATCGTCACGCCGATACAGCGCCAGCGCCCAGAAGTGCGGCGGCGTCCAGGTATAGATGATCAGGAACAGCAGCATGGACATGGCACTGATTTCGCCGGTCATCGCCACCCAGCCCAGCAGCGGCGGCATGGCGCCACTGGCGCCGCCGATCACGATGTTCTGTGGCGTATTCGGCTTCAGCAGCAAGGTGTAAACGATGGCATAGCCGGCAAAAGTGGCCAGCGTCAGCCACGCTGTCAGGGCGTTAACCAACCCGATCAACAGTGCCATGCCCAAGCCCAGCGCCACCAGCGCCACCAGCAGCGTGGCGGCGGGACTGACCTCGCCACGCGCAGTCGCCCGCCAGGCGGTACGGCGCATGCGGGCATCGATGGTGCGCTCCACCAGACAATTGATCATCGCGGCCGCACCCGCCACCAGTGCAATGCCAACCGTTGCGGCCAACATGCGCGGCAAATCCGGCGTGCCCGGCACTGCCAGCAACATGCCGATCACGGCGCAGAACACGATCAGCAATACCACCCGCGGCTTGGTAAGTTGCCACATCGCCTGCCATTGCTGCCGGTCGGCATGGAAAATCAGGCTGGCCATGTCGTTCTCCTTCCCTTGCCATGGCGTAGGCGTGGTGCAGCCATGCGTTGTCGCGCCGGCTGCAACTGCCGGCGGGTGGCACTGACCAGCAGCAAGGTGCTGCTCAGCAACAGCATGGCCCCGATATTGTGGGCGACCGCCAACGGCAGCGGCAGCTGCAACAACACGTTGGCCGCCCCCAGCGACAGTTGCAGCAGCAAGGCCAGCGCCAGCAACAGCAGCCGTGGCCGCAATGCGGCATGGCGCCAGCCGGCCTGCAGCGCCGCCAGCAGCACCAGGGTCAGCAACAGCGCACCCAGCCGGTGCAGCCAGTGGATGGCGGTGAGCTGAGCCAGCGTCAGCGGTGTACCGTCCGCACTTTCGCCCAGCGCACGCTGCCAGTGGAAGGCGCCATCAAACTGCATCTGCGGCGGCACAAAACTGCCATTGCATGCCGGGAATCCCTGGCAGGCCAGCGCGGCATAGTTGCTGGATACCCAGCCACCCAGTGCCACCTGCCCCAGCACCAGTAATGGCAGCGCACACAGCAGCCAGTACAGCCGGGGAGACAGCGGAACGGACTGGCTGCCGCCGAAACGCCAGGTTGCCAGTAACGCCACGATACTCATGCCCCCCAACAGATGCGAGGTGACCACCGCCGGCTTGAGCAGCAGCGTCACCGTCCACATGCCAAGCAGACCCTGCAACAACAGCAGCGCCAGCAAGCCGGTCGCCGGCAACCGTTGCCGGCGGCGATACCAGGCCAGTGCCGCCGCCAGCAACACCAGCAGCCCCAGCGTGGCCGCCAGATAACGGTGGGTCATTTCCTTCCACGCCTTGGCCGGGCTGACCGGGCCATCCGGCCGCAGCGTCATGGCCTGATGGATATCCGCTGCCGCGTGATGCGGAGACAGATGACCATAACAGCCGGGCCAGTCCGGACAGCCCAGACCGGCATCGGACAGCCGTACATAGGCGCCCAGCGGCACCACGATGCAGGCCAACAGCAAGGCAACGGCGAGCAGACGTTTCATGAACACCCCCTGTTGCAGCATGGGCGGCACGGTTGGCCGCAAGGGCCACGGTCAGCCGAGGCCGTTATTGGTTTTCAGCACCTTGCCGATTTCGCGGATCACCGCCGTGGGTGGCGTACCATCGGCATAGAACAGCACCAGATTGCGCTGCGGGTCCACCAGATAGAAGCCGTCCTCGCGCAGCCCGGCGCGGTTGAGCTGCTGCCGCACCTGTACGCGGCCGGCATCCTCGCCCTGCGCGGTACGGATCTGCTGCATGGCAAAGCCGCGCTGCCGGCAGGCCGCATCACAGCCCTGCCCGACCGACAGCAACACCCAGCGCCCTTGCGGCCAACCTTGAGCCTGCACCGCCGGCAACGGCTGCACCAGCAGCGTGCCGACACTGCGCGTAGCCTGCGGCTGCCACCACAAGTACAACGCCGTGGAGCCCAGCACCGGCGCCAGCACCAGCAACAGGATCAGCCACAGCGGACGCATATCGCGCCGGCGCCGGCCGTGATAGAGCAGCTCAGTTCCCGGAATGCTGTGCATGTTGTCTCCTCATCATCACCAGTGCGCCAATCACCACGCACCCCGCCAGCAACAGCCATTGCAAGGCATAGGCGTAATGCCGCTGCGGATCGAAGCCCGGTTGCACCGGCCAGGTGGTATACGGCCGTAGCGTGGGCTCCAGCACCACCAGCCCGTCACGCAGCGGCCCGGGCAGCGATGCCGCCAGCGCCTTCCAGTCCAGTGCATCCACCTCGCCATCGATGCCGATGCGTGCCTTGCTCAGCAGATAAGGGCTTGGCCGCACCACCCAGCGGCCGCTTAGCCGGCCGGTCGGCAACGGCAGGCTCATGATGCCCACTGGCCGCGGCAACCAGCCGCGATCGATCACCACCCAGCTGCCGTCTATCAGCCGCACCGCCTGCAACTCCCGCACACCATCGCGGCCGTTCAGCACCGCACCGGCCACCCGCAACGATGGTGCGCTGGAACGGGCGGTCAGCCAGACCCGCTGGCCATTGGGCGCCGCGTCGCGGGCAATTTCCGCCAGATGCCGCGCCGGCAGGTTGGCCGCACGTTCGAACGCGGCCAGCTGGGCACTACGCTGCTCCCCGCGCCGGTATTGCCACACCGCCAGCGCTAGCGGCAGCAGCGCCAGCAACAACAGCCACGCGGCGCTACGCCGCCGTCTAGACTGGGGTGTGGATACCTGGGGAGAAACTGTCATGAATGCGATCGTACCGTTGCTGTTGTTATTGATTGTCGGCTCGCTGGGCTATGCCCTGCATTCGCTTACCCGCGGTGCCGATCCCCGGCGTACTGTGCGGGCGCTCACCCTGCGGGTGGCGCTATCCATCAGCCTGTTTGCCCTGGTCATGGCCGGCAAGCTGTGGGGTAGCTGGTAGCGCTACAGCCAGTACACGAACACAAACAGGATCAGCCACACCACATCGACAAAGTGCCAGTACCAGGCCGCCGCTTCGAACGCGAAATGGTGCTGGGCACTGAAATGACCACGCTGCACCCGCAGCCACATTACCGACAGCATGATCGCCCCCAGCAGCACGTGCAGGCCGTGAAAGCCGGTCAGCATGAAAAAGG
Organism: Vogesella oryzae; assembly: GCF_902829295.1. GTDB lineage: Bacteria > Pseudomonadota > Gammaproteobacteria > Burkholderiales > Chromobacteriaceae > Vogesella > Vogesella oryzae. The sequence goes on from NZ_CADEPL010000001.1 coordinate 46,446, forward strand.
TCATGCCATATGCCCCCGCGGCCAGGCTCAGCCCCAGTTCGTGCATGGCATGCGCGTACTCGTACATCTGCAGCGACAGAAAGCTCACCCCCAGCAGCACGGTAACGCCCAGCCCGAAGGCCAGCTGCCGGCGGTTGCCGGAAAGCAGCCCCCAGTGCGCCCAGGTCAGCGTGGCACCGGACGACAGCAGGATTAGCGTGTTGATGGCCGGCAAGCCCCACGCCCCCATTGCCTGATAGCGCGCGGTAATGCCCGGGCCAGTCTGTAGCGGCCAACTGGCGCTGAAATCCGGGTACAACAGCTTGTGCACCTCGTTCCCCAGCTCCGGCACCGAGATCACCCGTACGTAGTACAGCGCACCGAAGAAGGCAGCGAAGAACATCACCTCGGAAAAAATGAACCAGCCCATCCCCCAGCGGAAGGAGTGATCCTCGCGGCCGTGATAACGGCCGGCCAGGCTTTCGCGGATCACATCGCCAAACCAGCCAAACAGCATCCAGAACAGGATGCCGAAACCCAGCAGCAGGCCGAATTTGCCCGCCGCCACGCTGTTGACGGCTAGCGCTGCGCCCAGCCCCAGACAGAACAGCGCCAGCGAGCCGATGATGGGCCAGCGTGACGGATCGGGTACGAAGTAGTGGGTTTGCTCGCTGTGTTCCATCATCACGCTCTCCTTGTGGGCCGCCAAGAACTAGCCCGTCACCAGCCGCACCAACAGCAGCAGCAGCCCGATCAGTATCGCCACCAGCACGATGGCGGCGGTGACCACATCGGCAAAGCTCAACTTGCGATCGAGCCGCGCGCTCTGCCCCTTGCGGATACCGACAAAGGCCGACAGCACCGCCCGCAGGGCTTGCAACGGGTTAGTCATGACCGTCCCGGCACATCAAAGATGGTGTAGGCCAGGGTGATGCTGTCGATACCGGCCGGCACGCTCTTGTCCACCACAAACACCACCGGGAAGCGCTTGGTCTGCCGTGGTTCGAATGCCTGCTGCGCAAAGCAGAAGCAATCCAGTTTTTTCACATACTCGGCCGCTGCCGCCGGCAGGTAACGCGGAATCGCCTGCCCGATCACCCGCCGGTTGCTGGCATTGGTGATCTCGTAGTCCACGCGGACAAACTCGCCCGGACGGGCCTTGAGCGTGGACACCAGCGGCCGCACCTGCCACGGCAACCCCGGCTGCACCGTGGCATCGAAGGTCAGCACAATGGGTGCGGCCAACGTGGTTGCCGGAGACGTGCTGATCGCATCGGGCTGCAACAGCTTGCCCAGCCCGGTTGCGCGGCACAGCGCGTCGTATACCGGTATCAGCCCCCAGGTAAAGACAAACATCACGCAGGCCAGTACACCCAGCTTGAGTAGCAAGACACGGTTGTCACGGCTGCGGGATTGCTGGTGCGCGGTCATTTCAGTGATGCTTTCCGCCGTGCATGGACTTGATGGCACCGTTCTCGCCGACTTCCAGCGTCGGCGCCTCGACAAAGCTGTGATAGGGCGCCGGGGTGGGAATCTGCCATTCCAGGGTATCGGCACTTTCCCACGGCTGTTGCGGCGCCGGCTGGCCGTGCTTGATGCTGCTGATCATGTTGTAGAGGAAGATCAGCTGCCCGAGGCCAAAGCAGAATGCCCCCACGCTGGCGACAGCATTGAAATCGGCAAACTGCAGGTTGTAGTCCGGAATGCGGCGCGGCATGCCGGCCAGCCCCAGAAAATGCATCGGGAAGAAGGTGACGTTGAACCAAATCATCGACCACCAGAAGTGCAGCTTGCCCAGCTTCTCGTGATACATCCGGCCGGTCATCTTGGGAAACCAGTAGTAGATGGCGGCAAACAGGCTGAACAGCGCTCCGGCAACCAGCACGTAGTGGAAGTGCGCCACCACGTAGTAGGTGTCCTGCAACTGGATATCGACCGCGGCAATACTCAGCGTGACGCCGGACAGCCCGCCCACGGTAAACAGGCAGACAAAACCCACCGCGAACAGCATCGGGGTTTCGAAGCTCAGGCTGCCCTGCCACATGGTGCCGATCCAGTTGAACACCTTCACCCCGGTGGGTACCGCGATCAGCATGGTGGCGTACATGAAGAACAGCTGGGCGGTAGCCGGCATGCCGGTGGTAAACATGTGGTGCGCCCACACCATGAAGCTGAGGATGGCGATGGAGCTGGTGGCATACACCATCGAGGTATAACCGAACAGCGGCTTGCGGCTGAAGGTCGGGATGATGTGGCTGACGATGCCGAACGCCGGCAACGCCATGATGTACACCTCTGGGTGGCCGAAGAACCAGAAAATATGCTGGTACAGCACCGGATCGCCGCCACCGGCGGCATTGAAAAAGTGGGTGCCGAAATGGCGGTCGGTCAGCACCATGGTCACCACCCCGGCCAGCACCGGCATCACCGCGATAATCAGGTAGGCGGTGATCAGCGTAGCCCAGGCAAACATCGGCATCTGCATCATCCCCATGCCGGGCGCACGCAGGTTAAGAATGGTGACGATGATGTTGATCGAGCCCATGATCGAGCTGACCCCCATGATGTGGATGGCAAAGATGGTGAGATCCATGCCCATGCCCATCTGGGTGGAAAGCGGTGCATACATGGTCCAGCCAGCTGCAGCGGCGCCGCCGGGGACGGCAAACGAGATCAGCAGCAGCAGTGCCGCCGGCGGCAGCAGCCAGAAGCTCCAGTTGTTCATGCGGGCAAACGCCATGTCCGGCGCGCCGATCATCAGCGGCAGCAACCAGTTCGCCAGACCGGTAAAGGCCGGCATGATGGCGCCGAACACCATGATCAGCCCGTGCAGGGTGGTGAACTGGTTGAACAGCTCCGGCTGCCAGAACTGCAGGCCGGGGCGAAACAGCTCGGCACGGATGCACAGCGCCAGCACGCCGCCAAAGATGAACATACTGAAGGCAAACCACAGGTACAGGCTGCCGATGTCCTTGTGGTTGGTGGCATACAGCCAGCGTGCCAGCCCCTGCGGCTTGCCGTGATGGTCGCCGTGGCCGGCGTGGGTGGTTTCTGCGATCGCCATGATCCCTCCTTACGCCTTGCCGCCGCGGGCAGCCTTGATTTCACTAGGTTGCACCACATCGCCGGTCTGGTTACCCCACGCATTGCGCTCGTAGGTGATCACCGCCGCAATATCGGTATCCGACAGTTGCTTGCCCCAGGCGGCCATGGCCGGATTTTTCTTGCTGCCATTGAGCACGATGTCGATGTGCGCCGGCTTGTCCTTGGTGGCGATCGGCGAGCCATCCAGTGCCGGGAATGCCCCTGGAATGCCCTTGCCGTTAGCCTGGTGGCAGGCCACACAGTTCTGGCTGAACACCTTCTCGCCACGCGCCTTCAGCTCGTCCAGCTTCCAGACCTTGTTGGGATCGTCAGCGTTGGCCGCAGCCGCTTTCTGTTTGGCGGCCAACCATAGCTGGTAGTCGGCCGGGGATTTCGCCTCCACCACAATCGGCATGAAGCCGTGATCCTTGCCGCACAGTTCGGCACACTGCCCGCGGTAGAGACCGGGCTGCTCGACCTTGAACCAGGTATCGCGCACAAAGCCGGGAATGGCATCCTGCTTCACCCCCAGTTGCGGCACCCACCAGGAGTGGATCACGTCATTAGCCGTCAGCAACAGGCGCACCTTGACGCCGGTGGGCACCACCAGCGGCTCGTCGACCTCCAGCAGGTAGTTGTCATTGCGACCAGCAGTCTTGACGATGGCGTCCTGCGGCGTGGCCAGGTGGCTCATGTAGCGGACGTTCTGATCCAGGTAGTCGTACTGCCACTTCCACTGGTAGCCGGTCACCTTGATGGTCAATTCGGCCCCGGCGCTGCTTTTCTGCTGCAGGATCAGCCGGGTGGCCGGTAGCGCCATCGCCACCAGAATCAGGAACGGGATGACCGTCCAGATGATCTCGACCGTGGTGTTCTCGTGGAAGTGCTTGGCCTGATGGCCGGCGGATTTGCGGTGGCGCAGGATGGCCCAGAACATCACGCCGAACACCAGAACGAAAATGCTGCCGGTGATGTACAGCAGCAGCAGATGCAGGTCGTAGATGTCGCGCGCCACTTGCGTCACTGGCGTCTGGAAATTCAGGTTGGCCGCAGCCGCGCCCAGCGGTGCGCCCCCCAATATCCCAAGGTGGGTCTTACGGGAAAGCATGGCGTCTCCCTATGGATCATCCTGCGGTCCCACCGTTGGCGGTGGTCTGGCAATGCGATCCGGTTGATGACGGCAGCAATATCCGCCGGCATCTATCCTCTCGTGTTGGCCGGAAACCCGGCCACTCCCTGCTCTATGTCAATGGCAGTGCAATATCGAGATTAGGAATTCGCCGAAAAAAAACAAGGATTTATCATGACGCAACGCAGCATGAACTGTTGCATTGCCCTTAGCCCTCGAATGGCAGCTCCAGCAATGGCGTGCCCAGATGTTGCACCAGCGTCGCCAGGTTATCGGCGTAGGCCAGCTGGTTCGGCACCACGCGGTTGGCGATCCAGCCGGCCAGCTCGCAACCCGCGGCACGAATGGCCTGGGCCGTCAGCAGCGCATGGTTGATACAGCCCAGCCGCATGCCCACCACCAGAATCACTGGTAACTGCAGCTGCTGTGCCAGATCCTGCATCTTGAAAGCGTCGGACAACGGTGCCAGCCAGCCACCCGCGCCCTCCACCAGCACCACGTCGGCATCGGCGGCCAACTGCCGGTAATGCGCGGCGATCAGGTCTAGATCGATGTTCACGCCGGCTTCACGCGCGGCAATATGCGGCGATACCGGCGGCAGGAAGCGGTACGGATTCATCAGCGCCAGATCGGTCTGGCCGGTGGCCGCCACCAGCCGCACTACATCATCGTTAAGCAGGCTGCCATCCGGCTGCACTTCGCAACCCGACGCGACCGGCTTCATCGCCAGCACCCGCTTGCCCTGTGCCTGGAAATGCTGCACCAGCTTGACCGCGCTGTGGGTCTTGCCGATCTCGGTATCGGTGCCGGTGATGAAATAACCTTGTGCCACGAAATGCCTCTCTATGCGTTGCTGCGCCGGTTAATGCGGCAGCAGGTAAATGACAACAGGCAGACGCGACATCGCCGACCTCGTGGGTCGGCGGTCGGCGTCTGCCTGTTGGGGCAGCCACCTGTATAGGGCGGCCTTGTGAGCCTTCGATCTTTAACGCCGCGGCCAACCTTTCCGGGTAGGACGTCCTGCCGCCGCGTTTGCGCGCTCGTTAAACCGGGCCTTGTGCGTGCACGCGCTCGGTTTTGCTATGCAGTTTGTTCAGTGCCGCCAGGTAGGCCTTGGCGCTGGCGACGATGATGTCGGTGTCGGCGCCCTGGCCGTTGACGATGCGGCCATCCTTGGCCAGACGCACCGTCACTTCGCCCTGCGACTCGGTACCCTTGGTGATGGCGTTCACCGAGTACAGCTCCAGCTCGGCATCGCTCTTCACCACGCTTTCGATGGCCTTGAAGGCAGCATCGACCGGACCGGAACCGGTGGACTCGGCACGCTGCTCGTTGCCGTGCTCCACGAACACGATCTGCGCCTGCGGTGCTTCGCCGGTCTCGGTCGCCACTTTCAGCGACACGAACTTGTAGTCTTCCTGCTCGACGGTCACCAGCTGGTCGGACACCAGTGCGTGCAAGTCTTCGTCGAAAATCTCGCGTTTCTTGTCGGCCAGTTCCTTGAAGCGGGCAAAAGCGGCGTTCAGTGCCTCTTCGCTATCCAGCACGATGCCCAGGTCCTGCAGCTTGGTGCGGAAGGCGTTGCGACCGGACAGTTTACCCAGCGTCAGGCGGTTGGCGGTCCAGCCCACCGACTCGGCCGACATGATTTCGTAGGTCTCGCGATGCTTCAGCACGCCATCCTGATGGATGCCGGACTCGTGGGCAAAGGCGTTGGCGCCGACGATGGCCTTGTTCGGCTGCACCGGGTAGCCGGTGATGGTGGACACCAGCTTGGATGCCGGCACGATCTGGGTGGCATCGACGCCGGTTTCCACGCCGAACACGTCCTTGCGGGTGCGCACCGCCATCACGATTTCTTCCATCGCGGCGTTACCGGCACGTTCGCCGAGGCCATTGATGGTGCACTCCACCTGGCGCGCGCCGCCCAGCACTGCCGCCAGGCTGTTGGCTACCGCCATGCCCAGATCGTTGTGGCAATGCGCCGACCACACCACCTTGTCGCCGCCCGGCGTCTTGGCAATCAGCTCGCGGAAGAACGCCTCGGTAATACGCGGCACCGCGTAACCGACGGTATCCGGTACGTTGAGGGTGGTGGCGCCGGCCTTGATCACTTCGCCAAAGATGCGGGCGAGGAAGTCGATATCGGAGCGCAGCGCGTCTTCGGCAGAGAATTCCACATCGTCGGTGTATTCACGCGCCAGCTTCACTGCCTTGACCGCGGCTTCGACCACTTCGTCCGGGGTCATGCGCAGCTTCTTCTCCATATGGATCGGGCTGGTGGCAATAAAGGTATGGATACGTTTTTTCGCCGCCGGGGCGATCGCCTCGCCAGCGGCGCGGATGTCGCGCTCGTTGGCACGCGCCAGCGAACAGACGGTGGATTCCTTCACCACTTCGGCAATGGCGCGAATCGCGTCGGCATCGCCCGGACTGGCGGCAGCAAAACCGGCCTCGATCACATCGACACCCAGACGTTCCAGCTGGCGGGCGATGCGTACTTTTTCTTCTTTGGTCATGGCTGCGCCCGGCGACTGCTCGCCATCACGCAAGGTGGTATCGAAAATGTAAAGACGGTCGCCCATGTCTGGTGATCTCCCTTGAGCCGAAGCGGCAGCCCCGGTCAGATAGTCGTTGAAATCGAATCTCTTGCCTTGTTGTACGGCGAGTTGCGCCAGCTTGTTCAGCTGCGCCAGCGGCAGAGTGCCGCGTTCGCGCCATTTATAGACAGCAGCACGGGTCACCGGCTCATCGGGAAAGCTGGCCGTTAATGCCTCCGCGAGCACGCCCGGGCCGCCAAAATCCTCGATTAGACGCTCGATGTCCAATTGCATACTGCTCTCCTGTTTGTCCTTGGTTTCAATCTACCGAAATTCGCGACATTGTGTCAAACGCAATCGTCAAAAATTTACACAAATCACAAAACGCACGTTGTCCAAACCATAAAATTAGACAACATGTAGAATTTAAGACAAAACAAAAGGCGCCGAAGCGCCTTTCAGGTTTACCCGACTGTTTTAGCCCGCTATTGGACAACCATCACTCGCTTGCTACCGGCGGTGTCTTCTTACCCATGGCCAGCAACGCCATCACATAGCCGGACAAGGCATAGCAGACAAAGAAACCGAACAACACCAGCGGCGGCTCGGACATCAGCAGCAGCAAAGCAACTACCAGCGCCAGCAGCATCACGAATGGCACGCGACGGCGCAGGTGAATCTCCTTGAAGCTCCAGAACTTCACATTGGTCACCATGGTAATACCGGAGAAGGCGGTAAAGCCCAGCGCCAGCCACTTCAGCCCCGGCATGTCGTTGTAACCGTAGGCATGGCAGATCCACACCAGGCCAGCCACCAACGCGGCCGCCGCTGGACTGGGCAGCCCGATGAACCAGCGCTTGTCAGTGGAGCCGATCATGGTATTGAAGCGCGCCAGACGCAGTGCCGCGCCGGCACAATGAATGAAGGCGACCATCCAGCCCAGCTTGCCCAGATCCTTCAGCATCCATTCATAGGCCACCAACGCTGGCGCCACGCCGAAGCTCACCATGTCGGAGAGACTATCGAACTCGGCGCCGAAGGCACTCTGGCTGTGCGTCAGCCGGGCGACACGGCCATCCATGCCGTCAAGAATCATGGCGATGAAGATCGCCACCGCCGCATGTTCGAAGTTCTGGTTCATCGCCTGCACGATGGCATAGAACCCGGAAAACAGCGCGGCCAGGGTAAAGGAGTTGGGAAGCAGATAAATGCCCTGACGGCGCAGGGAAGGCTTGTTCGGGGCCGGATCAATATGCATGGGATAGCCCTAGTCGTTATTGTTGGCAACAGGTTGATCGGTGAGGGCCAAAGGTTGGCCGCAGTCAGCCGCCCATTCTAAAACGGCCAGCGGCACCGCAAAAGTCATAGCGTGCCTTGAAATGCAAAAAGCCGGACATTGTCCGGCTTTGCTTGACTGGAAACGGCCCAGATTAGTTCTTGGACTGGTCAACCAGCTTGTTCTTGGCAATCCACGGCATCATTGCGCGCAGCTCGGCACCAACCTTCTCGATCGGATGATCGGCGGTCAGGCGACGGCGGGCAGTCATGCTCGGGTAGTTGGTCTTGCCTTCCAGGATGAACATCTTGGCGTATTCGCCGGACTGGATGCGGTACAGCGCTTTTTTCATCGCTTCCTTGGTGGCGGAGGTCACCACTTCCGGGCCGGTCACGTACTCGCCATACTCCGCATTGTTGGAGATGGAGTAGTTCATGTTGGCGATGCCACCTTCGTACATCAGGTCCACGATCAGCTTCAGTTCGTGCAGGCACTCGAAGTAGGCCATTTCCGGCGCGTAACCGGCTTCGGTCAAGGTTTCGAAACCGGCTTTCACCAGTTCAACCGCGCCGCCGCACAGTACTGCCTGCTCACCGAACAGATCGGTTTCGGTTTCTTCGCGGAAGTTGGTTTCGATCACGCCGCCTTTGGTGCCGCCGTTGGCCGCAGCATAGGACAGGGCAATGTCACGCGCCTTGCCGGATTTGTCCTGGTATACGGCGATCAGGGTCGGCACACCACCACCCTTCACGTACTCGGAACGCACGGTGTGACCCGGGCCTTTCGGGGCGATCATGATCACGTCCAGGTCTGCGCGCGGCACGATCTGGTTGTAATGCACGTTGAAGCCGTGTGCGAAGGCCAGCGCAGCACCCTGCTTGATGTTGGCCGCGATTTCCTTGTTGTACACGTCCGGCTGGGATTCATCCGGCAGCAGGATCATGACTACGTCGGCAGCTTTCACTGCGTCGGCAACTTCTTTTACCTGATGGCCAGCGGCCTCGGCTTTTTTCCACGATGCGCCATCTTTGCGCAGACCGACGATCACGTTAACGCCGGACTCTTTCAGGTTTTGCGCATGGGCATGGCCTTGCGAGCCGTAACCGATGATGGCGACCTGCTTGCCCTTGATGATGGAGAGGTCAGCGTCTTTGTCGTAGAAAACTTTCATTTCATGTCCCTAGTTGTTCTCGGGCAGCGGGTAGCCGCCCTGGTGATATCAGATCTTCAAAATACGTTCGCCGCGGCCAATGCCGGATGCACCGGTACGCACCGTTTCCAGGATCACTGAACGGTCGATCGCCTCGATAAAGGCGTTGAGCTTGTCGCTGGTACCAGTGAGCTCGATGGTGTAGGTCTTTTCCGTCACGTCGATGATGCGACCGCGGAAGATATCCGCCATGCGCTTCATTTCTTCACGGTCCTTGCCGGTGGCACGGACCTTGATCAACATCATCTCGCGTTCGATATGGTCGGACTCGTTGAGGTCAATCACCTTGACCACCTCGATCAGCTTGTTGAGCTGCTTGGTGATCTGTTCGATGACTTCGTCAGACCCGTGGGTGACGATAGTCATGCGCGACAGTGTCGGATCTTCGGTAGTCGACACCGTCAGCGAATCGATATTGTATGCGCGGGCGGAAAAAAGTCCTACTACTCGCGAGAGTGCGCCCGCTTCGTTTTCCAGAAGGATAGAAAGGATATGTCGCATTCTTACGCCTCAGCACATGTTGCCGTAGTCACGGTTGTTCTCGAACGGAGCAATCTGCAGCTCGCGCATGTGCGGCGGCAAGTCCATCTGGTCCAGCCCCTTGCCGTTCTGGATCATCGGGAACACGTTCTCGGACTGATCGGTACGGAAGTCCAGGAACACCAGACGCTCTTTCAGTGCCGGACTGAAGGTTTCGCGCAACACCGGCTCGACGTCGGCCGGGTTTTCCACCTTGAAACCGACATGACCGTAGGCTTCGGCGATCTTCACGAAGTCCGGCAGCGCGTCCATATAGGACTCGGAGTAACGAGTGCCGTAGAAGAACTCCTGCCACTGGCGAACCATACCCAGATAGCGGTTGTTCAGCGCAATCACCTTCACCGGGGTGTGGTACTGCTTGGCCGTCGACAACTCCTGGATGTTCATCTGGATGGAGCCTTCGCCGGTAATACAGGCGACTTGCGCATCCGGATTGGCCAATTGTGCGCCGATGGCGGCCGGCAGACCGAAGCCCATGGTGCCGAGGCCGCCGGAGTTCAGCCACTGCTTCGGACGCTTGAACGGGTAGTATTGCGCCGCCCACATCTGGTGCTGGCCCACGTCGGAGGTGATGATGGCATCGCCGCCGGTAATCTCGTACAGCTTCTGCACCACGTATTGCGGCTTGATCAGCTCGGTGGACGGGGTGTACAGCAGGCTGTTATAGCTGCGCCATTCCTCGATCTGCTTCCACCAGTTGTTCAGGTGCTGCTCGTTGGTTTTCAGACCGGTCTGCTTGAACAGGTCGATCATGTCGCGCAGCACGTGCTTTACGTCGCCGACGATGGGTACATCCACCTTCACGCGCTTGGCGATGGAAGACGGGTCCACGTCGATGTGCACGATCTTCTTCGGCTGCGACAGGAAGTGCGACGGAATGCTGATCACACGATCGTCGAAGCGCGCGCCCACGGCGATCAGCACATCGCAGTACTGCATCGCCATATTGGCTTCGTAAGTACCGTGCATGCCCAGCATGCCGAGGAACTGCTGATCCTGCCCCGGATAGGCGCCCAGACCCATCAGGGTGTTGGTACACGGCACGCCCAGCATTTTCACCAGCTCGGTGACTTCGGCCGCGGCATCGCCCTGCACCGCACCACCGCCGACATAGATGTACGGGCGCTTGGCTTCGGCCAGCAGGTTGACGGCTTTCTTGATCTGGCCCGGATGGCCGCGGGTCACCGGCACGTAGGAGCGGATGCTCACGCTTTCCGGATAGTGGAATTCGGCCTTGGCCTGGGTCACATCCTTGGGCACATCCACCACCACCGGACCGGGGCGACCGGTCTTGGCGATGTAGAACGCCTTCTTGATGGTGGCGGCCAGCTCGTTGATGTCTTTCACCAGGAAGTTGTGCTTCACGCACGGGCGGGTGATCCCCACCATGTCCACTTCCTGGAACGCATCCAGACCGATGGCGGGTGTCGGCACCTGGCCGGAAATCACCACCATCGGAATCGAATCCATGTAAGCCGTCGCAATGCCGGTTACCGCATTGGTTGCACCCGGACCGGAAGTGACCAGCGCCACGCCGACCTTGTCGCTGGAACGCGAGTAGGCATCAGCAGCATGTACCGCGGCCTGCTCGTGGCGGACCAGTACGTGCTTGAATTCCTGCTGCCGGAAAATTGCGTCATAAATTTCGAGTACCGCGCCGCCGGGGTAGCCGAAAACAAATTCGACTCCTTCTTCCTGCAGGCTGCGAACTACGATCTCCGCGCCCGATATCTGCATCTTTGCCTCTTTATATTCAGGTTATTTTTGTCCCGTGATGAACGAACTTAGCTTAAGACCGAAAGGCCGGTCAAGCGCTTTTGTGCAGGTGCAAAAAAGCGGCAAAAACATGCAAAAACAGCCACTTTTACAGGGGTAGGCGGCGTATGCCCGCTTTGGTAACATGCTGTGTTGGCTGCGCCTGCGGCCAACCTTTTCCGACGGTGATTCTCCCCTCATGACATCTGCTTCCGCCCCGGGTTTTGGCCGCCGTTTTGCCAGCCTGTTCTACGAACTGCTATTACTGGCCGCCATCGTGTTTACCACTGCCGCGGTGTTCACCCCCTTGCTGGCATGGAGCAATCATGCCGCGGTAGTGGAATGGCTCTATCGTCTGGGAATGGCCGGCGTGTTGTTCGGTTATTTCGGCTACTGCTGGGTAAAAAGCGGGCAGACGCCGGCGATGAAGACCTGGCGCCTCAAGCTGGTGCTGCGTGATGGCAGCCGGCTGGGCTGGCAGCATGCCGCGGTGCGCTTCTGCGCCGCGCTGCTGCTGTTTGTCGGCGTGCCGGTCATTTCCTTCCTCGCCTGGCAACGCGCCTCCGGCGATACCCGTGTGTCGATGTGGATCGCGATGTGCTGGTGGCTGCTGCCGCTGCTGTGGCCGCTGACCGACCCGGATCGCCAGTACCTGCACGACCGGCTGGCCGGCACCCGGCTGATTACCCTGGCCAAGGGCGAACGCGCCTGATGCGGCCAACCCTGTCAGCCGCAGCATGAAAAAAGCCACCGGGACGGTGGCTTTTTTGTTTGCCGCTTACGGCACGGCGGCGACTTTGTCGCTGCCGGCAGGCAACCATTGCCAGTGCCGCTGCCAGGCACCCACCACCAGATTGGGATACTCCGCCTGCCCCAGGCTGCCGTTGTAGCGGCCCAGCGCGCGGAACAGGTTGCCGTTTTCCATATCGAGGTAGTGGCGCAGGATGGTGCAGCCGTAACGCAGATTGGTGGTGAGATCGAACAGGTTATGGTTGGCCGCACCGATGTTACGCACCCAGAACGGCATCACCTGCATCAGCCCGCGCGCGCCCACCGGCGAGATCGCGTACTTGTTGAAGCCGCTTTCCACCTGGATCAGCCCCAGTACCAGCTGCGGGTCCAGCCCGGCACGGGTGGCCTCGTACTGCACAGCAGTCAGCAAGCGTTCACGCATCCACTGATCCGGCAGCCGCGACTGCAACCGGCGCGACATCTCCGCCAGCCACAACGGCCCTTCGCGCGGGTTGTCGAACACCAGCCGCGGCGCATTGATGTCGGACACGCTGCGCGACATCGCCGAGGCGACGTTGGCCGCCAGCGCCTCTTCCCGCTGCGCACCGGCCCACGCTGGCGTTGCGGCCAACGTGGCAAGCAGCAGGAAAAGGCGCGGGGCGTTCATGACTGAGTTTTAGTCCAGTTTCGCCAGCAGATGGGACAGGATGTCGGCAGCCGCCACGGCGGTGGCTTCGCTGTCGCGACGGTGCTGGTATTCCACCTTGCCTTCTTTCAGGCCGCGGTCGCCGATGGTGACGCGATGCGGCGCACCGATCAGCTCCCAGTCGGCGAACATCGCGCCTGGGCGCTCGCCACGGTCGTCGATGATCACGTCCACGCCCTTCGCCTGCAGCTCGCCGTACAGCTGGTCGGCGGCAGCCTTTACCGCCTCGGAACGGTCGTAACCCACCGGGCAGATCACCACGTTGAACGGTGCGATGGCATCCGGCCAGATCATGCCTTTGTCGTCGAAGTTCTGCTCGATGGCGGCACCGAGGATACGGGTCACGCCGATACCGTAGCAGCCCATCTCGAAGTGTTTCGGCTTGCCGTCTTCGTCGAGGAAAGTAGCATCCATCGCCTTGGAGTACTTGGTACCCAGATAGAACACGTGACCTACCTCGATGCCGCGCTGGATCGCCAGCTCGCCCTTGCCGTCCGGCGAGGCATCGCCCACCACCACGTTGCGGATATCGGCCACTTCCGGCTCCACGCAGTCGCGCACGAAGTTGGCGCCGGTGTAGTGCTGGTCATCCTCGTTGGCACCGATCACGAAGTCGGCCATCTTGGCCACGGTACGGTCGGCGATGATGCGGCCGTTGAAGCCCACCGGACCCAGCGAGCCCGGATTGGCGCCGAAGGCGCGGTTGATCAGTGCCGGCGTGGCCATGGTCAGCGGCTTCTTGATGCCGGCGATCTTCTCGGCCTTCACCTCGTTCAGCTCGTGATCGCCACGCACCAGCATCAACACGGCGGTACCTTCTTCCTCGCCTTCCACCACCAACGCCTTCACGGTGTCCTTGATGTCGATGTTCAGGAAGGTCACCAGATCGGCAATGGTCTTCACCCCCGGGGTGTGCACCTTGGTCAGCGGCTGGCTGGCAGCCGGGCGCTCGCCGGCCGGTGCCACCGCTTCGGCCAACTCGATGTTGGCCGCATAGTCGGAAGTCGGGCAGTAGACGATGGCGTCTTCGCCGGTTTCGGCGATCACCTGGAATTCGTGCGAGCGGTCACCGCCGATGGCGCCGGTATCGGCCGCCACCGCGCGGTAAGTCAGGCCCAGGCGGTCGAAAATGCGGCAGTAGGCGGCGAACATATTGTCGTAGCTCTTGCCGGCATCCTCGGCACTGCGGTCGAAGGAGTAGGCATCCTTCATGGTGAACTCGCGGCCGCGCATCACGCCGAAGCGCGGACGGCGCTCGTCGCGGAACTTGGTCTGGATCTGGTAGAAGTTCTTCGGCAGCGCGCGGTAGCTGCGCAGCTCGTTGCGGGCGATGTCGGTGATCACTTCTTCGGACGTCGGCTGGATCACGAAATCGCGCTCGTGGCGATCCTTGAAGCGCAGCAGCTCGGCGCCCATGCCGTCGAAGCGGCCGGTTTCCTGCCACAACCCGGCCGGCTGCACCATCGGCATCACCAGCTCGATGGCGCCGGCGCGGTTCATTTCCTCGCGCACGATGTTTTCCACCTTGCGCAGCGAGCGCAGGCCCATCGGCATCCAGTTATAGACACCGGCGGCAACTTTGCGGATGAAGCCGGCACGCAGCATCAGCTTCTGGCTGACGATGTCGGCATCGGCGGGGGCTTCCTTCAGGGTGGAAATGAAAAACTGCGAGGCGCGCATGGCTGGTCCTTGAAATTTCTGCGAAACAGCCGCGATTGTAGCGGTTTGCCATGCCTGCGCGAAAGCATGGCACCCATACCGTGCTGTCAGCCGGGTCGCGGCATGTCGAAACGCTCGCGGGTGGCGCTGTAACCATCGCCGCCCAGCTTGCCAATGGCATCGAGCAGCTGGCTGTCCACCATACCATCGCGCAGCACCGCATCATCGACGCTAATGCCCAGCACATCCAGCAGCATCAAGGTGCCGCCCAGCGGCCCGCTGCCGATCTGCTGTATCTCGCGCAAGCGGCATTCGATGCGCGCCGGCGCGAGCGCCACCCCCGGAGCGGCCACCAGCCGGCTGGCGCAGGGGGCGATGCCGGCCGCGGCAAACTCGCTCTCGCCGTAGGGCAGAGCTGCGCAGCTGGCATTCATCGCAGCGGCCAGACCGTGGCTGACGATATTCACCACGCACTCGCCCGTGGCGCGCAGGTTGCGCAGCGTATCCTTGTCGTGGCCGTTACGCGGATTGACCTGACTCACCAGCAGCACCGGCGGCGCCAGGCTGGCGACGGTAAAAAAGGAATACGGCGCAAGGTTGGCCGCACCGTCCGGCCCGACGGTACTGATCCAGGCAATCGGCCGCGGCAGGACCAGCGAGGTCAGCAGCCGGTACAGCTGCTGGCTATCGAGTTGTTGACGGGTGAAATCCATGACAAGCGTGTCCTGATGATCCGGCGTATCCCGGCGTCGCCACCTTGCCGGTCGTGCGCCGAGCCGGCAAGCCCCCGGATCAAGAAGGCGCTTGATAGCAGTCGTGCATCGCCTGTTGCAGGCGGCTGGCGAAATCCGGCCCCTGCTGCTGCAGGAATCTGAGCGACAGATACAAGCCCAGCGGCTTGTCCTGCGCCAGCACCGAGCGCACCTGCTGCTGCACGCCGCGCGCGGCAATCAGCTCGTCCATTGCCAGGTTGGCCGCCAGCACCGCATCGGCACGACCGGCCAGCAGCACATCCAGCATCTGGTCGTGGCCGGGCGGACTGACACTGATCTGGTAACCATGATCTTGCAACCACTGATGCATATTGGAGCCGGCATAGGCACCGACACGGGCCCGCTGCACAAAGTCGGCGGCGTGCGGGTTAAACGGGCTGTCAATCCGCAGATACCAGCGCCACTGTTGCGGCGCGGCCGGCCCGAACCACTGCGCCAGGCTGTCGCGCTGCGCATTGCGCGAGGCCGGGAAATAGCCGTCGGCGGCGCCGGTTTCCACCAGCCGCTGCGCACGCGACCAGGAAATGAAGCGGATACTGGCCTGTTGTCCGCTACGCAACATGGCGCAACGCACCGCCTGCAGCGCGATGCCTTGCTGTTGACCATCCGCGCTCTGCATGGCGTAAGGTAGCTGCTGCTGGGTAAGCAGCAGCGCAGCCATGCTGTGGCCAGACAGCAGTAACAGCAAGCAAATGAAAACGCGCAGCGCCACCAACGACCCCCTGTAAGCAGACAGGCCGACAGCATACTCAAAACAGCTAAACAATGAACAATGTTTTATTGAAAAATATCAAAAAAGATCACAAAAACTGCAAGACAACCGCCACGCCGACAGGCGTGCCGTCATCTGTGGCAAACCATCTACTCCAATTGCATAAAACACCCTGATGCGGAAGGGCAGCGTGGCTGTTTCCCCGGTACAGGAGTACCCTGCGCGCTCACCTGTGGTCGTTTTGCAATGCAACATCGGCTTGCCGACCGACTCCCGACACCAAAAATACAAACATCATGCAGGCACACAACAAGCAAGCACTGGCCGGAATCACCCTGGCGGCCATGGGCGTGGTTTATGGCGACATCGGCACCAGCCCGCTCTACACCCTTAAAGAATGTTTCAGCCCCCACCTCGGTCTCGCCGTCAACGAGGCCAACGTACTGGGCATCCTGTCGCTGATCGTCTGGGGATTGATCCTGGTGGTCTCCCTCAAATACCTCAGCCTGGTGCTGCGCGCCGACAACCGCGGCGAAGGCGGCATCCTGACGCTGATGGCACTGGCGCGCCGCTATGTCATCGGCCCCAAGGCCTGGCTGCTGGGCCTGCTGGGGCTGATGGGCGGCGGCTTCTTCTATGGCGAGGTGGTGATTACCCCGGCCATCTCGGTACTGTCGGCAGTGGAAGGCCTGGAAGTGATCACCCCGGCATTCAAACCCTATGTACTGCCGATCGCCATCGCGGTGCTGGCCGGACTGTTCCTGATCCAGAAACATGGCACCGCCAGCGTCGGCAAGCTGTTCGGGCCGGTGATGATGCTGTGGTTCGCCTCGCTGGCGGCACTGGGCCTGCACGGCGTGGTGCATAACCCGGCGGTACTGGCCGCGCTCAACCCGCTGTGGGGCATCGACTTCATGCTGGAACACCGTGCCGTCGGTTTCCTGGCGCTGGGCTCGGTGGTGCTGGCGCTGACCGGCGCCGAGGCGCTGTACGCCGACATGGGCCACTTCGGCGCCAGGCCGATCCGCCTGGCCTGGTTCCTGTTCGTGCTGCCGGCACTACTGCTGAACTACTTTGGCCAGGGCGCGGAAATCCTTTCCAACGTCGAAGCGCGCGCCAACCCGTTCTTCCACCTGGCGCCGGACTGGGCGCTGCTGCCGCTGGTGGTGCTGTCCACCTTCGCCACCGTGATCGCCTCGCAGGCGGTGATTTCCGGCGTCTTCTCGCTCACCCGCCAGGCGGTGCAGCTGGGTTTCCTGCCGCGCATGGAGATCACCCACACCTCCGACCACGAGATCGGCCAGATCTACATCCCGCTGATCAACTGGGGCCTGCTGGTCGCGGTCATCGCGGTGGTGGTGATGTTCCAGAGCTCCAGCGCGCTGGCCGGCGCCTATGGCATCGCGGTGACCGGCACCATGGTGATCACCTCCATCCTGGTGTGCTCGGTAGCGCTGCGCGGCTGGCACTGGCCAGCCATGCTGGTGGCCCCGCTGCTGGTGGCACTGCTGATCATCGACGTACCGCTGTTTGCGGCCAACGTGGTGAAAATCCTGGCCGGCGGCTGGTTGCCGCTGACCATCGGCGTGGCGGCCTTCATCATGATGAGCACCTGGAAACAGGGCCGCAAACTGCTGATGCAGCGCCTGAACGAGATGGCCATTCCGCTGGAAGGCTTCATCGAGAACATGGAAACCTACTCGCCGGATCGGGTACAGGGCACCGCGGTGTTCCTCACCAGCACCACCAACGGCGTGCCGCATGCACTGCTGCACAACCTCAAGCACAACAAGGTGCTGCACGAGCGCGTGGTGCTGATGACCATCCGCAGCGAGGAAGTACCGTACGTCGAGCAGGCGCAACGCATCCAGATCGAGCGGCTGTCCAACAGCTTCTGGCGCGTGCTGGCCGCCTACGGCTTCAAGGAAACGCCGAACGTGCAGGAGATTCTCGACCTGTGCGAACAGCAGCAGCTGAGCTTCGAGCTGATGGACACTTCGTTCTTCCTGTCGCGTGAAACGCTGATCCAGACCGACCGCGAAGGGCTGGCACCGTGGCGCGAGAAGCTGTTCGTGTGGATGAGCCGCAACGCCTTGCGCGCCACCGACTTCTTCCAGATTCCATCCAACCGCGTGGTGGAAATGGGCGCCCAGGTCGAGCTGTAGCCGTCGGCACTGGCGACCAACGTTGGCCGCCACAACACACAAGGGCAAGCCATGCGGCTTGCCCTTGTCGTTTCCGCACCGGTCACTGCCCGCGGCGTCAATTCTCCGGCAGCGTGCGCCCCAGCGCCGCCGACAGCCGCGCCCAGTCGAAGTACGGCCCGGGGTCGGTCTTGCGTCCCGGGGCGATGTGCTCGTGGCCGGTAATCGCCTGCACCCCGCAGTCGTGCTGCAGCAACTGCGCCAGCGCCGTCAGCGTGCGGTACTGCGCATGCGTAAACGGCTCGAAATCGCAGCCTTCCAGCTCCACCCCCAGCGCGAAATCGTTGCAGCGCTCGCGACCGCGCCACTGCGACACGCCGGCATGCCAGGCGCGGCGGGTGGTCGGCACGAACTGCAGCAGGCGGCCATCGCGGCGGATAAAGAAATGGCTGGACACCCGCAGCCCGGCAATGCCGGCGTAGTACGGGTGCTCGTCCGGGTCCAGCGTGTTGCTGAACAGCTGCTGCACGCCGTCGCCACCGTACTGGTACGGCGGCAGGCTGATGTTGTGTACCACCAGCAGCGGCGTCGCCGCCGGCGGCGCGTACTCGTCGCAATTGGGCGACGGCAGCCACTCCGCCTCGTTCACCCAGCCGGAGTCATCCAGCGTCAGTTGCAGCGGGCTGTCATCGCGCTGCCAGCGCAGTCGCGTCAGCAGCAGGCCGTCCGGCGCGGCCAGCTCGCACTCACGGCGGAATCCGGCCTTGCGGTAACAGCGCAGCGCGGCATAGTTGCCGCTGGCGCTCATCACCGTCGCCGCGCGTTCGCCGGCCAGCAGTGCGGTCAGCAAGCGGCCGGCCCAGCCTTCGCCCAGCCGCGCCGGCGCCACCAGCGTGCGCACGATGTCCACCGTGCCGTCCTCGCTGCGCGCGGCCACCAGCAAGCCGCACAGCGTGCCGGCCTCGTCGTAGGCGGCCAGCACCGTGCGCGTGTCGCCGGCGATGGCGGCCGCGTCCGGCCACAGCCGCGGCAGCGGATAGCCATCCAGCCACGCCACTTCCAGCGCATGGGCGGCATCGTGCAGCGCCAGCGCGGCGGCAAGGTTGGCCGCATCGCGCGGCAGCGGGCACACCTTAAAAGGAACGGTCATTACGGCATTCCGTCATGCGGGAAAACGCGCACTTTACCGCAAGCGGCCGGCAGGCGGCAGAGGCGTGTCTGCCTGAAAATTGAGCAGCATCATAGGCAGCGGCCGCCGGCGGCGCGATACTGCGGCCAACCTTTCTGCCGGAGACTGTCATGCTCAAGCTCGATTCGCTGTCCGCTGCCGCCCCGTCGTTCGATGCCCCGCTGGAGATGCTCAACGCCTGCCACGACAAGGTGCGGCTGTTCTGCCAGCAACTGGATGCGCTGCCGGCTTACATCACGGCCAACGGCAATACCGCGGCGGTCGGCAACACCATCGCCGGCATCGTGGGCTATTTCGAGGTCGCCGGCCCGGCGCACCACCAGGATGAGGAAGACGAGCTGTTCCCGCTGATTCTGGCGCGGCAGCCGGATGCCGCGCCCAAGATCGAACAGCTGCTGGGCGAGCACGGCTACCTGCACGCGCGCTGGAACGCCATCCGCGACGACCTCAACGCCTATGCCGCCGGCACGCTGGCGGCGCTCGACGCCGGCGAGATTCACGAATTCACCCGCCTGTACCGCGAGCATGCCGCGCGCGAGGAAGCCTGGCTGTTCCCTACCGCCGAGGCCTTGATCAGCGGCGACGAACTGCACGCCGCCGGGCAGCGCATGGCGATACGGCGCGGGCAGAAGCCGCGCTGAACGCGGCAGCACGCCACCGCCATGTAGCCACTCTGTATCAGAAACGGCATTGCTGTTAACGGATATGAAGCCCGCCGGATTCACGGCGGGCTTTTGCTACCATGCCCGCCGGAATGACTGCCATATCGGGAAAGAAGCATGAAAAAGCTGTTTGGCTGCGCTGTCGCCGCAGCCTTGCTGTTAGCGCTGGGAGGCTGCTGCGCCCCCGGTTGGTGTGGCCCGTGGGATGGTGGCGGCCCCCACGGCGGCGGCGGTGGTGGCGGGCACGGTGGCGGCGGCCCCGGCGGCTGGCGCTAGCCGCTAGATAAGCGGGTCAGGCAACATAGCCCGGCCCGTTTTACATTTGCAATTTGCCGGCATGCCGCGGCTTTGCCATGCTGAAAAGCGTAGCCATCCCACCGGTACGCCGCCATGTTACGCCTTGCGCCACTGGCCTTACTGCTGGCCAGCCTTGCGGCCCGGGCAGGGCCGCTGCCCGGCGAAATCCTGCAGCAGACCCTGCCGCCCGGTTACCGTCTCGACTACCAGCTGCAGCAGGACCAGCTGCAGATGAGCAGCATGGTGCCGGATGGCCAGTCGGCCCGGCACTGGGACGAGATGATCACCACCCAGATCTTCCGTGGCCTGAAAGTCACCACGCCACAGGCGTTCCGCGACGTGGTGGTGCGGCAGTGGCGCTTCTCCTGCCCCGGCAGCGATTACGACGTGGTGGCCGACGGCAAGGAAAACGGCTACCCGTACGCGCTGTGGTATCTGGCCTGCCCCAGCAATCCGGCCACCGGCAGACCGGAGCACACCTGGTTCAAGAGCATCCAGGGCCACGACAGCTTCTACGTGATCCAGAAAGCCTTCAAGTTCGCGCCGGGCAAGGCGCAGCTGCTGCCGTGGCTGCAATACCTGCGCAGCGTGCAGCTGTGCGACAGCCGCCTCCCGGCCAGCCGCTGTCCGCCGGACCCGCACTAGGCGCGGGCCCGGCGCCAGCAAAAAGGCTCCCCGCGGGGAGCCTTTGATTGTCTGCCGCGACGTTCAGGCGGTGAGCTGAAGCAGCTCGGCAAACGCCTTTTCGAACAGCACCAGCCCGTCCTGCTGCAACTGCTCGCCGATGGCGTCGAAATCGACCCCGGCGGCCTGCGCTGCGGCCAACGTTGCGGCGGCCAGTTCAGGCTCCTGCGTCAGCGTGGCGGCGGCATGGCCGTGGTCGCGGAACAGCGCCAGCGTGGCATCCGGCACGGTGTTGACGGTTTCCTCGCCGATCAGGCTTTCCACGTACAGCACGTCGGAGTAGGCCTTGTTCTTGGTGCCGGTGGACGCCCACAGCAGGAACTGCGGCCGCGCGCCGGCGGCTTTCAGCGCGGCGAACTCCGCACCGTGGAAGCGTGCCAGGTAGCGCTGGTAGGCCACGCGCGACAGCGCCACCGCCACCTTGCCCTGCAGTTCGGCCGGCAGCGTCGGGTCCAGCAGGCTGTCAACGCGCGACAGGAAGAAGCTGGCCACCGCCTTGATGTGCCCCAGCGGCAGACCGGCGGCATGGCGCGCGGCGAGGCCGGCGATGTAGGCATCCCACACCGCTTCCACCTGTTTGAGCGAGAACAGCAGGGTGATGTTGACGTTGATGCCTTCGGCGGTCAGCTGGCGGAAGGCGGCGATGCCTTCGGCGGTGGCCGGTACCTTGATCATCGCGTTCGGGCGGTCGATGGCGGCCCACAGCCGGCGGCCGGCGGCCAGGGTGCCGGCCTCGTCACGCGACAGTGCCGGCGACACTTCCAGCGACACATAGCCATCGTCGCCATTGGTCGCGTGGTACTGCGCCAGGTTCAGGTCACAGGCAGCCTGGATGTCGGCGATCACCAGCGTTTCGTAGCGCTGCTCGGCGCTCAGCGCCGGATCGGTTTTCAGTGCCGCCAACTCGTCGCGGTAGCGCGGGTCGGTGCTGATCGCCTTGTGGAAGATGGCCGGATTGGAAGTCACGCCGGCGATGCCGTCATCAGCCAGCAGGCGGGCGAGCTCGCCGGAGGCCAGCAGTTCACGGGACAGGTTGTCCAGCCAGATGCGCTGGCCGAACGGGCGGATGGCTTGCAGTCGATTCATGTGTGCTACTCGGGCAAAGGCTGGAAACAGGGCGTGCATGACGCCGGAAAGTCTTGTCGGACAAGGCATCCTAACCCGATGCCACGCTGAAGCAAAGCCACTACACGGCCGGCGCCCCGTCGGCAAAATCGAACACCAGCGCCGCGGCCAGCAGCGGCTGCACCCGGGCGACGAACTGCTGGTGCGCCGGATGCAGCAGATAGGCATCGCGTGCCGCGGCATCGGCAAACTGCAGCAGCCAGCCGTGGCTGTAGCCCTGAGCCAGCCCTTCCGGACTGCAATCCGGGCCGTGGCGGAAATCGCGGACCATGCCGGTAGCCGGCACCAGGGCGGCAAAATCGGCTTCGACCGCGGCAATGGCGGCGGCGTCGACCCGGTCGTGAAAACGGAACAGCACGATGTGATGCAGCATGGTCTTCCTTTCGCATAAAAAAAGGTTGGCCGCGGCCAACCTTGTCGGGTTCCAGCTGGCGGTTCAGACCACCTGTTCCGGGCTGAACACCACGCTGAATTCGCTGCCCTTGTCCGGCTCGCTGCGCACTTCCAGCTTGCCATGATGGCGCATCAGCACATGCTTGACGATGGCGAGGCCGAGGCCGGTGCCGCCGTTGCTGCGCGAGCGGCCGCGATCGACACGGTAGAAGCGCTCGGTCAGCCGCGGCAGGTGTTCCGGCGGAATGCCGATACCGGTATCGGCCACCGCGAACGCCACCCGGCCGTCGTCCAGCTCGCGCCAGCGCAGGGTGATGCTGCCGCCTTCCGGCGTGTAGCGCACCGCGTTGGACACCAGGTTGCCGAACGCGGAGTGCAGCTCCTGCTGGTTACCCAGCAGATTGTGCATGCTGTCGCGCAGCAGCTCGATACGGTGCCGCCCCTGCGACAGGCCTTCGGCCTCCACCAGCAGCGTATCCAGCATCGCGCCCATGTCCACCGTGTCATGCGCGGCGGCCGGCGGGCTGTTCTCGATACGCGACAGCGTCAGCAGGTCTTCCACCAGGCTCTGCATGCGCCGCGACTGTTCCAGCATCATCGGCAGGAAATGCTGCAGCGTCGCCGCATCCACGTTTTCAATATCGGACAAGGTTTCCAGGAAACCGCCCACCACCGTCAGCGGGGTACGCAGCTCGTGCGACACGTTGGCGACGAAGTCGCGGTGCACGGTCTGCACCCGCTCCAGCTGGGTGATGTCGCGCGTCAGCAGCAGCTTGCGCTTGATGTCGAACGGCACCAGCTGGATCGACAACACCAGCTCCGGGCCGCTGCCGGCGCTCCGCAGGATCAGCGGCTGGCTGTAGCGCTGCTCGGCCATGTATTCGTGGAATTCCGGCTCGCGCACCAGGTTCAGGATCTGGCTGCCTACATCCTTGCGGCGATCCAGCCCCAGATGCGCCACCGCCATCGGGTTGATCCATTCGATGCGGTCGTATTCGTCCAGCACCACCACGCCATCCGGCATCGCCTCGCTGGCGTTGATGAAACGGTCCAGCACGATGGCCAGCCGGCGCTTGCTCTGCTTCTGCCGCCGTGCCTGGCGGTACAGCGCCATGAACACGGTATTCCACGGTCCGAAGCCATCCGGCACGCGGCGCGGCGCCGGGCGTTCCAGCCAGCGCAGCAACTGCGCCAGGTGATACAGATGAAAGCCCAGCCAGGTCACCAGCAGGCCCAGCAGCAAGGCCAGACCGACCAGTTCGCCCCACAGCAGTCCGCAGATCAGCGACACCACGGCGATGACGACCAGCGCCACCAGCCGTACAACGAGAAATTCGGCCAAAACTTACCCCTGTGCCGAGAAACGGTAACCGGTGCCACGCACGGTCTGGATCAGTGCATCGTGACCGGTGCCTTCCAGCGCGCTGCGCAGGCGGCGAATGTGCACGTCCACGGTGCGCTCTTCCACGAACACGTGGTCGCCCCACACCTGGTCCAGCAGCTGGGTACGCGAATGCACGCGCTCGGCGTGGGTCATGAAGAAATGCAGCAGGCGGAACTCGGTGGGGCCGAGGTCGATGGTGTCGCCGTTGCCCTGCACGCGGTGGGTGACCGGGTCCAGGCGCAGGCCTTTTACCTCCACCGCGTCGTCGGTCATCTGCGGCGCGCGGCGGCGCAGCACCGCCTTGATGCGTGCCAGCAGCTCGCGCGGCGAAAACGGCTTGGTGATGTAGTCATCGGCGCCGGCATCCAGCCCCTGCACCTTGTCCTGCTCGTCGGAGCGGGCGGTGAGCATGATGATGGGAATCTGGCGCGTGCGCTCGTCGGCACGCAGCTTGCGGGCGATTTCCACGCCGGAGGCCCCCGGCAGCATCCAGTCCAGCAGCACCAGATCCGGCAGTGCGTTCTTGACCAGCGTCAGCGCCACTTCCGCGGTGCTGGCGCGCAATACGTGGTGCCCGGCCTGAACCAGGTTGAAAGCAATCAGTTCCTGAATCGCCGGCTCGTCTTCGACAAGCAGAATATTGGCTGGCATGCGCGTAAATCCTCCCGGTAGCAATTATGGCAAGGATAGAAAGCAGCCGTTACAGAAATATGACACTTCACCTTATGACGCTGCGCTGCGTCATGCTGCCGTGCGGCCAGGCGGGCAAATCCGGGAAAAAAAAACGGCCTGTCCGGTAGGGGACAGGCCTGAAGAGGTCAGCTACCGGCGCCAGGCGCCAGCAACCATAAAGACCAGGGACAAAGAGATCACCAGAACAGTTCAAAGATGCCCGGGGACGCGGGCACCCTCACAACAGATCCAGAAGTCAAAGCAACCGGGCGCGGACCCTGCTGCTTCAACACGGGGCGAATTTTACGGAGGATAATCGCTCAGGTTAATAGTGAATCGAAGGTTTTTAGGCCCCTTCACTTTGTATACAATCTATTTTTGGCATCCAAGCTTTGGAATCGAAAACATGGACAAGTTCGACCGCAAAATCCTTGCTGCACTGCATGAAAACGGCCGTCTGAGCTTTGCGGAACTTGCCCGCCGGGTGAACCTTTCCGCGCCGGCAGTGGCGGATCGGGTAGAAAAACTGGAACGAAGCGGCGTGATTGGCGGTTATCGCGCAATCATCCACCCGGAGAAGCTGGGTTACCCGATCCAGTGCATGATCGAGCTGACGGTCAAGAACCTGGAATACTACGGCGTGGTGGAAATCCTGAAAGGCATGCCGGAGATCATCGCCTGCGACTCCATTGCCGGCAGCAGCGGGCTGATGATCCGCGTGGCGGTAGACAGCATGAGCACGCTGCAAGCGGTGATCGCGCGCCTGATGCAGTACGGCGACACCAAGACCTCGATGGTGATCGACCAGCCGGTGCCGCCACGCATGCCGGCGCTGCGCGATGACGACTAAGTAGCAGGCCGACTACAAGCTACCCGACATCGCCGCCGGCGGGTTGCCTGCCGGCTACACGATGACGGCCCGCATTGTGGCCGGCATCGGCAGCGCCAAGGTTGGCCGCAACGCCATGCGGCCAAGCTGTCTGCAGCGTTCATCACCGCCACTGACAGCACGCCGCATGAACCACATGCCACACCAGGCCGGCGGCAAAAAAAATGCCCGCCCTTGCGGGGCAGGCGAGCGGGTCAATGCACAAAGAAGCAACAGAAAACCAAAGAGCGAGGCAACCGTCTCCACACGGCTACCGGCATGAAAGCAGGCTGCCGGCCGCAACGGGCCGGCAGCGGCCAAAACTTACTTGGCGGCAGCCCAGGCCTGGGCGGTATCCAGCATGCGGTTGGAGAAGCCCCATTCGTTGTCGTACCACGACAGCACTTTCACCTGGCGGCCTTCGATCACGCGGGTCAGCGTGGCGTCGAACACGCTGGACGCCGGGTTATGCATGAAGTCGATGGACACCAGCGGCAGGGTGTTCACCGCCAGCACGCCCTTCAGCGCGCCATTGGCGGCGGCGGTCACAATCTCGTTCACCTCGGCCACGGTGGTGTCGCGGTTGGCGGTAAAGGTCAGATCCACCAGCGAGACGTTGGCGGTCGGCACGCGCACGGCGAAACCGTCCAGCTTGCCTTTCAGTTCCGGCAGCACCAGGCCGACGGCAGCGGCGGCACCGGTCTTGGTCGGGATCATCGACAGCGCGGCGGAACGGGCGCGGCGCAGGTCGCTGTGTTCGGTATCCAGCAGCACCTGGTCATTGGTATACGAGTGCACGGTGGTCATCAGGCCGTGGGCCACACCGATGGCGTCGTTCAGCGGCTTCACCAACGGCGACAGGCAGTTGGTGGTGCAGCTGGCGTTGGACACGATGGTCATGTCGCCGCGCAGGGTGTCGTGGTTCACGCCAAACACGATGGTGGCGTCGGCATCGTCGGCCGGCGCAGAGATCAGCACCTTCTTGGCACCGGCTTGCAGGTGCAAGCCGGCCTTGTCGCGCTTGGTGAAAATGCCGGTACATTCCAGCACGATGTCCACGCCCATCTCGCCCCACGGCAGTTCTGCCGGGTTGCGTACCGACAGCAACTGGATAACCTTGCCGTTGACCACCAGCTTGTCATCTTGCAGTTCCACGCTACCCGGGAACGGGCCGTGAATGGAGTCGTACTTGGTCAGATGCTGGTGCAGTTCCGGCTTGCCAAGATCATTAATGGCAACGATTTCAATACCCTTGTCGGCAAAACGTTCCTGCCAGGCGCGCAATACCATGCGGCCGATGCGGCCGTACCCGTTGATGGCCAGTTTCAGTGCCATGTCTCTCTCCTTTATGCGGGTGATTCCTGCGTGCCTGCTGCACGCTAGCGGTGCGACCATCGTTCTCCCATTCCGTCTTGTACTCAACGGTTTTCATGTCTGTAGTGTGCGCACTACCAACACTTTTCACCGTAGCAAAGTGCCATGCTGGTGCATGGTTAATTTGCTTCTTGCCTGGTATCGATACCAATCAGTTTGCCAGCACTGGTAATTGCGAAAAACTGGCCGCGCACGACCAAGGCTGGCCGCCGGCCGGAAAACAAAAAACCGCCCGGAAGGGCGGTTTTTGACGGGCGGCTGGCGTGGCTAGCGCGACTTCTTCAGCCCGATCAGCAGCACGCCGGCCAGGATGATGGTCATCGACAGGATTTCTGCCGTGCCGATGTGTTCGTCCAGCAGCCACACCCCGAGCAACACCGCGATCACCGGATTGACGTAGGCATAACTGGTGGCCGCGGCGGGACTGACGTGCTGCAGCAGGAACATATAGGCGGTGTAGGCGATCAGCGAGCCGAAGATGGCCAGATACAGCATCGCCAGCCAGCCGGCCAGCGGCGGCATGGCGGCCAGCTGTTCGCCGCTGGCGAGGCTGCCCAGCAGCAGTGCGATGCCGCCGGTCAGCATCATCATGGCGCTGGACATCAGCCCCTTGGGCTGGGTGAGATGCTTGCTCCACGCCGAACCCAGCGCCCAGCCGGCGGAAGCGAACAGCAGCGCGGCGGCGCCGGCGGGCGATGCCTGCAGATTGCTGCCCATGTTCAGCACCACGATGCCGGTGATGCCCAGCAGCACGCCGGCCAGATCCATGCGTCGCGGCTTGTGACCGAACAGGCGCGCAAACAGGATGGCAAACAGCGGCACGGTAGCCACCACCAGCGCCGCCACGCCGGACGACACCTCTTTTTGCGCCAGCGTCACAAAGCCGTTGCCGATGGCCGGCATCAGCACGCCGAGAATGGTGGCGCCTTTCAGCTCCGCCAGCGTCGGGTTGGCCGCGCCGCGCCAGCGTAGGTAGCCGTACATCAACAGCCCGGCGAGCACGAAGCGCACGCCGGCCATCAGGAACGGTGGCCAGGACTCCACCCCGATGCGGATGGCGAAATAGGTCGAGCCCCAGATCAGGTACAGGGACAGGAAGGCGGCGACGAGCTTGAACTGATGGCGGCTGAGAGTCATGACGGGAATACCGGAGCAAGACCAGCACAATGCCGCCGGCGTTGGCCGCGCACAAGGGGTAAATGCAGAAAACGCTGTTCTGGCGCCGACCATACCCATGCCGGCAGCGTGGCAAATATCGGTCAGGCTTCCTATGCTGGAATCGCCTCCGGTCATCCGGCTATTCCAGAGTATTGCCATGCCCGATTCCACACCGTCACCCTACGCGGATGCCCGCTGGCTGCATTCCTTGCTGCAGCACCTGCCCGACCCGGTATGGCTGAAAGACCCGGACGGTGTCTACCTGTATTGCAATCTTGCCTTCGAGCAGCTGTACGGTGCCGCGGCCAGCGCCATCATCGGCCGCCGTGATAGCGACTTTGTCGATGCCGAGCAGGCGGATTTCTTCCGCGCCCGCGATCTGCTGGTGATCCACCAGAAAGCCACGCTCAGCAACGAGGAATGGGTGACCTTCGCCCACGATGGCCGCCGCGCGCTGCTGCATACCATCAAGACGCCGCTGTACGCCGGCAGCGCGCTGGTGGGCGTGCTGGGCATCGCCCGCGACATCACCCGCCTGCAGCAGGTTACCGAGCGGCTGGCGGCGCAGGAGCGCACGCTGCGCTATGTAATGGAGGCCACCGGCGAGGGGATGTGGGACTGGGACACGCGCAGCGGCATGCTGCGCCACAACGCTCGCTGGAGCGAGATCACCGGCGTGGCCGAGGATCAGGAGCAGCATCCGCTGGCCGATTTCGTGGCACGGGTACACGAGGACGACCGCCAGAGCATCACCGAGCTGATCGAAAACTGCCTGCACGGCGTCGCGCCCTACCACAGCGAATACCGCATCTATCACCGTGACGGCAGCATCGTCTGGGTACAGGATCGCGGCATCGTGGTGGAGCGCGACGAGCACGGCCATCCTACCCGCATGGTGGGCAGTATCAGCGACATCACCACCCGCAAGCAGGCGGAGCAGGCGCTGCGCGCCAGCGAGGCGCGCTTTCGCGCCATCTTCGAGAATGTCGACGCGCTGGCGATCCAGGGCTACTCCCCGGACGGCACCGTGCTGTACTGGAACCGTGCCTCCACCTTGCTGTACGGCTATCGCCCGGAGGAAGCCATCGGCCGCTCGCTGTACCAGCTGATCATCCCGCCGCCGGCGCGCGAGGCGGTGCGGCAGGAGGTGGCCTGGATGTTCTCCCGGCAGCAGGGCGCGCCGGCCGCCCACCTGCAGCTGCAGCACAAGGACGGCCACCTGGTGGACGTGCATTCCAGCCATACCGTGGGGAATACCGGCGACCAGCTGATGCTGTTCTGCCTGGACATCGACCTGGGCGCGCAGATGCGGGCGGAAAGCGCGCGCCAGGAAAGCGAACAGCGTTACCGTGCGCTGTTTGCCGCCTCGGCCGATGGCGTGCTGGTGGTGTGCGGCCAACATATCGTCGATGCCAACCCCGCCGCCGCGCGGCTGTTCGGTTGCGAGATCAAAGATCTGGTCGGCTTGTCGCCGTACAACCTGCTGCTAAGACACCCGTCGGACAGCATCGAATCCAGCACGATGGAACAGCTCTACCTGCAGCAGCACCAGCACCTGCTGCAATCGGAATGGCGCTGCCGCCGGCTGGACGGCAGCCAGTTCGATGCCGACCTGCAGCTTACCGCCGTGGAATTGGGCGGCATTAACCATGTGCTGATGTCCTGCCGCGACGTCACCCAGAAAAAGAAGGATTCGCTGCTGATCTGGCAGCAGGCCAACTTCGACAAACTCACCGGACTCCCCAATCGTCACATGCTGCAAAGCCGGCTGGAGCAGGAAATTGCCCGCTGCCAGCGCGATGGCCTGCAGCTGGCGCTGCTGCTGCTGGACCTGGACCACTTCAAGGAAGTGAACGACACCCTGGGACATCGCGCCGGCGACGAGTTGCTGCAGTTGGCCGCACAGCGGCTGCAGGCCAGCGTGCGCCACATCGACACCGTGGCGCGGCTGGGCGGCGACGAATTCACGGTCATCATCAGCACGCTGGATAACCCGCAGCAGGCGGACGAACTGGTGGAGCGCATACTGCAGACGCTGAGCGCGCCCTATCACCTGGGCGACGATATCGCCTACCTGTCGGCCAGCATCGGCATCACCATCTGCCCGGACGACAGCAGCGATCTGGAAACCCTGCTGAAAAATGCCGACCAGGCGATGTATGCGGCCAAGGAGCAGGGCCGCAACCGCAGTTGCTTCTTTACCCCGGCGATGCAGCAGGCCGCCCAGATCCGGGTGCGACTGGGCAAGGATCTGCGCCAGGCACTGGCCAGCGGACAGTTCCAGCTGCACTACCAGCCGATACTGGCGCTGGGCAGCGGCCGCATCAGCGGCGCCGAGGTGCTGTTGCGCTGGCAGCATCCGCAGCGCGGCTGGGTCAGCCCGGCCGAATTCATCCCGCTGGCGGAGGATTCCGGCCTGATCATGGAGCTGGGCAGCTGGGTATTTGCCGAGGCCTGCCGCCAGCTGCACGCATGGCGCCAGCTGCAGCCGCAGCTGCGCATCAGCGTCAATGTGTCGCCGGTACAGTTCTTTGCCGACAACTCCAATCTGCTGCAGTGGCCAGCCATGCTGGCCGAACACGGCCTGCCCGGCGACAGCGTGATCCTGGAAATCACCGAGCGGCTGCTGCTGGACAACCGCGACCAGGTCCGCACCCAGCTGCAGGCGCTGCGCGAGTGCGGCATCCGCGTGTCGCTGGACGACTTCGGCACCGGCTATTCCTCGCTGTCCTACCTGAAGAAATTCGCCATCGACTACCTGAAGATCGACAAGTCCTTCGTGCATCAGCTGGAGGCAGACGACAACGACCGCGCCTTGTGCGAGGCCATCATCGCCATGGCCCACCGGCTGGGCCTGCGGGTCGTGGCCGAAGGAATCGAGCAGCCCGCCCACCGCGACTGGCTGTGCCAGGCAGGCTGCGACTTCGGCCAGGGCTTTCTGTTTTCCCAAGCGTTACCGGCAGACGCTTTCGGCCAACTATTGCATCGCGAAAGCCTGGCGCCACCCTGCCAGCCGCCACGCGCCTGACGCCCCTCCCACACGCTCGCACAGCACTCTTTGACCGCCCGCCGGCGCTGCCACGCGGGCGGTTTTGTTTCCGCTTTGTTGCCGGTTTTAAACAATTCGACAATGTTTTTCCGCCATTCGACACACTAGGCTACATGCAACAACAAGGCGGACACATGCCGCCACACGCCAGCAACATCACGGGAAAGGGCAAATCATGAGCATCAATGGCCTGATTGCAGCGGGAAATACCATCGGTAGCGGCTTGCGTCATGTCGGCAGTGGCGTAAGCAAGGTTGTCAGCGGCAGTACCGAAGCGCTGGGCGGCGTCGCCAGCGTCGGCGTCGGCGTGACCCGCGCCGCGGCGGAAACCGCCGACCTCGCCACCCTGGGCACTGCCGGGCTGGCTGGTGCCGCCGGACTGAAAGCCATCGGCAGCCTGATCGACACCGTGGCCTGACCGCTGCGCCGCCGGCACGGCAAAGCGGCTGCCGGCAGCTACAATCGGGTTATCGCCCCGCTACGTTCAAGGTTCCGCCATGAGTATCTGCATCCTGTTTCCTACCGCCAGCGAGGCAGCCCTGTTCCAGCGCGCCGGGGTTACCACCCTGGTCAGCGGTGTCGGCCTGACCGCCACCGCCTACAGCACCCTCAAGACCATCCAGCAACACCGCCCGTCGCTGCTGATTCTGGCCGGCATCGCCGGCATGTATCCGCACGCCGACCTGAATATCGGCGATGTGGTGCTGGTGGCCTCCGAAGTGGAGGCCGATCTGGGCTTCTTCACGCCGGATGGCTTCACCCACCTGGCACACCTGCCACTGGACATGGATTTCGTGCGCCGCCACACGTTGCCCTGCCACCACCTGCCGGCGGAAGGACCCTTCCCGCTGGCGCGCAGCGCATCGCTGAATGCGGCGCTGGCGCCATTTATCGACAGTCGCGGCGTGGATATCGAAAACATGGAAGGCGCCGCCTTCTTCCATGTCTGCCGCGAAGAGAACGTGCCGTTCCTGCAACTGCGCGCCATTTCCAATGTGGTCCGCCCCGGTCACGACGACTGGGATATGGACAGCGCGATCCGCGCGCTGACCGCTGGCCTGCACCGGCTGCTGGATTCACTGGAAGCCACAGCCTAGTCTCGCCGGCCAGCCGTTTTGTGTCCTGGATCAAAGTACGGCCGCAGCAGCAGACTTAGCATGAAGCCGATAGCAATGCGTAACCAACCCCACCCTAGGAGTCAGCATGTTTCCGGAATTCCGCGATCTGATCAGCAAGCTTAAAACCGAAGATGCGCACTTTTCCCGCCTGTTCGAGCGCCACAACGATCTGGATCAGCAGATCAAGAACATGGAAGCCGGCATCGAATCCGCCTCGGCGACCGACATCGAGAACCTGAAGAAAGAAAAGCTGAAGCTCAAGGACGAGCTGTACGTGATCCTCAAGGCCGCCGCCGTTTAAGCGACCGCGACCGGCAAGCCCGCCAATGGTCCGCCATGGCGGGCTTTTGCATTCATGCGTCGCCGGCGGCCAGCGCGGCCAGCAGCTGCTCGCAATCCGGATCACCCGCCAGCGCCCGCGCGATGCGGTTGAATGCCGCCGCCGCCTTGTCCGGATATTTGGCAAACGGCGTCAGGCCATCATGCGGCCAACCTGCCGCCGTCAGCGCCTTGCGGCGGAAATCCATGCCCTGCTGGCCACCACCGGCCATCGCCAGCAGCTTCTGCTCGATCAGCACGTGCGGAAACGGGGTTTTGCGCAGGGTGAGGAAATGGTTGGGTTCCACGGTTTCGTAGTGCATGCTCTGGCTCCGGGTATGACGTACCACACTGGGTGCACGCCGATTTTGTCAAATTGACTACAATTGGCCTGTGCAGAATATCTTAAAGTCATAACTTGCAGATGACTTAATCAATTACCTACCAACATTAGCTTATAGTTTAAAAAAGCGGATACCTGCCGATATCCCTGCTACCACAACATAGATTCATTGGGAACGAGCGCTCGTGAGTGAGTTGAACGAAAAAACCACTGTCCTGATCGTCGATGACTCATTGACCATCCGGCAGTCGCTGCGCGCCATGCTGGGTAATGTCGACATTACCCGCTCCGAAGTCTGTGCCAACGCCGCGGACGCCCTCAGCCGGCTGAAAAACCGCCAGTTCGACGTGGTGCTGTGCGACTACCACCTGGGTGAAGGCATGAACGGCCAGGAGATCCTGGAGCAGCTACGTACCTCCGGCTCCTTTCCGCTGACCTCGGTATGGATCATGATCACCGGCGAGCGCAGCTACGAGCGGGTGGTGGCCGCCGCCGAAGTCGCCCCCGACGACTACATCCTCAAGCCGTTCTCCAGCCAGATGCTGCTGGACCGCATGCACCTGGCGTTTACCCGCAAATACTTCCTGCGCGCCGCACACGAGGCGCTGATGAGCGGCCGCGAGAAAGAGGCCATCGACATCCTGCAGGAGTTGCTGCCTTCCGCCGACACCATGGTGAAAAAGCTGGACGTGCTGCGGCTGCTGGCCGAGACCCACCTGGCGCTGGAGCAGTACGATGCCGCCGCCAAGCGCTACGGCGAGATCATGCAGCTGCGCGTCATTCCGTGGGCCAAGATGGGCATGGCGCGCATACTGCACGCGCAGGACAAGCCGGAGGAAAGCTCGGCGCTGCTGAAGGAAATCATCGAGGAAGCACCGCACTACACCGACGCCTACGACACGCTGGCCCACAACCTGGCACGCTGCGGCCAGTTTGCCGAATCGCTGGCGGTGCTGGAAAAGGCGGTATCGCTGTCGCCACGCAACTTCCGCCGCTTGTGCCTGGCCGGTGAAAGCGCGCTGAACTCCGGCGACCCGGCCAAGGCGGCACACTTCCTGGAAAAGGCGGTACAGGTTGGCCGCAACAACAGCGCCTTCGGCCCGGATGTGCTGATCGACCTGCTGCAGGCGCACAGCGAGGCCGGCAACACCGACAAGATGGACCAGGTCGCCAACCAGCTGTCTAATATGTTCAAGAACGGCGAGGATGCCTTCCTGCCGCACGTCTGCCGCGCCGTCAGCCTGCTGGGCCGCCAGGCTTATGCCGAGGCGCAGGAGTCGCTGCGCCAGGCCGCCGCACTGCTGGGCGCCGGCCGGCTGGCCTGGCGCAGCGGCGTGCGCTTTCTGGAAGCAGTCGCACGCCTGCCGCCGGAGCTGGAAGGCTACTGCGGGCCGGAATGGATATACCAGCTGGCGATGCGCTTCGTACGTACCCACCAGGACGTCGAGCAGCTCACCGCGCTGACACGCAAGCGCGAGGCGCTGGCGCAGACCATCCGTGACGCCTATGCCGAGCTGCAGGTTACCAACGACGAGGCCGTGGCGCTGACCAAGGACAAGAACAAGGCCGCTGCCGCGCGCTTGCTGTACGAAACCGCCTGCAAGACGCTCAACGAGCGTCTGGGCATGAACGCCTGTGCCCTGCTGCTGCAGCAAGGCGATGCGGAAAGCATCAAGCAGGTACACGAAATCATGAGCTGGCTGCCGCTGGAACACGAACGGGTACAGGGCTTCCAGCGCACGCTGGAAAAACTGAGGAAGGCTGCTTCTGCCGCCGAAATCGCGGCCGAGTAACACACCGGTCGTGACTTTTTCCCGCAACAGCAGTCCAAGCCCTCAAGGGTAGCGACCAAGGTTGGCCGCACTGCCAGCGACAAGGCTGGCCCCTGTCAGCGGGAAAGGAGCGATCATGCGACTGCCTTGGCTGTTACTACTGCTGTGCGGCCTGGCCCGGGCTGCCACCCCGCTGCCCGATATCGAAGGCTGGCAGGATTATCAGGCCGGTCGCTGGCAACAGGCGCGCGACCGCTTCCAGCGTGCCGCCGCCGACGGCAACCGCGTCGCGGCCTTCAACCTCGCCATCATGCACTGGCGCGGCGAATCGGTGCCGGTCAATCACGACAAGGCCATCCGCTGGCTGCGTTTTGCCGCCGAGCGCCAGCTGCCGCACGCACAATACGCGCTGGGACTGTTGTACGAGAACGGCGACGGCGTGCCACGCTCGCAACCCAAGGCCACGCACTGGTTCATGCGTGCGGCGCTGCAGGGTTACCGCGTGGCACAGCTGGACCTGGGCACCCAGTACTATCTGGGCCGCGGCGTGAAACAGGATATGCGCATGGCCGCGTACTGGTACCAGCAGGCCGCCGAGCAGGGCGATGCCGGCGCGCAATACCTGATTGCCAGCATGTACGAGCACGGCGACGGTATTAGCCAGGATCTGGAACAAGCGATCCGCTGGTATGCCCGCGCCGGGGTGCAGGGCGATGTCGCCGCCAGCCTGAAGGCCATCGCGCTGGCGCGGCGGGTCAGCCCGTCAAAATAAAAACCATATCAATCAATTGCTTAGCGTTTTGTGACGCGATGAATGGTCACAAAATAGTGTTAAGCACTTATTTCCGTCGTCTGCTGTGGATAAACTTATCCACAGCCTTGCGGCCAACGTTGGCCGCTGCCGTGACACAATAAAAAAGGCCGCCCATGGGCGGCCTTGCTGTTGCTGCGCAGGCTTAACCGGCCAGCGACTCCGCCAGCTTGCTGCGGTGCGCGGCCAGCTGTGGCGGCAGGCGGTCGGCCAGCTTGGTGAACCAGTCGTCGTGCGCGGCCAGCTCCTGCTGCCAGGCCTGCGCATCCAGCGCCATCAGCTGCGCGAAGTGCTCGGCGCTGAATTCGTCCAGCCCTGCCCAGTTCAGGTGCGCGTACTCCGGTACCCAGCCCAGCGCATTGCGCTGCGCTTCGGCCTGGCCCTGCACGCGGCCAACCATCCACTCCAGCACGCGCATATTGTCGCCGAAGCCCGGCCACAGGAAGTTGCCGTCCTGGTCGGTGCGGAACCAGTTGACGCAGAAGATGCGCGGCAGATGCTCGACCTTGCCGGCCATCTGCAGCCAGTGGTTGAAGTAATCGCCCATGTGATAACCGCAGAACGGCAGCATGGCGAACGGATCGCGGCGGGTCACGCCCTGCGCGCCAAAGGCGGCGGCGGTGGTTTCCGAGCCCATGGTGGCGGCCAGGTACACGCCTTCTTCCCAGCTGGCGGCTTCGAACACCAGCGGTACGGTGCTGGAGCGGCGGCCGCCGAAGATGAAGGCCGAGATCGGCACGCCGGCCGGATCGTTCCAGGCGGCATCCAGCGACGGGCACTGCTTGGCGGACACGGTGAAGCGCGCATTCGGGTGCGCTGCCTTGCGGCCGCAGTCCGGCGTCCAGTCATTGCCCTGCCAGTCGATCAGGTGTGCTGGCGCCTGCTTGCTCATGCCTTCCCACCACACGTCGCCGTCATCGGTCAGCGCCACGTTGGTGAAAATCACGTTCTCGCGCAGCATCGCCATGGCGTTGGGGTTGGATTTCTCCGAGGTACCCGGCGCCACGCCGAAGTAGCCGTTTTCCGGATTGATGGCATACAGCTTGCCGTCTGCAGCCGGCTTGATCCAGGCGATGTCGTCGCCCACGGTGGTAACTTTCCAGCCGTCGTAGGTCTTGGGCGGAATCAGCATCGCGAAGTTGGTCTTGCCGCAGGCGCTGGGGAAGGCGGCTGCCACATAGGACTTCTCGCCCTTGGGGTTTTCCACGCCGAGGATCAGCATGTGCTCGGCCAGCCAGCCCTGGTCGCGACCCATGGTGGAAGCGATGCGCAGTGCAAAGCACTTCTTGCCCAGCAACGCGTTGCCGCCGTAGCCGGAACCATAGGACCAGATCTCGCGGCTTTCCGGGAAATGCACGATGTACTTGGTGTCCGGATTGCACGGCCACGGCTTGTCGGCTTCGCCGGCGGCCAACGGTGCGCCCACGGAATGCACGCAGGGCACGAAGTCGCCGTCAGTACCCAGCACTTCGTACACATTGCGGCCCATGCGGGTCATGATGCGCATCGACGCCACCACGTACGGCGAGTCGGTGATCTCGATGCCGATGTGGGCGATCGGGCTGCCCAGCGGGCCCATGCTGAACGGAATCACGTACATGGTGCGGCCGGCCATGCAGCCGTCGAACAGGCCGTTCAACGTGGTGCGCATCTCGGCCGGTGGCTGCCAGTTGTTGTTCGGGCCGGCATCCTCGCGCTTCTCGCTGCACACGAAGGTACGGTCTTCCACCCGCGCCACGTCGGACGGGTCGGAGAAGGCGGCATAGGAATTGGGGCGTTTTTCCGGATTCAGCTGCTTGAGCGTACCGGCGGCGACCATCTGTGCCAGCAACTGCTGGTTTTCAGCGTCGGAACCGTCCACCCAGTGAATGGCAGCCGGTTTGGTGAGGGCGGCAACTTCGGCCACCCAGTTGATCAGTCGTTGATGCTGGATATAAGACGGGGCTTGCACGGACATGGTTACCTCTGCGGTTGTACAGCAGAGCAGCCGACAAAACACGCCCTTGTGCCAGACGGCAGGGCGGGTCTGGTAGGCCGCCCTGAGATGGGGGCTGCGGCATTATCGCCGAGCTGTAGTCGCAAAGGTTCACAACCGACCGAAATATGCCGCCGCACGACGCTTTTTATGCATCGGTCACGGCTTTTTGTTGCGCAAAAAGCGCAAAAACGCAGCCTTACGCTAACGTAAAGTAGCGTGGAAACTACTTTATTGCAGAATCCTGCGCATCTGCGGCCTGCCACCGCCGCCGCGGCGGCAAGAAAAAGCCCGGTGCTTACCGGGCTGTTTTGCTGTGCAGGCGCGATTAACCTGCCAGCGCCGCCTCTTCGTCCGGATCCAGCTCCTCGCCCAGGAAGCCGCCGCTCTGGTGCGCCCACAGCCGCGCATACAACCCGCCCTTGGCCAGCAGGCTGGCGTGGTCGCCTTCCTCCACGATGCGGCCCTTGTCGAGCACGATCAACCGGTCCATCGCCGCGATGGTAGACAGCCGGTGGGCAATCGCCACCACGGTCTTGCCTTCCATCAGCCGGTACAGGCTGCCCTGGATCGCCGCTTCCACCTCGGAATCCAGCGCGCTGGTGGCTTCGTCCAGCAGCAGGATCGGCGCGTCCTTCAGCATCACCCGCGCAATGGCCACCCGCTGGCGCTGGCCGCCGGACAGTTTCACCCCGCGCTCGCCGACATGGGCATCGTAACCGCGACGGCCGTGCGGGTCGGTCAGGCTCTGGATGAACTCGTGCGCCTCGGCCTTCTGCGCCGCGGCAATCATCTCCGCCTCGCTGGCCTGCGCGCGGCCGTACAGCAGGTTGTCGCGCACCGAGCGGTGCAGCAGCGAGGTGTCCTGCGTCACCATGCCGACATTGGCACGCAGGCTGTCCTGCGTGACTTCGCGCACGTCCTGGCCGTCGATCAGAATGCGGCCGCCTTCCACGTCGTAGAAGCGCAGCAGCAGGTTGACGATGGTGGACTTGCCGGCGCCGCTGCGGCCAACCAGACCGATCTTTTCGCCCGGGCGGATCACCAGGTCGAGGTGCTCCACCACCGGGCGCTCGCCGCCGTAGGCGAAGCTGACATTGTCGAAGCGGATTTCACCGCGGCCAACCTGCAGCGGCTTGGCGTCCGCCGCGTCGGTAATCGCCACCGGCCGTGCCAGGGTGTTGATGCCGTCCTGCACCGTGCCGATGTGCTCGAACAGGCTGGACATCTCCCACATGATCCAGTGCGAGATACCGTTCAGCCGCAGCGCCATGGCGGTCGCCGCCGCTACCGCGCCGATGCCGACCTCACCACGGCTCCACAGCCACAGCGTGGCGCCGGCGGTGCTGGCGATCAGCCCCATGCTCAGCACGTGATTCACCACCTCGAAGCCGCTGACCAGCCGCATCTGGCGATAGGCGGTGGCCATGAATTCGCGCATCGCGCTCCTGGCAAAACCGGCCTCATGCGAACTGTGCGCGAACAGCTTCACGGTGGCGATATTGGTGTAGGCATCGGTGACGCGGCCGGTCATCAGGCTGCGGGCATCGGCCTGCGCCTTGGCCGCCTTGCCCAGACGCGGCACGAAGAAGCGCAGCGTCAGCAGGTACAGCGCCAGCCAGGCCACGAACGGCCACAGCAGCAGGCGGTCGAAACTGCCGGCCACCGCCACCATAGTGACGAAGTAGATCACCACGAACACCAGGATGTCGGTGACGATCATCACCGTGTCGCGCACCGCCAGTGCGGTCTGCATCACCTTGGCCGACACGCGGCCGGCGAACTCGTCCTGGTAGAAGCTCATGCTCTGGCCGAGCAGGTGACGGTGGTACTGCCAGCGCAGGCGCATCGGGAAGTTACCGGCCAGGCCCTGGTATTTGCACAGCGCCTGTAGCGCGATCAGCAACGGGCTGGCGAGCAGGATGCCGGCCAGCAGCAGCAGGTTATGTTTTTCCTTGCTCCACAGCTCGCCCGGCGCCACGTGGCTGAGCCAGTCGACGATGGAACCGAGCATGGAGAACAGCAGCGCCTCAAAGGCACCGATGCCGGCGGTACACAGCGTCATCGCCAGGATCAGGCCGCGCAGGCCGTCGGTGGCGGACCAGACAAAGGGCAGCAAGCCGGCCGGCGGCTGTGCCGGCGGGGTATCGGGATAGGGGTCGATGCGACGTTCGAACCACGAGAACATAAAGAACACTCCTATGCCGCAACAGGATCGCTGTTACGGGCAGGTTATCGGGAGGCGGAAAATAACATTGGCATTAACGGCTGGCAACACGGCCTAGCCAAGTGGCCAGTTCCGCCGGCTGGCCGGCTAGAGCAAGGTGGCGGCAATTAGCCACGCTTGTCCATTCTGGATTTTACTGCGGCCAACGTGTTCTGCTGCCTGCGTTATGCTGCACACAGTGTTTTCGCCCGGATGTCATCATGAGCCACCTCCAGCTATCCCTGCCTGCGGCCCGCGCGCTGCACCTTGCCGCGCAAGGCATGTTGGCCGCCCCGCGGCGCAAGGCGACCAAGGCCGATGTACTGGCCGCCATCCGCCGCATGGCGCTGCTGCAGATCGACACCATCAGCGTGGTGGCACGCAGCCCCTACCTGGTGCTGTTCAGCCGCCTCGGCAGCTACGACCCGGCGTGGCTGGACGAACTGCTGGCCGAAGGCGCGCTGTTCGAATACTGGGCACACGAGGCCTGTTTCGTGCCACGCGAGGACTACCGCCTGCTGCGCCACCGCATGCTGAACCCGGCGGCGATGGGCTGGAAGTTCTCGGTGGAATGGATGAAGAAGCACCACGCCGACATCGAGCAACTGGTCAGCCACATCCGCGACCACGGCCCGGTGCGCTCGCGCGACTTCGAGCGCCAGGGCGGCAAGGGCAACGGCTGGTGGGACTGGAAACCGGAAAAGCGTCATCTGGAAGTGCTGTTCACCAGCGGCCGGCTGATGGTGCGCGAGCGGCAGAATTTCCAGCGCGTGTACGACATCGCCGAGCGCGTGCTGCCGGAGTGGGACGACGCGCAGCATCTGCCCGCCGCTGAGGAAGCGCGGCTGGACATGATCCGCGCCAGCTGCCGCGCACTGGGGCTGGTGAAGGCCGGCTGGGTCGCCGACTACTACCGGCTGCGCCGTGGTAACGATGCCGCCAGCCTGCACGCGCTGGCCGATGGCGGCGAGCTGCTGCCGGTGCGGGTAGACGGGCTGAAAGGCGACTTTTTCGTGCACCACAGCCTGCAAGCGAAACTGGCGTTGGCCGCAGACGGGCAGCTCCATGCCAGTGCCTGCAGCGTGCTGTCGCCGTTCGACCCCATCGTGTGGGACCGCAAGCGCGCCAGCGAGCTGTTCGGCTTCGACTACCGTATCGAGTGCTACACCCCGGCGCCCAAGCGCCAGTACGGCTACTTCGTGCTGCCGCTGCTGCTGCGCGGCAAGCTGGCTGGGCGGCTGGATGCCAAGGCGCATCGCGCCCAGGGGGTGTTCGAAGTGAAAGCGCTGTATCTGGAGGACGGCGTGCGCCTCAGCCAGCGCCTGCGCGATGACATCCTCAAGACCCTGCAGCGCGTGGCCGACTGGCATGGCACACCGCAGCTGCGCTTCGGCCAGCTGCCAGCGGGCTGGTAAGCCTGCGGCCAACGTTGGCCGCAGACAGTCTCAGCCCAGACGCAGCTTGCGCTGCTGACGCAGGGTGTGCACGCCGGTGAGCAGGATGGCGCCCCAGATCGGGCCGTAGGTGAGCAGCGCACCGGCGGTCACCGGCTCGCCCAGCACGGAGATGGCCAGCAGGAACAGCAGTGCCGGCTCGACATAACCGAGCAGCCCCCACAACCCCATCGGCAGCAGGTGGCTGGCGGCGATATTGCACAGCAGCGCCACCGAGCTCACCAGCCCCAGCCCCGGCAGTAGCAGCCAGTATTTGCCCTGCTGCAGCACACTCCAGGCGGCCGGATCCTGCCACCACAGCATGCACAGCGCCGCCGGCAACAGCAGCAGCATCTCCAGCGCAAAGCCGCATACCGCGTCCAGCCCGGTCAGGCGGCGCAGCACGAAATACGGCGGATAACCCAGCACCACCAGCAAGGTCGGCCATGCCAGCCCCTGCGTCAGCCAGATCTCGTGCCCTACGCCCAATAGCGCCAGCGCCACGGCAATGGCCTGCAGCCGGTACAGCTTCTCGCCATACAGCAGGCGCCCCACCAGCACCATCACCAGCGGCGCCAGGAAATAACCCAGCGACACCGCCACCACCTGGCCGTGGAACGGCGCCCACAGGAACAACCACAGTTGTACCCCCATCAGCACCGCCATCAGCGGCACCAGCAGCAGCAGCTTCGGTTCGCGCAGCAGCCGGCGGCAGCTGGCGACAAACAGCGGCATCTTGCCGGACAGCTGCAGGATCAGCAGCACCCCGGGCAGGGTGCAGACAATGCGCCAGGCAAAAATGGCGACGCTGTCCAGCGGCGCCAGCAGGGTGACGTAGCCCGGCAGCATGGCAAACAGCGACGAGGCCAGCAGCGACAGCGCGATGCCGCGGCCGGAAGGGGCAACAGGGGATGACATGGCGAATC
This sequence comes from Vogesella oryzae, assembly GCF_902829295.1. Taxonomy (GTDB): domain Bacteria; phylum Pseudomonadota; class Gammaproteobacteria; order Burkholderiales; family Chromobacteriaceae; genus Vogesella; species Vogesella oryzae. Next base: position 88,442 of record NZ_CADEPL010000001.1, read on the forward strand.
CGTGGAGGTGGGCCTGCGAGTGTGCCGCATCGGCCAGCCGGCAACAATACGCTCAGGCGCTCCCTAGCAGCGCCGCCGGCAGGCGTGGCAACAGAAAGTCGAGCAGGACCTGGTATTTGCGCGGCACGGGTTGCCGGTACGGGTAGACCAGAAACACCGGCACCCGCTCGCCCTGCCACTCCGGCAGCACCCGCAGCAGCCGGCCCTCGCGACAATGCGGCGCAGCCAGAAAGCCCGGCAGCACCGTCAGTCCCTGCCCGCGCAGGGCAAGGTCGAGGCAGACGATGTAGGCATCGGCACTGAGGCTGGCCGGCCCGCAGTCGAGCAGCACGCTGTCGTCGCCGCGCGTCAGCAGCAGCTGTTCGTGTTCGCCGTGGCTGATCAGCCCGCGCTCGCGCAATGCTTCCGGCTGTTGCGGCCAACCTTGCGCCGCCAGATAGGCCGGGCTGGCGTAGATCCCTTCTTCCACCCAGCCGACCGGGCGGGCCACCAGCGATTCGTCGTGGACCCGGCGCAGCCGCAGGCAGAAATCCAGCACATCGGCGATCGGGTCCTGCACCAGGTTATTCACCTGCAGCATCAGCTGCAGGCTGGGCTGCTGCTGCCCCAGTTCCGCCAGCAGCGGTGCCAGCACCGCCGACAGCGATACCGTGGTCGACAGCGCCAGCCGCCCGGCCACCGCCTGCTGCGCGCTGTCCACCGCCGGCTGCGCCTCTTCCAGCGCCCGCCGCAGCGCCTGGGCGTGCGGCAACAACTGCTGCCCGGCCTCGGTCAGCGCCAGCCGGCGGGTGGTGCGCAACACCAGCACCGCACCGAGCTGTTTCTCCAGCGCCTTCAGCCGCAGGCTGATCATGCTCTTGGTGCAGCCCAGCGCTTCGGCGGCGGCGGTGAGACTGCCGCAGCGCGCCACGGCTTCGAAAGCCAGCACATCGTCTGGCGACGGCATTGTTTTCATTTACTCGACAAACCATCAAGGAAAAGGCGATTTATCCGCCAACACTAGCAGACTAGGCTGTCAACTGTCGAAACCACTCAACAGTGAGGGCATCATGAAACTGCTACGCCGCCTTGCCGCCTATTGGTCCAGCCGCTGGAATGCACTGCCGGCCTGCCCGTTGTCCTGCGCCGAACAACAGCTGGAAAAGCTGCGCCACCAGGCCGAGAGTCTCAGTCGCGGCCGCTGGCTGTGATGCGGGTGGCCATCCGGCCGGCAGGCAGTGCTGCCGGCCGTGGCTACAATGCCGGCTTTCCGGCCGGAGCATCGCCCATGTCGCTCATCTATCACACCCACGTCTATTTTCTGCCGCAGCAGGCCGGGTTCGCCGCCGCGCTGCATGCCACGTTGGCCGCACAACTGCCGGCCGGCTGCTGGCTGGGGCAACTGATCCACCGCGAGGTCGGCCCGCACACCCGGCCGATGTTCGAGATCGACTTCGCTGCCAGCCTGTTGCCGGCGGTAGAGACGCTGCTACAACAGCATCGCGGCCCGCTGCCGGTGCTACTGCATCCGCAACAGGCCGACGAGCTGGCCGCGCACACCAGCGCCGCCCGCTGGCTGGGCGAAGCGCTGCCGCTGAAGCTGGATACCCTCGGCGGCTAGCCGGCCAGCGGCCCGTTGTCCGCCGCGCTATCCGGCGGCGGCACGCCATGCGGCTGGCCGTGCTGCAACAGCTGGCGCTGGCCCTGCTTGATCAGGTCCAGATCGGACAGCAGCTCCCAGGTCAGGTGATCCAGCCGCTTGTGCAGGCCGTCGATCGCCGCCTCGGATTTCAGGTTGACTTCGAAGTCGCGGATCATGGTCATGCGGTCGCGCGCCGTCTGGCGGTTCTGCGACATCATGATGATCGGTGCCTGGATGGCGGCCAGCATCGACAGCATCAGGTTGAGAAAGATGTACGGGTAGGGGTCGAACGCCTTGGTGCCCAGCAGCTCGCTGTTGATGAACGCCCAGCTCAGCAGAAAGCTGCCGAAAATCATGATGAAGGTCCACGAGCCGCCAAACTCGGCGACACGATCGGCCAGCCGCTCGCCGAAGGTCGGGCCCCGGTCCGGCAGCGCGTTTTCCGGCCGTACCGACTGCAGCTTGCGCGAGATGCGCATCAGCGCCTGCAGTTCACGCTCGGCCAGGCCGCCAACGCCGGTGTGCAGCAGGTGTTCTGCCAGGTATTTGATGTCTTTGCTGGACGGGTTCATGGGGCACCTCGGCACGGAAGGAATGGATTCAGCCGCTATTGTCCTGCCGATATAGCTCTGCCGGCTGTATCGTCATGTGTCCACATGTAGCTGTCACAGTTGGCCGCCAGCAAAACGGGCTGCCCGCAGGCAGCCCGTTGCAGTCACCACGCCAGTACGTGCTCAGCCGCTGTTACGCAGCCCGGCAGAGATGCCGTTGATGGTGAGGTGGATGGCGTACAGCGCGTCGCCGTCGTCCGGGTTGTCGCGCAGGCGCTTGAGCAGCTCCACCTGCAGCAGGTTGAGCGCATCCAGATACGGCAGGCGGGTGTCCAGCGAACGCGCCAGCGTCGGGTTGCCCTGCAGCAAACGCTCCTGGCCGGTGATGGCGAAGAAGGCAGCCAAGGTCGCCTCGTACTCGGCTTGCAGCCGGCCGAACAGGCGGTCGGCCAGCGCCTCGTTGCCCACCAGCGCGGCGGAGCGGCGCGCAATCTGCAGATCGGCCTTGGCCAGTACCTGCTCCATATTCGACAGCATCACCTGCAGGAACGGCGAACCGGCATACAGCTCGCGCAGCCGCGCCAGGCCGGCTTCCTCGCCGTGGGTATCCAGGAAGGCGCGCACCGCGCTGCCAAAGCCGTACCAGCCCGGCAACATCACCCGCGACTGCGACCAGGAGAACACCCACGGAATGGCGCGCAGATCCTTGATGCTGGCCAGCGTCTTGCGCGAGGCCGGACGGCTGCCGATGTTGAGCTTGGCGATGGCGCCGATCGGCGTCGCTTCCATGAAGTACTGCATGAAGCCATCGGACTCCACCAGCGCGCGGTAGGTCTTGAAGGCATGGCCGGACAGCTCGGCCACCGCGCTTTCGTCGGTGATGCGGCTGTCGCCGTGCGCCAGCGTCGATTCCAGCGTCGCAGCCACCAGCGCCTCCAGGTTGCGGGTGGCGTTGTCCGGATCGGCAAACTTGGCGGTAATCACCTCGCCCTGCTCGGTAATGCGGATGCGGCCAACCACGGTACCGGCCGGCTGCGCCATGATCGCCTCGTAGGACGGGCCGCCGCCGCGGCCCACCGAACCGCCACGGCCGTGGAACAGCCGCATCTTGATGCCGGCGCCGTCGAACACGCGCACCAGCCGCTGCTCGGCCTGATACAGCTGCCACTGGCTGGTGAGGTAACCGCCATCCTTATTGCTGTCAGAGTAGCCCAGCATCACTTCCTGCACTCCGCCGCGGCTCTTCAGCAGCTGCTGGTACCACGGCAGCGCGAACAGCTGCTGCATGATGGCGGCCGAGGCATCCAGGTCGGCGATGGTCTCGAACAGCGGCACCAGGTTCAGGCTGATGGCCGGCACGCCGCCGTCCAGCCGCAGCAGGCCGCACTCCTTGCACAGCAGCGCCAGCGCCAGGATGTCGGACACGCTGGCGCAGTTGGAGATGATGCACTGCGCGATGGCGCCGTCGCCGAACTGGCGCTGCACCAGCGCCGCCTCGCGGAAGATGGCCAGCTCCTTCTCGCTGTCGGCGCTGTAGTCGAGGAACGGCGAGTACAGCAGCCGCGGTGTGGCCAGCTCGCGCAGCAGCACCCGTACCCGCGCCGCCTCGTCCAGCGCGTCGTATTGTTCCAGGTTGGCGTGGGCGAACAGCTCGCTCACCACGCCGGCGTGTTTCTCGGCGTGCTGGCGCAGGTCCAGCGGCATCAGGTAGAAGCCGAACACATCCACCGCGCGTTGCAGCTTGCCCAGACGCCCTTCGACCAGCAATGCGCTGCCATGCTCGATCAGCGAGTCGATCAGCGTCTGCAATTCACCTTGCAGCTCGGCACTGCTGCGGTAGGGGTTGCCGGCAGTCCAGCGGCCGCGCAGCGGCAGGCCCAGGTTGGCCGCGGTGGCCGACAGCCGGCCTTCGATTGCCGCCAGCGCCAGACGGTATGGTTCTTCCTTGCGGCTGATGGCGGTATCCGGCGACGCGGCGGCCAGGCACTGCACCCCGGCCGACACCTGCACATGGCGCTGCGACAGCGACAGCTCGCGGTACAGCCCGGCCAGCTCGTAGAAGTAATGCTTGAACGCCACCTCGGCCTGCCGTTTTACCGCATGGCGCAGCACGCCGGCATCGACATTGGGGTTGCCGTCGCGGTCGCCGCCGATCCAGCTGCCGACGCGCAGAAAGGACGGGATGTCGGCCTGCTCGCCCCACAACTCGCGGATCTGCTTGCCGAGGCGGTCGTACAGCGCCGGAATCGACTGGAAGAACGACAGCGGATGGTAGGCGACGCCGTTTTCGATTTCATCGGCGACGGTCATCTTGAACGGACGGATCTCGGTGGTCTGCCACAGCGCGTGGATCACGCGGGTGAGCTTGGCTTCCACTTCCTGCTCTTCTTCCGGCGTGATTTCGACCGAAGACAGCTGTTGCAGGAACTTGCGCACTGCACGGTGGCCATCCAGCACGCTCTGGCGCTGCACCTCGGTGGGGTGGGCGGTGAGCACGGCGCTGACGCTGGCATCCTGCAGTGCGGCATTCAGCTGCGCGAACGGCACGCCGGCTTCGTGAATGGTGGACAAGGCGCGCGACAGGCTGCCGCGCTGCGGGGCGCTGCCGGCACGCTGGTGCGCGCGGCGGCGGCGGGCATGGTGCAGGTCCTCGGCGATATTGAACAGCTGCGAGTACAGGCCGCAGGCACGTACCAGCGCACTGGTCGCCGCCGGTGTCAGCCGCTGCACCAGCTCGTCGGCGCGGCGGTCGTGCTGCAGCGCGCCGGCCGGAATGGCGCGGATTTCCTCCACCACATCGTCGCCGGCCTGTTCGCGCAGCAGCGCCTCCAGCAGGCGGTTGAGTCGCGCGAGGTCCTCACGCAGGGGCAAGTCCTTGTCCAGATCTGTCATGCTCCGTTTTCCCTGATAGTCATTGTCATCAAATCCCTGCAGAATCAGCGCCATGCATCCAGCCCTCGTGTTACTACCGGTCTTTCTGCTGATTCTGTGCGGCTTCGCGCTCCGGCGCAGCGGTTTTATGTCTGCCGTTTTTCTGGCCGAAGCGGACCGTTTCATCTACTTCATCCTGTTCCCGCCACTGCTGTTTCGCGCCTTGGCGCGCGCAGAGCTGGACTTTGCCGCCAGCGTGCCGATGTTGGCCGCGGGGCTGTTGTTTACCGTCGCCGCCTTCATGCTGGGCAACGTCGCCAAACCGCTGTTCAAACTGCCGCAGGCGTCGTTTGCCGCCGGCAACCAGGGCGCCTACCGTTTTAACAGTTATGTGGCGTTTGCGGTAATGGGCGCGCTGGCCGGCGAGCCGGGCATCGCCACCATCGCCTTGCTGTGCGGCGCGATGGTGCCGGTGGTCAATCTGTTCGCCGTGTGGCAACTGGCCCACGGCAGCGAGCGCGGCATGCTGTACGAGCTGAGCCGCAACCCGATCATCTGGGGTATCTGCAGCGGGCTGGCGGCCAACGTTTCCGGCCTGCAAGTGCCGGTGCCGCTGTTTGCCGCCATCAGTCACCTGGCCGACGCCGCGCTGCCGCTGGGGCTGATCCCCGTCGGTGCCGGCCTGCGCTTCGAATCGCTGCGCCGCTTTGCCGGCCCGCTGCTGTACTGGAACGGCATCAAGCTGCTGGCCGCGCCGCTGGTGGCGCTGACTGCGGCCAACCTGCTGGGCATCAGCGGCCTGTACCGCCACACCCTGCTGGTGATGAGCATGCTGCCCACCGCCACCTCGGCCTACATCCTGGCGGTACGCATGCAGGGCGACGGCAAACTGGCGGCGGCGGTGGTGACGACCTCCACGCTGGCGGCGATGCTGACCATGCCGCTGCTGCTGTCCTGGCTGCACTGATGGCGCACTCCATCGTGCCGTAAAAAGCCGGCTTCGTGTAGTTAAACTACACGTACTGTTGCAGCTACACACACTGCCCTGTATCAAGGTGGCGGCTAGCGGCCATGCTAGAATCGCGGCCATCCCTTTTTCCCTGCAGGACCGCCGTTCATGAACAAGCTCGTCATCGCCAGTCGCGAAAGCAAACTCGCCATGTGGCAGGCCGAACACATCAAGGCCCGCCTCGAAACCCTGTACCCGCAGCTGCAGGTGGAGATCCTCGGCATGACCACCCAGGGCGACCAGATTCTGGACAAAACGCTGTCCAAGATCGGCGGCAAGGGCCTGTTCGTAAAAGAGCTGGAACTGGCGCTACAGGAAGGCCGTGCCGACATCGCGGTGCACTCCATCAAGGACGTGCCGATGAACCTGCCGCAAGGCTTCGCGCTGGCCGCCATCTGCGAACGCGAAGACCCGCGCGACGCCTTTGTTTCCAACACTTACAGCAGCCTGCACGAACTGCCGGCCGGCGCCGTGGTCGGCACTTCCAGCCTGCGCCGCGAATCGCAGATCCGCGCCCGCTTCCCGCACCTGACCATCAAACCGCTGCGCGGCAACGTGCAGACCCGGCTGCGCAAGCTGGACGAGGGCGAGTTCGACGCCATCATCCTGGCCGCCGCCGGCCTGAAACGGCTGGAGCTGGCCGAGCGCATCCGCGCCGAGCTGGCACCGTCCGAGAGCCTGCCGGCCGTCGGCCAGGGCGCACTGGGCATCGAAATCCGCGCCGACCGCGCCGATCTCATGACCCTGCTGGCACCGCTGAACCATGCCGATACTGCCGCCTGCGTCACCGCCGAGCGCTCGCTGTCGCGCGTGCTGGGAGGCAGCTGCCAGATTCCGATCGGCGGCTTTGCCACCATCACCGACGATGTCATCACCCTCGGCGGCTTCGTCGCCCATCCGGACGGTTCGGTAATGCTCACCGCCAGCGCCAGCGCGCCGCGCGACTACGCCGATGCGCTCGGCCGCGCAGTAGCCAAGAAGCTGCTGGAGCAGGACGCCGGCCCGCTGATCGAAGCCGTCATCGCCGAACAGGCCGCCAAGTAATATGCCGGCCACGCTGCGGCCAACCTTGTCGCCCACGCTGCTGCCCACGCTGTTACTGGTACGGCCGCAGGCGCAGGCCGAGCGACAGCAGGCAGAGCTGGCCGCACTGGGCATCGCCAGCCTGCCGTTCTGCGTACTGGATACCGTGGCCGATGCCGCCGCGCTGGCCACCTTGCCGCAGCAGGCGGCCGCTTGTGACGGCGTGATCTTCGTCAGCCCGTCCGCCATCGACCTCGGCTGGCCGGCCATCGCCGCCAGCCTGCCGCCGCCCAGCCTGCTGGCCTGTGTCGGTGCCGGCAGTGCCGCCAGGTTGGCCGCAGCCAGCGGGCGACCGATCATCGCACCGGCACAAGGCAATGACAGCGACGCGCTGCTGGCGCATCCCGCCTTGCAACAGCTGGCCGGACAACAGTGGCTGATCGTGCGCGGAGCCGATGGCCGCGCGCAACTGGGGGAGACCCTTGCCAGCCGCGGTGCCAGTGTCCGCCATGCCGATATCTACCGCCGCCAGCGCCAGCAGGTGGACTGGGAACGCTATGACCAGCTGCTCAAGCAGCGGCAGCTGGCCGGGCTGCTGGTGGCCTCCAGCGAGGCCGCCGAGGCGCTGTTCGCCAGTGCGACCAGCGCCGGCATCACCTCCCTGGCCGCACAGCATTTCATTACCCTGCACCCGCGCATTGCCAACCGGCTGCAGGCGCTCGGCGCCGGCAGCATCGCCCTGTGCGACGGCAGCAGCAGCGCGCTGGCGGCACTGCTGGCCGGTTAGCGCCGGCGCACAATTCTGGCAGCCCCACTACTTGGGCGTTACAATGCCTCTCAGTTATCTGGCCTAATACGCCACCTTGCTAACCCGGCCGCGCCATGCGGCCAACTTGCGGTTACCTGTATCCCATGAGCGAAGCCAATTCCGTCAACAGCGGCAGCGCACTGCCCGCGAAGAAATCCGTCAATCTGGCGCTGATCATCGCCATCGCGGCACTGGGCGTGAGCGGCTGGCAGTACATCGAAACCCGCCAGCAGCTGACCGCCGCGCAAACCGCGCTGGCCACCCGCCTGGCCGAGAATGGCGGCAATACCAAGGCCATCCAGACCCAGACCGAGCAGGCACTGGCCGCCACCCGCGCCGCCGAAGCCAAGCTGGCGCTGCTGGAAGCCCGCGTCAACGAATCCGCCGGCCAGTACGCCACGCTGGGCGCGATGTACCAGGAACTGACCAAGAATCGCAGCGACTGGCTGCTGTCCGAAGTGGAGCACACGCTGGCGATCGCCAGCCAGCAATTACAGCTGGCCGGCAATGTCAGCGGCGCCATTACCGCGCTGGAAATGGTCAGCGACCGCCTCGGCCGCTTCGACAACCCGGCACTGATCCCGGTGAAAAAGACCGTGGCCAAGGACCTGGAAACGCTGAAAGCGCTGCCATATCTCGACAGCGTCGGCCTGACGGTGAAACTGGACACCCTGATGCTGGGCGCGGAAACGCTGCCGCTGGTCATCGACCATCACCGTCTGGCCAACAGCTTGCCGCCTAGCGCGCTGCCGGCCAATGCGCCGTGGTGGGAGCGCCTGCTGACCGATGTCAGCCACAGCCTGGGCGAGATGGTGCGCATCCGCCGCATGGACAAGCCGGAAGCCTTGCTGCTGGCGCCAGAACAGGGCTTCTTCCTGCGCGAGAACCTCAAGCTGCGCCTGCTGGATGCCCGTCTGGCGCTGACCCAGCGTGACGGCGCCACCTATCAGGCCGACCTGGCCGCCGCCGGCCAGTATGCCAAGCGCTACTTCGACGGCGACGCGCCGGCAACGCAAAAGTGGCAGGCCACACTGGGCGAACTGGCCAGCGCGCAACTGAACGTCACCCTGCCGGACCTGTCCGCCAGCCTGAAAGCCGTGCGCGATGCGCAGGGCGCCAGCGGGAGCACGCCGTGAGATTCGTTTTCTGGATTGTCGGGCTGTTTGCCCTGGCGGTGCTGATCGGCCTCGCCTCCACCCTCAACACCGGCTACGCCATCCTGTTCGTGCCGCCATACCGCATGGAGGTGTCGTTCAACCTGCTGATCGTCGCCATCGTGGTGCTGATCCTGCTGGCCTACGGCGCCCTGCGGCTGATCGGCATTGCGGCCAACCTGCCGGCCGAGGTGCGCACCTACCAGCGTCAGAAAAAACTGAAAGCCTCGCGCCACGCCTTGCGCGAAGCGGCACTGGCTATGTTTGAAGGCCGCTACCAGCGCGCCGAACGCGAAGCGCTGAAGTCGATCGACGACGAGTACTCCAGCGATAACCAGGCGCTGGCGCTGCTGATCGCCGCCCGCTCCGCCGCCAGCGTCGGCGACAACGCCAAACGCGACGGCTATCTGTCCCGGCTGGAAAGCATGCCGGAACGCAGCCAGCTGGCACGCCACATGGTGGAAGCGCAAATCCGCATGGATGCCAAGCAGCCGCTGGAAGCGCTGGCCGCCATCGAACGCGCCCGCGCCATCAGCAGCAACCTGACTTCCGCGCTGCGGCTGGAGCTGAAAATCCGCCTGATGCTGAAACAGCCGGAGCAGGTACTGCAGCTGACCGAGAAACTGCTGAAGGCCGATGCGCTGGAAGCCGACCGCGCCCGCCGCTACCGTCTGGCCGCCTATCGCCAGCAGCTGGCCGGCTTTACCAGCGAGCAGGAAATCCGCAGCTGGCTGAAGCGCATTCCGGAAGTGGAACGGCAGAATCCGGACCTGGTATCCGATGCCGCCAAGCAGCTGATTACCCTGCAGGCTTACGGCCAGGCCGCCGAGCTGATCGCCGGCGCGCTGTCTAACGACGAACAGGCCACGCCGGAACTGGCGCGCGAACTGGGCATGCTGGCCGAACATATCGACAGCCCGCGCCGCCTGACGCTGATGCGCGACGCGGAAAACTGGCTGAAGTCGCGCCCGCGCGATCACATGCTGCTGCTGGCGCTGGGTCGTCTGGCCCGTGCCGAACAACTGTGGGGCAAGGCACAGAGCTATCTGGAAGCCAGCCTGTCGATCCAGCCCACGCTGTGCGCCCATGCCGAACTGCAACAGCTGTTCGCCAGCACCGGCAAGGAAGAAAAAGCCGCCCAGCACCAGGCGCTGGCACTGGAAATCGCGCTCAGTCAGGGCTGCTGAGTGGAGATCTCGACCGCTGTCCAATAAAAAACCGCCGTTACCGGCGGTTTTTTATTGCCTGCGAGCGGCCCTCAGCCCGTCACCACACCCAGTGCGGCCAACTCGTCCGTCGTGAGATGCCGCCACTGTCCTGCCGCCAGCTCCCCGAGACGCACTTCGCCCAGCGCCAGGCGATGCAGTTGCTCCACCCGGTTACCCGCCGCCGCCACCATGCGTTTCACCTGATGGTATTTGCCCTGGGTGATGCTCAGGTCCAGCACATATTCGCTGACCTGCTCCACGCTGTCGGCATGCAGGGTTTCATTCTCGTCATGCAGCAGCACGCCATCGCGCAAGCGCTGCAGCAGCTCCGCCGTTAGCGGATGCTTGGCAGTGACCCGGTACAGCTTGGGCACCTGCTTCTTGGGCGAGGTCATGGCATGCACAAACTGGCCATCGCTGGAAAACAGCAGCAGGCCGGTGGTATCCACATCCAGCCGGCCAACGGCGCTGATGTCCAGATTGGCCATTTGCGGTGGCAGCAGCCGGTAGACGCTGGGGTGATGCAGCGGTTTGTGCGAGGTTTCATAGCCAGCCGGCTTGTGCAGCAGCAGGTACAGCGGCAGGTGCAGCAGCGGCCAGTCCTGACCATCCACCGTCAGGGTGCGGATGTTGGCCGCATCAACCGGCTGGCGCCAGTCATTGGCATCCACGCCATCAATGGCCACCAGGCCATAGTCGATCAGTTGCCGGCATTCCTTGCGGCTGCCGAAGCCCTGTTGTTGCAGTAATCGGTACAGTTCCATGGCGCCATTCTAGCATCGCCACCCATGCGGCCAACCGTGCCAGCAGTTCAGCGCAACAGCATGCTGCGCCGCACATTTTTATTCTACCGCCCGTGCTACCATGCTTCATTTGCAACAAAATACATATAGTTGTCGCATTATTTGCAATGAATTTCGTCGATTCTGCCACGCTCACTTTCTGTCTGGCACTTTTCCACCTGCTTAGCGGCCCGCTGCTGTTCCTGCTGCCGGCCCCGCGCGAACAGCAGCAGGCACGCAATTACTGGCTGGGCTACAGCCTGACTGCCGCGGCGCTGTACGCCAGCACCCTGTTCTCGCCGGCTTGGCCGGCCTATAGCCAGGCGCTGCTGATCAACCTGCTGCTGCTGATCAAGTGCACCTTGCTGCTGCTGGCTTTTTCCAGCCTGCTCGAGTTGCCGGGCCCCTTGCTGCTGCAACGCCAGCATTTATTGCCGCTGATTGCCGTCACTCTGCTGGCAGCACTGCTTCTGCCGGCAGGGCCGGCGCTATCGCTGGCGCTGCCGTTGTTGCTTGGTCTGGCGTTCAACACGCAGCTGGCCTGGCTGCTGCTGCGACAGCATCCCCGCCCTGCCATCCAGACCCTGAGCGGCGGCTATCTGGCCGCATTCTGCGGTTTTGAAGTGCTTTACCTGCTGGATGCCATGCGTGGCAATCTGCCGCAGTTTCCGCTGGAACCGGCGCTGAGCCTGCCGCTGCTGCTGGCCACCCTGCTGCTGACCCTTTGCTTTGCCCTGCTAGGCCAGGAACGCGAACTGTCCAGCCTGCGCCGCCAGGCAAGCGAAGACCCGTTGACCGGCCTGCTCAATCGCCGCAGTTTTGAAGAGCAGGCGCGCCGCATGTGCGCGCTGCATGCCCGCCAGCAACAAACGCTGACCCTGCTGATCATCGATCTTGATCATTTCAAGCGCATCAACGATTGCTATGGCCATAGTCTCGGCGATAGTGCTTTGCGCAGCATGGCGACCATCGTGACGCAGCACACCCGCGCCGGCGACCTGTTCGCTCGCATCGGAGGCGAGGAATTCTGCCTGCTGCTGCCGCATACCGACACCGCCGGCGCGCGTGAAGTTGCCGCCAAGCTGGCCGCCCACATCCGCAGTGTCCGGGTGTTGCCGGAGCAAGCCGATAGCCACCTCACCGCCAGCATCGGCATCGCCAGCCTGCAGCCGGCGGGCGCCCACAGTTGGCCGCAGTTGTTCGAGCAGGCTGACAAGCGGTTGTATCGCGCCAAACATGCCGGCCGTGACCAGCTGGTATGGTGCGACGCCTGAGTTCACCCGCCTCGTCAGCTGCCAACCCCGCCTGCGCGGGGTTTTTTAATATTCATTACGTAATAAATTAATGTAATTCGTAAATTTGTTACGATTTACAGATCGAGTCGCTATTTGCATCCAAAACCTCGAAACTGTACCTGCCATAAAATCAGCCAGTAGCACCGGCAAAATCGGCATGGACGCTGGTTCACAAGCCGCCTGCAGGACATGCACAATGCGGAAAACCACATGCAGCATTGCCACTGCCCATCTATCCGGAGAAACCGATGTCTGAAATCAGCCTGCGCCTGGCTACCCGTGAAGACCTGCCGACCATCGTTGCCATCTACAACAGCACCATCGCCGGCCGCATGGTGACCGCCGATCTGGAGCCGGTATCGGTTGCCAGCCGCGAAGACTGGTTTGCCGCCCACGACCCACAGCGCAGACCACTATGGGTAGCAGAGCAGGATGGCCGCATTGCCGGCTGGATCAGCCTGTCCGATTTCTACGGCCGCCCCGCCTACAACGGCACCGCGGAAGTCAGCATCTATCTGGATGAAGCCTGCCGTGGCCGCGGCCTGGGTCGCCGCCTGCTACAGGAAGCCATCGAACGTGCACCGGCCTATGGTGTCGATACGCTGCTGGGCTTCATCTTTGGCCACAATGCCCCCAGCATGGCGCTGTTCCGCCACTTCGGCTTTGCCGAGTGGGCCAACCTGCCGCAGGTCGCGGTGCTGGACGGTGTGCGCCGCGATCTGATCATCCTCGGCAAGAAACTGTAATTTCATTCTTGATAGCAGCCATTGCCGGCATTTGCCGGACTTTGACTGCCTGATCATCATCGATAACCAGGAGTTGCCATGCTGCTTGGCCCGGAACAGCTGCTCGCCTTTCTGCCCGCCGCGATACTGATCACCCTGTCGCCGGGGCCGGACAATCTGATGGTGCTTAGCCTGGGCATCGCGCGCGGCCGTCGGGCCGGCATGGTGTTTGGGTTGGGCTGCGCGCTGGGCTGTCTCAGCCACACCACGCTGGCGGCGCTGGGCGTCGGGGCACTGTTGGCCGCATCGCCACTGGCACTGCTGGGGTTGAAACTGCTGGGCGGCGGCTATCTGGCATGGCTGGGCTGGCAGGCGCTGCACAGTGCCGGCACCAGGTTGCAGACTGGCGCTCCGCAGGGCGCGGAGCCGTCGCTATGGCGCCTGTTTGCCAAGGGCCTGTGCGCCAACGCGGTCAACCCCAAGGTGATCCTGTTTTTTCTGGCCTTCCTGCCGCAGTTCATCAGCAGCGGCGGCAGCGCCGGCTGGCAGACACTGCAGCTAGGCGCGCTGTTTACCCTGCAGGCGGCGCTGCTGTTCGCCACCCTCGGCTACTTTGCCGGCCACGCCGGCAGCTGGCTGAACACCTCGCCACGCCGCGGCATGTGGCTGGACCGGCTGGCCGGCATGGTGTTCATCGCGCTTGGCTTGCGGCTGATGCTGGCCCGCTAGGCCCGCCACACATGGCCAAAAACCACATTTTTTCATCGCGATTGCATAAACTGCACCAATGTTCTGTTAAAGCCGGAGCCGCACGTGCCGCTACACGTGCTTCATGCCAGAATGGTTTAAGACACGCCATTTGCACCTAAACTTATGCCCCGAATCCAGCAACTGGCCAGCGGTCGCACCCACCGCGTGAAGATCACTGCCGCCGGCATCCTGATCAGCCTCCTGCTGCTGCTAGTCGGCGGCATGGAGCTGGTGACCTCATACCGTACCGTTATCGAGCAGGGCTATACCCAGGCCCGCACCGACAGCCTGCTGTTTGCCCAGTGGATGCAGCAGGACTTCCGCGATGTCGAGCTGCTGCAGAACATGCTGTCCGAGCAGCTGGAAGAACAGGACTTCGCCATCCGCGACAGCAGCGAACGCACCGCGCTGGAAAGCAAGCTGGTCCGCGCCATGCGCGGCGTGCCGCAGGCCTACGACATGCTGCTGGTGGATAACCAGTGCCGTCTGGTGCTGTCGTTCAAGATCTCGCCGGGCTTTGATGCCGGCGAGGGCGGCTACTGCAAGGCGATGCTGATACCGACCCGCGCCGACCGCTATGTCAGCCCGCGCTTCCAGAGCGGCAGCGGCGATACGGTGGTGGTGGTTACCCAGCGCGTGCGCGGGCTCAACGGCCGCGTCATCGGTCTGATCGGCACCGTCATCCGCACCAGCTACTTCCAGCAATTGCTGGACCGCACCGTGGTCAGCGGCCACTACGACACCATGACCTTCACCGACAACCGCCTGCAGGTGCTGGCGCAGTTGCCGGCGCAGTCCACCCTGCCTGCCGCGCCGCTGGCCGACAGCCATGCCAAAGCCCTGCTGCAGCGTGACGAAAATGATGGCGAAGACAGCTACGAACTGCGCTCGCCGCTGGATGATCGCGTGCGCCTGCACTCCAGCCGCGAAGTCGACCACCTGCCGCTGCTGGTCAGCGTCGGACTGGACAAGAACACCCTGCTACGCCCGTGGCAACTCAAGGCCTGGCTGTTCCTGCTGACCTGGCTGCTGGTCAATCTGCTGCTGGCCTACGGCATCCGCCGCTACCGGCAAAACACCCGGCTGGCCGATGCACTGGCGATCCGCAGCGTGGCCATCGATCACGCCGCCGAGGCCATCATCATCGCCAATAGCAGCGGAGTGGTGGAGTACGCCAACCCGGCCTTCGAAAACATGACCGGGCTAAGTAACAGCGAAATCTGCGGCCAGGCGCAGCTGGACGAGCTGTTGCTCGGCGAGCACCCGCAACTGAAGAGCGAGCTGCAGCAGGCGCTGGCGGCCGGCCATATCTGGCGCGGCGAGCTGGCCAGCAAGCACCGCAACGGCAACAGCTACCACGAAACCGTGTCGGTGGCGCCGGTACGGTCGCCGGAAGGCCACATCCTGCACATGGTGGCGATCAAGCACGACATCAGCACCGCCAACCAGCTGCAGGCCGAACTGCAGCGGCTGGCGAATACCGACGAGCTGACCGGCCTGTACAACCGCCGCCAGTTCATGCAGCGCACCGGCGAGGAGATCGCCCGCAGCCAGCGCTGGGAGCGGCCGCTGACGCTGGCGATGCTGGACCTGGACCACTTCAAGCTGCTCAACGACCGCTACGGCCACCCGTTCGGCGACGAAGTGTTGCGCCGCTTTGCCGCCTGCTGCCAGACCACCGTGCGGCTGGAGGATGTCTGCGGCCGGCTGGGCGGCGAGGAGTTCGGCATCCTGATGCCGGATACCGACCGCTACAGCGCCAGCCAGGTGATGGAGCGCGTGCGCGAGGCGGTGGCCGCGCTGCAGCTGGACAATCCGCAGGGCGGGGAGCCGGTGCAGTTCACCGTCAGCATCGGCATCAGCGAGCTGTATCCGGGCGATGCCACCGCCACGCCGATGATGGCGCGCGCCGACGCCGCGCTGTACCTGGCCAAGCAGCAAGGCCGCAACCTGGTGCGCACCGGCTAGCAGCAGTTGCGCCAGCGCAAACGTTGGCCGCATCCGCCGGGCTGTGCCCGCCATTTGTTCGCTATCTGTGCCTGTCCCGCCGCGGGGGTGGCTCCTAAGCTCGGCGCCAGTTCAACTCTCGGGCGCAGAGCATGGCCATCCCCATCCATTTTGTATCCGGCAAGGTTTACCCGCGGCTGACCGGCGGCCGCTTCAACAACTGGCGCATCGCCTTTGTCATCGTCACCCAGCTGCTGTACTTCGGCCTGCCGTGGCTGCAATGGAACGGCCACCAGGCGGTGCGCTACGACTTCGCCAGCATGCGCGGCTACCTGTTCGGCCTGACGCTGCTGCCGCAGGACCTGACCTACCTCGCCGGCACGCTGATCATCGCCGCGCTGGGGCTGTTCCTGTGGACCATGCTGGCCGGGCGGCTATGGTGCGGCTTTTCCTGTCCGCAAACCGTCTACAGCCAGATCATGCTGTGGCTGGAACGCCTGCTGGAAGGGCCGCCCAATGCCCGCCGCAAGCTGGATGCCGCACCGTGGGGCGCGGAAAAACTGCTGAAGAAAGGCGGCACGCAAAGCCTGATGCTGCTGTTCTCGCTGCTCACCGGCCTGACCCTGGTCGGCTACTTCACCCCGATGCGCGAACTGGCGGCCAACCTTGCCGCCGGCCACATCGGCCCGTGGGAGAGCCTGTTCGCACTCGGCTACGCCGCCTTTACCTGGCTGCTGGCCGGCCACCTGCGCGAACAGGTGTGCAAGCACATGTGCCCGTATGCCCGCTTCCAGGGCGCGATGTTCGATGACCACACCCTGCTGGTGGCCTACGACAGCGCCCGCGGCGAACCGCGCGGCGCACGGCGCAAGGAGGCGGCCAACGTGGCAGCGCAGGGCGACTGCGTCGATTGCGGCCTGTGCGTGCAGGTGTGTCCCACCGGCATCGACATCCGTAACGGCCTGCAATACGAGTGCATCGGCTGCGGCCTGTGCGCCGACGCCTGCGATGGCGTGATGGACAAGTTGGCCGCACCGCGCGGGCTGATCCGCCTCACCACCCAGCACGCCTTGCAGCACGCACCGGCACCGCGTGCCTGGCAACGGCCGCGCGCGCTGCTGTACGGCGGGCTGATCGCCACGCTGACGCTGGCGATGCTGGTCAGCCTGTGGCTGCGGCAGCCGTTCCGCGTCGACATCCTGCGCGACCGCGCGGTGATGGCGCGCGAAAACGCGGACGGCAATATCGAGAACGCCTACGCGCTGCGCATCTTCAACACCCTGCCGCAGGCGCGGCAATACCGGCTGGTGGTGAGCGGCGAGGGCGTGGTTGCCGCCCAGCCGGACACGCTGCTGCAGGTGCCGGCCGATGGCGATCGCAGCTTCATCGTCACCGTGGCCGGCGACCCGAATGTGCTGGCGCGCGGCAGCCACCCGATAACCTTCGAGCTGCAGGATGCGGCCAACCCGCAGCAGCAGGTCAGCGAGGAAACGCGGCTGCTGATGCCCTGAGCCGCGTACGACGGATAGTGCGCGTCAGGCGTCGCGGCGCAGCGCGCGCGCCAGCCAGTCCAGCGCCGGCTGCTGGCTGGCGGCATCGAAGTAGCTGGCATTGAGCCGCAAGGCGTGGCGGCCGGCTTCGCCCGGCAGGCACAGCGTGCCCGGCGCCAGCTGGATGCCCTGCTGCTGCGCCTCGGCCGCCAGCGCCACGCCATCCACCGGCAGGTTTTCCAGCCACACGAAATAACCGCCCTCTGCCGGCTGCAGCGCGCAGCCTTCCGGCAAGATTGGCCGCAACGCCGCCTCCAGCGCGCCGACCCGGCTGGCCAGTTGCTGCCGCAGCCGGCGCAGGCCCGGCAGATGGCGGCCACCGGCCAGCAGCTCGGCCAGCGCCAGCT
>NZ_CADEPL010000002.1 GCF_902829295.1 Vogesella oryzae
GAGACGGTGCCCCCCCCGGCCGGCCCCTCCGGCGACCCGTGGCTCGCCCCCGGCCCCTGGCCGGAGGCGCCGGACGTGCGGCCGTCGGTGACCGGCGCTCCCTGGAGGCCGCGCTCCTGCAGCACGCCCGGCGGGGGGGTCAGCTTGTGCAGTCCCGGCAGGCCGTGGGCACGGGGGCCCGGGAAGCGGATCACCGCCACAAAGTCTTTTTCCAGCTCGCCGCGCTTGAACGCCGCCAGCAGTTCGTTCTGGTCGTGGAACACCACCGCCGGCGCTTCCACCACGCGATGTTCCGGCTTCACGGCGGAGACCTTGATCACCGCGCGGCCGATATTGCCGGCCAGCACTTTCAGGCCGCCATCGGCGGAGAACGGGTTGGCCGCGGTACGCAGCACGCTGTCGTCGCCGCTGACGGCCGGCGCCGGACGGAAGGCTGCCTCGCCGTCATTGAGCCAGGCTTCCTGGCTGTGGGCGCGCAGGCCCTTGCCCATGATGGTGGTGACGTCATCGTGCAGCAGGCCGGCATCCAGCAGTTCGCGGATCACGAAGCCCATGCCGCCGGCGGCGTGGAAATGGTTCACATCGGCCTTGCCGTTGGGGTAGGCGCGCACGATCAGCGGCACCACCGCGGATAGCTGGTCGAAATCGTCCCAGTTGATGCTGATGCCGGCGGCACGCGCCATCGCCACCAGATGCATGGTGTGGTTGGTGGAGCCACCGGTGGCCAGCAGGCCGACGATGCCGTTGACGATGGCTTTCTCGTCGATCACTTCGGCGATCGGGGTGAAGCGGCTGCCCTGCGCGCTGATCTCGGCGGCCACGCGCGCGGCCTTGCGGGTCAGCGCCTCGCGCAGCGGGGTATTCGGGTTGACGAAGGCGGCGCCCGGCAGGTGCAGGCCCATGATCTCCATCAGCATCTGGTTGCTGTTGGCGGTGCCATAGAAGGTGCAGGTACCCGGGCCGTGATAGGAGGCCATTTCCGAGGCCAGCAGCGCGTCGCGGCCAACCTTGCCCTCGGCAAACAGCTGGCGCACCTTGGCTTTTTCGTCGTTGGCGATGCCGGTGGTCATCGGGCCGGCCGGCACGAACACCGCCGGCAAGTGGCCGAAGGACAGCGCGCCGATCACCAGCCCCGGCACGATCTTGTCGCACACGCCGAGGTACAGCGCGGCGTCGAACATCTGGTGCGAGAGCGCAATCGCGGTGCTCATGGCGATCACGTCGCGCGAGAACAGCGACAGCTCCATGCCGTCGAAGCCCTGGGTGACGCCGTCGCACATTGCCGGCACGCCGCCGGCGAACTGCGCGGTGGCGCCGGCTTTCAGCGCTTCTTCCTTGATCAGCGCCGGAAAGGTTTCCAGCGGCTGGTGCGCCGACAGCATATCGTTATAGGCAGACACGATGGCCAGATTGGGACGCACGCTGTCCTGCAGGTGGATCTTGATGCCGGCCGGCATGGCGGCAAAGGCATGCGCCTGGTTGGTACAGGACAGCTGGGCACGTTCGACCTTGCCCTGACGCATCGCGGCGCGAACATGGTTCATATAAGCGGTGCGGGTGGCACGGCTGCGTTCGACGATGCGGTCGGTAACGGCTTGGAGAACAGGGTGCAGAGTCATGGTGTTGGCCCGTGTTGCGGTAGTCGAATGGTAGTTTTACTACAGTTTGTTGGCAAGGCATTACGCCGCATTCGCCGCAAAAAAAGCACCACAATCGCCGCAATATTCATATATATCAAGGCATTGATTACGTGTTGGTCGCCGACAACACCCATGCAAGGCAACGAAAAAAGCTGACGGGCCACATAGACAACGCATCGCTGTTTGGTAATATAACTACATCACAACTCTACCGTGCGAGAGAACATTCAGGATGGACAACGCTAATCTGCACACCCCGGCCTTCGACATGGTGCTGTTCGGGGGCACCGGCGACCTGGTCATGCGCAAACTGCTGCCGTCGCTGTACCAGGCACACGCCGCCGGCCTGCTGAACGAGGATGGCCGCATCCTGGCGCTGGGCCGCCGCGACATGGCGCGCGAGGACTACCTGGCGATGGTGGAAAAGAGCGCACGTATCCATATCAAGGAATATTTCTCCGATGCCGCCTGGCAGGGTTTTCTCGCCCGCGTGGATTACCTCAAGGTAGACGCCGGCACGCCGGAACACTACCCGGCACTGGCGGCAGCGCTGAACCAGCACGTTGGCCGCGTGGCAGTGTGCTATCTGGCCACCGCGCCGGACCTGTTCGAAGGCATCTGCGACAACCTGGCCGCCGTCGGCCTCAACCACGACAAGGTGCGCGTGGTGCTGGAAAAGCCGCTGGGCCACGACCTGGATTCCTCCAACGAGATCAACGAAGCCGTCGCCCGCCACTTCAAGGAAGAGCAGCTGTACCGCATCGACCACTACCTAGGTAAGGAGTCGGTGCAGAACCTGCTGTCGATCCGCTTTGCCAACGCGCTGTTCGAACCGCTGTGGCGCCGCGAGTGGATCCACAACGTGCAGATCACCATCTCGGAAGACCTCGGCGTCGGCACCCGCGGCGACTTCTACGACAACACCGGCGCACTGCGCGACATGGTGCAGAACCACCTGCTGCAGCTGCTGTGTATCGTGGCGATGGAGCCGCCGGCCAACCTCGGTGCCGACGCGGTGCGCGACGAGAAGCTGAAGGTACTGAAGGCGCTGCGCCCGTTTACCGAGCAGGACGTGGCCGGCAAAACCGTGCGCGCGCAGTACAAGGCCGGCGCGGTGGGCGGCCAGCCGGTAGTGGGCTACCTGCAGGAGCAGGGCATTCCCGCCGCCAGCCAGACCGAGACCTTCGTCGCCATCAAGGCCGAGATCGACAACTGGCGCTGGGCCGGCGTGCCGTTCTACCTGCGCACCGGCAAGCGCATGCAGGAACGCGTGGCCGAGATCGTGATCAACTTCCGCGACGTGCCGCACCACCTGTTCCCCAGCCCGATGGGCCTGAACACCGCCAACCGGCTGGTGATCCGCCTGCAGCCGGAAGAAAGCATCCGCCTGTACTTCCTGTCCAAGGAACCGGGTGACACCCAGCGCCTGCAACCGGTGCACCTGAACCTGGACTTCCACGAATCGTTCAAGGCCCGCCGCGCCGACGCCTACGAGCGCCTGCTGCTGGACGTGATCCGCGGCAAGCTGGCGCTGTTCATGCGCCGCGACGAGCTGGTGGAAGCCTGGCGCTGGGTGGAGCCGATCATGGACCACTGGCAGCACAGCACCACCCCGCCCAAGCAGTACACCGCCGGCACCTGGGGCCCGGCCGCCTCCAGCGCGCTGCTGTCGCGCGACGGGGTGTCGTGGCACGAAGAGTGCTGAGCCTTTAGCCAGCCGGCGCGTAAACCGCTATCGCGGCTACAGCCTGCGGCCAACCTGCAGCACCGGGCTGGCCGCAGCGAATAAAAACAAGGTGCCTCGAAAAACCCTGGTTTCCAATCGAGATAAGTCTCGGCGAGACAAGACGCGAACGAAAAATCCCGACGCCGCATATGACTGATATGTAAGGAGGGATTTTTCGCGAGCAACGCAGTATCGCGACGAAAGCAGGTGTTTTGCGAGGTGCCGAATGACTCAACGGATACACAGATGAAGTTGCACGCATTCCCTTCCGCCGCCGCGGCCAGTGCCGCGCTGGCACAGGCGGTCGCCGCCGATCTGGCCGCCGCCATCGCCGCACGCGGCCAGGCAGTCCTGGCCGTCTCCGGCGGCCGCTCGCCGGTACCGTTCCTGCAGGCGCTGGCCGCAGAGGACATCAACTGGCAACAGGTTACCGTCACCCTGGTAGACGAGCGCGTGGTGGCGCCGGATCACGCCGACAGCAATGCCGGCCTGGTGCGCGAGCACCTGCTGCAGGGCCGCGCTGCCGTGGCCGCCTTCCTGCCGCTGGTCAACAGCGGCAGTGACCCGCAGGCGGAGCTGGCCACCGCCAGCACGCTGTGGCGCACGCCGGACGTGGCGGTGCTGGGCATGGGTGAAGACGGCCACACCGCCTCGCTGTTCCCGGCCGCCAGCAATCTGGCCGAAGGCCTGGCGGCGGCCAACCCCGCCGCGCTGCTGGTGGTGGTGCCGCCGGCCGCGCCGCACACCCGCATCAGCATGACGCTGGCCGAGCTGCAGCGCAGCGGCAAGCTGTACCTGGCGATTGCCGGCGACAGCAAGCGCCGCGTGCTGGATGCCGCCGCAGCCGCCGTCAGCGACACGCTGCCGATCAGCCATTTCCTGACCGCCGCTGCCCGTCCGCTGGACGTGTACTGGTCCGCCTGAGCGAGGGATACCGTAACCATGAACAGCCTGCACCCCTACCCGCGCCTGCTGGCCGACATCGGCGGCACCAATGCCCGTTTCGCGCTGGAAACCGCGCCCGGCATCATCGAGGACATCGATGTACTGCCGTGCAACGATTACCCGACGCTGGCCGATGCCATGCGTGCCTATCTGCAACGTGCCGGCACCCGCTCGGTGAGCCATGCCGCCATCGGCATCGCCAACCCGGTGACCGGCGACTTCGTGCAGATGACCAACCACCACTGGGCGTTTTCCATCGAAGCCACCAGGCAGGAACTGGGCTTTGCCACCCTGCTGGTGCTGAACGACTTCACCGCGCTGGCACTGGCGCTGCCGCACCTGCCGGCGGCCGAACTGGTCCAGGTCGGCGGTGGCGAGCCGCGCCACGGCGCCAAGGCGCTGATCGGCGCCGGCACCGGCCTCGGCGTGTCCGGCCTGTTGCCGCACGGCGGCAGCTGGGTGGCGATTGCCGGCGAAGGCGGCCATGTGTCGTTTGCGCCGGTGAACGACGAAGAGGCCGCCATCCTGCACTACGCGCAGGGTCGCCTCGGCCAGCACGTGTCCTGCGAGCGCTTCCTGTCCGGCCCCGGCCTGGAGCTGATTCACGACGCACTGGCGGTAGCGGACGGCGAAGCTGCCGGCCAGCTGTCGGCGGCGCAGATCAGCGAGCGCGGCCTGTCCGGTCGCGACCCGCGTTGCGTGCGGGTGCTGGAACACTTCTGCGCCATGCTCGGCACCGCCGCCGGCAACCTGGCGCTGACGCTGGGCGCGGTTGGCGGGGTGTATATCGGCGGTGGTATCGTGCCGCGCTTTGGCGACATGTTCGCCCGCTCCGCCTTCCGCGAGCGCTTCGAAGCCAAGGGCCGCTTCCGCGACTACCTGGCCGCCTTGCCGGTGTACGTGATTCACAGCGCCTACCCGGCGCTGACCGGCGTGCAGGCCGCACTGGCCGACCACCTGGGGGATAACCATGCTTGAAAAAATCCGCGCAGACCTCGACAAGCTCTCCGGCGCCGAGCGCCGGGTGGCAGAACTGGTACTGGCCCAGCCCTACACCGTGATGCAGTCGGCAGTGTCCGATATCGCCACCAGCGCCGGCGTCAGCCAGCCGACGGTGATCCGCTTCTGTCGCAGCATGGGCTTTAGTGGTCTGTCGGATTTCAAGCTCAAGCTCGCCGGCATCCTGGTAGGCGGCGTGCCCTATGTGCACTCCAGCGTGCGCCCGGAAGACCCGGTGTCGGAGATCACCGCCAAGGTGTTCGACAACACCGTTACCGCGCTGCTGAAGTGCCGCAACGACATCAACCCGCAGGCAGTGGACGACGCGGTGGACCTGCTGGCCAATGCCAAGCGCATCGAGTTCTACGGCCTGGGCAACTCCGGCATCATCGCCGCCGACGCGCAGCACAAGTTCTTCCGCTTCGGCATTCCCACCGTGTCCTATGCCGACAGCCACATCCAGATCATGGCCGCCGCGGTGCTGGGGCCGGACGACGTGGTGGTGGCGATTTCCAGCTCCGGCCGTTCGCGCGAACTGATGGACGCGGTAGACATGGCGCTATCCACCGGCGCCAAGGTGATTGCCATCACCGTGCCGGACACCCCGCTGGCACACAAGGCCAGCGTGACGCTGGAAGTGGACTCGCCGGAAGACAGCGAAACCTACAGCCCGATGCTGTCGCGCATCCTGCATCTGGTGCTGATCGACATCCTCACTGTCGGCGTGGCGCTCAAGCGCGGCCCCGGCGTAGTGACGCAGCTGGAAAAAGCCAAGCGCAGCCTGAAGCAGAAACGGCTGCGCGGCGACGAAGACCATGACGACTAAGCCGCCTGCCCGCGCCCCGCGCGGCAAGCGCACACCAGCCAGCCCGCCAGAGGTTGGCCGCAACAAGACGACAAAGAGACCCGGAGCCATCATGAGCAAACTGACGCAACTGCCCGCCTGGAACGCCTTGTGGGAGCACTTCGCCGACGCCAAGCAGCTGCACATGCGCGAGCTGTTCGAAACCGACCCGCAGCGCGCCGAGCGCTATTCGCTGGAAGTGGGCGGCCTGTTTCTCGACTACTCCAAGAACCGCCTCACCGACGACACCCTGAAGGGGCTGATGCAGCTGGCACGCGAAGCCGGCCTGCCGGCGCGCATCAAGGCCATGTTCAAGGGCGAAAAAATCAACAGCACCGAGAACCGCGCCGTGCTGCACGTGGCGCTGCGCAACCGCACCAACTCGCCGATTCTGGTGGATGGCGAGGACGTGATGCCGAAGGTGAACTCGGTACTGGCGCGCATGGGCAAGTTCGCCCACGCAGTGCGCAGCGGCGACTGGCTGGGCTACACCCACCAGCCGATCACCGATGTGGTGAACATCGGCATCGGCGGCTCCGACCTCGGCCCGCTGATGGTATGCAGCGCGCTCAAGCCCTACGGCCACCCGCGCATGAACATGCACTTCGTGTCCAACGTGGACGGCGCGCAGCTGAAGGAAACGCTGAAGAAAGTACACCCGGAGACCACGCTGTTCGTGGTGGAATCCAAGACCTTCACCACCCAGGAAACGCTGACCAACGCGCTGACCGCGCGCGAATGGTTCGTGGCGCGCGCCCGTGACGAAAAGGCGGTGGCCAAGCACTTCGTGGCGGTGTCCACCAACAAGAAGGCGGTGGCCGAGTTCGGCATCGATCCGGCCAATATGTTCGAATTCTGGGACTGGGTCGGCGGCCGTTACAGCCTGTGGTCGGCCATCGGCCTGCCGATCATGTTGTACCTGGGTGAGGAGAACTTCACCGAACTCTTGAACGGCGCCCACATCATGGACCAGCACTTCTACAACGCCTCGTACGAAGAGAACATGCCGGTGCTGCTGGCGATGATCGGCATCTGGTACATCAACTACTACGGTGGCGGCAGCCATGTGATTGCGCCGTACGACCAGTACCTGCACCGCCTGCCGGCCTTCATCCAGCAGCTGGACATGGAATCCAACGGCAAGAAGGTGTGCGTGGATGGCAGCACGGTGAACTTCGAGACCGCGCCGATCATCTGGGGCGAAACCGGCATCAACGGCCAGCACGCTTTCTTCCAGCTGCTGCACCAGGGCACCCACATTTCGCCGATCGACCTGATCTGCTCGCTGGAAAACCGCACCAGCCTGCCGGGCCACCACGAAATCCTGCTGGCCAACGTGTTCGCCCAGGCCGAAGCTTTCATGCGCGGCAAGACCGCCGACGAAGTGCGCGCCGAGCTGGCGGCACAGGGGCGGGAAGGCGCGGCGCTGGAGGCGCTGGTGCCGCACAAGGTGTTCGACGGCAACCGCCCGACCAACACCCTGCTGATGGACCGCCTCGACCCGCGCAACCTCGGCAGCCTGATCGCGCTGTACGAACACAAGATCTTCGTGCAGGGCGTGATCTGGGGCATCAACAGCTTCGACCAGTGGGGGGTGGAACTGGGCAAGCAACTGGCCAAGACCATTCACGCCGAGCTGGCCGGCAAGCTGGCCTCGGCGCCGCACGACAGCTCGACCCGCCTGCTGATCGAACGCTACCGCCGCGCCAACCGCAACCAGTAAGCGCCGCGCAGGCAAACAAAAACCGGACAGAACATCTGTCCGGTTTTTTTGCGGCCAACGTTGGCCGCATGCCAACGCTGATGAAAAATGGCAGGCCGCAGCCTGCCATGTTCTGGTGCTGCCGGCTTACAGCGAGCCGTAGGAATGCAGGCCGGTGAGGAACATATTGACGCCGATGAAGGCGAAGGTAGTCACCAGCAGGCCGATCACCGCCCACCACGCCAGCGGCTCGCCGCGCCAGCCTTTCACCAGCCGCACGTGCAGCCAGGCGGCGTAGTTCAGCCATACGATCAGCGCCCAGGTTTCCTTCGGGTCCCAGCTCCAGTAGCCGCCCCAGGCATCCGCCGCCCACATCGCGCCGAGGATGGTGGCGATGGTGAAGAACAGGAAGCCGACCGAGATCGCCTTGTACATCATCTCGTCGATCACCTCCGGCTTGGGCAGCTTGTCGGCCAGAATGCCGCGCCGCGCCAACAGCTGCGCCACGCCCAGCATCGCCGACAGCGAGAAGGCGCCGTAGCCGACAAAGTTGGCCGGCACGTGAATCTTCATCCACCACGATTGCAGCGCCGGGATCAGCGGCTGGATCTGGTGCGCCTGGCGGTCGAAGGTGTACCACAGGATGAAGCCGACCGCGGCGCTGATCACCAGCAGCACGAAGGCGCCCAGCTGGCGGGTGGCGAACTTGGCCTCGTAGTACAGGTACATCAGCGCGGTAATCAGGCAGAACAGGATGAACACTTCGTACAGGTTGGAGACCGGGATGCGGCCAACGTCCGGCGCGATCAGGTAGCTCTCGTACCAGCGGGTGAACAGGCCGGACAGCGCGAACGCCGCGGCGGACCAGGTCAGCCCGCTGCCGATGCGCGCCAGCAGTGCGGAGCGCGCGATCAGCCCGCCCCAGTACACCACGGTGGCGAGGTAGAACAGCGTGCACATCCACATGAAGGCGGTCTGGCTGGACAGCAGGAATTTCAGGCCGAAGCTCTGGCCGGCGCGTGCCAGATCATGGTCGTACAGCTGGATCGCCAGCAGCGACATGGCACCGGCCAGCGGGAAGAACCAGCGCCAGCTCTTCCAGAACCAGCCCAGCGCGATCAGGCTGACGCTGCTGCCGGCAAGGATCAGCTGCTCGTAGTAGTCCATCGCGCTGCCGTACAGGCTGAAGCTGTACCCGGCGGCGGCAATGATCAGCGCGGCAAACAGCCAGTCGCCCGCGGCCAGTCGCTTGTAGAACGGTTGTTGCAGGGTCATTTCCATCATGCTTCTCCCCCCCCGCCTTGCGGCGTGGCGACGATTTGCGCGAAATCGCGATCCAGATCGTGATTGTGGCGGTTGCTGCTCATCGCCACCCGTACCCGCCCCGGACGCAACACTAGCCACATGCGCACTTCACGGATATAGAACATTAGGATGATGCCGATCACCAACAGCAGCGAACCGAGGTAGACCAGGTTCTTGCCGGGCGAGCGCGTCATCTGCAGGCCGGAGGCCTGCACCTGGTCGAAACCGGTGAGCTCCAGATACACCGGCGCGACGTAATCGTTGAAGCTGCTGACGGTCACCAGGCTATCGAGCAGGAAGCGGTAGTGCTTCTCGTCCTGCGGCCACGGCTTGAGACCGGCCTTGTCCTGCGCCACCGCCATCACGTCGACGATGGCGCCCTGCAGGATCTTGATATAGGTCTGCGCGATGGCCTGGCGCTTGTCGGCCGGCACTTTCTCGTCGAGGAACTGCTCCAGCGCGGCAAAGCCGCCGGCACTGAAGCGGCCCAGCACCCAGCGCACGCTGTCGGCAAACTGCTGCTTCATCGCCGGGCTGATGGCCTTGCCCTGCAACGCCTTGTCTGCGGTGCGCTGCGCCATCTCCTGGTACCACGCCGGATTGTTCAGCGCCGCGCGCAGGCGCATGAAGCTGTCGATCTTCATGTCGTCATCCAGCGGGATGCGCAGGTACTGGAACGGCTGCGATACTTCGCTGCGCACGCCGGCGATCTGGTACATGGCGCCGTCCTGCTGCATCGGCGACATGTATTGCTGGAATTCGCGCGCCTGACCCTGGCTGTCGCGCAGCTTGAAGGTAATCGACGGGCCGACGTTCTTCAGCTGCTTGTTGTCCTGCTTCACTTCGCGCGCGTCCTGCATGCGCTGGCCGAGGCTCTTGCTGCCATCCGGCCCCTTGCCCATGTTTTCCACGTTGAACACGCGCAGTTCGCCGAATTCCAGCTGGTAGTCCTTGCCGTTGGCCTTCAGCGGCTGCGCGGCCAGCGACACGCCCTTGATGTCCACCGGCGCCTGTTGCGGCGCGGCCAGATTCCAGGCGCGCAGCTGCAGCGGTGAACCACCATCGCCGAAGCTGGCCTGGTAGATGGCGACACCATCGACGATCAGCGGGTGGTTGACCTTGACGGTGGCCGGCGTCTCCTTGCCGCTGTGCTTGTCGGTCACCACGATGTCGCTGGCAAACAGCTTGGGCATGCCGTTGCTGTAGTAGTCGACGTGGAATTTCTTCAGCGTGACGATGAACGGCAGCTCCTGCACCAGGTAGCCGTTGCCGCTGTTAAGGAAGATCACGTCGGCGCTCTTGTTCTCGGCCACGGTGACATTGCCGCGGAACGACAGGTTGGCCGCGGTCAGCCGGCTTTGCGCCGGAATCTGGCTCTGCGGCAGGTCGCGGGTTTCCGGCACGATTTTGCCGAACAGCTCGCCCAGTTTCAGCGGCAGGTTGCCGTCCATCAGGCCGCCGATACAGATCACCACCAGCGCGATGTGGGCAAAGAAATAACCCAGCTTGTTGGCCGCACCTTTCTTGGCGGCCAGCACCACGCTGCCATCGTCGCGTTCGCGGCGTCTGTAGCGCATGCCGCGCTGCTGCAGCAGGGTAATGGCGCCCGCCTCGTCCAGCGCAATGTCCAGCTCGCGGCTGTGCTTCATCGCCGCCAGCGAGTTGTCGCTGGCCTTCTCGCGGTAGGCGCGCATCTCGTGCAGGAAGCCCGGGCCGTTACGCACGATGCACAAGGTGGTGGAGGTCACCAGGAAGGCCAGGATGGTGAGGAACCAGGCCGAGTGGTACACGTCGTACAGCCCCAGCAGCTCGAAAGCCTTGAACCAGAACGGGCCGAATTCGAAAGCGTAATTGGGATAGGGTTCGTTCTGCTTGAGCACGGTGCCGATCACCGAAGCGATGGCGAGAATGGTCAGCAGACCAATGGCAAAGCGCATCGAGCTGAACAGTTCGTACAGCTGGTAGCCGGGTGAGGTGCGTTTTTTGCTGGTCATTTTTCTAGTTTCGGACGCGACAAAGGGGGCGCGAAGCCCCCTTTGGAATACCGCAGCGCAAAAAAGTTGCGCGGCTTAGCGGAGGCCGGAAATGTACTCGGCAACCGCCTTCATTTCGGCATCGCTCATGCGCATGGAGATGTCGGCCATGATCTGGTTCTTGCGATCGGTACCGGCCTTGAAATCGTTCAGCTGCTTGAGCACATAAGCCGCATGCTGGCTACCCAGCGCCGGGAACTGGTCCGGAATGCCGCGGCCGGACGGGCCATGGCAGGCCATACAGGCCGGCACCTTGGTGGCCGGATTGCCGGCGGTGTAAATCTTCTTGCCCAGCTCCATCTGGCTCTTGTCGGCGGCTTCGCGCGGCTTCACCTTCTGGCTGCTGAAATAGGCAGCGACATTACGCATATCGTCCGCCGACAGCGGAGTGGCCATGCCCAGCATGATCGGGTTCTTGCGGTCACCCTTCTTGAACGCCGCCAGCTGGTTTTCGATGTACTTGGCATGCTGCCCGGCCAGAGTCGGGTTGGCAGATGCCACGCTGTTGCCGTCCGCACCGTGACAGGCGGCGCACACCTGGTCCACGATGACTTTGCCCTTTGCCGGATCGGCCTTGGCTGCCGGAGCCGGGGTGGCGGCCATCGCGCTGGCTGCAAAGCCTGCAGCGGCGATAGCCAACAGCATCTTACGTTTCATGGTCGCTCCTAGTGAGAGATAGCGTAAATATCTGTAAAGGTGGCAATTTCAAACCTGCTATTCTATATCAATTGACTTTACCCTTACTACTATGTCGATTTTTCAGAAAGCGCAGTTTTTTACCACAGTAAACCATTTGCGGGACCTGCCGCCCACCCGCTGCGAGGTGGCTTTCGTCGGCCGTTCCAATGCCGGCAAATCCAGTGCCATCAATACCCTGTGCAATCGTACCCGTCTTGCCTTCGTGTCGAAAACGCCGGGACGCACTCAGCATATTAACTTCTTCGACCTGGGGCAGGAGCGTTTTCTGGTGGATTTGCCGGGCTACGGTTATGCCGAAGTGCCGGAAGCGATCCGCACCCACTGGGTGGAACTGCTCGGCCGTTACCTGCAGACCCGCGACAGCCTGGTAGGCCTGCTGCTGATCATGGACTCGCGCCATCCGCTGAAGGAACTGGACTGGAAGATGATCGAATTCTTCCACGTCACCCAGCGTCCGGTGCACATCCTGTTGTCCAAAGCTGACAAATTGTCGCGCCAGGAGCAGCAAAAGGTTCTGTCCTCGGTCAAGAAACAGCTCGCCGATTACCCGAATATCACCCTGCAGCTGTTTTCCAGCTCGAAAAAGACCGGTACCGAGGAAGTCTCCCGCGTGGTGGAAGACTGGTTTGCCGCCTGCCCGCTACCGGAAGAAGAAAACTTCGACGATCCGGAAACTTTCGGCGACTGAACCGTCAAAGCAGACAGGAGCAGCACGCTTCTTCCCGCTTCACCTCCCTGAGCGGGAGCCTGCGAAGGCATTCCCCCCGGTTACTGCAACCGGGGTTTTTTCTTGTCCGCGCCGGGTTTGCGCGCAAGAAACGGATCGCACATCCCGGCCCCGCCACTTACACTGCCGGCATCTCCACCGCTTGCTCGCTGTCATGAAATCCGATCACTGGTTACTGTTGCTGTTGGCCGCACTGTGGGGCGGCTCCTTCCTGTTCATGCGGGTAGCGGTGCCGTCGCTGGGGCCGTTTGCACTGATCGAGCTGCGGCTGGCACTGGCGGCGCTGCTCCTGCTGCCGGTGTTGTACTGGCAAGGTGGGCTGGCGCAGTGGCGTAGCCACTGGCGGCGCATCGCCATCTCCGGCGTATTCCTGTCGGCGCTGCCGTTCTGCCTGATTGCCTGGGCCACGCTGACCCTGCCGGCCGGCGTCGCCTCGGTGCTGAATGCCACCACGCCGTTGATGACCGCGCTGTGGGCGATCCCGCTGGCCGGCGAAAGACTCGGCTGGCAGCGCGGCGGTGGCCTGCTGCTGGGTCTGGCCGGGGTAACGGTGCTGATGCTGGGACGCGGCGCCGGTTTCGACGCCGGAGCGCTGCTGCCGGTGCTGGCGATGCTGGGTGCAACCTGCTGCT
Source organism: Vogesella oryzae (assembly GCF_902829295.1). Classification (GTDB taxonomy): domain Bacteria; phylum Pseudomonadota; class Gammaproteobacteria; order Burkholderiales; family Chromobacteriaceae; genus Vogesella; species Vogesella oryzae. The sequence goes on from NZ_CADEPL010000002.1 coordinate 13,253, forward strand.
ACGGCTGGTCCGGCCACATGACCCGCCGCTGGTTGCACGGTGTGCCGCCGCTGGTGAGCACCACTGGCATGCTGGTCAGCGGCTCGCTGCTGCTGTTGCCGCTGGCGTGGTGGCAATGGCCGGACGGCGTCATTGCGGCCAACGTGTGGGGCGCGGTGGTGGCGCTGGCGCTGGCCAGCACCGCCTTTGCCTATCTGATTTTCTACCGGCTGATCGCACGGCTGGGTGCCACCCGCGCCAGTGGCGTCACCTATCTGGTGCCGGTGTTCGGGGTGCTGTGGGGGGCGATATTTCTGGGCGAGGCCATCAACGCCGGCATGTTGCTGGGCGCGGCGCTGATTCTGGCCGGGGTGGTGTTGCTGGGCTGGCAGCCGGGCAAGCCGCGGCCGTGATCACAGCGACAGCAAGGGCAGGGTAACCCGCACCTCGAAGCCGCCTTGCGGCGGATGGGCAAACTGCAGCTGGCCAGCGTGCTGCTTGACGATGCGCGACACGATGGCCAGCCCCAAACCGCTGCCGCCATCGGTGCCGCGATGTGCGGCCAACCTTTCGAACGGCGCCAGCGCCGCCTGCTGCAGCGCCGGCGGAATGCCGCTGCCGCTGTCATGCACCCGCAGCGTCACCTGCTGCCCCGCCACTTCCAGCGCCACCGCGAACGGCGCCGCACCGTAACGGCGGGCATTCTGCAGCAGATTGGACAGCAGGGGGCGCCGGCCCACCCGCACGCCGGTCCCCGCCCGGGTCAGTGCCCGGGATAGGCTGCGGCCAACAGCGGGGCAAGATCCAGCGCTGGCGCCAGCTGCTGCACCTGCTGGCTGGCCTCTTCAACGCTGCGCGCGAGGTGGCGCTGAGAACGGCGCGCCACCCCCGCCATCATCTGGTCCAACATGTGTTTCTGCAGGTTGACCATCGACACGATATTGATGCTGTGCGCCAGCTCGTGGCCCTCGCACCATTGCATCAGCTCCTGCAGCGGCGGGATCACCTCCGGTCCGCCCAGCTGCCAGTGCCGCAGATCGGTCACCCTGAGCCATGGCCCCGGCCCCAGCGCCCGTGCCGCCGCCCGCACCGTATCGCGGTAGTGGCAGGCAAACTCGTAATTGATACCGCCAGACACCACGATCCATAGCAAACGGTCAGCGCTGTGAATGCTGCATTCGCCGTGTGACCGCATCATGACTCGCTTTTCGTGGAATGGATGCTGCAGTGTAGTCAAAAGCGCCGCCATGCCTCAAACCCGGCCCCGCCTTTGCGGTATCATCTGCCCCTTGTCATCCAGGAGAGCCGCCATGAGCGACAGCAACGCCACCCCGAAACCCTGTTTCAAGTGCGGGTCCCCCGCCGAAGTGGTGAAAGCCGGCTCCCGACGCTTCTGGGTGCAGTGCACGCGCTATGCCGGACAAGGCGTCTGCAGTGCCATCGGCCCGCAAGCCGATAACAAGAAAGAGGCCATCGCCGGCTGGAACAAGCTGCGCTAAGAACTTAGTTGACGATCTCGCGGGCTAAGGCGGGACGCGGCGAAAACGGCGGCGGAGGCGGAGTTGGCATTAAGTCAATGCGCCCCCCGGAGTCGCAGGCAACGCCGTCTCGCCCGCGCGCCGCAGCGCGTCAGCAGACGCCAAGCGCGGATTTTCCTCCCGGCCGCGGCCAACCCGGACAACCACCCCAGGCCGCCTGCGCGGCCTGTTCCGTAAGCGAACACAGGCATGGAGCTGTTCAAACTGCTGCACACCCTGGGACAGCGTGTGCGCGATACCCTGAGCATGGAAACCGGCGACGAGGGCGGCGCAGCCGCCGCAAGCGCCGACGACGACACGACCGGCACGCCGGCGCCAGCGGGCAAGCCGCGCCGCAACCTGGCCAGCGAGATTCCGGACGCTGCCCTGCACGGCAGCAAGGCACCCGATCCGGCGCTGGAAATCATCACCCTGCCACCGCGGCCAGCCAAACCGGCCCCCGCTCCGGCGCCGCAACCGGAAGTGATCCGCGAGCTGCCCAGCCAGCTGCCGCAATACAAGCATGCCGGCCCGCCGCCAGCCGCCGAGCCGCTGCCGGTCATCGGTCTGGCCGAAGCCCAGCACACCCTGCAACGCGACCTGAAGCGCCGCAGCCAGCGTGGCCAGCCGCAACCGCCGCACGCCAAGCCGTCACGCGACCTGCCGCTGATCGACCCTTCGGAAGTGCGCGCCAGCCTGCAGCAACTGCACGGCAAGCGCTACCAGCCAACCGACGCGCTACTGGGGCCGCCGGACGAAGCGCCCGCCTCCAGCCTGGCCGGTTTCTACCCGCCGGACCCGCCGCCACAGTTCGAACCGCCCTTGCCGCAGGACGAGCGCGAACGCGCCGCCAATGCCCTGTTCGGCCCCAACTCGCGCTTCACCGCCGCCAGGGCCGAGCGCGAGCAGGCCGCAGCGCCGCCGCCAACCGCACCGCAGGAGACTATCGACGCCGACATCACCGGCGCCGGCGATGACGCCAGCAGCGATGACGGCTGGCAGCCTGCCGCAATGGCAACGCCGTCGCCGGAGTTCGGCCAGCCGCAAGCCATCGCGCCACAGACTGAGCCGCCGCAAACCGTGCCATCGCCGACGCCGACCACTGCCGCCGTCCCCTCGCCATGGCAGCACAGCCAGCAGGACAACTGGGCGGCCAGCGCCACGGTACCGTTGGCCACACGTTTCAGCGCGCCGGCCCAGCAGCCGGCAAGCGGGCAGGGTGCAGCAGCAGCGGCAATGCCGGCCCGCGACATTGACGATAATGCGCCGGCCAGCGCCGTGGCCGCCGCCACGCCAGCTGCCAGCCTGCCGCCTGCGGCCAACCTTGAAGTAGCGCCGTCGCTTGTGCCGTGGGACGAGGCGCCGCCAGCCGCCAGCTGGCAACAGCAACCATCGGCTAATGGCGACATCGTCTGGCACCTGCTGGATGAAGAGACACCGTCGGCAGAAACCGACGACGTCCGGAGCGCCGCGGCAGCACCGCTCACCAGCGCGAAACCGGCACTGGTCTGGCAGGTGCTGGATGACGGCGACGCGGCGCCGGATAGCGAGCCCGATGCGCCTCACGCCGCGCCACTGCCGCAGAGCGCGCAGCCGCACACGTTGGCCGCGCCGCAACAACTGCCGCTGATGCCGCCGCCGCGCCACATTCCGGTGGTGTATGGCGATGTGACGCTGCCGTCGCTGGAGCTGCTGCGTCCGCCCGAGACCCACAAGGCGGTGCAGAGCGAGGATTACCTGATCGAGCGCGGCATCCTGATCGAGGAGAAGTGCGCCGAGTTCAAGGTGAAAGTGGCGGTGGTGGATGCCTACGCCGGCCCGGTGATCACCCGCTACGAAGTGGAGCCGGCGGTGGGCGTGCGCGGCAGCCAGGTAGTGAACCTCAGCAAGGACCTGTCGCGTGCGCTGGGCCTAGCGTCGATCCGCGTGGTGGAAACCATTCCCGGCAAGACCTGCATGGGGCTGGAGCTGCCCAACCCGCAGCGGCAGATGATCCGCCTGTCGGAGATTTTCGGTGCCGAGGTGTTCACCCACTCCGCGTCCAAGCTGACACTGGCGCTAGGCCACGACATCACCGGCGCGCCGGTGGTGACCGACCTGGCCAAGGCGCCGCACCTGCTGGTGGCCGGCACCACCGGCTCCGGCAAGTCGGTCGGCGTCAACGCCATGATCCTGTCCATGCTGTACAAGGCCACGCCGGACGAAGTGCGCTTCATCATGATCGACCCCAAGATGCTGGAGCTGTCGGTGTACAACGACATCCCGCACCTGCTGGCACCGGTGGTCACCGACATGAAACTGGCGGCCAACGCGCTGAACTGGTGTGTGGGCGAGATGGAGAAGCGCTACCGGCTGATGAGCCACCTCGGGGTGCGCAATATCGCCGGCTACAACGACAAGGTGCGCGCCGCCGAGGCCGCCGGCCTGCGGCTGACCAACCCGTTCACGCTGACGCCGGAAACCCCGGAGCCGCTGACCACGCTGCCGTTCATCGTGGTGGTGGTGGACGAGTTCGCCGACCTGATGATGGTGGCCGGCAAGAAGATCGAGGAGCTGATCGCGCGCCTGGCGCAGAAGGCGCGCGCCGCCGGCATCCACCTGATCCTGGCCACGCAGCGGCCGTCGGTGGACGTGATCACCGGCCTGATCAAGGCCAACATTCCCACCCGCGTGGCGTTCCAGGTCTCCAGCAAGATCGACAGCCGCACCATCCTCGACCAGATGGGCGCCGAAAGCCTGCTGGGCCAGGGTGACATGCTGTTCCTGCCACCCGGCACCGGCTATCCGCAGCGCGTGCACGGCGCCTTCGTCACCGACGAGGAAGTGCATGCCATCGTGGAATACCTGAAGCAGTGGGGCGAGCCGGACTACGTGGAAGGTCTGCTGACCGGTGAATCGGTGGCCGACGACGAGCAGGCCGACGCCAAGGGCAAGGCTGCCGCCGGCAGCGAAGCCGATCCGCTGTACGACGAGGCGGTAGAGATCGTACTGCGCACCCGCAAGGCGTCGATCTCCTCGGTGCAGCGCCAGCTGCGCATCGGCTACAACCGCGCCGCGCGGCTGATCGAGGACATGGAAGCCGCCGGCATCGTGTCGGCGATGGAAAGCAACGGCAACCGCACGGTGCTGGTGCCGCAGCGGGATTACTGAGCCCCACGCCCGACACCGGCAGCCGCTCATCCGCAAGGATGGGCGGCTTTTTTTATCGGCCCGGCCGTGCGATTTGCCGGCAAGGTTGGCCGCACGGTGCGGCCAACCTATAATCCTTGCCCATAGTCGTCGCACATTTACAACTTTGGGACATCCATCATGCAAGACTCGCACGCCTGGTCCGGCCGTTTCTCGGAACCGGTTTCCGAACTGGTGAAGAAATACACCGCCTCCGTGAACTTCGATAACCGCCTGGCCGAGTTCGACATCGAAGGCTCGCTGGCCCACGCCGCGATGCTGAACAAGTGCGGCGTGCTGTCCGATGCCGATCTGGCGGCGATCCGCCAGGGCATGAGCGAGATCATCGCCGACATCCGCGCCGGCAACTTAGAGTGGAGCGTGGACCTGGAAGACGTGCACATGAACGTGGAGCGTCGCCTCACCGACAAGATCGGCGACGCCGGCAAGCGCCTGCACACCGGCCGCAGCCGTAACGACCAGGTCGCCACCGACATCCGCCTGTGGCTGCGCGCGCAGATCGACACCATCGTCGGCTTCATCGCCGAGCTGCAGAGCAGCCTGCTGGATCTGGCCGAGGCCAATGCCGACACCGTGATGCCGGGCTTCACCCACCTGCAGGTGGCGCAGCCGGTGACTTTCGGCCACCACATGCTGGCCTACGTCGAGATGCTGGGCCGCGACGCCGAGCGCATGACCGATTGCCGCAAGCGGGTGAACCGCCTGCCGCTGGGTGCCGCCGCGCTGGCCGGTACCACTTTCCCAATCGACCGCTTCCACACCGCTCAGCTGCTGGGCTTCGACGACGTGTGCCACAACTCGCTGGACGCGGTGTCCGACCGTGACTTCGCCATCGAATTCACCGCCGCCGCAAGCTTAGTGATGGTGCACCTGTCCCGCCTGTCGGAAGAGCTGATCCTGTGGATGAGCCCGCGCGTCGGCTTCATCGACATCGCCGACCGCTTCTGCACCGGCAGCTCGATCATGCCGCAGAAGAAAAATCCGGACGTGCCGGAGCTGGTGCGCGGCAAATCCGGCCGCGTGGTCGGCCACCTGATCGCGCTGGTCACGCTGATGAAGGCGCAGCCGCTGGCCTACAACAAGGACAACCAGGAAGACAAGGAACCGCTGTTCGACACCGCCGACACGCTGATCGACACCCTGCGCATCTACGCCGACATGATGCGCGGCATCACGGTGAAGAAAGAGGCGATGCGCGCCGCAGTGCTGCAGGGCTTCGCCACCGCCACCGACCTCGCCGACTATCTGGTGAAGAAGGGCATGCCGTTCCGCGACAGCCACGAAGTGGTGGCGCTGACCGTGCGCCATGCCGAATTGCAGGGCGTGGACATCGCCGACCTGAGCCTGGAAAAACTGCGCGAGTTCAGCACCCTGATCGAGCAGGACGTGTTCACCGTGCTGACGCCGGAAGGCTCGCTGGCGCAGCGCGACCACGTCGGCGGCACCGCGCCGAACCAGGTGCGCGCGCAGATCGCCCGCCACCGTGCGCGTCTGGCCGGCTGACACCTTGGCCGCCAGCAAAAAGCCACCGCACGCGGTGGCTTTTTTGTTGCCGGCTAGCGCTTATTGGCCGTAAGCCGCTCCGCGCTGCAGCAGTAACGCCTCGCGCTGATTGGCGATGTGCTGCCACAGGCATTGCACCTCCTGCGGGTGTTCGGCGGCAAAACGCCGGCTGAACGGCAGGAAGTAATCCTTGGTACTGATAGCTGGTTGCAAGGCGACCACGTCGTGGCTGCCCTGCAGATAGGCTTCGGCCAGGGTGTTATGCACCGCATAGGCGGCGATGCGCCCGGCGCGCAGCTTGGCCAGGTTGGCCTCCACCCCCACCGCACCTTCCACCGCAATATCCTTGCGCATCAGGTCGCTGGCCACCGACCAGCCCAGATCGGTACCGACCTTGCCATCATCCAGCCCCAGCAAATGTTCGCCGTCCCATTGCAGCTTGCTGCCTTTGCGCACAAAGAAGCTGTAGCTCAGGGTAGCCAGCCGGTAACGGCTGTCCGGCTTGCCGTCACGCAGCGGGTAGTGTGCGAAAGCGGCCCGCTCCGCGTTATACGACAGCAGCAGGATGGCATCGGCCGCCCCGCTGCGCAGCGCCTGCAACTGGCGCAGGCTGGATTGCCGCTGCAGCTGCAAGTTGACATTGCATGACGTCGCCGCCTGTTGCAGCAGTTCCACCGCCAGACCCGGCGGCGAGGCCAGCGAAGGCCCCTCGCCGGTGATATAGGGCGCCGCCGGCTGGTCATTGACCAGCACCCGCACCGGCACGGCCGCCCCTGCCGGCAAGGCAAGCAATAGCAGCAAGCGCAACAGCTTTGAAGCAGCCATGATGGCCCTATGTCAATTGTTTGAGCGGTCAACTGTGTGCGACAGACAGCGCCGAGTCAACTGTCATGATGGTGCCAGGATGCCGACAGCGCATGACATTACTGTGACGCCTGTGGCATAAGGATTGCACCGCAGGCCACGACGGAGCACTATGCAGCTGTCCATCTCCATGTCAGAAAGGAACCATCATGCGCAAACTGTTGTTGCTGGCCGCCCTGGCCTTGACCGCCAGCGGTGCTTTCGCCGCCGATAATGCCTGTGAAGCCAAAGCCGCCGAGATGAAACTGGCCGGCGCGGCCAAAAGCAGTTTCATGAAGAAATGCGAGAAAGACATGAAAGGCGCCATGCCGATGGCCGCCGGTGGCGCGACTTGCGAAGCCAAGGCCGCCGAGAAGAAACTGGCCGGCGCGGCCAAGAACAGCTTCGTGCAGAAGTGCCAGAAAGACATGAAGGCCCAGGCACCGAGTGCCCAGGGCGTGTGCGAGAACAAGGCCGCCGAGAAGAAACTGGCCGGCGCCGCCAAGAAGAGCTTCATGCAGAAATGCGTGAAGGATGCCGGCAGCAACTAAGTAGCGACTGCCCGCGCAACAGACAATACCCCGCCGCGGCGGGGTATTGCTTTGCGGCCACCGCGGCGGCAAGACGCAGGCTAGCTGCCGCGCGCGCGGCGCACGCTGACACTCTCGCCACCGATGCCCCAGTTGTCGGTGTCCACCTCGTCGATCACCACCACGGTGGTGGCCGGGTTCTTGCCCAGCACCTGCTGCAACAGGCTGGTCACCCCGGCAATCAACTCGGCCTTCTGCTCGGCAGTAGCCCCCTCGCGGGTAATCTTGATATTCACGTACGGCATGTTTGCTCCTTGCTGAAAGTATTTGCGGCCAACCTTGTGCTGCCGCCTTGTCCGCTGCGTGCCACCAGCCACGCCCCCACCGATACGCACAGTAGCGCCGCCGCCAGCGCGGCATCCAGCGGCTCGCCCAGTAGCGGCACTGCCAGCATGCCGGTCAGCACCGGGATCAGCGCCATCAGCGCCGACATCCGGGCCGCTCCCAGCGCGTTGACCGCCCGCAGGTACACCAGCATGCCGACAATCGCCGGCACCACGGCATGGAATATCCCCAGCCCGACCACGGTGCCGAGCGGCACCTGGCCCAGCCCCTTGGGCAGCCACAACAGGTAAACCGGCAGATACAGCACCGCCGATGCCAGGGTAACGAAGGCGGTAAGCTGCCACGCCGGCAGCTGCCAGCGCCGGGCCAGCATGCCGTACAGCGCCCACAGCAACGATGCGGCCAGCAGCAAGCCATCGCCCAGCCATTGCTGCGTAGCGGCCAGCCCCTGCAGCAGCGGTAACGCCAGCAAGCCCACGCCCAGCGCCATCAGCCCATAGCCCGGCCATTGCCGCGCCGGCGGCCAACCCTGGCCGCCGAGCACCAGCAACAGCGCCATCAGGAACGGCTGCAGCCCCGGAATCAGCAGCGCCACATGCGCCGCCGGCACCCACTGCACCGCGCTGTAGCACAGCAGGCAAAATCCGATGCAGCCGATCAGCGCCAGCAGCCACAGCCGGCCATCGCGCCAGCTGGCCCGCGGCGGCAACCCCAGAAAACACAGCAACAGGCTGGCGATGGCCAGCCGCAAGCCCAGCACATCATACGGCGTCAGCCCGCTGTGGCCGCCGGCTCGCGCTACCAGCATGAAGCCGCTCCAGATGGCAACGGCGGCGAAGGCGGCAAGATACCCTTGCCGCAGGGAAAGACTGGTCATGACAGGCTCCTTGGCAACCACACGATGCGCGCAGTGTGACGCCGCCAAAGCATCCTGAAAAATGAATTAATATGATTACATCAATCCCGAAACGAGAACGATCATGGACTTGAGCGATCTGCGCATTTTCCAGGCCGTACTGCAGGAAGGCGGCGTCACCGCCGCCGCGCGCCGCCTGCACCGGGTGCAGTCCAATGTCACCACCCGCATCCGCCAGCTGGAAGAAAGCCTGGGCGTGCCGCTGTTCGAACGCGAAGGCAAGCAGCTGCGGCCAACCCTGGCGGCACGGGTACTGCAGGGTTATGCCGGCCGGCTGCTGCAGCTGGCCGACGAGGCGCGCCAGGCCGTCAGCGGCGATACCCCGTCCGGCGTGTTGCGCCTCGGGGCGATGGAGAACACCGCCGCGGTGCGGCTGCCGCCGCTGCTGGCCGACTTCCACCAGCGCTACCCGCAGGTGCGGCTGGAGCTGCGCACCGCCCCCACCGCGCAACTGATTGCCGCGGTGCTGGCCGGCGAGCTGGACTGCGCGCTGGTCTGCGGCCCGGTGCTGGAACCGCGGCTGGAAAGCCAGCCGTTCTGCCGCGAAACCCTGCTGCTGATCAGTGCCCTCGGCCAGCAGGTGACGCCGGGCAGCGGCCCGCACACCCTGCTGGCCTTCGACCGCGGCTGCGCCTACCGCCAGCGGCTGGAACGCTGGCTGGACGACAGCGGCTGCGTGGTGGACCGGCTGGTGGAGCTGGATTCCTACCACGCCATGATCAGCTGCGCCGCCAGCGGCATGGGGCTGGCGCTGGTGCCGCAGGCGCTGCTGGCGATCACCCCGGCCGCCGACAATGTGGCCTGCCACCCGCTGCCGCCGCAGCTGGCCATTGCCGACACGGTGCTGATCCGCCGTCGCGGCCAGCATGCGCCGGCCATCGACGCCCTTGCCGCGCGCCTGCGCGCCGCGACTGACGGCAGTCAAAAAAATGCTGATTGATCAAGGCATTAGCCGGCTATTTGATATGCATCAAAATATCTCAAAGTCATGGCAATACAATGGCTATCGCTTTGTTTTTAATGAGATACATTCTCAAAATACTGTGTTCGCCATTACTGGCTACTGTCGTATCAACCACCCACCGTGACCCGCCATGCCTACCACCCCCAAATCGCTTTCCCTGGCGCACAAGCTTGGCCTGCTGCTGAGCGCCGCGCTGCTCCTCGTCCTCGGTCTGGCCGGCTTCCTGCTGAGCGACTGGCTCGGCAACCGCATGGAAGCCCGCGCCATCGGCAATATGCAGACCACCAACCAGCAGGTGATCGACACCATCGACGCCTACGCCCATGTGCTGGAAGACAATGCACAGCAAAGCAGCAGATTGCTGGCGGCCAACCTGCCGGGCGCGCTGCGTCTGGATGCCTCGGCGCCGGCATCCGCCCCGGCGCTGTACGCCGGTAGCCAGCCGCTGAATGACGATACGGCGCTGGTCGACAACTACACCCGGGCCACCGGCAACGTCGCGACGGTATTCGTGAAAAACGGCAGCGACTTCCTGCGCATCAGCTCCTCGCTGAAGAAAGAAGACGGCAATCGCGCCGTGGGTACCACGCTGGATCACGACAATCCGGCCTATGCGCTGCTGGGCAGCGGCCAACCCTATACCGGCCCGGCGCGCCTGTTCGGCCGCGATTACATGACCCATTACCAGCCGCTGAAGGATGCCGGCGGCCAACTGGTGGGCGCACTGTTTGTCGGCATCGACAACACCGAAGGACTGCAGGCACTGAGGCAAAAGATCCTGTCGATCAAGATCGGCGACAGCGGTTACGTGTTCGTGGTGGATGCCCGCCTGCATCCGGGCGATCTGCTGATCCACCCGACGGCGGAAGGCAAGAACCTGCTGGACAAGACCGATGCCGACGGCAATCCCTTCATCAAGAACATGCTGCAGCAGCAGAACGGCCAGATCAGCTATCTGTGGCTGGACCCGGGCAGCGACAAGCCGCGCCGCAAGCTGACCACCTTCCAGAGCTATCCGCGCTGGGGCTGGCTGGTGGCCACCGGCGCCTACCAGGACGAGCTGGTGCGTGAGCCGCGCGAGATGCAGCTCAACATGCTGCTGGGCACGCTGGCGGTGATTGTGCTGCTGTTGCTGATCGTGCACTTTGCCATGCGCTACTGGGTCAGCCAGCCGCTGGCGCGACTGGTGGCCGTCACCCGCCGCATCGCCACCGGCGACCTGAGCAGCCGCATCGCAGTCGATCGCGGTGACGAGATCGGCCAGGTGCTGGCGGCCAGCGACCATATGTGCCAGGAACTGCGCCAGCTGATCAGCGAAGTAAACCAGGGCGTGGACGGTCTGGGCCGCAACGCCCACAACGTGTCGCAGCTGGCCGACGATGTGGCGGAAAGCTCCAGCCAGCAGAGCGAGGCGGTGTCGGCGATGGCCGCCAGCGTGGAAGAAATGACCCACAGCATCAGCCAGGTCAGCCAGCATGCCGGCAGCGCGCGCGAACTGGCGCTGCAGTCCGACCAGGTCTCGCGCAGCGGCGAGGAAATCGTTGGCCGCACGGTGGAAACCATGCGCGAAATCGCCGCCGCCTCCGGCGACACCGCCAATACCGTGACCCAGCTGGGCGAACGCTCGGAGCAGATCAGCCGCGTGGTGACGGTGATCCGCGAGATTGCCGACCAGACCAATCTGCTGGCGCTGAACGCCGCCATCGAGGCGGCCCGTGCCGGCGAGATGGGCCGCGGCTTCTCGGTGGTGGCCGACGAAGTGCGCCAGCTGGCCGAGCGCACCACGCAATCGACGCTGGAGATCACCGGCATCGTTGGCCGCATCCAGGACGAGGCACAACTGGCGGTAGCCAGCATGAGCAGCGCCGCGCTGCAGGTGGAAACCGGGGTGAAGGCCGCCAGCGAGGCCGGCGACAGCCTGCAGGACATCCGCAACGGCGCGCAGCAGGTGGAACAGGCGGTGGTCGGCATTGCCGATGCACTGCGCGAGCAGAGTACCGCCAGCCTCGACATCGCCCACAACGTGGAACGCGTGGCACAGCAAGCCGACCAGAACCACCAGAAGGCCCGCGATGCCTCGCTGGCCGCCTGCGAGATGACCGCGCTGGCGCAGCAGCTGCGTCAGGCGGTGGCACGCTTCACCGTCTGAGCCGGAGGTTGGCCGCTTGCGGCCAACCTTGTCACGACGGCAACCCTAAGTCACAACACAAAACAGGCGCTGCCGTTGGCCGCGCCTGTTGCCGTTTTACTGTTCCTTCATCCCCAGCCGCTCCAGCCGGTAACGCAGCGAACGAAAGCTCACCCCCAGCAGCTTGGCGGCCTGGGTGCGGTTGCCGCCGCTTTGCGCCAGTGCCGCCTCAATCACGCCGCGCTCCACCCGGTCCAGGTAATCCTGCAGCGTTTCGCCGCCGTTGGGCGTCACGCCGGGCGCGTCACTGGCCACGACTCCGCCCAACTGCAGATCGGCCGGATCGATCCGGCCATCGCTGCACAACGCCACCGCCCGTTCGAGGATGTTTTCCAGCTCGCGGAAATTACCCGGATAGTGGTAGCCCAGCAGCGCCTGCACCGCTTCCGCGCTCAGCCGTGGCCGTTCGGCACCGGCGTAGCGTTCCAGCAGGGCGCCGATGAAGCGCGGCAGATCGTCGCGCAGCTCGCGTAGCGCCGGCATCGCCAGGCTGATCACGTTCAGCCGGTAGTACAGGTCCTGGCGGAAGGCGCCATCGGCCACCAGCTGCGCCAGGTTCTTGTGGCTGGCGGACAGGATGCGCACGTCCACCGCTTCTTCCTGCGCCGCCCCCAGCTTGCGCACGGTTTTTTCCTGGATCGCGCGCAGCAGCTTCACCTGCATCGCCAGCGGCAAGTCGGCGACCTCGTCGAGGAACAGCGTGCCGCCGTGCGCCTGCTGGAAGAAGCCGTCGCGGTCGGCATCGGCACCGGTAAAGGCGCCCTTCTTGCTGCCGAAGAACTCGCTTTCCACCAGCGTTTCCGGAATGGCGCCGCAGTTCACCGCCACGAACGGCTTGCCGGCACGCGGCCCCTGCTCGTGGATGCTGCGTGCCGCCTGCTCCTTGCCGGTACCGGATTCGCCGTGGATGAACACCGCCGCCTGGCTGCGCGCCAGCTTGGCGATCAGCCGCTGCACTTCCTGCATCGCCGGCGATTCGCCCTGCAAGCGCAGGCCGCCAGCCGGCGCGGCGGCCACGTCGCGCACCCCCAGCGCCGATTTCACCAGCGAGCGCAATGCCGCCAGGCTCAACGGTTTGGCCAGATAGTCGAACGCGCCGGCCTTCATCGCTGCCACCGCATTCTCGGTGCTGCCGTAGGCGGTAATCACCGCCACCGGCACGTCCAGCCCAGCGTCGGCAATGTACTGCACCACCTGCAGCCCTTCGCCGTCCGGCAGGCGCATGTCGGTCAGCGCCAGGTCGTAGTGGCTGGCGGCCAACATGCGCTGCGCTTCGGCGACACTGCCGGCGGTCTCCACCGCCAGCCCCATCTTGCCCAGCGTCAGCGCCAGCAGTTCGCGGATATCCGGTTCGTCGTCAACAATCAGCACTCGGCTCATGGCGTGTTCTCAATCATCGCGCTGCCCTCAGGCAGTGCTTGGCAGGGCCAGGCGGAAACAGCCACCGGGCCCGATATAGTCCAGACGCGCACCGTTGGCCTCGGCCAGCTCGCGCGCAATATACAACCCCAAGCCGGTACCGCTGCTTTCGGTGGTGAAGAACGGTTCGAACAGCCGGCTTTGCGCCTGCTCGTCCACCCCCGGACCATCGTCACGCACGCGGATGCTGTCCTCGTCCACCTCCACGCTCACCGCACCGGGCGAGCGGCTGCTGTAGCGCCAGCCATTACTGATCAGGTTGGTGAGTATCTGCTGCAGATGGCCGCGGTCGAAACGCACGGTGTGCTCCACCATGACACGGCAGACGATGCCGCCGGCAGCAGCAGGGTTGGCCAGCAGGAAGTCTTCCACCAGCGCGGCGAGAAACGGCCGCAGCGTGATCGCCTCGGCTTTTACCCGGTCGCGGCGGTTCAGCTGCAGCACTTCCTCGACCAGGTGGTTGATGCGCCGGCTGTTGGCATGCACCATCGCCGCCAGCCGGCGGCTGCCGTCATCGCTGGCTTCCTCGCCCAGCAGCTCGGCGGCCTGGCTGATCGCCGCCAGCGGATTGCGGATCTCGTGCGCGATATTGGCGGTGAGCCGCCCCAGCGCGGTGAGCTTGATGCGCTGCGCCTCGGCCGCCAGCTCGGCCACGTTCTGCAGGAAGATCACCACCAGCCGCACCTCGCCGACCGCCAGCGGCAGCATGCGCCCCAGCAGCAGCTGGCCGCGCACATTGAGTTCCAGCGTCTGCGCATGCGACGGACAACCCTGCAAGCGCCAGCGGCGCAGCAGCGGTGCCAGCTCCGGCAGGCTGCTGTCGCGCTGGATGCGGCCAAACACCCGCTCGGCACGGCTGTTGAAGTGCTGCACCAGGCCGTTGTCGTCCAGTACCACCACCGCCTCGCGCAGCGCCTGCAGCACCAGCGCGTTGACGCGGTTGAGGCTGGCCAGCTCGCCGCTGCGCACCGCGGCCAACTGTTCCGACACGCGCGCCTTGTTGCCCAGCAGCGAGGTGAGGCCGCTGGTGACAAAGCCGGCAATCGCCAGCATGGCGGCCTGGAACAGCTCGCGTTGCTGCTGCGATCCGTCGGCGAACCACAGCACACTGCCGAACAGCACCAGTGTCGCCAGCGCGGCATAAAAGGCGGCGATCCGCGGTGGCACCAGCATGCTGGCGACCGCCAGGAACGGCAGCAGCAGCATGCCGAAACCGCTCTGCACCCCGCCGTAGTGCTGCATGAAAGTCACCAGCAGCAGGATGTCGCCGGCGAGCGTCAGCGTCAGCGCCCAGTTCAGCGGCAGCCGCAGGCGCGGCAGCAACATGGCGAAGATGATCAGCCCGCCATACAGCCATGCCCAGCCGCCCATCGCCCGCCCCGGCACCAGCATCGGCGATGCCCACTGCGTCATGATCAGCAGCACCGCCACGCACACCGCGCGGAACAGGTTGAAATAATGCAGCGCCCGTTTCGGCGACAGCGGAATCAGCACGGGCGCCGGCATGGCTTAGTCCACGTCGCGGATGGCGGTGATTGTCCACTTCTTCGGCAGCAGCTTGCCCTTGCGGCCACGCTTGCCGTCGAACTCGGCCAGTGCCAGCTTTTCGTCCGCCACCTTGCCGCGCACCGAGGTGGTCGCCAGCAGCGCGCGCTCGCCGGCCACCAGACCGAAGGCGGTGACCGCCTCGCCGGCCTCCAGCGCCAGCAGCATCAGGCCGCGGCCCTTGGCCAGCTCCTTCAGTTCGCTGGCCGGGAACGCCAGCAGGCGGCCGCCATCGCTGGCGACCACCAGCCGCATGGTGTCCAGGTTGGCCGCCGCCTTCACCGGCGCCAGCACGGTCTCGCCGGCGTCCAGGGTGATGAACGCCTTGCCGGCCTTCACCCGGCCGGCCATGTCGGCGATTTTGGCGATGAAGCCGTAGCCACCGCTGCCGCCGACCACGAAGCGCTCGTCGTCCTTGCCGGAAATCATCTGCGCCGGCTTGGCACCGTCCTGCAGTTCCACCAGGCTGGCCACCGGCACGCCGTCGCCACGACCGGTCGGTACGTCGGCCGGGTCGATGGTGTAGGCGCGGCCTTTGCTGTCCAGCACGATCAGCGACCACACGGTGCGGGTTTCCACCACCGTGTGCAGTGCATCGCCATCTTTGAAGCTCAGCGCCGACAGGTCGACGTTGTGGCCGACGCGGGCGCGGATCCAGCCCTTCTGCGACAGGATCACCGTCACCGGCTCGTCGGCAATGGTCTGGGTCAGCACCGCGCGCTCGGCGACCTTGATCTCGCTGCGGCGCGCATCGCCGTACTTGGCGGCATCCTCGCGGATTTCCTCGGCCATCTTGCCGCGCAGCGCGGCCTCGCTGCCCAGCAGGTAGCGCAGGCGGTCGCGCTCGTCGCGCAGCTCGGACAGCTCCTTCTCCAGCTTGAAGCCTTCCAGGCGCGCCAGCTGGCGCAGACGGATTTCCAGGATGTCCTCGGCCTGCAACTCGGTGAGGCCGAACGCCTTCATCAGGTCCGGTTTCGGCTCGTCCGACTCGCGGATCACGCGGATCACTTCATCGATATGGATGAAGGCGATCATGCGCCCTTCCAGGATGTGGATGCGCTTGTCGACCTGCCCCAGCCGGTAGTTCAGGCGGCGGGTAATGGTGTGCTGGCGGAACTGCAGCCATTCGGCGAGGATGGTTTTCAGGCCCTTCTGCGCCGGACGGCCGTCCATGCCGATCATCACCAGGTTGAGCGAGGCATTGCCTTCCAGGCTGGTCTGCGCCAGCAGGATGTTCATGAACTCGTCCGGATCCTGGCGGCTGGATTTCGGCTCGAACACCAGCCGTACCGGCTGCTCGCTGTCGGACTCGTCGCGTACGCGATCGAGCAGCGACAGCATCAGGCTCTTCAGGTTCTGCTGATCCTGGGTCAGCGCCTTCTTGCCGGATTTCACCTTCGGGTTGGTGGCTTCCTCGATCTCGGCCAGCACTTTCTGCGCGCTGGAGCCCGGCGGCAGCTCGGAGACGATCACCCGCCACTGGCCGCGCGCCAGCTTTTCCACTTCCCACTTGGCGCGCACGCGCACGCTGCCGCGGCCAACCTCGTAGGCGGCCTGGATGTCCTCGCTCGGGGTGATGATCTGGCCGCCGCCGGGGAA
The DNA here is from genome assembly GCF_902829295.1 of Vogesella oryzae. Taxonomy (GTDB): domain Bacteria; phylum Pseudomonadota; class Gammaproteobacteria; order Burkholderiales; family Chromobacteriaceae; genus Vogesella; species Vogesella oryzae. Next base: position 29,790 of record NZ_CADEPL010000002.1, read on the forward strand.
GTCCGGCCCCGGCACATGCTGCATCAGCTCGGCGGTGGTGAGCTCCGGATTGGCCAGCAGCGCCAGCGCGGCGGAGGCCACTTCCTTCAGGTTGTGCGGCGGGATCTCGGTGGCCATGCCCACCGCGATGCCGGAGGCACCGTTGAGCAGCACCATCGGCAGCCGGGCCGGCAACAGCGCCGGCTCGTCGAAGGCGCCGTCGTAGTTGGGCACGAAGTCCACGGTGCCCATGTCGATCTCGGACAGCAGCAGCTCGGCGATCGGCGTCAGCCGCGCCTCGGTGTAACGCATCGCCGCCGCGCCGTCGCCATCGCGCGAGCCGAAGTTGCCCTGGCCGTCGATCAGCGGGTAGCGCAGGGTAAAGTCCTGCGCCATGCGCACCAGCGCCTCGTAGGCCGAGCTGTCGCCGTGCGGGTGGTATTTACCTAGGATTTCACCGACCACGCGGGCGGATTTCACCGGCTTGGCGCCATGCACCAGCCCCATGTCGCGCATGGCGTACAGGATGCGGCGCTGCACCGGCTTCTGGCCGTCGGCCACTTCCGGCAGCGCGCGGCCCTTCACCACGCTCATCGCGTATTCGAGATAGGCACGCTCGGCATAGAGGTCGAGCGGAATGCTGCCGTCGTCCACGGCAAGGTTGGCCGCCGGCGGGGCGGGCGGCGGCGGCTCGGACACATCCGCTACGCTAAACAGGTCGTCGTTGTGGCTCATATATGGGGATCGCAGCCGGCGTGCAGGGCGCACGCCGTGGTATGTTCGGATCACGAAAGTGAAAGTTCGAGGATTGTACTATGGCAAGTCAGGTACGGTGGCAATGCCACGGGTTTGGCGATTTTTCGGCACGGGCATTGTATGAAGTGCTGCAACTGCGCGATCGGGTATTCGTGCTGGAGCAGCAGTCGCTGTACGGCGACATCGACGGCGTGGACCTGGACTGCTGGCACCTGTCCGGCCGCGACGAGCAGGGCCAGCTGGTGGCCTACGCGCGGCTGATCGCCCCCGGGGTGAAGTATCCGGACGCCAGCGCCATCGGCCGGGTGGTGATCCCGCAGCCGCTGCGCGGCAGTGGCCTGGCCAAACCGTTGCTGCAACAGGCGGTGCAGCATTGTCTGACGCTGTTTCCGGGCCGCGCCATCATGCTGTCGGCCCAGGCCGACCGCCAGGGTTTCTACCAGAGCTTCGGTTTTGTGCCGGTCTCCGCGCCATACGACGATGGCGGCATCCCGCATCTGGACATGCGCCGCGAGTAAGCCGTGAAGGTTGGCTGCGTGCGGCCAACCTTATCAGCGCTGCGGCAGCCCGCTGCCGAACACGTCCTGCCATGCCATGTACACCGCCACGAACATCACCGGCAGCCACAGCAGCAAGCCGAGTCCGAACGGCAGCATGGCGAGGAACAGCAGCGCCGCCAGCGCCACACCGCACAACAGCACCGCCGGCCAGTTGAGCAAGCCGCCGGCCAGGCTGCGACGCATGGCGCGCAGCGGGTCGAAACCGGCCAACACCACCGCCGCCGGCGCAAACCAGTACAGCAACGAGGCCACGAACAGGCCGCCGGCCAGCAACGCCCCGCCCAGCAGCTGCTGCCCCAGCGGCAGCGCCTGCATCTGTTGCGGGTCGTGCATGCCGCCCACCAGCCCCATCAGCAGCAGCATGAGCAGCAGCATCGCCAGCACCAGCGCGCCGAAATAGCTCAGCCCCAGTCCGATCAGCGGGCGGGAAAAGTCCTGGAATGCCGCCAGCACCTCCGCCGGCCGCAGCGTCTCGCCCTTGTCGGCGCGCGCCGCCGCCAGCACGAAGCTGCCGGCAAACAAGGGCGCCACCATGATGGACAGCAGCTGGCCGATAACCGGCAGCATGCCCAGCAGCAGTTGCAGGCCCAGATAACAGGACGCAAACAGCACCCAGGTCAGCGGCTGCTCGCGTACCAGGAAAAATGCCTGCTGCACCCAGCGCCAGCCGTTACCCAGCGGCACACGCCGTGGCGCGAAGGCATGGGAAGGGGGAGATTCGATCACCAGTTCACTCCGTTTTGGTACCGCCGCGACTACAGCCGGCGGCAAAGTAATTTTATTACGCCGCAAAACCAGCACCGGCGCGGGTTGGCGAGGTTGCCGCGCTGCGACAAAATCGGCGATAATCCCATGATTTCGCAACGGTTACCCCTGCCGATGGTATTGGCATGACACCGTTGTTCCGGTTCCCTACAAGTTGAGGTTTTCCCCGAATGGTCACCCGAACCGAGCTAGCCAATGCCGTGCGCTTCCTGTCCATGGATGCCGTGGAAAAGGCCAAATCCGGTCACCCCGGCGCCCCGATGGGCATGGCGGATATCGCTGAAGTATTGTGGCGCGATCATCTGAAACACAACCCCGCCCACCCGGACTGGGCCAACCGCGACCGCTTCGTGCTGTCCAACGGCCACGGCTCGATGCTGCTGTACAGCCTGCTGCACCTCACCGGCTACGACCTGTCGATCGAAGACCTCAAGAATTTCCGCCAGCTGCACAGCAAGACGCCGGGCCACCCGGAATACGGCTATGCCCCGGGCGTGGAAACCACTACCGGCCCGCTGGGCCAGGGCATCAGCAACGCGGTGGGCATGGCGCTGGCAGAAAAGATTCTGGCCGCCGAATTCAACCGCGACGGTTTCCCGATCGTTGACCATCACACCTACGCCTTCCTGGGCGACGGCTGCATGATGGAAGGCATCAGCCACGAAGCCTGCGCGCTGGCCGGCACCTGGGGCCTGTCCAAGCTGATCGCGTTCTACGACGATAACGGTATCTCCATCGACGGCGATGTGGACGGCTGGTTCACCGACGATACCCCGGCGCGCTTCGAAGCCTACGGCTGGCAGGTAATCCGCAACGTGGACGGTCACGACGCGGAAGAAATCCAGACCGCCATCGCGACCGCCAAGAAGAGCAGCGACCGCCCGACCCTGATCTGCTGCAAGACCGTGATCGGCAAAGGCGCCCCGAACAAGCAGGGCGGCCACGATGTACACGGCGCGCCGCTGGGCAGCGCCGAAATCGCCGCCGCCCGCGCCAACCTGCAGTGGGCCTACGAGCCGTTCGTGGTGCCGCAACCGATCCAGGAAGCCTGGGACTGCCGCGCCAAGGGCGCCGAGCTGCAGGCCGGCTGGGACAAGCTGTTCGCCGACTACGCCGCCGCCTACCCGGCACTGGCTGCCGAGTTCAGCCGCCGCATGGCAGGCGAGCTGCCGGCCGGCTGGGACGCACACGTTGCCGCCAAGATCGCCGCGGCCAATGACAAGGGCGAAACCATCGCCACCCGCAAGGCTTCGCAGAACGCCATCGCCGCCTTTGCCGAAATCCTGCCGGAACTGGTGGGCGGCTCTGCCGACCTCACCCCGTCCAACCTGACCAACTGGCCGGGTTCGGTGGCGGTAACCGCAGAAGCCGGTGGCAACTACGTGCACTACGGTGTGCGCGAATTCGGCATGGCCGCCATCATGAACGGCCTGGCCCTGCACGGCGGCGTGAAGCCGTTCGGCGCCACCTTCCTGATGTTCAGCGAATACGCGCGCAATGCGCTGCGCATGGCGGCGCTGATGAAGATCAACCCGGTATTCGTGTTCACCCACGACTCCATCGGCCTCGGCGAAGACGGTCCTACCCACCAGCCGGTGGAACAGATCGCCACCCTGCGCCTGATCCCCAACATGGCGGTATGGCGCCCGTGCGACACCGTGGAATCGATGGTGGCCTGGGCCGAAGCACTGGCCGCCAAGGATCATCCGTCGTGCCTGATCTTCAGCCGCCAGAACCTGCCGTTCGTCAGCCGTGACGCCGCGCAGATCGACGGCGTGAAGAAGGGCGGTTACGTGCTGCGCGATGCGGTGGGCCCGCAGGCGGTGCTGATCGCCACCGGTTCCGAAGTGGAACTGGCGCTGAAGGCACAGGAAGCGCTGGCCGCCGAAGGCATCGCCGTGCGCGTGGTATCCATGCCGTGCACCAACGCCTTCGACAAGCAGGACAAGGCCTACATCGCCTCGGTACTGCCGGCAGGCGTGCCGCGCGTGGCGATCGAAGCCGGTGTTACCGATGGCTGGCGCAAGTACGTGGGCCTGGAAGGCGAAGTAGTCGGCATCGACCACTTCGGTGAATCCGCCCCGGCTGGCGTGCTGTTCAAGGAATTCGGCTTTACCGTGGACAACGTGGTCGCCAAGACCAAGAACGTGATCCGCGCATAACACACAGGCCGCCCTCGCATGGCGAGAGGCGGCCGCTTTATTTCGGTGCCACCAGACCGGCAAAAGCCGGCAGACATGGGCACATTCCGCTTTCAGACATTTTTCTTGGGAGAGAAAACATGACCATCCGTATCGCGATCAACGGCTACGGCCGTATCGGCCGCCAGGCGCTGCGCTCCATCTACGAATACAACCTGCGTAACGATTTCCAGATCGTGGCCGTGAACGCCTCCGGCGACCTGGCTACCAACGCGCACCTGACCAAGTTCGACACCGTACACGGCCGTTTCGACGCCGAAGTCAGCCACGACGAGAGCAACCTGATCGTCAACGGCGACGTGATCCCGTTCTTCTCCACCCGCAACCCGGCCGAACTGCCGTGGGACAAGCTGCAGGTGGATCTGGTGCTGGAATGCACCGGCTCGTTCACCACCAAGGAAAAGTGCCAGGCGCACCTGAACGCCGGCGCCAAGAAGGTACTGATCTCCGCCCCGGGCGGCGATGACGTTGATGCCACCATCGTGTACGGCGTGAATCACGGCATCCTGACCGCCGACATGACCGTGGTGTCCAACGCGTCCTGCACCACCAACTGTCTGGCCCCGGTGGCCAAGGCGCTGAACGACGCCATCGGCATCAAGAAGGGCCTGATGACCACCATTCACGCCTTCACCAACGACCAGGTGCTGACCGACGTGCGTCACAAGGACCTGCGCCGCGCCCGTTCCGCCACCGACAACATGATCCCGACCAAGACCGGCGCCGCCAAGGCCGTCGGCCTGGTGCTGCCGGAACTGAAGGGCCGTCTGGATGGCTTCTCGGTGCGCGTACCGACCATCAACGTCTCGCTGGTTGACCTGACCTTCACCGCCATGCGCGACACCACCAAGGACGAGATCAACGAGATCATCCTGAAGGCATCGGAAGGCAGCATGAAGGGCACCCTGGGTTACAACACCCTGCCGCTGGTCTCCAGCGACTTCAACCACAGCACCGAAGGCTCCATCTTCGACGCCACCCTGACCAAGGTCACCGGCGGCAATATGGTGAAAGTGCTGGCCTGGTACGACAACGAGTGGGGCTTCTGCCAGCAGATGCTGAAAACCGCGCGCGCCATGTTCGCCGCGAAGTAAACCGGGACTGTTGCGGCCAACCTGCGGGTTGGCGCCAGCCTGGTAGGGTGGGTCGCCTGCGACCCACGCCACTGTTACCCATTTGCCGCTGTCCGGCCTGCCGGCGGCGGCACAATGACACTGGCGGGCAGCATGCCCGCCCTGCCTAGCTGAGGAGAAAAAATGCAATTCAAAAAACTGACCGACCTGGCCCTGGCCGGCAAACGCGTGCTGATCCGTGTCGACATGAACGTGCCGGTAAAAAATGGCGTGATCGGTGACGACACCCGCATCCGCGCCAGCCTGCCGTCCATCGAGCACTGCCTCAAGGCCGGTGCCAGCGTGATCCTGATGACCCACCTCGGCCGCCCCACCGAAGGCGAGCCAAAGCCGGAAGACAGCCTGGCCCCGGTCGCCGTGCGCCTGTCCGAGCTGCTGGGCAAGACCGTGACCGTGTCCGACAACTGGCAGGCCGGCCTGCAGTTGGCCGCCGGTGACGTGGTGATGCTGGAAAACGTGCGCCTGAACAAGGGCGAGAAAAAGAACAACGAAGAGCTGGGCCGCGCCTACGCCAGCCTGTGCGACATCTTCGTTAACGATGCTTTCGGCACCGCGCACCGCGCCGAAGCTTCCACCCATGCCGTGGCCAAGTTCGCCCCGGTCGCCTGCGCCGGTGTGCTGCTGGCTGCCGAGCTGGAAGCGCTGGGCAAGGCGCTGCAGGCACCGGCTCGCCCGCTGGTGGCCATCGTTGCCGGCTCCAAGGTGTCCACCAAGCTCACCATCCTGGAGGCGCTGGCCGACAAGGTGGATCAGCTGATCGTTGGTGGCGGCATCGCCAACACCTTCCTGCTGGCCGAAGGCAAGACCATCGGCAAATCGCTGGCCGAGGCCGACCTGGTGGAAGAGGCGAAGAAAGTCATCGCCAAGATCCGCGCCCGCGGTGGCAATGTGCCGCTGCCGAGCGATGTGGTGTGTGCCGGCGAGTTCGCCGAAACCGCCGCCGCCACGCTGAAAAACGTGGCCGAAGTGACCGCCGACGACATGATCCTCGACATCGGCCCGCAATCCGCCGCCGAGCTGGCCGCCATCGTCGCCCGCGCCGGCACCGTGGTGTGGAACGGTCCGGTGGGCGTGTTCGAGTTCGCGCAGTTCAGCGACGGCACCCGCGTGCTGGGCGAAGCCATCGCCAAGTCGCCGTCGTTCTCGATTGCCGGTGGTGGCGACACCCTGGCGGCGATCGCCAAGTTCGGCCTCACCGACGACATCAGCTACATCTCCACCGGTGGCGGCGCGTTCCTGGAATTCCTGGAAGGCAAGGAACTGCCGGCGGTAGCGATTCTGGCCGAGCGCGCCTGATTGCGCTGACGGTGACTGCGGCCAACGTTGGCCGCAACACCGGCACGCCGCCGTGCCACGCTGCCGCTATCATGGCAGCGGCCGGCGGCGGCACTCGCCGCACAGGATGTAACTTGCCGGGTACAGGCCTGCAGCCTAGACTCGGCAAGACTGTTTTCAAGGAGCAGCAAGCATGGCGTTCAATACCTGGATGATCTTCGTGGTGACGGTGTTTTTCGTCTCCGCCACCCCTGGCCCCAACATGCTGCTGGCGATGAGCCACGGCATCCGCTTCGGCTTGCGCGGCGCGCTGCCGACCATGGCCGGGCTGCTGCTGGCACTGGGGCTGATCATGGGCGGTTCCGCCGCCGGTCTGGGCGCGCTGCTGGCGACGTCCGAGCTGCTGTTCTCCATCGTCAAATATGTCGGCGCCGCCTATCTGGTGTGGCTGGGCTACCAGGCCTGGCGCGCACCGGTGAAGGCCGAAGCCGAAACCGCCACCGCCGACGCGGATGCCCCGGTCAGTGGCTGGCAACGCTTCCGCACCGGTTTTCTGGTGGCGATGAGCAACCCGAAAGCCTTTGTATTCTTTACCGCGCTGTTCCCGCAGTTCATGCGTGCCGATGTGCCGCAACTGCCGCAGCTGCTGGTGCTGGCCGGCACTTTCTACGTGATCGAAAGCAGCTGGCAACTGGTGTACGCCTTTGGCGGCGCCAAACTGAAACACTGGCTCACCAGCCCGCTGCGCCAGCGGCTGATGAACCGTTTTGCCGGCGGCTCGTTCATGGCGGCCGGCATCGCCCTGAGCACCGTTAACCGCGTGTAGTCGCCGCGGCCAACCTTACCCCGCGCCGGCCACGGCCGGCGCGACAAGCATTCAATTACTGGAGACTCATACCATGGCACTCGTTTCGATGCGTCAGCTGCTGGACCACGCAGCAGAATTCAGCTACGGCCTGCCGGCCTTCAACGTCAACAACCTGGAACAGATGCGCGCCATCATGGAAGCCGCCGACAAGGTAGATGCTCCGGTGATCGTGCAGGCTTCCGCCGGCGCGCGCAAATACGCCGGCGCGCCGTTCCTGCGCCACCTGATCCTGGCGGCAGTTGAAGAATTCCCGCATATCCCGGTGGTGATGCACCAGGATCACGGCACCAGCCCGGACGTGTGCCAGCGCTCGATCCAGCTGGGTTTCTCCTCGGTAATGATGGACGGCTCGCTGAAGTCCGACGGCAAGACCCCGGCCGACTACGCCTACAACGTCGACGTGACCCGCACCGTGGTCAACTTCGCCCACGCCTGCGGCGTGTCGGTGGAAGGCGAGATCGGCTGCCTGGGTAGCCTGGAAACCGGCATGGCCGGCGAGGAAGACGGCGTCGGCGCCGAAGGCGTGCTGGATCACAGCCAGCTGCTGACCGACCCGGAAGAAGCCGCCCAGTTCGTCAAGGACACCGGCGTGGACGCACTGGCGATCGCCATCGGCACCAGCCACGGCGCCTACAAATTCACCAAGAAGCCGACCGGCGACGTGCTGCGCATCGACCGCATCAAGGAAATCCACGCCCGCATCCCCAACACCCACCTGGTGATGCACGGCTCCTCCAGCGTGCCGCAGGAATGGCTGCAGATCATCAATGAATTCGGCGGCGACCTGGGCGAGACCTACGGCGTGCCGGTGGAAGAGATCGTGGAAGGCATCAAGCACGGCGTGCGCAAGGTGAACATCGACACCGACCTGCGCCTGGCCTCCACCGGTGCCATCCGCCGCTTCCTGGCGCAGAACCCGAAGGAATTCGACCCGCGCAAATACCTGAAGGTCTCCACCGACGCGATGCGCGACATCGTGCTGGCGCGCTACGAAGCCTTCGGCGCCGCCGGTATGGCCAGCAAGATCAAGCCGGTGAGCCTGGATGCCATGGCCAACCTGTACCTGAAAGGCCAGCTGGCGCAGATCGTGAAATAAGCGTCTGCCAGCATGCAAAACGCCACTCTGCGGAGTGGCGTTTTTTTATGGCTGTGGCCAACGTTGGCCGCATCACGCCACATGCAGCCGGTCGCGGAACAGCGCGGCAATCAGGTCGGACTGGCTGATCATGCCCACGAGCGTACCGTCGGTACGCAGTACCGGCACATGATGCAGACCGCGCTCGGCAAACAGCGGCACCAGCTCCACCAGATGCATGTCCTCGCGCACGCTCACCACCGGGCTGCTCATGATCGCCGCCACGCGGTTGACGGCACTGCGTCCGCCCAGCAAGCGCGCCAGCCGCTCGCGCAGCCCCTCCGGCGTGCCGTCCAGCCGCTTGAGGAAATCCACCAACGACACCATGCCCAGCACCTGGCCGAACTCACCGGTAACCGGCAGCGCCCGCACCTTGTGGTGGCGCAACAGTCGCCACGCTTCCTGCAGACTGGCATCCGGCCGCAAGCGCACCACGTCGCGGGTCATGAAGTCGCGACAGCGCACATCGCCCAGCCGGCGGCGGTAAGCATGCATCTCGGCCAGCGTCATCACCTGTTCCAGGTCTTCGCGGCTGATATCCAGCAGATGGTTGAAGCCCGCCAGTGCTGCACTGACGTCATCGTCGCGGATGCCCATGCGCGCCAGCGGCGACGGGTCGCTGGTCTGGTGGCGGCTGGCGGCCGGCAGCTGCCGCGGGTAGGGACGGCGCAGCAGGTAGCGGTTAAGCAACAGGGCGAACAGCAACATCAGCAGCGAGTTGCCGGCTACCAGACCGACGAAACCGAAGCCCATCGCCTGTACTGCCGGGCCGCCGATTACCGCGTTGAGGGCGATGGCGCCACCCGGCGGGTGCAGGCAGCGCAGCAGCATCATGGCAAAAATGGCCAGCGCCACCGCCAGACCGGCCGCCAGGGCCGGCATCGCCACATAGTGCGCGCACAGCACGCCGATAGTCGCCGACACCAGATGGCCGCCGACCAGCGGCCACGGTTGCGCCAGCGGGCTGCCCGGCAACACGTACAGCAGCACCGCGGCAGCGCCCATCGACGCCACCAGCATCGGCGCCGGCCCCAGCAGCCAGTGCGTGAGCAGCCCGGTCGCGGCAATGGCCAGCAGCGTGGCCAGCGTCACCGCCAGCCGTTCGCGCCGGCTGATCTGCAGCGGCTCCGGCCACCAGCGCCCGAGTTGGCCGCGCAGCACGGCCGGAAAATGGTTGAGTCTTGCAAGCATGCGACCATTGTATTGAAGATGTATTTCAACTGCCACTTAGCTGCCGCACCAGCGGCCAGCCGCAACTTGGCCGCGGCCGATGGCTTGCGTACACTGCTGTCATGAGCGAACTGTTCTCCCCCCTGGAATGGGTCTTTGTCATCATCCTGGCGCTAGTACCGCTGGCCGGCATCGTGCTGCACCTGTGGATCATGCTGCTGCGGCCACCCAAAACGCCGCCGGCTGACGACCAGCAGGCCGACTCCTGAGCCGCCCTGCGCCCGAAAGGAAAACCACATGAGTATGGACGTGATCGATTACGAGATTTTCGGCGACGACATGCAGTACGTCGAAGTGGAGCTGGACCCGGGCGAGGCGGCAGTGGGTGAGGCCGGCGCGCTGTACTACATGGAAGACGGTGTCAGCATGGACACCATCTTCGGCGACGGCTCTGCCGGCCAGAGCGGCCTGTTCGGCAAGCTGCTGGGCGCCGGCAAGCGGCTGATTACCGGCGAATCGCTGTTCACCACCGTGTACCAGAACCAGAGCCAGCAAAAGCGCAAGGTGGCGTTTGCCGCCAGCTATCCGGGCAAGATCGTGCCGGTGCACCTGCTGGAGCTGGGCGGCACGCTGTATGCGCAGAAAGACAGTTTTCTGGCCGGCGCCAAAGGCGTGAGCCTGGGGCTGGCGTTCCAGAAAAAGATCGGCACCGGCCTGTTCGGCGGCGAAGGCTTCATCATGCAGAAGCTGGAGGGCGACGGTTATGTGTTCTTGCATGCCGGCGGCACGCTGACCTGCCGCCAGCTGCATCCGGGCGAGATCCTGCGGGTGGATACCGGCTGCGTGGTGGCCTACCAGCCAAGCGTGGATTTCGACATCGAGTATGTCGGCAAACTCAAGAGCGCGCTGTTCGGCGGCGAGGGCGTGTTCTTCGCCCGCCTGACCGGCCCGGGCAAGGTGTGGTTGCAGTCGCTGCCGCTATCGCGGCTGGCGGATCGCATCGTGGCCGCCAGTCCGCGCGCCGGCGGCCGCAGCAGCGAGCAGGGTTCGATCCTTGGCGGGCTGGGCGATCTGATCGACGGCGACGATTAAGGCCGCGGCCAACGTTGGCCGCCAATGAAAAAACCGCCCGTACTCAACGGGCGGTTTTTTTGTCCGGATCGCGTCGGGCTTACTTGCCGCCGACCACACCCAGCTTGCTGCGACGGGCCTTCACCGCATCCGCCAGCGTTTGCAGCGTGGTTTCGGTGTCGTCCCAGCCGATGCAGGCATCGGTGATGCTTTGGCCGTAGGTCAGCTCGCAGCCCGGTTTCAGGTCCTGACGGCCTTCCACCAGATGGCTTTCCACCATCACGCCAAAGATGTGGGTATCACCCGCCGCCAGCTGACCAGCCACGTCCTGGCACACTTCCATCTGCCGCTTGTAGTCCTTGCGGCTGTTGGCGTGGCTGAAGTCAACCATCAGCTTCTGCGGCAGGCCGACAGCCGCCAGTTCGGCAGCAGCGGCTTTCACGAAGCGCTCTTCGTAGTTCGGCTCCTTGCCGCCGCGCAGGATCACGTGGCAATCCGGATTGCCGCCGGTTTCCACGATGGCGGAATGACCGGTCTTGGTCACCGACAGGAAATGGTGCGACACGCTGGCTGAGCGGATGGCGTCTACCGCGATCTTCAGGTTGCCGTCGGTGCCGTTTTTGAAGCCTACCGGGCAGGACAGGCCGGAGGCCAGCTCGCGGTGTACCTGCGACTCGGTGGTACGCGCGCCGATGGCGCCCCAGCTGATCAGGTCAGCCAGGTACTGCGGGGTGATCATGTCGAGGAATTCGGTGGCGGCCGGCATGCCCATGCTGTTGAGGTTGAGCAGCAGGCGGCGGCCGATGCGCAGACCGGCGTTGATGTCGTAGGATTCGTCCAGGTGCGGATCGTTGATCAGCCCTTTCCAGCCCACGGTGGTACGCGGTTTTTCAAAATACACGCGCATCACCACCACCAGCTCGCCGGCGTACTTGTCGCGCAGCGGCAGCAGGCGGCGGGCATATTCTTCGGCCGCAGCCGGGTCGTGGATGGAACAGGGCCCGATCACCACCAGCATGCGGTCATCCTCGCCGCGCAACAGGCGGGCGATGTCACGGCGGGTATGGTAGATCAGCTCGGCCGCCTGTTCGTTGATCGGCAGCTCGTACAGGTGCGCGATCGGGGGCAGCAGTTCCTTGATATCTCGGATTCTTACGTCATCGGTCTGGCGGTGCATGATTTTTTTCCTTGCCGGTCTGGCTATCTCTTTGCATAGCAACATTACCTGCTTGCACCCGTCGTGCCAAGCCTGCCGCGGCAAAACAAAAGGGCACCCCGCGGGGTGCCCTTGTGCTGCGGCCGACAGCAATCAGTCTGCGTACTGGCGCTTCATGCGCTCGCGGCGTTCCTGTGCTTCCACCGACAGGGTGGCGGTAGGACGTGCCAGCAGGCGCTTGAGGCCGATCGGCTCGCCGGTATCTTCACAGAAACCATAGGAACCGTCGTCGATCAGACGCAGGGTGGACTGGATCTTTTGCAGCAGTTTGCGCTCACGGTCGCGAGTGCGCAGCTCCAGTGCGTACTCCTCTTCCAGCGTGGCGCGGTCAGCCGGATCCGGCGTCGCCTCCTGCTCTTGCAGATGGCTGGCCGTGGCATTGGCGTTGCCCAACAGCTCTTGCTGCATCTGCAGCAGGCGCTCCTTGAAGAACTCAAGGTGGTCGGCGTTCATGTAGTCGTCGCCGGACCAGTTGAGGATGTCTTGTTCAGTCAGCTTGGCCATGATTTGAGCTTCCAGCTATTAAGAGTTTTGGCAAACAGGCGTGGAAGATTACCGACGGCATAAGGAAAGTGCAACACGGTAATAGAACATTCACGGAATTATCTATCTATATAGCTCCCGGTGGTATAAAGCTCAAGCCGCCGGACCGCAACTGGCTTGCGCTGGCGCAATACAATAAAAAAACGGCCCGAAGGCCGTTGTCGTTGCGCGGTTTGTCATTTGAGTGACAACACCCATTTCACCAGGACTTTGAGGTCGGCATCGCTGACCTGCGGGTTCGGCGGCATCGGAATGTTGCCCCACACCCCGGCACCGCCCGCTTTCACCTTGGCGAACAGCCGCGCCTCGGCGCCCTTGTCACCGGCATATTTTTTGGCCACATCCTTGTAGGCCGGACCGACCACCTTCTGCTCGACGGCATGGCAGGCGGTGCAATTGTATTTCTGTGCCAGCTGGAGGCTGGCAAAAGACGGCGCGGCCAACAGGCTCCAGGCCAGTGCGGCAAACAGTTTCTTCTTCATTGCTTCTCCTCCACAAGAGCAGCCGCCGCATCACGGCCGGCTGCGTTCCAGACCCGGATTACACCGCTACACCGCGAGTTGCAGCTGGGTCAAAAACACGCCCTCCAGCACCCGCAGCGGCAGCATCTGTATTACCTGGATGATCAGCAGCAGGATCAGCGGCGACAGGTCCACGCCCCCCACGTTGGCCGCACGGAACGGCTTGAGGTAAGGGCGGGTAAGCGCCTCCAGCACCGGGGACAACGCATTGTACGGGCTCACCCAGCTAAGAATAGCCTGCACGATCACGGCGCCGGACAACAGGTTCAGCGACTGGCGGAACAACTCCAGTATCGCCAGCAACAGCAGGCCGAACCAGGTTTGCGGGCTGGAAAAGTCATAGGGCATGGCATTGAGCGCCAGCACCAGCGCCACCACCACCAGCTGTACCAGCAGCGCCAACAGCAACGAGGCGCTGTCATAGCCGTGCCAGGACGGCACCCGGCGCCGTAGCGGCAACACGGCAAAGTTGGTCACCGCCATCACGAACTGGGTGAACGGATGCTTGTGCGGCGCCCGTGCCAGCTGCAGGTAGAAGCGCATCAGCAGCACCAGCACCAGCAGGCCGCCCAGAGTCGTCAGCAAAAAGCGTAATGTTTCCTGAATCAGCATGGATTAATCCCTGGACAGTTCGAGGCCCATTTCCACCGAACGGGCGCGGCAATCCATCGCCCCGGCGATGATGGCCTGTTTCACGCCTTCCGCTTCGAAGCGGAAAATCGCGCGCTCGGTAGTACCGCCCTTGGACATCACGTTCTGGCGCAGGGTCGCTACCGGCAGCGGGCTTTGCCGCGCCAGCTCAACCGCGCCATCAAAGGTAGCCAGCACCAGGCGGCGGGCCTCGTCTTCGGCAAAGCCGGCCTGCACCGCGCCTTCGATCATGCTTTCGATGAAATAGAACACATAGGCCGGGCCGCTACCGGAGACGCTGGTGATGTCATCGATTCCGGATTCGGCATCCAGCCAGGTGGTCGTGCCGACCGCCTGCATGATGCGGGTTGCCGCGTCGCGGTCGGCGGCGCCAACGTTGGCCGCAGCGTACAGGCCGGACACGCCCTTGCCGACCATCGCCGGCGTGTTGGGCATCACCCGCACAATGCGCTCGCTACCCAGCCAGCGCGTCATTGCCTCGCAGCGGATACCGGCCGCAATCGATACCACCAGCGCGCCGCCCAGCACCGGCGCCAGCGCCAGACAGACATCGCGCAGGCCCTGGGGCTTGACCGCCAGCACCACCACCTCGTCGGCGGCAAACTGCGTCGGCATCTCGGCGACGGCCTGCACCGCAAACTGTTGTTGTAACTGCTGACGTTTGTCGGCGTGCAGTTCGACCACGCGGATCTGATGTTCGCCACTGTTGCCCAGCCCGCCGATGATGGCCGAGGCCATGTTGCCGCCGCCAATAAAGGTAATCTGCATTACTTAGCCCTTGAAGGTTGAATACATTTGCGGGTACCCGTCACCGCTGCCTAGGCAGGGTAGTGACGCGCACCAAAGATAGCCGTACCGACCCTTACCATGCTGCTGCCGGCGGCGACCGCCTGCGCCATATCGGCCGACATGCCCATCGACAGGGTATCCAGCACCATGCCCTCGGCCGCCATCTGTTGCTGCAACTGGCGCAATACGCCAAACCGTGCGGCCAACACTGCCGGATCCGGCGACGGCTCCGGAATGCACATCAGCCCGCGTAACCGCAGACCGGGCAACGTCGCCACCGCCCGCAGCAACGCCGGTGCCTCTTGCGGTGCACAGCCGCTCTTGCTGTCCTCGCCGGATACATTGACCTGCACGCAGACATTCAGCGCCGGCATCGCCGCCGGACGCTGCGCCGACAGCCGCTCGGCAATCTTCAGGCGGTCCACGGAATGCACCCAGTGCGCCAGCTCGGCAACCGTGCGGCTCTTGTTGGACTGCAACGGGCCGATGAAATGCCATTCGATGTCCAGATCGGCCAGTTCGGCACATTTGGTCTGCAGCTCCTGCACATAGTTCTCGCCGAAAGCCCGCTGACCGGCAGCATAGACTTCGCGGATGGCATCCGCCGGAAAGGTCTTGCTGACCGCCAGTAACTGGACATCCTGTGGCGGCCGCCCTGCGGCCAACGCTGCAGCGGCCAGCTTGTCGCGTACCTGCTGCAATGCCTGTGCGAGTTGCGTCATATGACTCTATGGATTGGTTAGATTCGGACCACCGGCCAGCCTGGCGATGCCGCCGTGCCGGTTGGGCAATGCCGCCGAAAGCGGCCTTCATGTTTACGTGCTGCGGCTTGCCGGTGAAGCAATGCCGATCGCCAACCGGCCACCAGCACCCTCGGGAATTATATGGATGTGCTGCAGCAAGAGCCAGAAACCCTTAACCGGCATGATTGCGCATACCGGCCTTGCTTGCCGGCATGGTCATCCTGCTGCAGACCGTCACCCGCCGGCTGCGGCCAACCGCTACAGCAAGCAGGCGACTAGGCTATAAAACGGTAGCAGAGAGTGCAGGAGGTTCACATGCAGTTCCACGACGACATGGCACGTTCCAACCGGCTGCATGAGGTCGAAATGAACAGTGCCAAACATCAGGAGGCTTACCGCCGACTGGAGCACGAGCTTGGCATCGCCGACAACATTGCCGCGCTGGAAGGCGACCACTACAACGGCATGGCGGTTGAGGTCGCCGCCTTGCGCGAACTGTTTACCGCCAAACGCCGGCCGGAAGACCTGCAGGCAAAACAGCATAAAAGCTTCGACTACATCGCCACCCGCATCAACAAGCGGCGCAAGGCACTGCGCGAATGCTACTTCGCGGTTGCCGACATCGAACCGCGCAAGCAGCTGATCCTGCACCGGCGCGCGCCACGGCGCCTGGTGTGCGAGGTCTTGCAAAGCGAGCTGGATAGCGCCCGCCATACATTGCAGACGGTGAAGCACACCGCCCACGCCAAGCCCTGGCTGCTCGGCGCGGCGGCCAGCGCCGGCGCAGTGTTGCTCGGCGCCGGCATCGCCGGTGTCTATGGCGCGCTGGCGGGTCTGGCCGCCGGCCTGTTTCTTGGCAAATGGCTGGTCGACAGCCATCAGAAGAAAATCCAGCGCCAGACCAGGGCGGCACAATGGCATGTCGACAGCCTGTCAAACCTGCTGCTGGCCTGCCGGCGCGCGCCGGAATGGTTTACCGAGGCGGAGGAAAACAGCGGCGAACGGGATTTGTACGAAGTGTAAGACCGTAACCTCCCCCAACGCGCAACCGGTGACGAGCCCCCGGCCGGCGCCAACCGGTGCCGGCAGCGCCGGCATGGAGCCGCCGTTGGCCGCCGTGTATGATTCAGCCAGCTAGCGCAATAATCCTACGATCAACTGCAGCACGACGGCGCCGCCAGCCCGGGCCCAGCCAGCCGGCACGCCACAGCGAGTACCAGGGGAAAACAAGATGGAAATTTCGGACCTGCTGGCCTTTACCGTCAAGAACAAGGCCTCGGACCTGCACCTTTCCGCCGGCTTGCCGCCGATGATCCGCGTACATGGCGACATCCGCCGCATCAACCTGCCGCCGATGGAACACCGTGATGTACACGACATGGTGTACGACATCATGAACGACTTCCAGCGCAAGATTTTCGAAGACTCGCTGGAGTGCGACTTTTCCTTCGAAGTGCCCAATCTGGCGCGCTTCCGCGTCAATACCTTCATGCAGAACCGCGGCATGGGCGCGGTGTTCCGCGTGATTCCGTCCAAGGTGCTGTCGCTGGAGGAGCTGAACGCGCCCAAGATATTCCGCGACATTTCCCAGTACCCGCGCGGCATCGTGCTGGTCACCGGGCCGACCGGCTCCGGTAAATCCACCACCCTGGCGGCGATGATCGACTTCATCAACAACAACGAGTACGCGCACATCCTGACCGCGGAAGACCCGATCGAATTCGTGCACGAGAGCAAGAAGTCGCTGATCAACCAGCGCGAGCTCGGCACCCAGACCCGCAGCTTTGCCAATGCGCTGAAAAGCGCGCTGCGTGAAGACCCGGACGTGATCCTGGTCGGCGAAATGCGTGACCTGGAAACCATCCGCCTGGCACTGACTGCGGCGGAAACCGGCCACCTGGTATTCGGTACCCTGCACACCAGCAGTGCTGCCAAGACCATCGACCGTATCGTCGACGTGTTCCCGGCGGCGGAAAAGGAAATGGTGCGCGCGATGCTGTCGGAAAGCCTGCGCGCGGTGATATCGCAGGCGCTGCTGAAGACCAAGGATGGCGGCGGCCGTGTGGCGGCACACGAAATCATGATCGGCACCCCGGCGATCCGTAACCTGATCCGGGAAAACAAGCTGGCGCAGATCAACTCGATGATCCAGACCGGCCAGCAATATGGCATGCAGACACTGGACCAGTGCCTGCAGGATCTGGTCCGCCGCAATATCGTGTCCGACGAAGAGGCGCGCGGCAAGGCCACCAATAAGGATCTCTTCTAAGCGGAGCCGGCGATGGAAAAAGAACAGGCGTCAAAATTCATCAACGATCTGCTGGCCCACGCCGTCAGCAAGAACGCATCGGATATCTTCATCGCCGCGGAATTCCCGCCGGCGATGAAGATCGACGGCAAGATCACCCCGGTATCACCGCAGGTGCTATCCGGGCAGCACACCAAGGAGCTGGTGCGCTCGGTCATGAACGACCGCCAGACCGAGGAATACGAGGCCAACAAGGAAGCCAACTTTGCCATCAGTCCGCCCGGGGTTGGCCGCTTCCGCGTCAGCGCCTATGTGCAGCAGGGCAAGGCCGGCATGGTACTGCGCAAGATCAACACCGAGATCCCCACCTTCGATCAGCTGCAGCTGCCGGAGGTGCTGAAAGACATCGCGATGATCAAGCGCGGGCTGGTGATCTTCGTCGGCGGTACCGGCTCCGGCAAGTCCACCTCGCTGGCCGCACTGGTGGACTGGCGCAACAGCAATGCCGCCGACCACATCATCACCATCGAAGACCCGGTGGAATACGTGCATGCGCACAAGAAAAGCATCGTCACCCAGCGCGAGGTCGGCGTGGATACCGAGAACTGGGATGTGGCGCTGAAGAACACCCTGCGCCAGGCGCCGGACGTGATCCTGATGGGCGAAATCCGCGACCGCGAAACCATGGGCTACGGCCTGCAATTCGCCGAGACCGGCCACTTGTGCCTGGCGACACTGCACGCCAACAACGCCAACCAGGCGCTGGACCGCATCCTGAACTTCTTTCCGGAAGAACGTCATCAGCAGGTGCTGATGGACCTGTCGCTGAACATGAAGGCCATCATCTCGCAGCGGCTGGTGCCGATGAAAGGCGGCAAGGGCCGTACTGCGGCGATCGAGGTGCTGATCAACAGCCCGCTGATTTCCGACCTGATCTTCAAGGGCGAGGTGGCCAGCATCAAGGAGGTGATGTCCCGCTCGCGCGAATCCGGCATGCAGACCTTCGACCAGGCACTGTTCGACCTGTTCGAAGTCGGCAAGATCGGCTACGAGGATGCGCTACGCAATGCCGACTCGGTAAACGACCTGCGGCTGCAGATCAAGCTGCACAGCGAAACCGCCAAGCACCAGGGCGTCGAGCAGGGCGGGCTGGACCACCTCGACATCATCTAGCCGCCAGCGCCCCGCGCGATACCGGCCACGACAGTGGCCGGTATTGTTTTATGCGGCCAACCTTTCGTACTGCGACAGCGATAAGGTTGGCCGCATCCTTGCCGGCACGGCTTGCAATAAAAAACGCCGCGCAAGGCGGCGTTGGCGTGCAATGCGCGACGATCAGTGCTGCAGTATCTTGGACAGGAACTGCTTGGCACGCTCGGAACGGGCATCCGGGTTACCGAAGAACTCGTCCTTGCTGCAGTCTTCCACAATGTGGCCGCGGTCCATGAAGATCACACGGTTGGCCACCTTGCGCGCAAAACCCATCTCATGGGTGACGCACATCATGGTCATGCCTTCCTGTGCAAGCTCCACCATCACGTCCAGCACCTCGTTCACCATCTCCGGGTCCAGTGCCGACGTCGGTTCGTCGAACAGCATGGCGATCGGGTCCATCGCCAGCGCACGGGCAATCGCCACGCGCTGCTGCTGGCCGCCAGACAGCTGGCCCGGAAACTTGCCCGCATGCGCCTTCAGGCCGACGCGATCCAGATAGTGCATGCCCTTCTGCATCGCCTCGTCCAGACTACGTCCCAGCACGCGTTGCTGCGCGATGGTCAGGTTTTCGGTAATCGACAGGTGCGGGAACAGCTCGAAGTTCTGGAACACCATGCCGATGCGGGCGCGCAGTTTCGGCAGGTCGGTCTTGGCATCGCCCACCGAGATGCCGTCGACGAAGATCTCGCCTTTCTGGAACGGCTCCAGCGCGTTGACGGTCTTGATCAGCGTGGATTTGCCGGAGCCGGACGGGCCGCACACCACCACCACTTCACCCTTGCTGACCTTGGTAGTGCAGTCGGTAAGCACCTGGAATTCGCCATACCACTTGCTGACGTTCTTGATGGAAATCATGCTCATACTGCCAACCTCTTTTGCAGACGCTTCACCAGGGTGGACGCGCCGAAACTGATCACAAAGTACACCGCACCGGCAAAAATCAGGAACTCATGCGGCAAACCCACGATGTCGCCCTTGGAGCGGGCCGTGTTGAGGAAATCCATCAAACCGACAGCATAGACCAGGGATGTATCCTGGAACAGGATGACAGACTGCTGCAGCAGCAGCGGCATCATCTTGCGGAATGCCTGCGGCAGGATGATCAGGCGCATCGCCTGGCCATAAGTCATCCCCACCGCGTAGGCCGCATGCAGCTGGCCACGGGGGATGGACTGGATGCCGGCCCGGACGATCTCGCAGTAGTAGGCGGCCTCGAACATCATGAACGCCACCAGGCACGAGGTAAACGCGCCCACCGAGACAAACGTGCCGGTGATCCAGTTCAGCAGCATCGGTACCGCCAGGTAGAACCAGGTGATCACCAGCAGCAACGGGATGGAACGGAAGTAGTTGACGTAGGTCTTGGCCAGCCCGGACAGCAGCGGGTTGCTGGACAGCCGCATCAGCGCCAGCACGGTACCCAGCGCCACACCGCCGCTGACGGCCAGCACCAGCATCTTCAGTGTCAGCAGCATGCCTTCCCACAGCGCCGGCATGGCCGGAACAATCTGGGTGAAATCCATTATTTTGCCCCTCCCATCATGCCGGGCACGCGCACCTTGCGCTCAACCCAGCTCATCAGGCCCATCAGGCTCATGTTGAGCACGAAGTAAATGATGGTCGCAAGGGTAAATGCCTCGAACATATTGGCGGTGAATTCCGCGGTCTGCTTGGTCTGCGCCAGCAGCTCCATCAGCCCGATCAGCGAGGCCACCGACGAGTTCTTGAAGATGTTGAGAAACTCGCTGGTGAGCGGCGGGATGATGATGCGGAACGCCTGCGGCAACAGCACGTGGCGGTACATCTGCGCCTGGTTGAAGCCGACCGCCAGCGCGGCGGCACTCTGCCCCTTCGGCAGCGCCTGGATGCCGGTGCGCACCTGTTCACAGACCCGTGCGGCGGTAAACAGCGCCAGGCACACCACCACCGAGATATAGGCCGAGGTGGTCGGCGCCAGCTCCTGCTTGAACCAGATCTGTGTCTGTTCCGGCAAGTAGTCCGGTACCAGGAAGTACCACACGAACAGCTGCACCAGCAGCGGCACGTTGCGGAACAGTTCGACATAGCCTGCGGCAAAGCTGGCAGCCGCCTTGTTCGGCAGGGTACGCATCACCCCCAGAATGGAACCGATGATCAGCGCCACGATCCAGGCCACCAGCGCCACCGCGATGGTCCAGCCCAGGCCGGAAATGAACCAGTCAAGGTAGATTTCGCTGCCGATACCGGTGGACTTGAAGAAAACGTTCCAGTCCCAGTTGTAATTCATTGATGTCTCCAAAGAAAAAGGGGCGCAAGCCGCGCCCCTTCGCAAGCGGGAGGGGGAGTTCCCCCTGCCGGTTACGTTGGCCGCAAGCCGAACTTACCCGCTTGGCTAGCGATCATGCCTGCTTACATCTGCTCCGCAGACTTGTCGGTCGGCTTGGCTACCAGCTCTTTCAGCTCGTCGGACATCGGGAAGTTCAGGTTCAGACCCTTCGGCGGTACCGGGCTGGTGAACCACTTGCTGTAGATCTTGTTGATTTCGCCGGACTTGTAGGTGGCCTTGATGGCGTCATCGACTACTTTCTTGAACGCCGGATCATCCTTGCGCAGCATGCAGCCGTAGATTTCGAACGACTGCGGCTTGCCGGTCACGACCCAGGCAGCCGGGTTCTTGGCCTTGGCCAGTTCGCCGTACAGCAGCGCGTCGTCCATCATGAAGGCCACGGCGCGGCCGGACTCCAGCATCAGGAACGATTCGCCATGGTCCTTGGCAGAGATGATGTTCATGCCCATCTGCTTCTCGGCATTCATCGCCTTCAGCAGACGCTCGGAAGTGGTACCGGCGGTGGTCACCACGTTCTTGCCCTTCAGATCCGGGAAATCCTTCACGCCGGAAGTCTTGGAGGTCAGCAGGCGGGTACCGATTTCGAAGATGCCCACCGAGAAGGCAACCTGCTTCTGACGTTCCAGGTTGTTGGTGGTGGAGCCGCACTCCAGATCCACGGTGCCGTTCTGTACCAGCGGGATACGGGTCTGCGAGGTCACCAGGTTGTAACGTACTTGCAGGTTAGGCATCTTCAGCTGTTTTTTAACAGCCTCAACCACTTTCAGCTGCAGGTCGTGCGAATAGCCCACCGGGGTCTGCCCATCAGCCAGGTAGGAGAACGGAATCGAGGCATCGCGGTGACCCAGCACAATCACGCCGGATTCCTTGATCTTGTCCAGGGTACCTTCGGCCATGGCCGGAGCGGCAACAGCGGAAGCGATTACGGCAGTAGTCAGCAGTCGTTTGGTAAAACGCATGAGTTTCTCCATTTTTCTCGGGTTTTTTGCTGCTTGTCCCGGCCGCCCCGGGTAACGGGGCGACCCGAATTGAATGCTTTTTTCTAGTTCATCGGCGTCAGCAACTGACGCAGGAATTGCTTGGCACGATCATGCTGCGGGTTGGTAAAGAAGCTTTCCGGATGCGCCTGTTCGATGATCTCGCCGTGATCGACAAACACCACACGGTCGGCCACTTCACGGGCAAAACCCATCTCGTGAGTCACCACCATCATGGTCATGCCGGACTCGGCCAGATCCTTCATTACCTTCAGCACCTCGCCGATCATTTCCGGGTCCAGCGCAGAGGTCGGCTCATCGAACAGCATCACGCGCGGTTCCATCGCCAGGCCACGGGCAATCGCCACGCGTTGCTGCTGGCCGCCGGACAACTGCGACGGGAAAGCATCTTTCTTGTGTGCCAGACCAACCTTTTCCAGCAGATTGATGGCCTGCTTTTCGGCGGCCACCTTGTCCATGCCTTTTACCTTGATAGGCGAAAGTGTGATGTTTTCCAGTACCGATAGATGCGGGTACAGGTTGAAATGCTGGAACACAAAGCCGACTTCGGCGCGCAGCGCGTTCAGGTTGGTCTTCGGATCGGTCACATTGACGCCATCAACCCAGATCTCGCCTTCGTTGATGGTTTCCAGCTGGTTCACCGTGCGGATCAGCGTGGACTTGCCGGAACCGGACGGCCCGCACACCACCACCACCTCGCCCTGGGTCACTTCCAGGTTGACGCCCTTGAGCACATGCAGGTCCTTGAACCACTTGTGCACATTGTTAAATCGGATCATGACTTCCCTTTTCCCACCGTATGTAGAAGATCCCCGTCGTCGCTTGCGCGCTCTTGTCTGACGGAACGAACCCGGCATCCGTGCCGCAGGCTAAACCGCCTGCAGCATGTCACCTTTAGCCGGCCAGTGCATTCGCAATGGCCACATATTGCTCCACGCAGAGGTTTTCGGCGCGCAACCCGGCATCGATGCCCAGTGCGGCCAACTTCTCGTCGTCGATTATGCCCTTGAGGTTGTTGCGCAGTGTCTTGCGACGCTGGGCAAATGCCTGCGCCACCACCTGCTCCAGCACAACCTCGTCGCGGGCAATGCCGCAACGGCCCGGAACGGGGATCATCCGCACCACCGCCGAGTCAACCTTCGGCGGCGGGTAGAACGAACCGGGCGGTACCAGCAAGATCTGTTCCATGTCGAAACGGTACTGCAACATCACCGTCAAACGGCCGTAATCCGGGGTGCCGGGTACCGCCACCATGCGGTCCACCACCTCTTTTTGCAGCATGAAGTGCATGTCGATCACCCGCTCGCCGTAGCTGGCAAGATGGAACAGCAGCGGGGTGGAAATGTTGTACGGCAGGTTGCCCACCAGCTTGAACTTGCCGTCGGTCACCGTGCCGAAATCGAATTCCAGCGCATCGCCTTCATGGATGGTCAGCCGCTCCGGCGGGTATTCGCGCTTCAGGCGCGAGATGATGTCGCGGTCGATCTCGGCGACATGCAAATGGTCTAAACGCTGCAGCAACGGCTTTGTCAGCGCCCCCAGGCCCGGCCCGATCTCGATCACCACGTCGTCGCGACGGGCGCCAACGGCGTTGACGATATCCTCGATCACCCGCTGGTCCTGCAAAAAGTTCTGGCCGAATCGCTTGCGCGGTATGTGTTTACTCATGAAATGTCCGGATAGCTAACAAAGCACAAAGCCCGCACATCGCTGCGCAGGCAGTTGGCTGAAAAAAACGCGGCCACCGTGTTCACCTTAAATCGTCATGGCCGTTTTGCCATGACAAAGTGTAACGGCGGCGATGAAAACGCATGCGTACGGAAAACCGGATGGGCAACCCCGCCACCATACGCCAGCCCGAATGCCAGGTCTAATGCCCGGCAGCCAGTTGCCGCACGCCGGCCACCAGCACGGCATACCGCGCGAACTTGCCCACGCCGATCCAGCACAGGCAGGACCACCACGGCAAACGCAGCCAGCCGGCTGCCAGCGGCAGTGCGTCACCGATCACCGGCACCCAGCTCAGCAGCAGGGTCAGCGGCCCGAAACGGCCGAACCATGCCGCCACCCGTGGTGACATAGTCCCCGGCGGCACCCGCCGCCCCAGCCAGACACTGCTGAGGCTGCCGGCGGTATTGGCCACCGTCGCCACCAGCAGCGCCAGCAGCCACAATCCCGGCCGCTGCAGCAACAGCGCGCCCAGCGCCAGCTCGGAGCTGCCGGGCAGCAGGGTAGCCGACAGGAAGGCCGATGCGGCCAACCCTGCCAGCAACAGCGCGCTGTCCACGCTTATACGCTAAAGCGGAAAGCCTCGCCGGCGGCCGTGCTGACCCCCTGCGACAGCGTGGCACCGAACTCGGCGCCGTCGCGGCTGGCAATCCACTGTCCATCGCGACAGGCAAAAGGGAAACCGCCGCTCTTTGCCGCGATCCACAGCTCCTGGTTCGGCACATGGCGGTTCACCACCACCTTGCCGCCATCCTCGAACTCGATCTCCAGCACGTTGCCGCTGATCACGCAGTCCACATCCAGCCCGGCGTCGTCCAGCGCATTCTCGATGCGGCGGAAAATATCATCGCTCAGGCGCAGGAATTCGGTTTCGCTCATTGCTTCATCCTGTCCAAAAGGGGGGCCGTGCAGCTTGGGAGAGTCCGCAGCAGCCTGTTAGACTGCCATTTTGCCATAGCTACCCACTGGAATCCGTATGCGTACTGCGCTGCTACTGTCCCTGCTCTGTGCCACCCTGGCTGCCTGCGGCTATAAAAGCCCGCTGTACCTGCCCAAACCGCCGGCCGACCACGCCACCGCGAGCGCCGCCAAATGAGCCGGCTGGCCGTACGTGCGGCCAACCTGGCCGATGCCGGCGAGCGCGCACTGCTGGTGCGGCTGACCGACGGCTACGCCCGCGACCCGATGGGCGGTGGCGATGGCCTGTCTGCCGCTGCACGTGAGCAGCTGGCGGATGCGCTGGGCCGCCACCCCGGGCTGTTTGCGGTGATTGCCGAGCTGGATGGCGAGCCGGTAGGGCATGCGCTATGCGTGCTAGGGTTTTCCAGCTTCTACGCCGCGCCGGTGTGCAATCTGCACGATCTGTCGGTACTGGCCAGCGGCCGCGGTAAAGGCCTGGGCCGGCGGCTGATGCAGGCGGTTGCCGCCGCCGCCAGCGAACGCGGCTGCGCCAAGGTGACGCTGGAAGTACGCGAAGACAACCATGTCGGGCTGGCGCTGTACCACAGCGAAGGCTTTGCCCACGCCGGGCTGGGCGGCACCCGCTACCTGATGCTGGAAAAGAAACTGTAATTCCTGCCGCCAGGCGGGCCGCCGCTTACGGCGCAGCGCTGGTCTGGCCCGCTTCGTCGTCGCCCGATAGCTGCAGCCGGTTGCGGCCATTGCGCTTGGCGCGGTACAGCGCGACATCGGCGGCGCGCAGCGCTTCGTCCCAGGATTGTGGACTGTCACACCAGTGCAGGCCGAAGCTGGCGGTGACATGCAGCAGCGGGTGCACCTCCTGCCAGCTGTAATCCATGATCGCCAGCCGCAAGCGCTCGCAACACACCAGCACGCTCTCCACGGTGGTATCCGCCAGCAACAGCACAAACTCCTCGCCGCCATAGCGCGTCACCAGATCGCTGCTGCGCGTGCGCAGGGTGATCAGCTGCGCCACCTTGGTCAGCGTCTCGTCGCCGACGGCATGGCCGAAGCGGTCGTTGATGCTCTTGAAGTGGTCCAGGTCCAGCACTACCACCGCCAGCCCGCCGCCCTCGCTGCCGAGCCGCGCCAGCCGCGCCGGCCCTTCCAGATCCAGTAACCGGCGATTGCCCACCCCGGTCAGCGGGTCGACCAGCGCGGCTTTTTCCAGCTCGTTCATGCGCGCATCGGCCACCGCTTTTTCCGCCTCCAGCCGCGCCGCCCGCAACCGTTCGCGCTCCGCCTGCAAGCGCTCGCGCTCGGTCGCCAGCTGCGCGCTGGTGATTTCCAGCTCCTTGCGGATCGCCCAGCCCTGGGTGCTGCTGCGCTGGTTGGCTAGTTCCTGTTCGATGCGGCGCAGCGCCTCCAGCTCCACCAGTGCCTGCTGGAACTCGCCGCACTCCTTGTACAGCCGGTACAGGCTCTCGTGCGCCAGCACCTTCATGTCGAACTCCAGCACATCGTTCTGCGCCAGCAGCGCATGCAACGCCGCGGCCGCCGCCTGGTGCTGGCCGCAGTGATGCAGCAGGGTGGCCTCGGCCAGATCGACATTGCGGCGGATATGGGTAAAGTGCCCCTCTTCGGCCAGGGTCTGCGCCCGGGCCAGCGCAGCCTTGCTGTCGGCAAAGTTGCCGAGGTTGGTGTGGATTTCCGCCAGATTGATCGAGGCCGTCGCCAGCGAATGCAGGTTGTTGCCACTGCGCGCCAGCTGCTCGGCCAGCTCGAACTGGGTGCGCGCCAGCAGGAACAGCCGCTGCGCCTCGTCGCCATTGCCCAGCACTTCCTGCTGCAGGCCGGCGGCGCGGTACGTCACCCCGAGATTGGTCAGCGCACTGAAACAGGCGACATCGTCCGCGGCCAACCTGGCCTGGCTTTCCGCCTGCTGCAGCAGGCCGACGCACTGCTCCAGGTCGCCCAGCGCGGAGAACGAGGCCAGACCGGCACGGTTCAGCGCCCACGACAGCAACAGCGGGTCATCGCACAGGCGGGCGCCGCCCAGCGCCTCCAGCGCGTATTTCAACGCGTCCTGGCCCAGCCCCATCTCGTTGCAGGCCATCGACACGGTACACAGCACATCGGCGCGGATGGCGGCGTCGTTGACAAAATCCAGTACCGAGGCGGCTTCCAGCCCGTACTGCACGGCATCGGTCAGCCGCCCCAGCCGCAACGAGTGCAGCGCCAGCAACACCAGCGCCTCGTCGCGCTGGCGACGAAAGCGCGGCAGGCTGCACAGCGCCAGCGCATCCGCGGCGGCCTGGCAGCCAAGATGATGCTCGCCATTCTGCCGCGCCCGGCGTGCCTGGCGCAGCAGCAGGGAGATAGTGCGGCTGGTTCCCGGCGTCGTGGCCGGTAGCGGTGACTCATGCATGGCGTTAGCCGTGACTCGTGTTGGCATTTGTTTTTTTATTGGCGGTAAGCTGTAAGCAAACCGCTATTAAACGGAGGCATTTCAATAACGCATTGCTTTATATCGCCTATTTCGTCGCCGGAACAGAGGCTACACACGTCATAGCCGGTTTTTTTGCCGCCTGCTGACCGGTCGCGCCACAACTGCTGTCTTCTTCAAGCAAGCGCATCAAATTTTGAGAAATTCCGCCACCTGCGCTAACAGCTGCCTGCGGCCAGCTGTTGCTGCCATACCACCGCTAGCCACCCGTTTTTGCCGCTACTGACAGCAGGCTGTCAGTAGCACCTGTCGATACTGGCGACATGCAGCCGTGCTGCCAACCCGAGGAGTCCATCATGTCGCCGTTTGTTCACTGGTTCGAAATTCCCGTTACCGACTTTGCCCGCGCCGTCACCTTCTACCAGCAAGTGTTCCAGTTGCAGTTGCGGCTGGAACACTTCATGGGCGAGCAAAACGCGGTCTTCACCCTGGCGGATGGCAGCAGCCACGGCAGCCTGTTGCACAGCCCGCGACTGCAAGCGGCGGCGCAAGGTTGCCGGCTGTATCTGGATGGCGGCGCCGATCTGGCCGCGCTGCTGGCCCGCGTCGCACCGGCCGGCGGCCAGGTGCTGATGGAGAAAACCGCACTGCCGGATGGCATGGGCGATATCGGCCAGTTCGCCGATCCGGACGGCAACATCATCGGCGTGCATAGCGCGCCATGAGCCGCTACTGGATCGGCGTTGCCAGCCGCGACCACGTTGGCCGCGGCGTGGCCGGCGGCTTTGCCCAGCTGTGCCACGGCAAGGCGGGGCCGCTGGCGCGCCTGCAGCCGGGTGACGGCCTGGTGTATTACTCGCCGCGCGAAGTGTTCGGTACCGACACGCCATGCCAATGCTTCACCGCCATCGGCATCGTGCAGCCGCGCCAGCCGTATCAGGTGCAGATGGCGGCGGATTTCACCCCGTGGCGGCGCGATGTGCAATTCGTACCCGCCACGGCCGCGGTCATCCGTCCGCTGCTGACCCGGCTGGCCTGTATTCCGGACCCGCAGCACTGGGGCCAGGCATTCCGCTTCGGCCTGCTGCAGATCAGCGCCGCCGACTTCCGCTTGATTGCGGCGGCGATGGGCGCGACACTGCCCGCTTCCATGCTGACGGAGTAATGCGATGCGCCGAGCCGATCGCCTGCTGCAGATCCTGCTGCTGTTGCGCGGCCGCCGTCGCACCACCGCCGCCCAGTTGGCCGCCTGGCTGGAAGTGTCGCCGCGCACCGTGTACCGCGACATGGCCGACCTGCTGGCCAGCGGCGCGCCGCTCAACGGCGAAGCCGGCGAAGGCTACTGGCTGGAGGCCGGCTTCACCCCGCCGCCGCTGAGTTTCGGCAGCGACGAGTTGTCGGCGCTGGAAGCCGGCGCCCGCATGCTGGCCGGCTGCGCCGACAGCGATACCGCCGCCGCCGCCCACAGCGCGCTGGCCAAGATCCATGCCGTGCTGGGCAGCAGCGGACTGACGCCGTCGCCGTTATTCGTGCCGCCGTTGCGGGCACCGGCGCCACAGGCGCTGGCCGCGCTGCGCCGCGCCTGCGAGCGGCAGCAATGCCTGCAACTGCACTACCGCGATGCCGCCGGCAACAGCAGCCTGCGGGATATTGCCCCGCTGGGGCTATTCTTCTGGGGCGAACACTGGACGCTGGCGGCATGGTGCCTGCTGCGGCAGGACTACCGCCACTTCCGCACCGACCGCATCGCCGCGCAGCAGGCGGCCAAGCTGCCGTGGCCGGACGGCATCTCGCTGGATGGCTTTCTGCAGCAGGCGGGCGCCGGTGACGCCGGCCGCCTGCGGCTGCAACAGCAGACGCGCCAGCCCTGGCACCGCTCTTGAATCCGTAGCGCAATACCTGGTTGGCCGCCGCCACCACCACGCAAGGAGCCGCAATATGGAAGCCCGACTGAGTTTCATCACCCTCGGCGTCGCCGATCTGGCGCGCGCCACCGCCTTCTACCGCGACGTGCTGGCGCTGCCGCAGATCGCCATGCCGGAGGGCGCCGGCGTCGCCTTCTTCGAACTGGGCAAGACCTGGCTGTCGCTGTTCCCGCGCAGCGAGCTGGCACAGGATGCCGGCGTGGCGGACAGCCCGCCGGCAGCGTTTCCCGGTTTTTCGCTGGCGCACAATGTGCGCGAACGGTTAGACGTTGATGCGCTGCTGGCCGAAGTCGCCAGCCGGGGCGGCGAGATCGTCAAACCGGCGGCGGATGCCTTCTGGGGCGGACGTAGCGGCTACTTCCGCGATCCGGACGGCTTCCTGTGGGAAGTGGCGTGGAACCCGCAGTTTCCGCACGTGTGAATCCACTACCGCGTGCCGAGCTGACACATGCGGCCAACCTGTCGGCGACGGCGGCAGCTTGGCCGCCGTCTTGCCCGCCGTACTATTCCGCTGCCGGCAATAATCAATTACC
The DNA here is from genome assembly GCF_902829295.1 of Vogesella oryzae. Lineage (GTDB taxonomy): Bacteria > Pseudomonadota > Gammaproteobacteria > Burkholderiales > Chromobacteriaceae > Vogesella > Vogesella oryzae. The sequence goes on from NZ_CADEPL010000002.1 coordinate 59,485, forward strand.
CGCCACGGTCATTCTGTTCTCCGCCAGGCAGGCGCACAGTGCCGCCATCCGCATCCTGTCGCGATGCGCCACTGCCCCGGAGATCAATATGGCTCGCCTGCCCGTCAAACTGTATACCTTCCCGCTGTCCGGCCACGCCCATCGCGTACGGCTGGCGCTGGCCTTGCTCAAGGTGCCTACCGAGCTGATCGAGGTGGACCTGCGCGCCGGCGCACACAAGCAGGCCGATTTCCTGAAGCTGAACGTGTTCGGCCAGGTACCGGTCATCGACGATAACGGCACCATCGTTGCCGACTCCAATGCCATCCTGGTGTACCTGGCGCGCCACTACGGCAATGGCGACTGGTTGCCAAACGATGCCGTGGGCGAGGCCGCGGTGCAGCGCTGGCTGTCGGTGGCCGCCGGTCCGCTGGCCTTCGGCCCGGCCGCGGCGCGGCTGATCACGGTATTTGGTGCCGGCTTGCACGCCGAGGAAGTCATCGCGCGCGCCCACAAGCTGTTCGCGGTGATGGAAACGGAACTCACGCGCCAGCCATTCCTCACCGGCGACAAACCCAGCATTGCCGACATCGCCAACTACACCTATACCGCGCACGCGCCGGAGGGCAATGTCTCGCTGGCCGCTTATCCGCAGCTGCGCGCCTGGCTGGCACGCATCGAAGCCCTGCCGGGTTTTGTCGGCATGCAGCACACGGCTGTCGGCCTGGCCGGCTAAGCGTCGCACCGGCAAGGAACGCAGCATGCACAGCACCTCTCCCTGGCACCGTGGCGAACGGCTGCTGCAGCAACGGCTGGGCGTTGCCGAGCAGATGGCCGCCGTCGGCCAGCGCGTGATTCGCGACTACATGCCCGAGCAGCACCGGCAGTTCTATGCCCAGCTACCGTTCTTGCTGCTTGGCGGCGTGGACGCCGCCGGCTGGCCGTGGGCCGGCATCCTGGAAGGGACTCCCGGCTTTGTGCAGTCGCCCGACCCCCGCCTGCTGACGATAGCCGCCCAGCCGGCACGCGATGATCCACTGCGCGCCTGCCTGTCACCCGGCGCCCCGGTCGGCGTGCTGGGCATCGAGCTGCCGACCCGCCGCCGCAACCGCATGAACGGCGAACTGCAAACCGTGTCGGCTGCCGGACTGACGGTGGCGGTGACACAATCGTTCGGCAATTGCCCGAAATACATCCAGCAGCGTGATGTCAGCCTTGTCCCGCTGCCGGCCGGCGCTGCGGCGCCGGCCGAACAGCACGGCGCGCTGGATGAAGCCGCGCGGCAGCTGATTAGCGGCGCGGACACGCTGTTTGTCGCCAGCAGCTTTCCCGGCGATGCCAGCCAGCCGGCGGCCTCGGTCGATGTGTCGCATCGCGGCGGCAAACCGGGCTTCGTCCGGGTGGAAGGCAACCGGCTGACGATTCCGGATTTTTCCGGCAACCGCTTTTTCAATACCTTGGGCAACCTGCTGCTCAACCCCAAGGCCGGGCTGCTGTTCATCGACTTTGCCAGCGGCGACCTGCTGCAGCTGACCGGGCGCACCGAGATCGTCTGGCAGGACGACACCTTGGCCGCATTCGCCGGCTGCGAGCGTGCCTGGCACTTCACGGTCGAACAGATGTGGCGGCGGCGCGGCGCGCTGGCCTTGCGCGGCCAGTCTCCCCGGCTGTCGCCCAGCCTGCAGCACACCGGCAGCTGGTAACAAGCCGCGCCAGCGCTGCGACTTGCGGCGGCTGGGCGGCTCAGCCCAAATGCTTGTCGGCCCGCAGCCGCTCCACCATCAGGTCGATGAAGCTGCGTACCTTGGCCGAGCCGTACTTGCTTTCCCGATGCACGATATGGATCGGCAGCGGGGCGCTTTCATACGCCGGCAGCACGATCTGCAGTTCTCCGGATTGCACCAGCCCGGCTACCTGGTAGGACAGCAGCCGGGTAATGCCCAAGCCGGCCCTGGCCGCCTCGATGGCGCTGTCGTTGCTGGTGACCAGCAATCGCGGTTGCAACCTGACGGACCCGGCACCGTCCGCGGCATCGAACTTCCACTCCACCGTCGGCGACACGCTGGTGGCGGCAATGGTGGTGTGCGCCAGCAGGTCGGCAGGCTGCGCCGGCACGCCATGCGCGGCCAGATAGCCCGGTGACGCACACAGCACCCGCCGCACCTCACCGACCTTGATCGCGCGCAGGCTGGAATCCGGCAGCGGGCCGATACGCACCGCCACATCCACGCCTTCCTCCAGCATGTTCACCACCCGGTCGAGAAACAGCGCCGACACCGTCACCTGCGGATAACGCTGCAGATAGGCCACGATGCCCGGCATCACGAACAGCTTGCCGAACAGTCCCGGCGCGGTCCCCGCAAGTTGGCCGCGCGGGGCGGCATTGATGCCGGCCACCGCCTCGTCGGCTTCGTCCACCTCCGCCACAATGCGCCGCGCATCATCCAGATAGCGCTGGCCGGCTTCCGTCACCCGCACATAGCGGGTCGTACGCTGCAGCAGCTTGACCCCCAGCCGGGCTTCCAGGCTGGCAATGGCACGCGTCACCGCCGGCGGCGACATGCCCAGCCGGCGGGCGGCGCCGGCAAAGCTGCCTTCGTCCCCCACCGCCACAAACACCGTCATCAGGTGCAGTCTGTCCATGCTTCATTCCCCCAAGTGGAACAATCAATTGCATTGTATGGCTATTCTTCTGGCAAATGAGGTCTGTCACAGTGCTGTCACTGGCACCGCAGCCCGCGATGCGCAGCAACATCCCTCACCCGACAAGGACTTCACCATGAACCGCATCAGCATCCCGACCGTAGAACATGCCCACGCCGCCAGCCAGCCGCTGTTGGCCGCCGTGCAACAGCAACTGGGCGTGGTGCCCAACCTGATGAAAGTCATCGGCCACAGCCCGGCGGCGCTGGAAGGCTACCTGTCGCTGAATGGCGCGCTGAACAAGGGCAAGCTGCCGGCAGCACTGCGCGAACGCATCGCGCTGGCGGTGGCGGAATACAACGGCTGCGATTACTGCCTGTCGGCACACAGCTACCTCGGCCAGCATGTCGCCAAACTTTCTGCCGCCGAAATCGACGCTGCCCGTGACCACCATAGTGCCGATGCCCGCAGCAACGCCGCACTGCAGTTTGCCTACCAGGTCGCCGCCAGGCGCGGCCATGTCAGCGATGCCGAGCTGGCCGCGCTGCGTGCCGCCGGTTTCGACGAGGCAGAAACCATCGAGCTGGTGCTGCTGGTGGCGCTGAACGTGCTGACCAACTATGTCAACAATGTGGTGCGCACCAGCATCGACTTTCCGGTAGTCACTGCCGGCCAGCACCACGCAGCGTAAGCTGTATGCTCCGGGTGCCCGCGCAAGTGCTGGCACCCGGGCGTTGTTGTCCAAACAGCAGGCTGCCGCTTCACGCCCCGAGCCGCAGCACCTCCCCATTGCCAGGAACCGTCATGACCCCGATCCCCGAAGCCAGCCGGCCACCATTGCCACCATTCACGCTGGAAACCGCCATCCAGAAAGTCCGTGCCGCCGAAGACGGCTGGAATAGCCGCGATCCGCAGAAGGTGGCATTGGCATATACCCCGGACAGCCGCTGGCGCAATCGCCACGAGTTTCTGGCCGGCCGGGCCCAGATCGAAGCCTTCCTGACCCGTAAATGGCAGCGGGAACAGCAATATCGCCTGATCAAGGAAATCTGGGCCTACGGCGAGCAGCGCATTGCGGTGCGCTTTGCCTATGAATGGCACGACGCGCAGGGGCAGTGGTTCCGCTCCTACGGCAACGAGAACTGGGAATTCGACGCCAACGGCCTGATGGCAGTGCGCCACGCCAGCATCAACGATCTGCCGATCCGCGAGGAGGAACGGCTGTTCCGTTGGCCGCAGGGCCGCCGCCCGGACGATCATCCGGGACTGAGCGCGCTGGGGCTGTAACCCCGCTTCAGCCTGCGGATAACGGTAGCTGCATCAGGTACTGGTACAGCGGTTCGCGGCGTGCCCCCAGCGCCAGCAGGGCATCGCCGCCCAGCTGTGGCGCCTGCAATTGCGGTACCTGCCATGCCAGCGACGGATGCGCCGCCCGCAGCGCCAGCAGCAGCGCGCGGGCAGCCTGCTGGGCCGGCTGGCGATCCACCAGACTCAGGATCTGGATTCCGTCCGGCTGCGGCACGAACACCAGCTGGGCACTGCCGTGCTGCCAGGCCTGCCACGGCAGCGGCGACACCGCCAGCACCGGGGCGCTCACCAGCAGCGGCAGCAGCAGGTCATCGGCCTCGGCCGCCGCCAGCCAGTGCTGCGCCGCCTCGCGGCCAAGGTCATGCGGGGCAAGCGCCGCGGGCGGCAACACAGTATCGGCCGCCAGGGTATAGCCATGCAGCGGCATTACTTCGCCAAAGCCACGGCTGCGGTACAGCCGGGCGGCGCGCTCGTTCTGGGCAAACACTTCCAGTTCCAGCGCCTGCAGACCATGTGCGCGGGCACGGGCGATCAGCTCGTCCAGCAACGCCGGCGCCGCGCCGCTGCCGCGAGCCTGCGGCACGGCGCCCATGGCGGCCAGCCGCCAGCGTTGGCCGCGCGGTGCCACCAGCGCGAACGCCAGCAGCTCGTCGCCGCGCAATGCCACCCGGCTGCGCGACAGCGACACCGCCTGCCGGGCAAGAAAGCCTGGCCACTGCGCCAGCGCCAGGTTGAACGGGCCGATCAGGTAATCGGCAAAGGCGGCGCTGAAAGCAGCGTGCAATTGTGCCGGCGGCACAACATTGGCAGGCACGAGACGAAAAGCGGACATGGCGTGGCCCCGGTACGGAACCACGCCATTCTAGAAAGCCGGCGGCCGCTGCACAGCCCGCCGGAAGGACAGCTCAGCGCAGCGGGCCGATCAGGCGGGTGAGGGTGTTGTCGCGCAGGAAGCGGTGATGCCAGACTGCGGCGGCCACGTGCAGCGCCAGCGCGGCGATCATCAGATTCCCCAGCAGCTCGTGGATTTCCCGCAGCAGGTGGCGATACTCCGGCATCGGCGCCAGCAGCGCCGGCACCGCCACGCCGAACAGCGCCACCGGCTTGCCGGCCGCCTGCTGCGCCAGCACGCCGAACAGCGGCAGCGCCAGCATCAGGCCGTACAGCGCCCAGTGACCGGCATGCGCCAGCAGCTGGAACAGCGGCTGCGGCGCCGGCGTGATCTGCGGCGGGCGGTTACCCAGCCGCCACAGCAGACGCGGCACCAGCAGCAGCGCGGTCAGCAGGCCGGCGTCGATATGCCACAGCAGCAGCTGCAGCCGCTCGGCCGAGCCGCGCGGAAAGAAATCGTTGATCTCGATGCAGAACAGCGCGCCCAGCACGGCGATGGCCGACAGCCAGTGGAAGGCACGCGCCAGCACGCCATAACTATGTTGCGAATTGCGAAGCATCAGCCGGCTCCAAGGGTCAATGTATGGTTACAGCATAGCCGTCGCGGCTTAAGACGTCCTTAGCAGCCAACCACGCTCGCCACCAACGGCAACGCCCGCCGCGGCAAGGCCGGGCGGGCGTCAGGGTTGGCCGCAGTGCGCTTACAACTCGCCCTTGAGAAGCGCCAGCAGCGCCTCGGTGTCCAGCTTGGCGCTGGCGTCGCCGCCTTCCAGCAGGCTGTCGGCCAGGTCGCGCTTCACGCCGTGCAGCGCCACGATCTGCTCCTCGATGGTGTGCTCCGCCACCAGCCGGTAGATGGTCACCGGCCGCTGCTGGCCCATGCGGTAGGCGCGGTCGGAAGCCTGGTCTTCCACCGCCGGGTTCCACCACGGGTCGAGGTGGATCACGTAATCGGCGGCGGTGAGGTTGAGGCCGGTGCCGCCGGCTTTCAGGCTGATCAGGAAGATATCGCCCTCGCCACGCTGGAACGCATCCACCCGCGCCTTGCGCTCGCGCGCCGGGGTGCTGCCGTCCAGATACTGGTAGGCGATGCCCTGTTCGTCCAGCCACTGCCGCACCAGCTTGAGGTGGTCGACGAACTGGCTGAACACCAGCGCCTTGTGGCCGTTTTCCACCAGCTCCTCGGCAATCTCGGTAAAGGCGGCCAACTTGCTGCCGGCAATCACGCTGTCCGGCAGCACCAACTGCGGGTGGCAGCAGAAGCGGCGCAGACGGGTGATCTCGGCCAGCACCTGCATCTGCTTGCCGTCGGTGCCCTGCAGCTGGTCGAGCTTGTCCACCGCCTGCTGGCGCATTGCCTCGTACAGATGCAGCTCTTCCGCCGACAGCGGCACCTTGCGGGTGATCTCGGTGCGCGGCGGCAGCTCGTGCAGCACCTGGCTCTTGGTCCGGCGCAGGATGAACGGCTGGATCAGCGCCTTCAGCGCCGCGCGCGCGTTCTTGTCGCCACGCTCCACTGGGCCGGCAAAGCGTTGCTGGAAGCGCTCCTGGCTGCCCAGCAAGCCGGGGTTGAGGAAGCGGAACAGGTTCCACAGCTCGCCGAGGTGGTTCTCGATCGGGGTGCCGGACGCGGCCAGGCGGAAACCGGCCTGCAGCGCCATCACCGCCTGCGAACGCTTGGTGCCGGCGTTCTTGATCGCCTGCGCCTCGTCGAGGATCACCGACTGCCACGCCACGCCGGCAAAGGCGTCGGCATCCAGCTGCAGCAGGCCATAGCTCACCACCACCAGATCGAACGGCCCCAGATCGACCAGCGAGCGGAACTGGTGATACGGCCGCACGCGCAGGGTGGGGGCGAAGCGGGCGGCTTCCGACAGCCAGTTCAGCGCCACCGAGGTCGGGGCCACCACCAGCTGCGGGCCGCCGGGGGCACGCGCCAGCAGCAGTGCCAACGTCTGTACCGTCTTGCCCAGACCCATGTCGTCGGCGAGACAGGCGCCGACGCCCCAGTGCGCCAGCCGCGCCATCCAGTTGTAGCCTTCCAGCTGGTAGTCGCGCAGCGACGCCTGCAGCGTGGACGGCAGCTGCGGCTTGAAGTCGCGCAGCGTGTCCAGCGTCGCCAGCTGCTGTTGCCAGGCGGCATCGGCATCGAACTCGCCGACCTCGCCGGACAACTCCGCCAGCACCGGCGCCGCCAGCTGCGCGTAGTGCACGCCGTCGCGGCCAACGTGGTCGGCCAGCAGCGCCAGCTCTTCCAGCCGCTTTTTCATGCTGTCGGTCAGCGCCAGCCAGTCATCCTCGCCGAGGGTGATGAAGCGGCCCTGCTGCTGCGAGGCCAGCTCCAGCAGCTCTTTCAGCTGCAGCACGCGGCCATCGTCCAGCTTCAGCTGGCCGTTGAGCACGAACCACTCGCCATTGCGCTTCACGCTCAATTGCAGCTGCGGCAGGCCGCGCCGCGACTTGATGCGCAGCCGCTCGCCCTCCGGCCACACGCACTCCAGCACCCCGGCCTCCAGCTGCTGCAGTTCCGACAACACTTCCAGCGCCTGCTGCGGTTCCGGCAGCTGCCATTCCTGGCCGTCGTTGTCGGCGGCGGCCAGCGCCGGGCACGACGACAGCACGTGCTGCAGCGCGGCGCGCTCGGCGGCCAGATTGCGGCGGGTCTGCACCGTGCGGCCGTCCACCTCGCCGACGATGCTTTCCATGCCGCTGCCCGGCTTGCACCAGTTGGCCGCGGCCAGCGGCCGCACCAGCAACTGCAGCCGCAGGCCCTGCGCCAGCGGCAGCAGGTGGGCGTAGATGCGGCCATCGGCCGGGATGCTATCGAGGTTGCTGGCCAGCTCCGGCAGGTCGGAGTGGATCGGCACCAGCGGTGCCACGCTGGTCACCGCGTCGATCAGCTGCGCCTTGGCGGCCAGCGGCACCGTCAGCTCGCGGCCGATGATGGCGGCGATCTGACGCACCTCGCGGCCAACCTGGTACACCGACAACCGTGTCGGGGTGTCTTTTTCCCACACCACGTCGCTGTCGGCGACGATCTTGTTCGGATTCAGCCGCACGCGGATCTCGCGCGCGTCCTCGGTCAGCTGCAGCGTCACCTGACCGGCCAGCACGTCCACGCGCACGTCCGGCGCATCGGCCCAGTACACCGCGCCGTGGCCCACCAGCGCCGGCAGCGATTTCTCGCCGTCCAGTTCGTAGGCACTGCCGCCGCCGTAGTAGCTGTCGTGCGCCGACTTGATCTGGCGCAGGATGCGGCGGTCCGGCTCGCCGAGGGAATCGAATTCGTCGCTGCTTTCCAGCAGCCGGCGCAGCGCCACCGCACGGCCGCGGCTCCATTGTCCGCGCGCGCCCAGTTTCTGTTCGCGCGGCTCCATCAGCACGCCATGCGGGGCCACGGTGATGAACCAGGCCAGACGGGTATCCTTGCTGTCCACGGTAAGCGGAGTCTCCTTGCCGGCGCCCAGTAGCTTGAGCGCGTTGAGTGCGTGCTGCCAGGCTTCCTGGCGGCGATAGATGTCCACCAGCGCGGTCAGCTGGCGGCTGGCATGCCAGTCCGGCTGCTCGCGGGCGATGCCGAACTGGCGCTGCAGCAGCGCCGCCACTTCCTGCGCCGCCCAGACATAGCCTTCGTCCTGCAGTTGCTGGCCGAACGCCGTCAGCGCCGCCTGCCATGCCGGCGTGCGCGCCTGCTTCACGTCCAGCCAGTAGGCGGCCAGCGCCAGCAGCAGGCCGTCGAAGCCGCTCAATACCGAGGCATCCGGCAGCTGCACGCCGGCGGCCATCGCCGCGCCTTCCTGCACGGTGAGCAGATGCTGCAGCACGTAGTAGCAGTGGCCGTGACGCTGGCGCACGCCGGCGGCGATCGCCTGCTTCAGCTCGGCCTGACGCTTGTCGTCGCGGCTGCCGATCAGCGCCAGGCAGTAAAACGCGTTCAGCACCGCCGGCAGGTCCAGCGAACGCTTCTTGGTTTCGCGGCGGATATCCGCCAGCCAGTCCGCCACCACGTCCAGCGCTTCGGCGTAGCGTCCCTGCATCACCGGCAGGAAGAAGCGCCGTGCCACCGGCAGGCCGTCGCCCTCCGCCCCCGGCTGGGTGACCTGCGCGAAGTCGCCGCGCCACAGCGCCTGCTGCAACAGCTGCGCGGTGAGGTCGTCCCAGTCGCGGTAGCCGTCTTCCAGCCGCGCCACCGCGTAGCGGTAACCGTCGGCAAAATGGTCCAGCCGCCAGTTGGCGTCCGGCAGGTAGTCCATCAGCAACTGCACCTGGATGTCGTCGTCCAGCCGGTCGAACAGCGCGCGCCCGGCGGCGGTGTGGAACAGCCGCTTGAACGGCGGCTGCGGCTGCGCACCGCTGCTGCCTTGCACCAGCTGCTGGTACAGCGCCAGCCATTCGGCGGTGGCTTCGGCGCGGCCCTGCAGGATCGCCAGCCACAGCCGCAGCTGCACCGCCGGCGCGCTGGGCGTGCCGCGCGGCAGCGGGATGTGGTCACACAGCAGTTCGCCCCACGCGGCCAACTCGGCCTGCTCGTCCAGCAGCTGCAGCAACACCGCATTGCGCGCCTGCGGCGCCACGCGGTACGGCAGGCCGGCGGTGCGCACGATGGCGTCGCGATGTTCCAGATCGCCCAGCACCGCCCCCAGCGTGTCGTTGTTGAGCGCCTTGCCCTGCGCATCGCGGATCAGGTTCAGGCTCAGCAACATCAGCAGATTGGGCTTGTTTTCACCGTTGGGCAGCAGCGCCAGCGCGCGCAGCACCGCCAGATGCGACGCCGGCAGCTGGTCGAGGGAAAGCAGGGAATCGGAGGTGGTCATGTAGGCAATCGGGTTGGCCGCGCACAGCTGACTGTGCGCCGCTATTTTGCAAAACGAACCCGAAAGTTTACGCCAAGGCGCCGCCGGCGGCCATCGGCGGGCAAAGAAAAACCCCTGCCACGTTGCCACGGCAGGGGTGCAGCGCGGCGGCCAAGGTTGGCCGCAAGGCTCAGATGCGCGCCAGCGCGCGGCGGGCGGCGGCGATGGTCTGTTCGATCATCTCGTCGCTGTGGGCGATGGAAGTGAAGCCGGCTTCGTATGCCGACGGCGCCAGGTACACACCCTCGTCCAGCATGGCGTGGAAGAAGGCCTTGAAGCGGGTGATGTCGCACTGGGTGGCCTCGGCGTAGCTGGTCGGCACCTTGTCGCTGAAGTAGAAGCCGAACATGCCGCCGACGCTGTCGGTGGTCATAGTCACACCGGCGTCACGCGCGGCGTCGGCCAGGCCATTGGCCAGGCGCGCGCTGCGGGCGCCGAGGGTGGCGTGGAAGCCCGGCTGCTGGATCAGCTTCAGCGTGGTGAGGCCGGCGGCTACCGCCAGCGGATTACCGGACAGGGTGCCGGCCTGGTACACATTCCCCAGCGGTGCGATCCTGGCCATGATGTCGGCGCGGCCGCCGAACACCGCCAGCGGCATGCCGCCGCCGACCACCTTGCCCAGCGTGGTCAGGTCCGGGGTGATGCCGTGCAGGCCCTGCGCGCACTCCAGCGCCACGCGGAAGCCGGTCATCACCTCGTCGTAGATCAGCAGCGCGCCGTGCTGTTCGGTCAGCGCGCGCAAGCTTTGCACGAACTCGGCCGACGGCTTGATCAGGTTCATGTTGCCGGCGATCGGCTCCAGGATCACGCAGGCGATCTTGTCGCCCAGCTCCTTGAAGGTGTCGGCCAGCTGCTGCACGTCGTTGTACTGCAGCACCAGGGTGTGCTTGGTGCAATCGGCCGGCACGCCACCGGAGGACGGGTTGCCGAAGGTGAGCAGGCCGGACCCGGCCTTCACCAGCAGGCTGTCGGAGTGGCCGTGGTAGCAGCCTTCGAATTTCACGATCAGGTCACGGCCGGTATAGCCGCGCGCCAGACGGATGGCGGACATGGTGGCCTCGGTGCCGGAGCTCACCAGCCGCAGCTGCTCGATCGACGGCAGCAGCTTGCAGATTTCCTCGGCGATCTCGACTTCGCCTTCGGTCGGCGCACCGAACGACAGGCCGCCGACGGCCGCCTCCTGCACCGCCTTGATCACCTCGGGGTGGGCGTGGCCGAGAATGGCCGGGCCCCAGCTGCCGACGTAGTCCAGATACTGCTTGTCGTCGGCATCCCAGAAGTAGGCACCTTCGGCACGCTTGACGAAGCGCGGCGTGCCGCCGACCTGGCCAAAGGCGCGCACCGGCGAGTTCACACCACCGGGGATCACTTGCTTGCCACGTTCAAACAGTTCCAGATTGCGGGACATTGCGTTTCCTTTCAGGCAGCCATGGACGGCTGCGATTCACATTGGGTGCGGTAGCGGCTGCGCGCGGCAACCGGACGGGAATTCCTGTCGGCCACGATAGCGGGTTGTGGCCGGCGCGGCGTTGACCTGGGTCCAGACGGGGCGCCTTCTGCGGGCGCCGACGTGAAATCAAGACCGCGATTTTCCGGCAAATCGCCGCCGCGGGCTAGTTGGCCGCAACAACGCGGTGTTCCGCCTGCGGCCAACCGTGCAGCCGGCGTCAGGGCGCAGGCGGCAGCAACGCCAGCAAGTCGGTCACTTCGGCCGCGACCAGCGGCCGCACCACGCGGCCAACCTCCACGCCGTCGCGCAGCAGGATCAGCGTTGGCCACAGCTTGACGCGGAAGCTGCGCCCCAGCCGGCGCCCGGCGCCGTCCTCCACCTTGAGGTGCGCTAGCGCCGGATAGGCGCGCAGCGCCTGTTCGATGGCCGGCTGCGCGTTCTGGCAATGCGGGCACCAGTCAACGCCGAACTCCAGCAGCAACGGTTCGGCAGCGGCGTCGAGTGCGGCGCGCTCGGGAGCGGTGGCAGAGTAGTGGGCAATATAGGGCATGCGATCATCCATACCGGCGCTGCGGCTAGCGCCGGAGTGTGGCCGGAGCGGCAAATGCTGCCGTCGCCGGCGCAGAGTGGGTTCACGATCTGGCGAGCCAGAGCGAGACAAGGCGAAAACGGCGGAAGTAACGGAGTTTACAGGTGGTAAATGAGTATTCCGCAGACGTTTTTAACGCCGTATCGCCGACGCGTAGCAGCGCGTGCATACGCGGTTAGAACTCGTAGCTTACCGCCAGCTGCTGCTTGCCGCTGAGCACCGGCATCAGCGCGCCGCGGCCGGTAACAAAGTATTGGAGCTGAAACGGCTGCGTCGGGTTCAAACCGCGAAACGCCGCCGTGCTGCCGCTGGCGTCCTGGCTGACATTCACGCAGCGGCTGCCCTGGCACAGCAGCACCGTCAGCTCGGACGGGCGCGGCGAGAAATGCCAGGCGTAGTACACCGAGGTGATGCGGCCATCCGCCGGCGGAGTGCCCTGCAGCGGAAAGGCGGCGCGGTACGGCAGGTTGCGCACGGCAATGCCTGGGCCCACCGTATCGCTGGCATAGGAGCCGGCGCCGGCCGCCGCCAGCGAGGGCAGCGAGGCAAGCCACAGGGCGGCCAGCAGGCGTGGCCAGCGGGCGGTACGGGACATGCGGCGCTCCTTTCCCCGGCGTGACCGGGCGGCAACAAGGCTACAAAATGCTTGAGACAAGCAAGCCTGGTGCCCGTTCGCACCGCCGCAAACAAGGTTGGCCGCATGCCTGCGCGGCGATGCGGCCAACCTTGAATTCATACGCGGTGAACGCTGGGCTTCGCAGGCTCAGCCCAAGCCACCGTGCTGGCATAGAAATGAGCCAAGCTACTCCTGACGATGCTCCACATTGATTTCTCCCTTTTCAGTTTGAGAACTGAACTTCTCGGGGGTGATTTCGAGAATCAGGTCACGGATGGTATGGCCGGGTCGAAAGATGGGCGGTGACATGGCAGTGATGCGCTCAACCAGATAGCCATCCTTGACCAGCCAGGTTCCAGCAACAGAAATTGGTATTTGTTGCTGCCTCATTTGAGCAATGCCACTACCCGCAAATGTGCCGTCCGACCGAAAAGTGGTCGTACCCTGTAGCGACAATTCATCATCGCTTTTACTGAAGCGCCAAGTACCGACAAGACGAGCAGAGCGATCTTGGTCTAGTTGGCTGGTAAGTTGTGTCGGTACTGCTGGTGTGCTGCAGGCCGACAGGGCAAGACAAAAGATGAGCAGCATTGAGGAAGTGATTAAGCGTTTGTTCATGATTTATGATCTTTTTCTGAAGCATGCAAAGTTTATGGGCTACCCCAAGGTTTGACTCACCGTCTACGGCACGACTCAGTAGTGTCGTCATGTCAATGCTGTTTTGCAATATGCAAATGGCGTTAAGGTGCCGGGTATTTTGTAGTACCTCCCCCGGATGCGCCTGTGGCTTATCCAGGCTACGAGTGGCCAACGCCACCCACCCCGTTGGCGCAGGCCGTGAAAACGGCCGCCAGCCCGGAAATAAGCAGCCCCTTTTAGCGTATGAGCGCCGCCGGGATGGCGGCCGGTTTTACGGGAATTCCTGCGCCGTCGGGTCGCCTTTTCTTTGGGTACTTTCTTTTGGCGAAGCAAAAGAAAGTACCCCGCCGCCACGCGGGAAGCAGCAGATAAAAAATCCGCGCAGCGGAGTCACCAGACAAAACAAGGTTGGCCGCAAACCTAGCAAGGCTTGCGGTCAACTTTGGTCACTCACTCGCGGTAAACGCTGGGCTTCGCAGGCTCAGCACCCGCCTACATATCCGACTTTCCGCGTTATCAACATAAAGAAAGAAGGGCAAGCCAACCGGCTCGCCCCTGTTCACCTCACCTTGCGGCCAACCTCGGCCGCCGCCTCAACCGCTCACCAAGACCCGAACGGATTCTTCGACAGGTAGGCGTTGGTATAGCGGCCGTCGAAGGTGACTTCCTCGCCCAGCCACGCCGGCTTGTCGAACGGCGTGTCTTCCGACGGCAGTTCGATCTCGGCCAGCACCAGCCCGCCGTTGTCGCCGAAGAACTCGTCCACTTCCCAGATAAAGCCGCCGAATTCGATGCGGTAACGCAGCTTGTCCACCACCATCGGGCACATCGCATCCATGATGGTCTGCGCTTCGCTGGCCGGAATGCTGTACTCGAACTCGTGACGGCTGATGTCGCTGATCTGGCCCTTCAACGTCAGCCAGGCCTGGTCGCCGACCACGCGCACGCGCACGGTGCGCTCCTTTTCCACCGACAGGTAGCCCTGGCGGTAGCGCACGCCTTCGGCCAGACCGCGCCAACTGTCACCGTTTACCTTGAAGCGGCGTTCAATTTCCACTGCCATGCGATTCTTCTTTCTTGAGCAGGCGGGCCGGCGCCTTCAGGCGCCAGTCGGCCTCGTGATAGGGATAAACATCCTGCGGCCAACGGGCATCCAGCCGGTAGACAAACCAGGGCCTACCGCGCTGCAGGCGGTTGCCTTTCAGCGCGTCGCTGTAGTCGCTGTGGGCGGCCAGCACGCTGCAGTACGCCTTGGTGCCGGGATAGTGGCCATCGGCAGCCGGTTGCAGGCCGGCCGGCAGCTGGCCCGGCGGCAGGCGGCCGGGCAGCGGCGCCACGTTGGCCGCAGGGGCATCGCCGTAGTCCTGGCCGCTGAGCACGAACACGCCATCGGTACAGTCCTGGCGCTTGCAGCCGGCCAGCAGGGCGGCCAGCAGAATGAGGGGAAGGGCGAATTTCATCAGAACGGTTTGACCACCACCAGAATCACCACCGCCAGCAGCACCAGCACCGGCAGCTCGTTGAAGACGCGGAACCAGACATGGCTCCGGCGGTTTTGCCCGCCGCGGAAATCGGCCAGCAGTTTGAAGCAGTAGCCGTGATAGCCGATCAGCGCGGCCACCAGCGTGAGCTTGGCATGCAGCCAGCCACCGCCGATGCCGTAGCCGAGCATCAGCCACAGTCCGAACACCACCGCCAGCACCGCCAGCGGCGTCATGAAGCGCAGCAGCTTGTGCGCCATCAGCAGCAGGCGATCGAACTCGGCGCCCGGCTGTGCCAGCGCCAGGTTGACGTAGATGCGCGGCAGGTAGAACAGGCCGGCGAACCAGGCCACCACAAAGAAAATGTGCAACGCCTTGAGATAGAGATAAGCCATGTCAGAGTCCGTACGCAGCGCGTACATGCTTGGGGAGTTTACGCAGCACCAGCTGCCAGGATGCGGCCAACCCTTGCTGCAGTTGGGCGGTGTCCAGCGCCGCGGTGCCGCTGACGCTGATCCAGCGCGCGCGTGCCAGATACGGCGCCGGACGCACGCCGGGCAGGCCGGACAGCGCGAGAAAATCCTCGTCCGCCACCTTGTAGGCCAGCGTAGCGGCACTGAAGGTAGCGAACATCTTGCCCTCTACCTTCAGCACCTGCACGCCACCCCACAGCAGCTCCAGCGTGGCGCCGGGCAAGCCCCGCGCATACTGCAGCAAGTCGTCCAGCCGGGCGGGGGTCAGTTCCACGTGAAACCGCTTACTTCTTCGGTGCGGCCTGGTACAGCGGCATCACCTTGGGAATCAGCCGCTGCAGCTGGGCAATGCGGTCTTCGCCGGACGGGTGGGTGGACAGGAAGCCCGGACCGCTGCCGCCACCGGCCTTCAGCATTTTCTGCCACAGGGTGATGGAAGCCTGCGGGTTGAAGCCGGCACGCGCCATCAGCTCCAGACCGATGGTGTCGGCTTCGCTTTCCATGCCGCGGCTGTGCGGCTTGGTCAGTGCCACGTCGGTGGCCAGCGCCGCCAGCTCCATCGAGCCCTGCGACAGGCCGGCCAGCTGGCCGACGATGCTGAGGCCGGCCTGCTGCGCGTAGGCCTGGCTCATGGTCTCGCGGCTATGCTCGCGCAGCGCGTGCGCCATCTCGTGACCGATCACGGTCGCCAGCTCGTCGTCACTCAGCCCCAGCTTTTCCACCAGCCCGCTGTAGACCATGATCTTGCCGCCAGCCATGCAGTAGGCGTTAAGCTCCGGCGAGGTGGCGACGTTGACCTCCCACTGCCAGTTGCGGGCATCGGCGCGGAACACCGGCGTCTGGCGGATCAGGCGTTCGGCAATGGTCCGCACGCGGCGGGTGATGACGGCATTGCTGTTCAGCGCCCCGGCCGTTTTGGCCTTCTGCAGCTCCTGGGTGTAAGCCTGGGCCGAGGTCTGGTCGACCTCCTGCTGCGACAGCAGGATGAACTGCCGGCGGTTGACCCCTACCTCGCCGCCGGCGGTGGTGTTGACACATCCGGCCAGCGCCGCCGCAACCAGCAGACCGGCACTACAAGCTCGCAGAGTGGTGTTCATTGTCTATGCATCCGTCAAGTGATGGCTCAGAATGCCATCATTTCGAAATCGTCCTTGCGCGCACCGCAATCGGGGCAAGTCCAGTTCATCGGTACATCGGCCCAGCGGGTGCCGGGGGCAATACCGTCTTCCGGGCGGCCGGCGGCCTCGTCATAAATAAAGCCGCAAATCAGGCACATCCAGGTTTGCATGGTTTCTGTTCTCGAACGGTTAAAATACACATTGTAAATGCTCCTGCACAAAGAGGATAAACCTTGAGCCAAGACATCGAGCTGCCGCCCATCGTGCTGACGCTGGCCGGCTCCGACCCCACCGGCGGCGCCGGCATCCAGGCCGACATCCTGACCCTGGCCAGCATGGGCTGCCATCCGCTGTCGGTGATTACCGCCGTGACGGTGCAGGATACCCGCGGGGTGCAGGATTTTCTGGTCATCGACGACGAGTGGGTGCTGGACCAGGCCCGTGCGGTATTAGAGGACATGCCGGTGGCAGCGTTCAAAGTCGGCATGCTCGGCAGTATCGACAACGTGGTGGCGATTGCCGAGCTGGCCGCCGACTACCCGGATATCCCGCTGATCTACGACCCGGTGCTGGCCAGCGGCCGCGGCGACGAACTGTCGCGCGACGAGCTGGTCCATGTGCTGCGCGACATGCTGCTGCCGCAAGTCACGGTGCTGACCCCCAACAGCATGGAAGCGCGCCGGCTGGCGGCCAACGATGAAGACGACGAAGAAGCCATCACCCTGGCCGATTGCGCCAAACGCCTGACGCGGCTGGGCTGCGACTACGTGTTCATCACCGGCACCCACGAAACCACCCGCGACGTGGAAAACCGCCTCTACGACCGCAGCGGCGAGGTGCGCATGGATAGCTGGCCGCGCCTCAACGGCAGCTTCCACGGCTCCGGCTGCACGCTGGCCTCGGCGGTAGCCGGCCTGGTGGCGCGCGGCCTGGCAGTACCGGAAGCCGTCAAGGAAGCGCAGGACTACACCTGGCAGGCCTTGCGCTACGGATTCCGCCCCGGCATGGGCCAGTACATTCCCGACCGGCTGTTCTGGGCCAACGACGACGCCGGCGAAGACGACAACAAGGATCAAGATGCCCAACGTTAGTGGTTTGTATGTCATCACCCCCGATACCGACGATACCGAGCAGCTGATCGAACAGGTCAGCGCGGCGCTGGATGGCGGCGCGCGGGTACTGCAGTACCGCAACAAGAGTAACGACACCGTGCGCCGGCTGTGGCAGGCCAATATCCTCGCCAGCCTGGCACGCAGCCGGCACGCGCTGTTCATCATCAATGACGACATCGAGCTGGCACGGGCAGTGAACGCCGACGGCGTGCACGTTGGCCGCAACGATGCCGCCATTGCCGCCGCCCGCGCCGCACTGGGGCCGGCCGCGCTGATCGGCGCCAGCTGCTACAACAGCCTGGCACTGGCCCGCGCCGCGGTGGCTGCCGGCGCCAACTACGTGGCCTTTGGCGCGGTTTTCTCTTCCGGCACCAAGCCGGAGGCGGTGCATGCCCCGCTGGAACTGTTTGCGCAAAGCGCCGACCTGGGCGTGCCGCGCGTGGCCATCGGCGGCATCACCCCCGCCAATGCCGGCCAGGTGGTCGCCGCCGGCGCCGACGCCATTGCGGTGATCGGCGGCCTGTTCGACGGCGATGGCATTACCGAACGCGCCATCGCCCTGGCCGCGCTGTTCGACTGAGCTTGCGGCCAACGCGACAACCCTGTACAAGGCGCGGCAAGGCTAGTAACGTATCAAAACGATACGTTACTAGCGAGCCCGCCATGCACAACCGTTTCGACCAATTCCGCCTCACCGCCCTGGGCCGCCAGCTGGAAGCGCTGATCGATAGCCCGCAGCGCTATATCGAGTACGCGGCGCTGTCGCGCGCCGAAATTCCGGCGGTGACCGCCATCGTGCACGATCTGCAAAGCCGTTTTCCGGAGCTTGCCGCCGATCAGACCGCCCGCCAGTTCTGCGGCGCGATGGTCGGCGATGTGATGCGCCGCCACGGCCACGAGCTGCTGCGCCCGCGCGGCCGCGTGCCCGGCGGCTACTTCAGCTACGGTGCGGTGTGGTCGCCGACACCTCGCCGCCACAGCTTCGCCGAACTGCTGCAACAGCTGGCCGCCATGCCGGCGCTGGTACAGCAAAGGTTGGCCGCACTACCGGCGGCGCAACGCAAGCTGCGCCCGGCCGGCACCGCCTTCTGCGCGCTGGAGCACCTGTGCCACCTGCGCGATCTGGATAACGATGCCTTCCTGCCGCGGGTGCAGGCGATGCTGCAGCAGCCGCAGCCGGTGCTGCAGGACGTCAACGGCAGCCAGTGGGCGATCGAGCGGGACTATCTGGCACAGGATTACCAGCAGGCGGCTGCCGGTTTCGATCGCGCGCGCCAGGCACTGCTGGCGGTGTTGCAGGATTGCGATGCCGCCGCGCAGGCGCGCATCGGCAGCTGGGAAGGGGTGCGCCGGCTGACGCTGGCGGAACTGGTCGCCGACATGGTGGCGCACGACGCCACCCACCTGCAGGAAATCGACGAACTGCTGCTGGCACTGGCCGGCGAGCCCCTCTAGCCAGCGGCAAGCAGCGCCGGCATGACCGGGGCGGACCAGTCATGCGGCCAACGTTGGCCGCGCTACAGCAGCTCGCGCACCGGCAGCAACGCCGGCCGCCCGAGATGAAAGCCCTGATACAGCTCCAGCCCCAGCGCCTGCATCGCGGCGAGCTGGTCGGCGTTTTCCACCCCGCATACCACGCTGCGGCAGCCGATTTCCCAGGCCAGCTGCAATTCGCTGGCCAGCCGGCCGCCGTCGCCAAGCTGCTGGTCCAGCAGCATGCTGCGGTCGAACTTGATGATGTCCGGACACAGCGCGCGGGTGCGGCCATGGCTGGAAGCGGTGGCGCCGAAATCGTCGATGGCCAGCCCGAAGCCGGCCTGCGAGAACTGCCGCAGGCTGCCAGCCAGCTGCAACGGGCTGTGCTCCAGCTCGTATTCCAGCACCTCCAGCACCATGCTGTCCGCCGCCAGCCCCAGTGCCGGCAGCAACTGCTGCAGCAGCGACAACAGCCCGTCCTGCTGCAATGACGCCGCCTGCACGTTGAGCGACAGACAGCCTTCCACCCGGGCCTGGGCAAAATTGTGCACATGCATGAACAGCGTCAGCACATCCAGCTGCCGCGCATCGCCGTCGTCCAGCGCGGCAAACAGCAGATCGGGGCGCAAGGGCTGACCGTCGCCATCCTGCACCCGCAACAATGCCTCGTGCCCGAACACGCCGCCGCTGCGGTAGAACAGCGGCTGGAACACGCTGTGCAGGCGATAGCCGGCAAACTGTGCCTGATAGCGGCCGTCGCCATCGCGTTGCAAGGCTGGCAGCAATGCTGCCAGGGTGGGCTGGGAGGTCATCAAGGGGATACCGGTAGCGACAATGGTTGCAGCATAGTCCGCAGCGTGGCGGCTGCCGAGCGAAATCATGACCCGCGCGGCATGGCGTCGCGGCGGGCATTCATTGCCATTGTGTAACGACCTGCAACAAAACGGCTACCAACTGGCCGTTCTGCCGCTACATACGCGTGCTTGAATCGCCGCATACCCCTTGCTCCGCGACCCAAGCCATGGCCCATCTGCGTCTGATCCTTCCCTTGCTGCTGCTGGCCGGCTGTACCACGCCGACGGCGGTGCAGACCCCGACCAGCGCCTACCCGCAGTTGCGTCCGGTGCTGGCGATGCCGGCGGACGGTTCGATCTTCAACCCCAGCTCGTCGCGCATGTTCTTCGAGACGCGGCTGGCCGCCCACGTCGGCGACGCCATCACCATCAAGATCGAGGAAGACCTGAGCAGCAGCAGCTCGCAGGCGCTGAACGACAAATCCAGCGGCAGCAACAAGGTCAACGGCCCGGCGGCGCTGAATACCGTGCCCGGCATGGTGAAGCAGCTGTTCAATGTCGATGTGGATTCGGACTACAACCTGCAGGACAAGCTGGACCAGTCGCGCAAGAACAGCAGCAAGATCACCGGCAATATGATGGCGTCGGTCATCGACGTGCTGCCCAACGGCTACCTGATGATCGGTGGCGACAAGATGCTGCTGATCAACGGCAAGCAGTCGTTGCTGCGCCTGACCGGGGTGGTGAATCCGGCCAACCTGCAGGCCGACAACTCCATTTCCTCCAAGCAGGTGATCAATGCCCGCCTCGATCAGGTCAACCGCGACATGCCGCTGGATGCCAGCGTGGTGGCGTGGATGCAGTTCCTGTTCGGCGTGGCGCTGATGGTGTACTGAGCCGGCTCAGGGCGCCACCGCCGGCGGCTGCAGCGCGAACAGCAGCTGGTCGACCAGGAAGATCAGCTTGGCATCGGTACTGGCCCAGCGGTCCATCACCCGCGGTTCGTAGGCGACGCTGGCCAGCGTGCGCCCTTCCTTCTGCAACGCCATGGTGGCGTAATTGAGATAGGCGCGGTCCTTCTCCCAGGCCCGGGTGGCGGCATAGATGAAGGTGACGCAATCCCGTGGCATGGTGCCCGGCTGGTACACCTGGGTAGCCACCCCGCGGCGCGTCATGCCGTCCTGCACCACCCGCACAAAGTCCGGCACCGTT
This sequence comes from Vogesella oryzae, assembly GCF_902829295.1. Taxonomy (GTDB): domain Bacteria; phylum Pseudomonadota; class Gammaproteobacteria; order Burkholderiales; family Chromobacteriaceae; genus Vogesella; species Vogesella oryzae. Next base: position 80,119 of record NZ_CADEPL010000002.1, read on the forward strand.
ACCGCCTCGTTCCACTGGATGCAGATGCGCTTGTACGGTGCCTGCCGCCGGTCGAAACGCTGCCGCTCCTTCTCCACGAACGCCTGCATCTCGCTGGCGGTAGAGAAGGTGAAGGTGAAGATATCCATCGTCGGATTGGGCAGCGACTGTACGGTGATGCAGCCGGACAGTGTCAGCAGGAGCGTGGCGACAAGCGGGATACGTTTCATGAGCGGAAGGCCGGTTAGCGACCGCATAGACTGCGGCATTCGGCGACCAGTCTAGCCAGCGCATTGTTGCTTCCGGTTGGCCGCATTGTAGAAACATGCTTACAAACGGCACATATTTGGCCCACTACGGCGCCGCTACCCTGTGGCTTGAATACGGCCAACCCGGTAGCCCGATCCCATTACGCCATGCTGCAAGCCATTTACCCGCCCCCGACCCAACTGAGCGACCCCGGCACCATCCGCGTGCTGGTGGTGGACGACGACGACGAAATCCGCGAGCTGATCTGCCAGTATCTTGGCAACTACGCCATCGGTGCCGTCGGCGTGGCCAATGGCGAAGCGATGCAGGCGGCGCTGGCCGAACAGCGCTTCGACGCCATCGTGCTCGACCTGATGCTGCCGGGCGAGAACGGCCTGTCGCTGTGCAAGCGCGTGCGCAGCCATTCCACGGTGCCGATCCTGATGATCAGCGCCCACGGCGATCCCACCGAGCGCATCATCAGCCTGGAAGTCGGCGCCGACGACTTCCTCACCAAACCGTTCGACATCCGCGAGCTGGTGGCACGCATCCACTCGGTGCTGCGCCGCACCCGGCAGCAGCACGAGACGGCAGCCAGCGCGCCGGCCGCGCCGGACCGGCTGTCCTTCGGCGACTGGCAGCTGCACCTGACCCTGCGCCAGCTGCAGGACCGCGACGGCACCGTGGTGCCACTGTCCAATGCCGAGTTCCGCCTGCTGTCGGCGATGCTGCAACGGCCACGCACGGTGCTGGACCGCGACCAGCTGCTGGACCTGACCCGCGGCAGCACGGTGGAAGTGTTCGACCGCAGCATCGACATCCTGATCTCGCGCCTGCGCGGCAAGCTGCGCGACGACCCGCGCAGCCCGCGGCTGATCCGCACCGTGCGCGGCGAAGGCTATATGCTGGACGCGCAGATCCGCCCGCTGTAAGCCTGCGGCCAGGCTGGCACATGAAAAAAGGCCATCCGCACGCGGATGGCCAAGCCCTTTGCCCTCACCACATCAGCACCTACTTGATGTTCCCCAGCTGCTTGTTCAGCGACAGCGCGTCGTAGAAATCGCCCTGATACACGATCTTGTTGTTCTTCACCCGGATCAGGCTCAGCCCTTCGAAGTTGATCGGCTTGCCGGTGGCCTTGCCTTCGTTGATGGAGGCATCGATGTTCGGCCCGGTATTGGTGCCGGTGAAGCGCCAGCGGAATACCACCTCGTTCTTGGTCACCACCGGTTTGTCGAGCATCTGCCACTTCAGGTCCGGAAAGCTGTTCATGAAGAAGCGGATCACGTTGTCGCGCGCCACCACCACGCCATACTGCGACTCGCCCACCGTCACGTCGTAGTACTCCACCTCCGGGTCCATCGCCATCGCCGCCTGGTTGGCGTCGTGCGCGTTCCAGCCCGCCATGTATTGCTGCACCACCTGCAAAGGTGTCGCCGCCCAGCTGCCGGCAGACAACATCAGACCGCCCACTACCGTAGCCAGGGCAACGCGCCGGGTGATTCCTGTGTACATGTGTCTCTCCCTATGTGAACGAGGTTGGCCGCAGCCCTGCGGCCAACCGGATGGCCTTACTGCTTGATCATCACGTGACGTACACAGCTGTAATCTTCCAGCGCGTACATCGACATGTCCTTGCCGTAGCCGGAGCGCTTCATGCCGCCGTGCGGCATCTCGTTCACCAGCATGAAGTGGGTATTCACCCAGGTGCAGCCGTACTGCAGCTCGGCCGACACCTTCATCGCGCGGCCAACATCGCTGGTCCATACCGAGCTGGCGAGGCCGTAATCGGAATCGTTGGCCCAGCCGATCACCTGTTCGGTGTCGTCGAACGGGGTGATGGACACCACCGGGCCGAACACCTCGCGACGCACGATCTCGTCGTCCTGGCGCGCGCCGGCGATCACCGTCGGCTGGTAGAAGAAGCCGGCGCCGCTGCCGATGGCGCCACCGGTCACCACTTCGATGTGCGGCTGCTGCTCGGCGCGCTCGACGAAGCTGGCGACGCGGCTGCGCTGGCGTTCGGAAATCAGCGGCCCCATCTCCACACCTTCCAGGTGCTGATGACCGTACTTGATGGTGGACACCGCGCCGGCCAGATCGGCGACGAAGCGCTCGTAGACGCCTTTCTGCACATAGATGCGGCAGGCGGCGGTGCAATCCTGACCGGCGTTGTAGTAGCCGAAGGTACGGATGCCTTCCACCGCGGCAGCGATGTCGGCGTCGTCGAACACGATCACCGGCGCCTTGCCGCCCAGTTCCAGGTGGGTGCGCTTGAGTGAGCGCGAGGCGGTTTCCAGCACGCGCTGGCCGGTGGACACGTCACCGGTGATGGAGATCATGCGCACTTCCGGCTGCGAGATCAGCGGGCTGCCGACGGTTTCGCCACGGCCCAGCACCAGGTTGAATACGCCCGGCGGCAGGATGGCGGCGGCCAGTTCGGCCAGCTTCAGGGTGGACAGCGGCGTCTGCTCCGACGGCTTGAGCACCACGGTATTGCCGGCGGCCAGGGCCGGCGCCATCTTCCACGCCGCCATCATCAGCGGGTAGTTCCACGGCGCGATGGAGGCCACCACGCCCAGCGGGTCGCGGCGGATCAGGCTGGTATGGCCGGGCAGGTATTCACCGGCCAGCGCACCGGTCTGGGCGCGCACCGCGCCGGCAAAGAAGCGGAACACGTCCACCACCGCCGGAATCTCGTCCGCCAGCGCCAGGTGATACGGCTTGCCGCAGTTCAGCGACTCCAGCCGCACGAACTCCGGGCCGCGCGCCTCGATGGCCTCGGCCAGCGCCAGCAGCTTCTCGCTGCGCTCGCGCGGGGTGGTGCGTGCCCAGCCGGCAAAGGCGCGCTGCGCCGCCGCCACTGCGGCCTGCACCTGTTCGCCGCTGGCTTCGGCGATTTCCGCAATCAGTTCGCCAGTGGCCGGGTTGACGATACGCTCCGGCTCGCCTTGGCCGTCGACAAATTCGCCGCCAATCAGCATGCGGGTTTGCAGGGTCTTTTCCATATACACCTCGGTCATTTACCGCTGCCGGCAGTGTCTTCCGTGCCGCGGGTCAGGTAGTACGCCGCCAGAATCGGCAGCGCGGTGATAAGCATCACGGTCATGGCCACCACATTGGTGATCGGCACATCGCGTGGGCGGGTCAGCTGGTTCAGCATCCAGATCGGCAGCGTCACTTCGTTGCCGGCGGTAAAGGTGGTGACGATGATCTCGTCGAAGCTCAGCGCGAAGGCCAGCATGCCGCCGGCCAGCAGCGCGGTAGCGATCTGCGGCAGCACCACGTAGCGGAAGGTCTGGAACATGTCGGCGCCCAGGTCCTGCGACGCCTCCACCAGGCTGTAGCTCAGGCGGCGGAAACGGGCGACCACGTTGTTGTAGATCACCACCACGCAGAAGGTGGCGTGGCCGACGGCGATGGTCCAGAAGCCGGACGGGATGTCCGCCAGCCGGAACGCCGACAGCAGCGCGATGCCGGTAATGATGCCGGGCAGGGCGATCGGCAGGATCAGCATCATGGTGATGGCGTCCTTGCCGAAGAACTCGCGGCGGTACAGCGCGGCGGCGGCCAAGGTGCCCAGCACCAGCGCCAGCACCGTGGCCAGCAAGGCCAGCTGCAGCGACAATCCGATGGCCTGCATCACGTCGTTGCGGGCAAACGCCGCCGGAAACCACGCCAGGGTGAAGCCTTTGGGCGGAAAGCTGTAACCGGCGCTTTCGGCGTTGAAGGCATAGATGATGATCACGGCGATCGGCAGGAACAGGAAGCCGATGCCACCGTAGGCCAGCAGGCGCAACCACAGCGGGGCGCGGTCTTGATCAGAGTGCATCGAACGCTCCCAGTTTGCGTGCGCCGGTCAGGTACAGCGCGATGATCACCACCGGCACCACGGTGAAGGCGGCGGCCAGCGGCATGTTGCCGATCGAGCCCTGCATGGTGTAGACCATGGAGCCGATGAACAGGCCGGACGGGCCGATGATCTGCGGGATGATGTAATCGCCCAGCGTCAGCGAGAAGGTGAAGATGGAACCGGCCACCACCCCCGGGAACGCCAGCGGCAGGATCACGTGGCGGAAAGTCTGCGCACCGTTGGCGCCCAGGTCGCTGCTGGCTTGCAGCAGGTTGGCAGGCACCCGCTCCAGCGCCGCCTGCACCGGCAGGATCATGAACGGCAACCAGATGTAGGTGAACACGGCGAAGCGGCCCAGGTGCGAGGTGGTCAGCGAGTTGCCACCCAGCAGCGGCAGCGTCATCAGCCAGTCCATCACGCCACCCAGTCCCAGATGCTGGTAGGCCCAGTACACCATGCCGTCCTTGGCCAGCAGCACGGTCCAGGCATACACCTTGACGATGTAGCTGGCCCACATCGGCAGCATCACCGCCACGTAGAAGAAGCCCTTCTTCCAGCCACGGGCGTAGCGCACCATGTAATAGGCCAGCGGGAAGGCCAGCACCGCCGACGCCAGCGACACCGCCGACGCCATCAGCAGGGTGCGCAGCACCACGTCGAAGTTGGCCGGCTGCAGCAATTGCCGGTAGTTGGCCAGTGTCAGCTCGCGGCTGACTTCCATGGTGAAGTCGTCGAAGGTAAAGAAACTCTGTGCCAGCAGCGTCGCCAGCGAGCCGATATACACCACCAGGAACCACAGCAGCGGCAGGCCCAGCAGCAGACCCAGCTGCAGGCCGGGGCGGCGGTACAGCGCCACGCCCAGCCGTTGCCACAGGCCGAGGGCCGGGGCGGCGGGGGTGACGGGCAGGGAGGCAGTCATCATGGCATCCCCCTTAACCGGCCAGCGGCAGCATGGCCTGACGCTGCCAGGCCAGGGTGATGGCGCTGCCGATCACCGCCGGCGCCGCCTGCGTGTCGTGCTCGTTGGGCAGCACCATGCTCACCACCTTCTCGCCGAGCACTTCCACCTCGTAGCGGCTGACCGCGCCGAGGTACTGGATGTCCAGCAGCTTGCCCGGCACCCGCACCACGTCGCCGTCCAGCTGGCCGGCGGGACGGATGCGTTCCGGGCGCACCGCGAACGGCTGCTCCAGCCCGGCCAACGTGGCCGCCAGCGGGCCGTCGAACACGTTGGCCGCCCCGACAAAATCGGCGACAAAGGCGGTAGCCGGCTGGTTGTACAGCACCTGCGGCGCGGCGACCTGCTCGATGCGGCCCTTGTTGAACACCGCCACGCGGTCGGACATCGACATCGCCTCGCCCTGATCGTGGGTCACGAACACGAAGGTGATGCCCAGCTGGCGCTGCAGCGATTTCAGTTCGGTCTGCATCTGCTCGCGCAGCTTGAGATCCAGCGCGCCCAGCGGCTCGTCCAGCAGCAACACGCGCGGCTGCAGGGTCAGCGCCCGTGCCAGTGCCACACGCTGACGCTGGCCGCCGGACAACGCCGACGGGCGGCGGCTGCCGTACTGGCCCAGTTTGACCAGCTCCAGCATTTCTTCGGCGCGGCGATGGCGCTCGCTCTTGGGCACGCCCTTGAGCATCAGGCCGTAGGCGACGTTGTCCAGCACGTTCATGTGCGGAAACAGCGCATAGTCCTGGAACACGGTATTCACCGCCCGCAGATTGGGCGGCAGGCCGGCGGCTTCCTGGCCGAAGATACGGATCGAGCCGCTGGTGGGCTGCTCGAAACCGGCGATCAGCCGCAGGCTGGTGGTCTTGCCGGAGCCGGACGGCCCCAGCATGGAGAAGAATTCGCCCTCGGCAATCTCGAGGCTGATGTCGTCAACCGCACGCACGCTGTCGTAGTGGCGGCTGACCTGATGGAACTGGACGGCAATAGACATGATTCACTCCAATGCGCGGCAACAGCGCGCAAGGCTGGCGGCCCGGCGGGCACGCCGTACTGCGGGTGAGCAGCCGCCACACCCCGCCCCTCAGCGGGACATGGCGGTGCTCGTTTGAAACGCGGTAACAAGTTGGCCGCAAGCGCCATGCCGGCGGCCAACCCTGATGGCCGGCTTAGCGCCCGCCCATGATGGCGATGTAGTCGCTGGTCCAGCGGCTGTACGGTACGCAAGTGCCCTGGGTCTTGCAGGTAGCGATCGGCGTTTTCCAGAAGCGGATCTGCGCGAAGCGGTCAAAGCCGTTGCTCTTGCAGAAGTCGCTGCCGCCCGGTGCCTTGGTCTTGCAGGCATCGGCCACCACCGGGTTGGAACCGAACCACTCGGCCAGCGAGGACTGCAGGTTCTTGTTCAGCGACCATTCCATCCACTTGTAGGCACACACCGGGTGCTGCGCCTTGGCGTGCAGCATGGTGGTATCGGCCCAGCCGGTGGCGCCTTCTTTCGGAATCACGCCGGCTACCGGGAAGTTTTCGCCCTGCAGGGTATTGATGGTGTAGCCCCAGGCACTGGATGCGGCGACGCCTTCTTTCTTGAAGTCGTTCATCTGCACGGTGACGTCATGCCAGTAGCGGTGGGCAAGCTGTTTCTGCTGGCGCAGCAGCTGCAGCACGGCCTGGTACTGGGTTTCGTTCAGCTCGTACGGGTCCTTGATGCCCAGCGCCGGATTCTTGCTCATCAGGTACAGCGCGGCATCGGCGATGTAGATGGCGCCATCGTAGGCCTGCACCTTGCCCTTGTTAGATTGGCCGTTGGCCAGCTTGCCCGGCTCGAACACCGCGGCCCAGCTGGTCGGCGCAGTCGGATACAGCTTGGTGTTGTACATCAGGAAGTTGGCGCCCCACTGGTACGGCGTGCCATACACCTTGCCGCCGACTGTGTACCAGTTGCCGTTTTTCACCCGCGGGTCCAGCGTGTTCCAGCTGGGAATCAGGTTCGGGTTGATCTCCTGCACCTTCTTGCCATAGATCAGGCGCAGCGAGGCGTCGCCGGAGGCGGTAACCAGGTCGTAATTGGGGGAGTTCATCAGCGACACCATCTCGTCCGAGGTGGCGGCGGTTTTGACACTGACCTGGCAGCCGGTGTTCTTTTCGAACTGGGTCACCCAGTCGTAATTCTTGTCGGTCTCGCCGCGCTCGATATAGCCGGGCCACGCGATGATGTTGAGTTTGCCTTCCGGCGTGCCAAGCGTGGTGGGCGTTGCGGCCAACAGCGGGGTGGCGACCATGCTGCTACAGACGGCGGCGCAAGCCAGGACATGCAGGCGATGCTTCATCACAGTTCTCCTTTGCAGATCGGCGCATTGATTGCGTCTTTAGTGGTGTGCTGCATTCTAGGAACCGCGTTTCGGCACCACCAAGGCAACTTGCCCAATACGACCTATCGGAAAAACCGGATGCTATGCCGGAGTGTTGGCATTTTTCGCTACGTGCCCGCAAGCCATGGCAAGGAATGGCAGTAATGGCGATGAATCGCTGCCGGACCACGCCAAGCAATCTTTATTACCGATTGCTTGCGGTGACATATCTGTTTTCTGGATAGAAAATTGATCAAATCAATTGTGACTGCGGGTGTACTCGCGCGCCACGGTCAGGAAGTTCTGTGCCGTTTCCGCCACTTTGGCGCCACGCCGCCACGCCAGCCCCACCTGTAGCGAGGGCGTTTTTTCCATCAGCTGGCGCACTTCCAGCCGGTCGCCATCCAGCGACCACGGCCGGTATAGCAGATCCGGCATCACCGCCAGCCCGGCACCGGTAGCCACCAGGCTACGCAGACCCTCTACCGAACTGGTACGCACCGCCACCGTTGGCCGCAAGCCCTGGCTGCGCCACAGCGCGGTGGCCACGTCTTCCAGCTCGTCCAGCTTCAGGGTGACCAGCGGCTGCTGCGCCATCTCGCCTACTGCCACCGTGCCCAGCTCCAGTAGCGGATGGTTCACCGGCAGCCACAGCCGGTAGGCGGATTCCAGCAGCGTTTCCGCCTCCAGCGCCTGGCGGTTTTCCAGATTGGAAACGATCAGCACCCCCACATCCAGCTCGCCGTTGACCAGCAGATGCTCGATGTATTCGCGCTGGTCTTCCACCACCCGCACGTCCACCAGCGGAAAGGTATTGCGGAAGCGGTCCAGCAAGTAAGGCAGGAAGTAGCCGCACACCAGACTGGTGACGCCGATATTGAGCTGGCCGGTGACGGTATCCGGCCGCGCGCGCATCGCCTCGCGGGCATTGCGCACCGAGGCCAGGATCTGGTGCGCATGGCGCAGGAACTGGTAACCGGCGTGGGTCAGGATCATGCCGCGCGCGTGGCGCTGGAACAGCGTGGCGCCCAGGTCGGCCTCCAGCGAGCGGATCGCCTCGGTCACCACCGATTGCGACACGTTCAGATCCTGCACCGCGCCGGTAATCGACTCGGCCTCGGCCACCGCCACGAAATAGCGCACGTTCTTCAGCGTGATTGCCACGTTTTCCCCCTGTAGATGTGACGGTGTCGCCCGCCTTGGGCTGCACTTTACACCATGGGGCGGCCCGACGAAGCGGGCAGGCAGGTCAGAGCCGAGTACAGCAGTGGCAGGGTCAGCGCGGCGGCGGCCTCCGGCGGCATCACCAGCGACATCTGCGGCACGGCGATGCCGCCGAACACACCAGCAAAGCCGCCCTTGGCCACGCCGGTGAGCAGAATCGCCATGGCGCTGACCAGCCAGGCGGAAAGGGAAAGACTCATTGGAAAGTCGCGACGATAAACAGTACGCCGCCGAGCTTACCGGCTAGATGAAATGTGCGCATGGGCGGCATGCACAGCATGACTAGAACAGACTGTCCTGCGCAGCCGCCGTGCCCCAGGCAATTTCGCCACGGCCGCGTGCGGCCAACCATTGGTTGGCCTGCGAGAAGTGGCGGCAGCCGAAGAAGCCGCGGCTGGCGGATAGCGGCGACGGGTGCGCCGCCTTCAGCACCGCGTGGCGCTGCGCGTCGATGCGCTCGGCCTTGCTCTGTGCCCAGTTACCCCACAGCAGGAACACGCAGCCGGGGTTGGCCGCATTCACTGCATCGATCAGCGCGTCGGTCACCGCCTGCCAGCCGATCTTGCCGTGGCTGCCGGCCGAATCCGCTTCTACCGTCAGCGAGGTGTTGAGCAGCAGCACGCCCTGTGCCGCCCAGTGCGACAGGTCGCCGCTGGCCGCCGGGGCGATGCCCAGATCGCTGGCCAGTTCCTTATACATATTGCGCAGGCTGGGCGGAATCTTCACCCCGGCCGGCACCGAAAAACTCAGCCCCATCGCCTCGCCGGCGCCGTGGTACGGGTCCTGCCCCAGGATCACCACGCGCACATCTTGCGGCGCCACATGATGCAGCGCATTGAAGATCAGCTCGCGCGGCGGATAGATCGCCACGCCGTCCGCGGCGCGCGCGGCCAAGCGGGCGTCGATGGCCTGCAACTGCGCCGCCAGGGCCGGCGCGGACAGCAGTTCACGCCAGGCAGCGGGCAAGGAGGCAAGGGCGGGGGCAAGATAGGTCATTGTCGGAGCCATAACGGTGAGCACACGCCGACTGGCGCTGGCGGGCAGCGGTCGGGGCGGGCATGGGAAAAGAAAAAGCCGCTCCGGTACGGAACGGCTTGTGGTCTGCCAGCGGCAGGCTAGTAACGCGCCATCGCCGGGTCAACCTCGTTGGCCCAGGCATCCACGCCACCACGCAGGCTCTGCACGTTTTCAAAGCCGGCATTCTGCAGATACAGGCCGACCTGGAAACTGCGCACGCCATGATGGCAGATGGTGACGATGGGCACATCGTCCGGCAGCTCGTTGTGGCGCAGCGGCACCAGGTGCATCTGCATTTGCTGCGAGCCGTCGATGCGGCACAGCGCCAGTTCCCAGTCCTCGCGCACATCCAGCAGCAGCGGCTTGGCGCGGGATTCGTCCGCCAGCCAGTCCGCCAGATCGCGGGCAGTGATTTCGCTGATCATGCTCAGAAGCTGAAACGGGACGGCTCGATGGCGTCCAGTTGCTGCAGGCGGGCGATGTTGGTGTCGAAGCTCACGCTTTCCTGGTAGGCGCTTTCCGCCACGCGGGTAATCACCTTGGCGATCATCACCGGGGCGTCGCCGGCGATGACCGCCAGACGGCCGCCGATAGCCAGCTGCGCTTTCAGCGCTTCCGGCACCACCGGTACCGAGCCGCCGACGAAGATCACATCGAACGGCGCTTGCGAGGCCAGGCCGTCGATACCGTTACCGACCGACAGGGTCACGTTGCGGATGCCGGCGGTTTTCAGGTTGGCCGCCGCACGCTGCGACTGCTCGGCATCCAGGTCCACGCTGTACACGTGCTGGCTGACAGCGGCCAGCAGCGCGGTCATGTAGCCGCTGCCGGTACCCACTTCCAGTACCTTGTCGGTGGATTTCACCTGCAGGTCCTGCAGCAGGCGGGCTTCCACTTTCGGCTCCAGCATGGTGCAGCCGTTTTCCAGCGGCAGCTGTACGTCGGCAAATGCCAGGGTGCGCTTTTCTTCCGGCACGAAATCTTCGCGTTTCACATGAAACAGCAAATCGAGAATGGAGGTGTCGAGCACATCCCACGGACGGATCTGCTGCTCAACCATGTTGAAACGGGCTTGTTCGAAATTCATTCGGAAACTCCGAGGGATTCAAGACTAAAGGAAGGACGACTCTGAAAACGGCACTGATGCTTGATTTCATGCAGTTTTCACAGGCGACCGAGGCAAGCGGCGGGCGCAACCTAACTTGCGATTATCCCACAATTAACTTACCTTCACAGCATCGCTAGGGGTCCTGCCCCTGCCGTGGAGGATGCCACAGCGTTGTGCGCAAACGACACTGGCAGGTTGGCGGGTGAGAGTCACCCTTCGAACCTGACCCGGATAATACCGGCGTAGGGAAGCGTAATCTGCCAGACACCGCACATCGTCATGCGTTCCCGCACCGGTCTGCGGCCAACCTGCAGCCGGCCATGCCGGGCCGCTCCTTGCGCCGTTTCATCGCACTGGAGAACCTGCCCGATGAACGCGCCTGCCAAACTCAACGAACAAATGGTGGTGGATTCCGCCGCCATCCAGCCGCTCCCCAACTCCCGCAAAATCTATGTCGAAGGCAGCCGCCCGGACATCCGCGTGCCGATGCGCGAGATCAGCCAGGCCGACACCCCGACCCAGTTCGGCGGCGAGCAGAACCCGCCGATCTACGTCTACGACACCAGCGGCCCGTACAGCGACCCGCAAGCACAGATCGACATCCGCTCCGGTCTGCCGGCGCTGCGCGCGGCGTGGATTGCCGAGCGTGACGACACCGAGCTGCTGGCCGGCCTGTCCAGCGACTACGGCCGCGCCCGCGAAGCCGACCCGAAACTCGCCGAGCTGCGCTTCAACCTGACCCGCAAGCCACGCCGCGCCAAGGTTGGCCGCAATGTCAGCCAGATGCACTACGCACGGCAGGGCATCATCACCCCGGAGATGGAATACGTCGCCATCCGCGAAAACCTGAACCGCAAGGCGTATGTCGAGTCGCTCAAAGCCACCGGCAACAATCGCCTGCTGGAACTGATGACCCGCCAGCACGCCGGCCACAGCTTCGGCGCCAACCTGCCGGAAGAAATCACCGCCGAATTCGTGCGCCAGGAAATCGCCGCCGGCCGCGCCATCATCCCCAACAACATCAACCACCCGGAATCCGAGCCGATGATCATCGGCCGCAACTTCCTGGTAAAAATCAACGGCAACATCGGCAACAGCGCGGTAACGTCGTCGATCAGCGAAGAAGTGGACAAGATGACTTGGGGCATCCGCTGGGGCGCCGACACCATCATGGACCTGTCCACCGGCAAGAACATCCACGAAACCCGCGAGTGGATTCTGCGCAACTCGCCGGTACCGATCGGCACCGTGCCGATCTACCAGGCACTGGAAAAGGTCAACGGCAAGGCCGAAGACCTGACCTGGGAAATCTTCAAGGACACGCTGATCGAGCAGGCCGAGCAGGGCGTGGATTACTTCACCATCCACGCCGGCGTACGCCTGCAATACGTTCCGCTCACCGCCGGCCGCATGACCGGCATCGTGTCGCGCGGCGGCTCGATCATGGCCAAGTGGTGTCTGGCGCACCATAAAGAGAATTTCCTCTACACGCACTTTGAGGAAATCTGCGAGATCATGAAGGCCTACGACGTAGCCTTCTCGCTGGGCGACGGCCTGCGTCCGGGTTCGGCCTGGGATGCCAACGACGCCGCGCAGCTGGGCGAGCTGAAGACGCTGGGCGAACTGACCCAGATCGCCTGGCAACACGACGTGCAGGTGATGATCGAAGGCCCCGGCCACGTGCCGATGCAGCTGATCAAGGAGAACATGGACAAGGAGCTGGAGTGGTGCCACGAAGCGCCGTTCTACACCCTGGGGCCGCTCACCACCGACATCGCGCCGGGCTACGACCACATCACTTCGGCCATCGGTGCGGCGCAGATCGGCTGGTACGGCACCGCGATGCTGTGCTACGTGACGCAGAAAGAGCACCTCGGCCTGCCGAACAAGAACGATGTGAAAGAAGGCATCATCACCTACAAGCTGGCCGCCCACGCCGCAGACCTCGCCAAGGGTCACCCCGGCGCGCAAATCCGCGACAACGCGCTGTCCAAGGCGCGCTTCGAGTTCCGCTGGGAAGACCAGTTCAACCTCGGCCTCGACCCGGACAAGGCGCGCGACTTCCACGACGAAACACTGCCGAAAGACAGCGCCAAGGTAGCGCACTTCTGCTCCATGTGCGGCCCGCACTTCTGCTCGATGAAGATCACCCAGGACGTGCGCGAATTCGCCGCCAAACAGGGCATCAGCGAACAAGACGCGCTGCACAAAGGCATGGAAGTGAAGGCCATCGAGTTCGTGCAGGGCGGCGGCAAGCTGTACGACAAGGTGTAAGCCTCGTCTGCTTCACGTGAAACAAAAAAGGTTGGCCGCAGTGATGCGGCCAACCTTTTTGCATTTTTCGATCATGCACGGCCATCACGCCCAACAGCCTTGATAAGCAACGCAGCTTCCGGCAATTGCCACTGCCATCGCCGCCGCCACCGTCTATGCTGGACAGGACATCACCGCCAACAGGAGTGCCATATGGATACCAGCAGCCATGATCTGCAGGGCCTGTTCAAGCAGCTGGGTCTGCCGGCAGACGCCCACGCCATCCGCGCCTTTATTGCCAGCCACCCGCTGGCGCATGAAACCAATATCGAGGAGGCGCCGTTCTGGAGCCCGTCGCAGGCCGCCTTTCTGAAGCAGTCACTGGACGAGGATGCCGAGTGGGCGGAGGCGGTGGACGCGCTGGCCAACCTGCTGTCCGGCTAGCCTGCCGTCGCCGTAACGATGGTCTATGCTGGGGTACACCCTGGGCATGCGCGCACTGCTGTTGCCGTGCAGCCGGCCCGGCTACCCCGCCACACGGTCGCCGCCTCGGCCCCCGCGCTTGCTGCGGCAGCCGTTGGCCGCGGCCATTTTGCTACCGGCACGCCCTGTTGTGACAGGAGATGCCACCATGTTCGTTGCCCGCTGGAGTATTGAAGCCCGCTTTGGCCACAAGTCGGAGGTGCTCGACCAGATGCACCGCTGGCTGCGCGAGATCGGCTCGCAGGTCGGCTGGACCGAAGACAACACCCGGCTGCTGACCGGTTCGATCGGCGCCAAAGAATCCACCATCCAGTCCGAAATCGTCGTCGCCTCGCTGGCCGAGCTGGAAACCGCCTGGGCCAAGCTGGCCACGCTGGAAACCCATGCCGCCTGGAGCAAGCAGCTGGAACCTCACGTGGTGTCCGGCACCCAGAAGTGGGAAATTTTCCGTCTGCTCGGCTGATTGGCGGCCCCCGCGACGCTGCCGCGCCAGCGCTGTTGGCCGCACCGCGCGGCAGCTACACCTAAGCCACTGATTCCGCTATACTTCCGCCCCTTCACCCCACCCACCGCAGGAAGTATTCATGAGTCTGTTGCCGCACCAGGTCGAGCTGCTATCCCCCGCCAAAACCGCCGACATCGGCCGCGAGGCCATCCTGCACGGCGCCGACGCGGTGTATATCGGCGGCCCCAGCTTCGGTGCGCGCCACAACGCCTGTAACAGCGTGGAAGACATCGCCGCGCTGGTGCAGTTTGCCCACCGCTATCACGCGCGCATCTTCACCACGCTGAATACCATCCTGCACGACGCCGAGCTGGAAGCCGCGCGCAAGCTGGTCTGGCAGTTGTACGACGCCGGCGTGGACGCGCTGATCGTGCAGGACATGGCGATGCTGCAGATGGACCTGCCGCCGATCCAGCTGCACGCCTCCACCCAGTGCGACATCCGCACCCCGGAAAAGGCGCGCTTCCTGTCCGATGCCGGCTTCAGCCAGATCGTGCTGGCGCGCGAGCTGACCATTCCGCAGATCGCCAAAATCTCGCAAGTGGTGGCCGAGGGTAATGACCCGGCCGCCATCGAATACTTCATTCACGGCGCGCTGTGCGTGGCGTTCTCCGGCCAGTGCTACATCAGCCACGCCGACACCGGCCGCAGCGCCAACCGTGGCGACTGCTCGCAAGCCTGTCGCCTGCCGTACACGCTGACCGACGAAAAGGGCGGCGTGGTGGCGTTCGACAAGCACCTGCTGTCGATGAAGGACAACAATCAGAGCAACAACCTGGAAGCCTTGCTGGACGCCGGCGTGCGCTCGCTGAAGATCGAGGGCCGCTACAAGGACGTGAGCTATGTGAAGAACATCACCGCCCACTACCGCCTGCTGCTGGACGAAATCTTCGAGCGCCGCCCGGAGCTGGCGCCGGCTGCCAGCGGCAGCAGCGAAATCTTCTTCACGCCCGACCCGGACAAAACCTTCCACCGCGGCGCCACCGACTACTTCGCCACCGGCCGCAAGCAGGACATCGGCGCCTTCGATTCGCCCAAATTCGTCGGCGTGCAGCTGGGTAGCGTGCACCAGGTGGGCGATGGCTGGCTGGAAATCGCCACCAGCGAGCAGATGAGCAACGGCGACGGCATCAACTTCATGAAGAAGCGTGAAGTGGTGGGCATGCAGCTCAACACCGTGAAGCAGATCGGCAAGGTGCCGGGCGGCGAGCTGTTGTGGCATTGCGTCCCGAACGACCCGGCACTGCTGGCTGGCCTCAAGCCGGGCACCGACATCAGCCGCAACCGCGACCACGCCTGGGAACTGGCGCTGCTGAAAAAATCCGCCGAGCGCCGCATCGGGGTGTGGGCGACGCTGGCCGACACGGCCGACGGCCTGACGCTCACCCTGACCGACGCCGATGGCTGTAGCGCCGTCGCTCGCGCCAGCATCGCGCTGGAGCCGGCCAAGGACGCCGCCCGCGCCGAAGCCAGCCTGCGCGAAGCGGTGGCCAAGCTCGGCAACACCCTGTTCTTCGCCCACGACGTGGCGCTGAATCTGGCGCAGCCGTGGTTCGTGCCGGCCTCGGTGATCAACGGCCTGCGCCGCGACGCGGTAGAGCAACTGGAAGCGGCACGGTTGGCCGCATGGGTGCGCCCGCCGCGTAAAATCGAGGCCGAACCGAAACCGCGCTTCCCCGAGCAGAGCCTGAGCTACCTCGCCAACGTCTACAACGCACAGGCGTGGGAGTTCTACCGCCAGCATGGCGTGGAAGTGATCGAACCGGCGTACGAAGCGCATCAGGAAGAGGGCGAAGTCAGCCTGATGATCACCAAGCACTGCCTGCGCTTCTCCTACAACCTGTGCCCGAAACAGGCCAAGGGCGTGAAGGGCGTGATGGGTCAGGTGCGCGCCGACCCGATGGTGCTGAAATCCGGCGACGAAACCTACACCCTGAAGTTCGAATGCCGGCCGTGCGAAATGCACGTGATGGGCAAGATGAAGAAGCAAATCCTGAAGTCGGCGCCTCCGAGCGACATCCCGGCGACCGCGCCGATTACCTTCTTCAAGCAGCGGCCTGTGTCGTGAGCTAGCAGGGGATGTGGCCAAGGTTGGCCGCATGGTTGCGGATTAACAGCAAGGGCAAGCCGGATGGCTTGCCCTTGTTCTATGTCCGCCACGGCGACGCCGACGCGGCTGTCGCAACGCGATTGCCCGCCGGGACGCAGCGATTCCAGCACCAACAAAAATGCCAAATGGATGGAATACCGGAGTGGATTCGGTTATGGTGGCGGCCATGCCATCCACGTGTCCACACACAACCGTTCCGGAATCCGCCGCATGCAACGCCGACTACTTTCTGCCTTGCTGGCAGGCTTGCTGTGCGCCAATGCCGGCCACGCCGCCAGCACGCCCGACACACAGGCGGTCGATACTGCCGCCCGCGCCTGGCTCGCCCTGATTGACGGCAATGACTTTGCTGCCAGCTGGCAGCAGGCCGCCGGCCTGTTCAAGGCATCCATCAGCCAGCAACAGTGGCTAGGCGCGCTGCAACAGGCACGCTCGCCGCTGGGCAAGCTGCAATCACGCGTGCTCGCCTCCGCTGTGCCGGCTCATGCCTTGCCGGGGGCACCGAACGGCGACTACGTGGTCATCCGCTACCGCGCCCGCTTCGACAATCGTGCCGACGCCATTGAAACGGTGACGCCGCAACGGGAATCGGATGGCACATGGCGGGTAAGTGGCTACTTCATCAACTAGTTGCGGCCAAATCTGGCCGCCAGGAGAACGCAGCATGCAGGCAATCGGTACTTTCCACATCCAACTCACCGCCCAGCCGGCTTTTTACCAGGGCACAGACGCCATGCAGCTGGGGCGCATGACCTTCGACAAGCAGTTCAGTGGCGATCTTGTCGCCAGCAGCCGCGGCGAAATGCTCAACGCCATCACCCCGACAGCGGGTTCCGCCGGCTATGTCGCCATCGAGCAGGTACAAGGCAGCCTGGCAGGGCGACAAGGCAGCTTCCTGCTGCAACACAGCGGCGTGATGACGCGGGGCGAGAAAATCCTGACGCTGACGGTGGTGCCGGACTCGGCCACCGGCGAGCTGGCCGGGCTGACCGGTTCCATGGATATCAATATCGTGGATGGCCTGCATCACTACAGTTTCGACTACCGGCTGGATTGAGCCGCCTTGCGGCCAGCAGCGCCAGCCAGTACGCGTGCTCCTGCCTGTTGGCCGCGGTGGCAGATGATGGGCACGTGGTACAAGGCCCCGGCATTATTCCCCGCAACAAGCCCTGCCGGCCGCCAGCAGCTTTGCTCACCATCGCCGCGATACTATGCTGAAGCGTGATGAAGCCATGAGCAGAAAGGCTTGCCATGCCGCGCTTTCGGACACTGCTGCTGTGCTGCAGCTTGCTGTGGAGCACGCTTGCGGCAGCCGCCATCTGGCGAGTTGGCGTTGACCAGTCGTTTCAGGAGCCGCGTCTGGGTATCGGCTTCCACCACGATCAGCGGGCACTGTTTGCCGCATCCAGCTTGCCAGGGCTGGATAGCCCCGAGCTGGCTGGCGGCCAACGCACCATGCTGGAAATCCTGCTGCTCGGACGCATGCTGCAGCAGGTCGATCCGCAGGCCCGGATTCAGCTGGTTGGCTTCCCCAACATCCGTCGTGGCATGGCCATGCTGGTAGAGGGCGATATCGACGTGCTGGGACAGACGCTGTTTGATGGCGATGTGCTTCCCCTTGAACACGAACTGGCACTAGAACAGACCATGCTGAAAAGTGCCCCCCTGATTCGTCGCGGCGAGTTCGAGATGGGCGTGTTCACCACCGCCAACCGCCCCGAGATTCTGGGCATACGGGATGCCGCGGCCTTTCAACAGCTGGCCGGCGTCACCGTCGATAGCTGGGCAGGCGACCTGGCGATCATGCAGCGGGTGCATCCGGCACAGCTGCATACCGTCCCGCGGCGAGAACAACTGGCGGTGATGATTGCCAATCGCCGCGCAGATTTCACCTTCTCCTTCCTGACCGAAGCGGTCGTCACGCGAATAGGCGGCAAACTGGTACGGATTCCCGGTTTCAAGGTCAGCATCAACGACGAGCGCGCGTTCTATTTCAGCAGGGAGCGCCCGGAATTGCTTCGCCACATGAATGCCCTGCTGGCACAGCTGCGGCAACAAACCCCGGATGGCGTCTATGCCGCCCTGGTCAAGGCGCGCGTGGTAGCGCCGGAATTCCGGCAATGGGTAGAACTGGGACGCTGACACCCCTGCCAAACGCCAACGTTTGAGATACCCGCCGGCGGCTAATCATCATGGCGGCTAGCCTGCCACGCCCTGCGGCCAACGTTGGCCGCAGGTGTTTTTATATAACCAACGACAAGGGCAAGCCAAATGGCTTGCCCTTGTACATTTATGTTCAGGTCCATTATCTTTTAAAAAATCAACATTATTAAATATGACAGATTACACTGGTACTTTGTTTTTAGTTATAAAATTGAACCGCCATCTACATTAAGGTAGCGATTTATGGAATCATCCGCGCCACAATTGGAGCCCGCTACTTGCCACATAAATGGCAAGGCCATACACGGGATTCCCGGAGTAAAACTTGATTATCAAGCGCTGGAAATCCACCTCCACGGTCGAGAGCGGATAAAGCTATACACGTTCAAAGCAGTAATGTTGCCTAACGAGAGAAACCGCAAGGGGACTGATCGCTACAGTTTTATTGGCCCTAAGCTGGGTCTTTATCACGACACCATCGATATGCGTGATGGGCCATACGTGAATCACTATATTGACCAACTGGATATTTCCATTACCTACCTCTCAAATACTGAAGCGTCCTTCAATATCAAGGGTAGATGTGATCTTGCCAGATCTTACTTCGATCCGTATTACTTCAAAGAGGTCCCCTCTGGAGATTGGACATTCGAGGTATCATTTGTGTACAAGTTTAAGCAAGTATGATCGCCACCAATTCATTCCTCCAGATCTCGCACAATTAAGCCGCATAAGACAGGCGGATTCTGTCATTAAACTCAGTCAGCACTGGTAGGTTGGGCTGAGCCTGCGAAGCCCAACGTTTACCGCGTCTCCGCAAGGTTGGCCGCAAAGGTTTCCTGCATTGCCGCCAACCTTGCTACCCGCCAGCCCCACTCTCGGCCCGCACACGCATGGGCCATTTTCATGCCTGCTGCCAGTTGGCGGCGGCGTCGAAATACACCACCAGAAAATCGACGAAACAGCGCACCTTGGCAGACAAGCCCAGCCGCGGCGGGTACAGCGCCCAGATGTCGGCCAGCGCGCCGTGCCAGTCCGGCAGCAACTGGCGCAAGCTGCCACTGTACAGGTAGGGGGTGACATCCCACAGCAAGCGCAGCAGCACAGCAGCTTGCGGGCCCAACGTTTACCACGCTTAAAAAAGTTGGCCGCTAACCGTCATAGCGTTGCGGCCAACCTTTTTTACGATGCCGCGATGTAGCGATCCGGCCGGTGATAAAAGCCGATCACCAGGCTCATCGCCGCAGCGCCGATCAGCGAGCCGATCAATTGCGGCAGGCTGCACAGCAGCAGCGATGCCAGCAGGATCAGCAGGTCGATGCCGAATTGCAGCTTGCCGGCACGCAGGCCGTAGCGTTGCTGCACGTACAGCGCCAGGATGTTGATGCCGCCGACGCTGGCCTTGTGGCGGAACAGCGCGATCAGCCCCATGCCGAGCAGCAGCCCGCCAAGCAGGCCGGTGAAATAGGGGTTGAGATGGCCGGCAAACGGAAACAGCTGGCGGCATTCGCCCGACAGCAGCGACACCAGCGCCACGCAGACAAAGGTGCGCACGGTAAACGCCACGCCCATGTGGCGCAGTGCCAGCCAGTAGAACGGCAGGTTGATCAGGAAGAACAGCCAGCCGAATGGTGCCAGCCCCTGGTAGTGCAGCAGGAAGGCGATACCGGCGGTGCCGCCGGTGAGCAGGCCGGCCTGCACGAACATGGCCATGCCGAAGCCGATGAAGGAGGTGCCGATCAGGATGGCGAGCAGGTCTTCTGCTCGGCTGTGTGCCAGCGGATTGTGTCCGCTTGTCAGGCGCGGGGAGTCGGTAGTCATGGGTGGATACCGTGGAGCGAATGGTCAGAAACGGCGCGCCGGGTAAGGGCGCCGCGCTACTGAAAATCGCATGCAAGAAGCCTGCCAGTGCCCGCTGCGGCCAAGCTTATAGCCGATTATTCCTTCCCTCCGGCCGCATGTTTGCCTACAACGCAAACACCCCCCTTTGTTGCGGAGCCGATCATGCCTGTGCTGTTGCTTGCTGTTTTTCTGCTTGCCGCCTGCGGCCCCAGCGGCAAGATCGCGGAGCCGCAACGCCAGGACCTGGACAAGGCCAAGGCGGTGCAGCAATCGGTAGACAGTTACCAGCAGAACCTGCAGCAACACATCGATGCCAGCCAGTAGGCGCCGCCGGGGCGGAAGGAGAGCATCATGATCGAGCAATTGGCCAGCACGGCGGTGCAGATCGTTGCCGTGCGGGTAAGCGGCACCCTGCACGACGCCGATTACCGGCTGCTGGAGCAGCTGATGGACAAGGCGCTGCATCACCACCAGCGCCTGGCGCGGCTGTATATCCAGTTTGAAGACTTTCACGGCTGGGACCTGCATGCCGCCTGGGATGACCTGAAATTCGGCACCCGGCACTACGCTGATCTGGAGCGCATCGTGCTGGTGGGAGAGCTGCGCTCCATGCCGTGGATGGTGCGGCTGTTACGGCTGTTCAGCCGCGCCGAGGTGCGCGGCTTTCCGCTGGCCGAGGTGCCGGAAGCCTGGGCCTGGCTGCACCAGGATATCTGAGCCGCCAGTACGCAGCATCCGCAGCTGGACTTTACTGCCGCGCCCGATCTCGACTGCATGCCGCAGTAAACCAGCCGCCATGCCGCCGGCACCGGCGAGCCGTTCGCCGCCGACAGCATGCCGTGGAACAGTTATCAACAGGACAGCCGCTTCGGCGTAAGTTATCAACAGCTGGGCGAGTGTGGCGTGCGCAGCTGGGACAGGGCGTCGACGACACGGCGAGCCTGGACTATTGGCACGGCCAGCCCGGCAGCCAGGACCAAACTCGCGGAACAGAGCGTTGCTTGCATGCTGCCGGTATTGGCGGGATCATCGCCGCCCCCACCCGACCGGATTGCCCCCTGAACTCGCTTTACCTCCCGCTGGCCTTCATCATCGGCATCGTGATTCCGCTGCAGGCGGCCATCAACAACCAGCTCAAACTGCTGATCGGCGGCAGTCCGATCCTGGCGGCGCTGGTGTCGTTCCTGGTCGGCTCGGTGACGCTGGTGCTTGCCGCGCTGCTCACCGGCCAGCGCTGGCTAGGGTTGGCCGCCTTACCCAAGGCCGAGTGGTGGATGCTGACCGGCGGCGCGCTGGGTGCGCTGTTCGTGTTCGGCACCACTTTGCTGGCACCGCGCCTCGGCGTGGCGGTGATGCTGTCGCTGATCATCGCCGGCCAGGTGTGCGCCTCGCTGCTGTTCGACCGTTACGGCTGGCTGGGCATGCCGCTGAAAGAGATCAACAGCTGGCGCCTGCTGGGCGCGGCGCTGGTGATCGCCGGCGTGCTGCTGGTCAACCTCGGCGACAAGCTCGGCAAAGGCTGAGGCCCATCGCGGTGGCGCGCGTTTCACGTGGAACGCGCGCCGCTGCCTGCGAGCCGGCGCTGGCTTGTTGCGTCGCACACCACTGCCCCTCAACACACAGCTTGGCCGCAACGCTGATCCGCCATGGCTCAAGGACACGCGGATACATTTCCGCCGCACGCCTTAGCTGCACTGCAACAAAGTTATGGCTATGCTGGTAAAAACCGTTTCCGGAGCCAGCCATGCCCAGTGCCACCCTGTTCCACGATCTCAACGCCTACCTCGCCGATGCCTGGCAACGCAGCATCCTGACGCTGGACGTGCTGCGCGAACGCGGCGATGTCTATCTGGAGCATCACGCCGACGGCAAACCGCCGGTGCTGGCCTTCGACTACAGCATCATCATGGATGGCCGCAAGCTGCCGCAGCCGGTGAACTACGCGCTGGCGGCGATCCAGCCGCCGCCCGGCAGCCCGGCCACCGATCCGGACAAGCGCCCGTTCGTGGTGATCGACCCGCGCGCCGGCCACGGCCCGGGCATCGGCGGCTTCAAGATGGACAGCGAGATCGGCATCGCCTTGCGTCAGGGCCACCCGTGCTACTTCGTAATGTTCTTCCCGCAGCCGGAGCCCGGCCAGACCATCGAGTGCGTGCTGCAGGCGGAAAAAGCCTTCCTGGACCGCATCAACAGCCTGCACCACGGCCACAGCGGCAAACCGTTCGTGATCGGCAACTGCCAGGGCGGCTGGGCGCTGGCGCTGCTGGCCGCCACCGCGCCGGACAAGGTTGGCCCCATCCTGCTGGCCGGTTCGCCGCTGGCGTACTGGTCCGGGGTGCAGGGCAAGCACCCGCTGCGCTATAGCGGCGGCCTGACCGGCGGCACCTGGGGCGCGTCGCTGGCCGGTGATCTGGGCGGCGGGCTGTTCGACGGCGCGCACCTGGTCAGCAACTTCGAGAACCTCGACCCGGCCAACACGCTGTGGAAAAAACCGTACCGGCTGTATGCGCAGGTGGACAGCGAGCGCGAGCGTTTTCTGGAGTTCGAACGCTGGTGGGGCGGCCATTTCATGCTCGGCAAACAGGAGATGGAGTGGATCACGCAGAACCTGTTCGTCGGCAACCATCTGGCCGCCGGCGACATCGAGCTGGAACAGGGCAATAGCCGCGTCGACCTGCGCAATATCCGCTCCCCGATCATCGTGTTCGCCAGCTGGGGCGACAACATCACCCCGCCGCAACAGGCGCTGAACTGGGTGATGGACCTGTATCACAGCAGCGACGAGATCCGCGCCAACGAGCAGACCATCGTCTACTGCCTGCACGAGCAGGTAGGGCATCTGGGCATCTTCGTCTCCGCCGGCGTGGCCAACCGCGAGCACAGCGAGCTGGCCAGCGCGCTGGACCTGATCGACGTGCTGCCGCCGGGACTGTACGAGGCGGTGATTACCGATACCCATCCGGAAACGCCGGGGCTGGACTACCTGCAGGGCCGCTATCTGGTGCGCTTCGAACCGCGCGAGATTGCCGACATCGCCGCGCTGGACGATGGCCGCGACGACGAGCAGGCATTCGAGGTGGTGCGCCGCGTCGCCGAAATCAACCAGCAGCTGTACGACAGCTTTGTGTCGCCGTGGCTGCGCGCGCTGATCAAGCCGGCGCAGGCCGAAGCGCTGCGCGTGCTGCATCCGGCACGCCAGGAGCGGCTATGGCTGTCCAGCTACAACCCGTGGCTGGCCTGGCTGCCGCGCACCGCCGCCCAGGTGCGCAGCCAGCGTCGCCCGGTGGCCGCCGACAACCTGTTCTGGCAATGGCAGCAACAAGGCAGCAAGCTGGTGGCCGAGGCG
Source organism: Vogesella oryzae (assembly GCF_902829295.1). Taxonomy (GTDB): domain Bacteria; phylum Pseudomonadota; class Gammaproteobacteria; order Burkholderiales; family Chromobacteriaceae; genus Vogesella; species Vogesella oryzae. The sequence goes on from NZ_CADEPL010000002.1 coordinate 103,551, forward strand.
CTGGAGCAATGGGGCGAGTGGCGCGACCACTGCTTCGAGCAGACCTTCCAGCTGCTGTACGGCGCGCCGTGGCTGCGTGCCGCCGTCGGTCTGCCGCCGGCAGCCGGCTGGCAGCGCGAAGCGCAATCCGGCCGTTGGGAGCGCGAGGAAATGCTGCGCCTGAAGCGCGCCGAGCTGGAACAGCACTACACCGCCGGCTCGCCGTTCGACGGCCTGCTGCGGCTGCTGGTGTACACCGCCATCGGCACCGGCGTGGTGGATGTACGCCCGTTCAACGCCATTCGCCGCCTGATGTCGGAAACGCCGCTGGGCGAGGGCGTGGCGCTGCCGGCGCTGAAAGACAGCATCCGCCGCCAGACCTGGCTGGTGCGCAACGATGCCGAGCGCGCGCTGGACACACTGGGCAGCCTATTGATCGAACCACAGCAACGCCAGCACGCGCTGGACCTGGCCTGGCATCTGCTGGGCATCGCCGGCCAGATCAGCGAGGAAAAACAGGCACGGCTGGCGCGCGTCGCCGCGGCACTGCAACTGGCGGGCCCCAGCCCGCAAGCGGGCGAGGTGCAGCAGGCAGCCACTAGCGCAGAACCGGCTACCACGCCCGCCGCGGTGGCGACCCCGCCTGCGGCCGACAGCGTAGCGCCCAAGCCGGCACGCCAGCCCGCCGCCAGACGCGCCCCGCCCGCCAGCAAACCGGCAGCCAAGCCTGCATCCAGCAACGCCGCCAAACCGGCAACGACCCGCAGCCGCCGCAAGCCGGCGCCGGACGCGGAATAAGCGTCATCACAACTTGCGGCCAACCCATGCCGGGTTGGCCGCAAGCGGTTGAAGCATCAGTATTTTTCAACCGCCACACTGCCAACAGCCACTATGCTGAAGTCTTACCGGCACGCAGCCGGACAGACAGGAGTCAGCAGCATGAACAACCCGGTTGGCTGGTTTGAAATCTACGTGCAGGACATGCCGCGCGCGGTGCGCTTCTACCAGGCCGTGCTGCAGCTGCCGCTGGAGCAGCTGAACTTCCCCGGCATGGCGATGTGGACTTTCCCGATGCTGCCGGATGGCAAGGGTGCCTCCGGCGCACTGGTGCACATGGCGGGCCGCGCCTCCGGCGGCAATAGCGTAATGGTGTATTTCAGCTGCGGCGACTGCGCCGAAGAAGCGGGCCGTATCGAAGCGGGCGGCGGCAAGCTGTTGCAGGCCAAGATGGCCATCGGCGAATACGGCTTCATCGCGCTGGGGCAGGACCCGGACGGCAACAGCTTCGGTCTGCATTCCATGCAATAGCCCGCTGGCAGTGTCTCGCTGCGGCCAACCTCGACAAGTTGGCCGCTTGCATTTTGCCAACGTCATCTCCACCTGTGGCGGACAGCCACCCGCACAGGAACTCGCCATGTCCGCCTATCACCTCGCGCAACTGAATATCGCCACCCTGCTGGCACCACTGGATTCGCCGCAGCTGGCCGATTTCGTCGCCAACCTGCAGCGCATCAACAGCCTGGGCGAGAGCGCGCCCGGCTTTGTCTGGCGGCTGCAGGACGAAGCCGGCGATGCCACCGCGCTGCGTCCGTTCGGCGACGAGGTGATCGTGAATATGTCGCTGTGGTACAGCCTCGAGGCACTGGGCGACTTCGTCTACCGCAGCGAGCACGTGGATTTCTTCCGCCGCCGCCGCGAGTGGTTCAGCCGCATGGCCGAGGCCGCCAGCGTGCTGTGGTGGGTGCCGGCCGGACATATCCCGACGCTGCAGGAAGCGGCCGACAAACTGGCGCAGCTGCGCCGTGATGGCCCGTCGGCCGGGGCATTCAGCTACGCGCGGCCGTTTCCGCCGCCGGTGGCCGGTGCCGGTACCGCCTGAGCCGCGGCTTGCTTCCGCTGGCGGCTGCCCGTAGAATGCGCGGCTTCCGCTTTTTTGGCGGAATTTGTTGCCAATTCAATGCGTTAGGGATAGCCGTGGCCGATATCGACCGCCTCGATACCTGGATCAAGTACAAGAACGGGCTGTGCAGCGACTGCATGGCCTCCTGCTGCACCATGCCGGTGGAAGTCAAGCTGCCGGACCTGGTGCGCATCGGCGTGGTCGACGAGTTCGAGCTGGATGAACCGATCAAGAACATCGCCAAACGGCTGGAAAAACAGCGCATCATCCAGCATTTCAACTTCAAGCACGGGGTGTTTACCCTGGCGCAGCGTTCCAATGGCGACTGCCTGTACCTGGATGCCAAGTCCCGCTTGTGCACCATCTACGAACAGCGGCCGAACACCTGTCGCAACCATCCCAAGATCGGCCCGCGCCCGGGCTATTGCGCCTATCGCCGCAATCCGGCGCATGGCCGCAAGGTAGCCACGCATGACTGACAAACAGGCCAACAACCCGCTGCACGGCATCACGCTGGAGGCGCAGCTCACCGAGCTGGTGCGCCACTATGGTTGGCCGCAGCTGGGCCAGCTGGTGAAAATCCGCTGCTTCAACAGCGACCCCAGCATCAAGTCCAGCCTGACCTTCCTGCGCCGGACACCGTGGGCGCGCGAACAGGTGGAGGCGCTGTACCTGCGCATGGTCAGCCCCAAGCCGGCGGCGACTCCCCGTGGCCCGGCACCCCGCGTGCTGTTTGCCGGCAAAAGCCGTTCCTAGCCTCTTGCAAAACGCATAATCCGGCACCATGTGCAGCGGGAACCTCCCAACCGGAGGCCATCCCAACCGTTGACGATCCGACCCGGCGGCCATCACGCCGGACTCGGCTCTTCGCCGACATTCAGCATGGAGTCGCGATGAAACTGTATTACTCCCCCGGTGCCTGCTCGCTGTCCCCGCATATCGCCCTGGCCGAATCCGGCCTGCCGTACACCTTCGAGAAGGTGAACCTGCGCGCCGAGCCGCGCCTGACCGAAAGCGGTGCCGATTACCGCGCGCTGAACCCGAAAGGCTATGTGCCGGCGCTGCAGCTGGACAATGGCGAGTTCCTCACCGAAGGCCCGGCGCTGCTGCAATACATCGCCGATCAGGTGCCGGAACGTCAGCTGGTGCCGGCCAACGGCACCATGGCGCGCTACCGGCTGCAGGAAATGCTCAACTTCCTGTCCACCGAGGTACACAAGGGCTTTGCGCCGCTGTTCCGTAGCCAGGATGACACCGTGAAAGAGGCGGCCTGGCAGCAACTGACCACCCGTTTCGACATGCTGGCGCAAGTGCTGGCCAAGCAGGACTACCTGCTGGGCGACAGCTACAGCGTGGCCGACGGCTACCTGTTCACCTGCCTGTCGTGGACCAAGTACCTGAACCGCAGCCTGGACGCCTGGCCGGTGCTGCAGGCCTACGTTGGCCGCATCGGCGAGCGCCCGGCGGTGATGCGCGCGATGCAGGAAGAAGGCCTGCTGTAAGCAGCCGCCTGCCGCGACACACCCCGCACGTGCGGGGTGTTTTGCTTTCTGGCAGCATCGCCGTTTCACCTTGCAGGAGCACGCCATGAGCAAACTGGTAGACGTGGACGGCCTGATCGCCGCCCAGCGCGATTTCGCCGCGGTCCGCGACTGGCAGCCGTATCACACGCCGCGCAACCTGATGCTGGCGCTGGCCGGCGAAGTGGGCGAGCTGGCCGAGATTTTCCAGTGGAAAACCGATGCCGAGGCCGCCAGCATGGCGGCCAACCCCGCCGAGTTCACCCACCTGCAGGAAGAGCTGGCCGACGTGCTGATGTACCTGGTGCGGCTGGCCGATGTCTGCGGTGTCGATCTCGATGCCGCCGCCCGCGACAAGCTGGCCAAGAACGCGCAGAAATATCCGCCACCGGCCGCCTGAACACGCGCCCCTGCCGCCGCCACGGCGCGGGCGATGGTGACGCAAACAAACCGATACGCCGCCATTTGCTGCCGTTATTTATTGAAATATCCGATCAGCAAACAGCCGCAACCGCAAAAGCCAATGGCATTGGCAATGCTTGAAGCATGGTTTTAAAGCAACTGCTAACATCTTATTTTCAAACATTTTCCTGGTAGCCATGACGCATCCGGAACACTCCCTCACTCACGACGGCGCAATCAGCAACCCGGCCAGCCGCCGCCTGCAGCAGATTCTGGATCTGTTGCCGCAACCGGTGATGCTGTTCCGTCCGGATGGCCGCGTCGATTTCGCCAATAGCGCCGCGCGCCAGCAGCTCGGCAACCCGGCGCCGGATGTCAGTTGCCACCATTACACCCTCGGCAACGAGCAGCCCTGCCACGACGGCCAACCCTGTCTGCTGCAGCAGGCCAAAGCCGGCGGCAGCACCATCAGCCGCGTGCCGTTCCGCCGTGACATCCAGCACAACGGCCGCTTTGTCGAGATCACCGTGGCACCGCTGTTCGGCGAGGATGGCCAGCTGGAAGGGCTGCTGGAAACCCACCACGATGTCACCGCGCGCAAGCAGGAAGAGCAGCGGCTGCAATTGCTGCAGGGGCAGCTGACCGAGCTGGCCCACCGCGACCCGCTGACCAATCTGCCCAACCGCCGCTACCTGGAACTGAAGCTGGAAACGCTGGCCAAGGATCGCGTCTCGCGCCATTACGCACTGCTGTATGCCAATCTGGATGGTTTCCGCGCCATCAACGATGCCCACGGCCATGTGGTCGGCGACCGCGTGCTGGCGCTGGTGGCGCAACGCTTGCGCAGCGCGGTGCGCATCAGTGACCTGCTGCTGCATGCCGGCGGCGACGAATTCGCCATCCTGCTGGAGAACAGCAACGACAGCGGCGCGCGCGCGGTGGCCGGCAAGGTGATCGCGGCGCTGTGCCCGCCGCTGGACGGCCTGCCGCTCCCGAACCAGCTTGGCATTTCAGTCGGCATCGTGATGTTCGGTACCGGCAGCGGCATGCCGCCAGCGCTGCTGCCGCAAGCCGTCAGCACCATGCACAGCGCCAAACGGCGCGGCGGCAACGACCGCGAGCTGATCCGGCTGTAACACCGAAGCGCAAAAACCAAGCGGCCAACCTGTTACGGGTTGGCCGCTTGGTTTTTGCTGTCGCGCCGCGGTTTCACATGAAACGCAACGGGTTGATCTGCCACTTCTCCGGGTTCTCGTGGCTGACGATCTTGTCACCGCCGCCAAAACCCAACGGTTTGGACAGATCGACAATCTCCGGCGTCAGGTACACGCCGCTCTTGGTGCTGAAGAAGGTCTTGATCTTGGGCTGCAACAGGCTGCCCTCGTTCTGCTCCACCACCACCCCCAGCTTGCCGGACTCCAGCCGCACCAGCGTACCGACCGGGTAGATGCCGACACAGCGCATGAAGGCCTGCACCAGCTTGGGGTCGAAGTGGTACTTCGACCACTCGTAGATCTTGCGTAGCGCGTCGGTGGCCGACATGCCCTTGTGGTAGCAGCGGTCGGCGGTAATGGCATCGTAGACATCGACAATCGCCGCCATCTTGGCCAGCGTGCTGATGGTGTCGCCCTTGAGGTTATGCGGATAACCGCTGCCGTCGATGCGCTCGTGGTGGTGCAGGGTGATGTCGAGCGGGATCTCGCCGATGCCCTCGGTGCGGCACAGGATGTCGAAACCATCGCGCGGGTGACGCTTGATAATGTCGAATTCTTCCTCGCTCAGCCGTCCCGGCTTGTTCAGCACCTCGTCCGGCACCAGCGCCTTGCCGGTGTCGTGCAGCAGACCGCCCATGCCGGCCAGGTGGATGGTGTCGCGGTCCAGCCCCACCGACCGGCAGAAGGCGATCATCAACGTGCCCACGCTGACCGAATGCAGGAAGGTGTAGTCGTCCTTGTGCTTGATGCGCAGCAGGGTCAGCAGTGCGCCGCCATTGCGCAGCACCGATTCGGTGATCGCCTCGATCATCGGATCCACTTTTTCCAGCTCCACCGCCTTGCCCAGGCGCACATCTTGCATCACGGTTTTCACCAGCTCGTGGGCCTGGTTCTTGATGCGTGCGGCACGAGCCATTTCGTCGGCAATGGACACCCGCAGATCGATGGCGGGTTCCATACTGACGACTTCGATCATTTCCTGCTCGAGCTTGACCCGCACTTCTTCCTCGGTGCGGGCGTGCTTTACGTCCAGGCCCTTGCTGGTATCGATGTAAATCTCATGGATACCGGCCGCGACGATTTTTTCGATTTCCTGTTCGCTTTTGAGCAGGAAGCTCTTGCGGAAAAAAGGGTGTGATGACCAGTCGCAGTTCAGGTCTTCAATAAACATCCCGACCTTGAGGTCACTGACATCAATACATTTGATCATGAAGTTGCCACTTAACGCCAAAACACAGCTAAAACCGTTGCACAAAGCGCATGATACGCCGCTGCAAGATGAGCGTCCGCAAAGTGTACAAAATGTTGACGACCCGCAATCCCGCCGGCCAACGGTAGCGGCCATCAAAGACGATGTCATTATACGAATGAGTGTGGTGTTTCCGATGCAACCCTAGCTGCCACATAGCTGAATTGCCTGCCTGCGACTATCCGGAAGCTCGACAGCGCAGTAAGGTCATTGGCAGTACTACGTAAAACTACGATGCTGCGCCTAAATTGAAAGCGGGCTAACGATCACAACAGGGAGCCAGTCATGGCACAAACCGCAAGGTGGGGACACCTCAGTAACCGCATCATTCTGGTGGCTGGTATCGCCATCGCTATCGGTTTTGCCAGCATGATTTCGCTGATTGCCTGGCAAAGCTATCGCTCCGCCGAGGCGCAGGGCTACAAGCTGGCATCGGAGCAGGCGGGGCGCTTTGCCGACTCGGTCACCGGTGACCTGGACCGCGGCTTTGCCATTCCGCGATTGCTGGCGGAAAGCGTGGCCGGCATGCAGCGTGCCGGCACAGTGGATCGCAAGGTGGTCAACAACACCCTACTCAGCATCCTGGACGCCGAGAAACAGGCCATCGGCCTGTGGATGATCTACGAGCCGAACGCACTGGACGGCAAGGACAACGACTTCCGCCTCGACTGGCCGCATCATGATCCGACCGGGCGCTACACCCCGTACATGACCCGCGGCAGCGACGGCAAGGCGCAGCAGGACGTGATGATGTCTTCCGACCGCGTGGAAAAATTCCCGGAGTGGAAAGACAAGCTCACCGAATACGTGCCGGACTACGAGAAAAGCGGCTGGGGTGATTTCTACTATGTGCCCAAGAGCCGCAACCGCGACACCATCACCGAACCCTTCCCGTACGAAGTGCAGGGCAAGCAGGTACTGGAAAGCTCGCTGGCGGTCGCCATCAAGGATGCCAGCGGCAAATTCATCGGCCTGGCCGCAACCGACCTGGCACTGGATACGCTGCAAAAACACTACGGCAGCGTGAAGCTGTACGACACCGGCTACGTGCGCATGGTGTCCGAAGGCGGTCTGTACGTGGTGAACCCGGATGTCGCCCAGGTCGGCAAGCCGATCGCCAAGGAAGACCCGCTGGCGGCCAACCTCGACAAGATCAAGAAGGGCGAAAGCTTCAGCTACGAGGACGGCGGCTTCACCCATTTCTTCTACCCGATCAAGGTCGGTGATACCGGCCAGTTCTGGTCGGCCGGCGTCTCCATCCCCACCGCCGCCATCACCAGCGACGCCGCCAGCCAGCGCAATATGGCGATCCTGATCGGCGTAGTGGCTCTGGTCGTCATCCTGCTGGTGCTCACCACCGTGGTGCGCACCCTGACGCGGCCGCTGAACACCCTGGCCGACACCATGGAACAGCTGGCCTCCGGCAAGGGTGACCTGACCGTGCGCATCAAGGTGGCCAACCGCGACGAGATCGGCCATACCGCTGCCGCCTTCAACCAGTTCATCGACAGCCTGCGCGACATGTTCGTGGAGGTGCGCGAACAAAGCCTGGCGGTCAGCCGCACCGCCGGGCAGCTGGCCGAATCGGCCGTGCAGGTAGAGCAGGCCTCGACGCAGCAATCGGATGCCGCCAGCGCCACCGCCGCCGGCGTGGAACAGGTCACCGTCAGCGTGCACCACATCGCCAATACCGCGCAGGATGCCGAAACGGCGGCACGCACCACCGGTACGCTCACCGAGCAGAGCGTGGCGACGGTGGAAAAAGTCACCGCCGAGATCGCCCGCATGACCAGCACCATGCAGGCGCTGGCCACGCGCATGGAGGCGCTGGGTAAACGCTCCAACGAGGTCACCACCATCGTCAACGTGATCAAGGACATTGCCGACCAGACCAACCTGCTGGCGCTGAACGCCGCCATCGAGGCGGCACGCGCCGGCGAGATGGGCCGCGGTTTCGCGGTGGTAGCCGACGAGGTGCGCCACCTGGCCAGCCGCACCGCCGAGGCGACCATCGAGATCAGCCGCATCGTCAATGCCATCAGCAGCGAGACCGGCGAAGCGGTCAGCAACGTGAAGAAATCCAGCGAGCTGGTGGCAGTCAGCGTCGGCATTGCCGAGGAAGCCAACCAGGCGATGCAGCAGGTGCGCGACAAGAGCAACGAGCTGGTGCTGGGCATCGGCGACATTGCCGCCTCGACCCGCGAACAGTCCAGCGCCGCCTCGGAGATCGCGCAGAACGTGGAGCGCATCAGCAGCATGGCGCAAAACAACAGCCACATCGCCAGTGAAGTGCGCAGCGAGGTGGAACAGCTGCGCGAACTGTCGGCCAACCTGGAGCGGCTGGTCGGCAACTTCCGGCTGTAAACCAGCGGGCAGCACCGCACGCCACCGCAAGGTGGCGTTTTTTTTTGCGGCCAACGTTGGCCGCAGCGGCCGGCGCGGCCCTACCGCGCGGCGGGCGAATTTCGTATAATCCCGCGGTTTTGTCCGCGAGATACCCCATGCCCGCCAGCCCTTGCCAGCCAGCACCGTGCGCCCGAGCCGTACGTGTCGCTGCTATTGCCAAGCGCGGCCGCGGCGTGGCCTGGACTCGCCGTTTTTGTGAAAAAAGCGCCTGACCCGTTCAGGCGCTTTTTTTTAAGTTTCATCATTGCCGGAGCGATATCCCATGGCCAATCCGCTTTACCGCAAGCACATCATTTCCATTCCGGACTTCAGCCGTGAAGAACTGGAACTGGTAGTGGAACCCGCCGCGCGCCTGAAAGCCAGCCCGCGTGCCGACCTGCTGCAGGACCGCCTGATCGCCACCTGCTTCTTCGAACCGTCCACCCGCACCCGCCTGTCGTTCGAGACCGCAGTGCAGCGCCTGGGCGGCAATGTGATCGGCTTCTCCGACGCCGCCAGCACCTCCACCAAGAAGGGCGAAACCCTGGCCGACACCGTGCGCATCATCAGCAGCTACACCGATGCCATCGTGATGCGCCATCCCAAGGAAGGCGCCGCGCGCGTGGCCAGCGAGTTCTCCGCCGTACCGATCATCAACGGTGGCGACGGTGCCAACCAGCACCCGTCGCAGACCCTGCTGGACCTGTTCACCCTGCGCGAAACCCAGGGCCGGCTGGATAACCTCACCGTGGCCTTTGTCGGCGACCTGAAATACGGCCGCACCGTGCACTCGCTGGCGCAGGCGCTGTCGCTGTTCGGCGCCAAGTTCTACTTCGTCGGCCCGGAAGCACTGGCGATGCCGGACTACCTGTGCGAAGAGCTGGACGAGCGCGGCATCAGCTACACCATCGCCGCCACCATCGAGGAAGTGATTCCGCACATCGACATCCTGTACATGACCCGCGTGCAGCGCGAGCGCTTCGACGAGGCCGAGTACAAGAAAATCCAGGGCCAGTTCGTGCTGCGCGCCGACATGCTGCGCAATGCCCGCCCGAACATGAAGATCCTGCACCCGCTGCCGCGCGTGGACGAGATCACCCCCGATGTCGACAGCACCCCGCACGCCTACTACTTCGAACAGGCCAAGAACGGCGTGTTCGCACGGCAGGCACTGCTGTCGCTGGTACTGAACGAAACGGTGTGAAAGGAAAAGCCATGAGCGAAAAAGTCTACGCCCGCAATGTCGAGGCCCTGAAAAACGGCACCGTGATCGACCACATTCCGGCCGGCATGGGGCTGCGCATCCTGCACCTGTTCAAGCTCACCGAGTACGGCGAGCGCGTCACCGTCGGCCTCAACCTGTCCAGCGGCCACATGGGCGCCAAGGACCTGATCAAGGTGGAAAACCTGGTGCTGAGCGAGGAGCAGGCCAACGAGCTGGCGCTGCTGGCGCCGAAGTGCACTGTCAGCGTGATCGAGGACTTCGAGGTGGTGCGCAAGCAGAAGCTGGCGATTCCGGAAGAAGTCACCGGCATCTTCTCCTGCGCCAACTCCAACTGCGTGTCGCACGTCGAGCCGGTCAAGAGCCACTTCCGCGTGCGCGTCACCGAGCACGACACCAAGATGAAGTGCAAATACTGCGAGAAGGTATTCAGCAAGGACATCGTGGTCGGCAACCGCTAAGCGGCCAACCTTGCCACACCGACAACGCCACCGCCTGTGCGGTGGCGTTTTTGCTGCTAGCACGCAACGTGCTGCCAGCCGGCGATTGACTCCCCGCCAGCGCGGACTAAGGTAAAGACTAGCTGGCACCGCCCCCCGCGGGCAGCGCCTGTCCCAGCCGCACCCCGACGACCCGATGGCCGCAGCCTGCGGCGCCCACCCCGATCGGGAGTCCACCATGTCTAGCCTGTATGAACGCCTCGGTGCCGAGCAGGGCATCCGTCGCATCGTCGACGATGTCGTCGCCAACCACCTGGCCAATCCGCAAGTCAACGCCCGCTTCCGGCACGTCAAGGATCTGGACCACCTCAAGGAAATGGCCTGCCAGTTCTTCTGCATGGGCAGCGGCGGGCCCAACAATTACCAAGGCAAGGACATGCGCAGCGCGCACCAGGGCATGAATATCAGCGAGCAGGAATACCTGTCCGTGATGGACGACATCGTCGCCGCGCTGCAAAAACACGGCGTGGACGATGCCAGCCGTGGCGAGGTGGTGGCGATCCTGTATTCGCTGAAAAACGACGTGATCCGCGTGTAGTTGGCCGCAGCCGGCGCTGCCGCTCAGGTCGCGGCGACCGCCGCCGGCACGGCGTGGCGCGGCAGAGTGATGACCACCCGCAGGCCACCGGCACTGCCGTTTTCCAGCCGGATCTGCCCGCCGTGGCCGCGCACGATCTCGCGCACGATGGCCAGCCCCAGTCCGCAACCATCGCCGCCGGCCTGCTGGCCGCGATAGAAGCGCTCGAACACCAGCGTGCGTTCTGCCGCGGCAATGCCCGGGCCGCTGTCGGCGACCACCAGCTCCACCTCGTCGCCACGGCCATAGGCGGACACGGTGATCTCGCCACCGGCCGGGGTGTAGCGCACCGCGTTGTCCACCAGATTGGACAGCATCTCGCGCAGCAGCAAAGGTTGGCCGCACAGCATGGCGTGCTCGTCGCCCTCGTAGCCGAGGTCCAGCGCCTTGCCCAGCGCCACGGTGACAAAATCCAGCGTCACCGCGCGCGCCAGCTCGGCCAGATCCAGCTCGCGGGTGTCGTGGCGGTTGGGTCCCGGCTCGGCGCGCGACAGCGCCAGCAACTGGTTGGCGAGGCGGATCACCTGGTCGGTGGCGCGCACCAGTGCGGCCAACCCGGCGCGCTGCTCGGCCGGATCGTCCATGCGCAGCGTCACTTCGGCCTGGGTTTTCAGCAGCGTCAGCGGCGTACGCAGCTGGTGGGCGGCATCGGCGGTAAAACGCTTCTGCACCCGTCTCTTATACACAACTTGGGCGGCCGGCGGAATGCGGTGTGTGGAACTTGGTGGTGGGCGTGGGATGTAAGCGTCGCGGGCATTCAGTACCAGGTTGAGGATGGCGCTTTCCAGTTGGTGCGGATCGGCCAGCGCGTGCAGAGGCTCGGCCGGCAGCGCGGTATGCAGCGCGATATTCTCCGGCAGCGAGCGGCGGATCAGCTGCAGCATGTCCTGCAGCAGGCTGGCGATGTTCACCGCGCGCGGCGCCAGCGGCTGCTGACGGGCAAAGGTCAGCAGCCGGCGCACCAGCGCCACGCCGCGTTCGGCCGCCTGCAACGCCGGGTCCAGATAATCCAGCACCTCATCTTGCTGCTGGCAGCGATAGCGCAGCTCGGCCAGGTTGCCGATCACCACGGTGAGCATATTGTTGAAGTCATGCGCCAGCCCACCTGACAGCTGCCCGACCGCTTCCATTTTCTGCGCCTGCACCAAGGCTGCCTGGGTCTGGGTCTGTTCGGTGATATCGAACGACAGCACGAAGCAGCCCAGCACCTGACCATCTGGCGCGATTTCAGGCACCAGCGTGCTGCGCGCAAAGATGGTGCTGCCGTCATCCTTGTCCATCGAGTATTCGTAGGTGACCTGCTTGCCGGACAACGCCTCGTTCACATAATCCACCACCGCGGCGTAGAACTTGCTGCCCAGCGCCGCCTCGATATGGCGGCCAACGATGTGCTCATTGCGGCGACCGAACCAGTCGGCGTAACCTCGGTTGGCATAGCGGTAGATGTGGTCGCGGTCGAAATAGGCGATCAGCGCCGGAATGGTATCGGTGATCAGCCGCAACCGCTCCTCGCTGCGGCTGAGCGCGGCGGTGATCTGCGCATTGGCCGCTACCGCCTCGCGCAACTGGCGGTTGGCCGCCTCCAGTTCGGCAGTACGCTCGCGCACATGCCACTCCAGGTCTTGCTTCTGCTGCTGCAAAAGCTGCTCGTACGCCTGCTGCTCGGTCTTGTCGGTGTACAGCGAAATGAAACCGCCGCCCGGCAGCGGCTCGCCACGCACGCGCAGCACCGAGCCATCCGGGCGGATGCGCTCGGTATCGTGCGGCTCGAAGCGGCGCGCCAGCGCCACCCGTTCTGCCACCTGCTGGCCGGCATCACCGGGGCCATATTCGCCGCGCTCGGCGTTATAACGGATAAAGGCCTCGAACGGGGTGCCGACCTGCCCCAGCGCCTCAGGAAAATCCAGCAGCTGCAGGAAGCGCAGATTGCAGGCCACCAGCTTGAGCTCGGCATCGAATACCGTCACCCCCTGGTCCAGCAGGTCAAGACCATACAGCAGCATCGCCCGTGGCGAGGGATCGGTTGCGGCAACAAACGCTTCGGACATGACAGCCATGACCTCCGGATGACAGCACGGAAAAGTCCGATTCTAGGGCAAGCCTGCCCCGGCAAGGTGCATTGCAATCATTCGTTACATTTGCCACATAGTTGTGCAAGGTTGGCCGGCAATCATCGATGACATAACAGAGAGCACGACAGCAGCGACCGGCCAGCAAGGCACGGCGACAACACAGAGGAGAAGCAGAGCATGTCACTGCAGGCATACCAGCAAGACCTGCCGCAAACCGCGGCCAACTTCGTGGCCCTGTCGCCACTGACCTTCATCGAGCGTGCGGCCAACGTCTATCCGAACCGGCCGGCGGTGATTCACGGTGCCATCCGCTACAGCTGGGCCGAAGCCTACGCCCGCAGCCGCCGGCTGGCATCGGCGCTCTCCAAGGCCGGCATCGCCCGCGGCGACACCGTGGCGGTGATGCTGCCCAACATCCCGGCGATGTTCGACTGCCATTTTGGCGTGCCGATGTGCGGCGCGGTGCTCAACACCCTCAACACCCGGCTGGACCCGGAGGCGGTCGCCTTCATGCTGCGCCACGGCGAGGCCAAGGGGCTGATCACCGACCGCGAGTTCTCCTTCACCATCGCCCCGGCGCTGGCGCTGCTGGACAACCCGCCGCTGGTAATCGACGTGGACGACCCGGAATACGCCGGCCCCGGCGAATTGCTGGGCAGTACCGAATACGAAGCCTTTATCGCCGGCGGCGACGAAGACTACGACTGGCAGCTGCCGGCCGACGAATGGGACGCCATTGCGCTGAACTACACCTCCGGCACCACCGGCAACCCCAAGGGCGTGGTCTACCACCACCGCGGCGCCTATCTGAACGCGGTGTGCAACATTCTGGAATGGGGTATGCCGCGCCATGCCACTTACCTGTGGACGCTGCCGATGTTCCACTGCAACGGCTGGTGCTTCCCGTGGACCATGGCGGCCAACGTCGGCAGCAATGTCTGCCTGCGCCGCGTCGACCCGCGATTGATCTTCGACCTCATCAAGCAACACAAGGTGAGTCACTACTGCGGCGCACCCATCGTGCACAACATGCTGATCAACGCGCCGGACGACTGCAAACAGGGCATCGAACATCAGGTGAACTGCCTGGTGGCCGGTGCGGCGCCACCGTCGGCGGTGATCGAGGGCATGGAGAAACTGGGCTTCAACATCACCCACGTCTACGGCCTGACCGAAACCTATGGCCCGGCGGCGGTATGCGCCAAGCAGGACGAATGGGCCGACATGGACATTGGCGGCCGCACCGAGCGCAACGGCCGCCAGGGCGTGCGCTACACCATGCAGCAGGGCATGACGGTGATGGACCCGGCCTCCATGACCGAGGTACCGCACGACGGCGAGACCATGGGCGAAATCATGTTCCGCGGCAATCTGGTGATGAAGGGTTACCTGAAGAATCCGACGGCAACGCAGGAGTCGCTGGCCGGCGGCTGGTTCCACACCGGCGACCTGGCAGTGATCCAGCCCGACGGCTACGTGAAGATCAAGGACCGCAGCAAGGACATCATCATCTCCGGTGGCGAGAACATCTCGTCGCTGGAAGTGGAAGACGTGCTGTGCCGCTTCCCCGGCGTGATTACCGCCGCGGTGGTGGCACTACCGGACCCGAAATGGGGCGAGGTGCCGTGCGCCTTCCTGGAACTGAAAGACGGCATTGCCGGTGACGAAGCTGCGGTGATCGAGCACTGCCGCGCCCACCTGGCGCGCTTCAAGGTGCCGAAGCGCATCATCTTCGGGCCGATTCCCAAGACCTCCACCGGCAAAATCCAGAAATTCCTGCTGCGCCAGCAGACCAACGCCGCGGCTGCCATCGAGTAGCCACCCCGAGTTTGTTCCGTTGCCGCCGGAGTCGTCGCATCTCAACAGGGGTGTTGGCGATGACCCGGTAGCGGCGGAGCAGCGATCTGTGACGCCGGCCCGGCTGTCACATCATTCCCCGCTCTGCCCCGCTTCGGCGGGGCGTTTTTTTTGCGGCCAACATTGGCCGCACGCCATAAAACAAAACGCCCGCAGCTTGCGCTACGGGCGTTGTCCGCACTAGCCGGATCAATCCGGCGCCGGCTTAGTTCTTCAGACCGAAGGAGGATTCACCCTGGGCCGCGGCCGGAGCGGCAGCAGCCGGGTTTTCCAGCAGCGCCTTGATGGACAGACGCACGCGACCGCGGTCATCCATCTCGATGGCCTTCACTTTGACGATCTGGCCTTCCTGCAGGTAGTCGCTCACGTTCTTGATGCGTTCGTGGGCGATCTGGGAGATGTGCACCAGGCCGTCTTTACCCGGCATGATGGATACGATGGCGCCGACGTTGTTGTCCAGGATCTTCACCACCGGACCTTCGTACACCTTGCCCACTTCCACTTCGGCAGTGATCTCTTCGATACGCTGCTTGGCCGCTTCGGCGCCTTCGTTCGACACGGAGGCGATGGTGATGGTGCCATCTTCCTCGATGTTGATCTCGCAACCGGTGTCCTTGGTGATGGTACGGATGGTCTCGCCACCTTTGCCGATCACTTCGCGGATTTTCTCCGGGTTGATCTTCATCACATATAGACGCGGAGCGTGGGTCGACAGCTCTTGCGGGCCTTCGATCGCTTCTTTCATGTGACCGAGGATGTGAACACGGCCTTCCTTGGCCTGTTCCAGTGCGATCTGCATGATGTCCTTGGTGATGCCCTGGATCTTGATGTCCATCTGCAGTGCGGTCACGCCTGCGGCAGTACCGGCCACCTTGAAGTCCATGTCGCCCAGGTGATCTTCATCGCCCAGGATGTCGGTCAGCACGGCAAAACGGTTGCCTTCCAGGATCAGGCCCATGGCGATACCGGCCACGTGGGCCTTCAGCGGTACACCGGCGGACAGCAGCGACAGGCAGCCACCGCACACGGAAGCCATCGACGAAGAGCCGTTGGATTCGGTGATCTCGGACACCACGCGCATGGTGTAGCCGAAGTCGGCTTCCGACGGCAGTACCTGCGCCAGCGCGCGCTTGGCCAGACGGCCGTGGCCGATTTCGCGGCGCTTCGGCGGGCCCATGCGGCCAGCTTCACCGGTGGAGTACGGCGGGAAGTTGTAGTGCAGCATGAAGCGGTCGGTGTACTCACCGGCCAGCGCATCGATGATCTGCTCATCGCGCTTGGTGCCCAGGGTAGCGGTCACGATGGCCTGGGTTTCGCCACGGGTGAACAGCGCGGAGCCGTGTACGCGCGGCAGTACGCCGGTACGGATGGCGATAGGACGTACGGTGCGGGTATCGCGACCGTCGATGCGCGGCTCGCCGTTCAGGATCTGGCCACGAACGATTTCGGCTTCCAGCGACTTGAAGATGCCCTTGATCTCGTTGGCCACCAGGGTGTCGGTGTCTTCGGTGATCAGTGCGGCCTTCACTGCAGCCCAGGCGGCGTTCAGCGCTTCGGAACGGGCGCCTTTCTGGCGGATGCGGAAAGCGTTGGCGATGGCTTCGCCGGAGATGTCGCGTATCTGGGCGATCAGCGCTTCATTCTTGGCCGGCGCCTCCCAGTCCCACATTACCGGGTTTACTTCGTCGGCGAAGGCGTTGATGGCATTGATGGCAGCCTGCATCTGCTCGTGACCGTATACCACGGCACCCAGCATCACGGCTTCGGACAGCTCTTTGGCTTCGGATTCCACCATCAGCACGGCACGCTCGGTACCGGCAACCACCAGATCCATTTCCGAGGTTTCCAGCTCGGTCTTGGTCGGGTTCAGGATGTATTCGCCGTTGGCGTAGCCCACGCGGGCAGCACCGATCGGGCCGTTGAACGGCAGGCCGGAGATGGCCAGTGCCGCGGAGGCACCGATCATGGCCGGAATGTCGGAATCCACTTCCGGGTTCAGCGACATCACGGTAGCGACGATCTGCACGTCATGGTAGAAGCCTTCCGGGAACAGCGGACGGATCGGACGATCGATCAGGCGGCTGGTCAGGATTTCTTTTTCGGACTGTTTGCCTTCGCGCTTGAAGAAACCGCCCGGGATCTTGCCGGCAGCGTAGGTACGCTCCAGGTAATCAACGGTCAGCGGGAAGAAGTCCTGACCCGGTTTTACGTTCTTGGAGCCGACAACCGACACCAGTACCACGGTGTCTTCAACGGAAACGAGGACGGCGCCGGATGCCTGACGGGCAACTTCGCCGGTTTCCAGAGTCACGGTATGACGACCGTACTGGAACGATTTGGTGATCTTGTTAAACATGGAGGTCCTTCGTACAGAACATTTGGATTACAACGGGAACCCCTACGTAGCGGTCACTGTGACCAATGCCAGCTCGTAGAGGCTCCCCCCCGTTGTGACAATAAAGAACGTGCAGAAGCAGAAACGGAAAAGTCGCAGACTAGCTGCGACTTTTCCGTATTCAAACCGATTACTTGCGCAGACCCAGGCGAGTGATCAGGGCGCGATAGCTGTCAGCATCGGTGCGCTTGAGGTAATCAAGCAGACGACGACGACGGCTCACCAGCTTCAGCAGACCACGACGGCTGTGATGGTCTTTGGTGTTAGCTTTGAAGTGCGGGGTGAGGTCGTTGATGCGAGCGGTCAGCAGAGCAACCTGAACTTCGGAAGAACCGGTATCGCCTTCCTTGCGCTGGAAGTCTTGAACGATCTGTGCTTTTTGTTCGGCGGTCATTGCCATTTGGAAATACTCCAATATCGGTTTAGGGCCACCACCCGTCAGAGTGGCACCCGACAAGTGCAGCGAGCCTGCGCCGTTACCGGCGCCAACCCATCCACACTTCGCTAGTTTGCAGCTTGCGCTGCCATTACCCGGACCGGCTGCAGCAGGCCTTGCGGCGTCGCATCGGCCAACCCGAGGAATTCCTGTGTATCCGCGTGGTATACGCGAAAGCGCAGCATTGTCTCACACTTTTCCAATGCATGCACCGCCTGCCCGTGACAAAAACGCACAGCTTCGGTTGCGGCCAACGTTGCCAGCGGAAAATGACCGACCAGCACATCCACCGGCAGCAGAAAGGCACTCCGCTCCGCCACCGGCATTGCCTCGATGGCCTCCAGCGTATGCGCATCCTCCAGACGGAAGCCGCCGGTAGTAGTGCGCCGCAAACCGGTCAGATGGGCACCGCAGCCCAGCATTTCGCCGACATCTTGCGCCAGCGTACGGATATAGGTGCCCTTGCTGCACAGCACATCAATCACCGCACAGTCACCGGCAAACTCGACCAGGTCGATGCGGTGAATCGTGACCTCCCGTGCCGCACGCTCGATCTCTATACCCTCACGGGCATATTCGTACAACGCCTTGCCCTGATGCTTGAGCGCCGAATACATCGGCGGCACCTGACTGATCGCGCCAGTGTGTGCCACGATGGCCCGCTCCAGCGCGACGCGGTCAAACGTTACCGGCCGTTGCAACACCACCTCGCCTTCCACATCCCCCGTCGTCGTCACCGCACCGAACTTGATCGTGGCGCGATACCCCTTGTCGGCATCCAGCAGGTAGGAAGAAAACTTGGTGGCCTCGCCAAAACACACCGGTAACAAGCCGGTCGCCAGCGGATCCAGCACCCCGGTGTGGCCAGCCTTGGCTGCGCTATACAGCCAGCGTGCCTTTTGCAGCGCACCATTGGAGCTGGCGCCATAAGGCTTGTCCAGCAGCAGCACGCCATTGATATTCAACTTGATGCGACGCGGCGCGCTCATGCCTTATCCGCGTCCTCATCCTGATCTTCATCAGCAGCTTCGGCTGCATCGGCTTCCGGCTTGGCCACATTGCCAACTACGTCATCAATCAACCGGCTCATGTACACGCCACGAGCAATAGAGTCGTCGTACACGAAGTGCAATTGCGGAGTAGTGAAAATCTGCAGCACACGGCCGATGCCATTGCGCAGATAGCCAGCGGCACTTTCCAGTGCCTCCTGGGTGATTTCGCGCTTACTGTCATCCATCACGGTGTAAAACACCTTGGCATGCGAATAGTCACGAGTGACTTCAACCGCAGTAATAGTGACCCAGCCTACGCGCGGGTCTTTCAGGCCCTTGCGAATCAGTTCGGCCAACTCGCGCTGAATCTGCTCGGAGATACGGTCTGCGCGGGAGAAGCCCTTTTTGGCTTTTGCCATGTCTGGTTTCCTGTTTCAAATGACAAAGGCGAGCGCGCCCGGGCACCCGGACACGCTCGCCTGCATGACCCCCGCTTACAGCGAGCGGGCCACTTCTACGATCTCGAACACTTCCAGCTGGTCGCCTTCCTGGATGTCGTTGTAGTTCTTCAGCATCAGACCACATTCGTAGCCCTGCTTCACTTCCTTCACGTCATCCTTGAAGCGCTTCAGCGAGTCCAGTTCGCCGGTATGCACCACCACGTTGTGGCGGATCAGGCGTACCGAGGCGCTGCGTTTCACCATACCGTCGGTCACCATACAACCTGCGATGTTGCCCACCTTGGACACAGTGATCACCTGACGGATCTCCACGGTACCCAGTATCTGCTCTTTCTTCTCCGGCGCCAGCATGCCGGACATGGCTGCCTTCACGTCATCTACCACGTCGTAAATGATGTTGTAGTAGCGGATTTCCACGCCCTCGCCTTCCGCCAGCTTGCGGGCGGCGGCATCGGCACGCACGTTGAAGCCAACCACGATGGCCTTGGAAGCGATCGCCAGGTTGATGTCGGACTCGGTAATGCCACCGACACCGGAGTGCAGGATGTTGACGCGAACCTCATCGGTAGACAGCTTCTGCAAGCTGCCAGCCAGCGCTTCGTAGGAACCCTGCACGTCGGCCTTGATGATAACCGACATGCTCTGCACTTCGCCTTCGGACATCTGGGCGAACATGTTTTCCAGCTTGGCAGCCTGCTGCTTGGCCAGACGCACGTCGCGGAACTTGCCGGCACGGAACAGGGCGATTTCGCGCGCCTTCTTCTCGTCAGCCAGCACCATGGCGTCTTCACCAGCAGACGGCACGTCGGACAGACCCAGGATTTCCACCGGGATAGCCGGACCGGCTTCGTCGATAGCCTTGCCGTTTTCGTCGATCATGGCACGCACGCGACCGAAGGCGGTGCCCGCCAGCACGATGTCGCCCTTCTTCAGGGTACCGCTCTGCACCAGCAGCGTCGCTACCGGACCACGACCCTTGTCCAGGCGCGCCTCCACGATGATGCCCTTGGCCGGTGCCGCTACCGGTGCGGTCAGTTCCAGCACTTCGGCCTGCAGCAGAATCGCTTCCAGCAGCGCATCGATGTTCAGGCCCATTTTGGCCGACACTTCGATGAACTGGGTATCACCACCCCAGTCTTCCGGTACCACTTCGTGAGCGACCAGTTCCTGACGGATACGTTCCGGGTTGGCACCCTGCTTGTCGATCTTGTTCACGGCCACCACGATCGGCACGCCAGCAGCTTTGGCATGGTGCACCGCCTCGATGGTCTGCGGCATCACACCGTCGTCGGCCGCCACCACCAGCACTACGATGTCGGTGGCCTTGGCACCACGGGCACGCATGGCGGTAAACGCCTCGTGACCCGGGGTATCCAGGAAAGTGATCATGCCGCGTGGAGTTTCCACGTGGTAGGCACCGATGTGCTGGGTAATGCCGCCGGCTTCGCCTGCCGCCACTTTGGCGCGACGGATGTAGTCCAGCAGCGAGGTCTTACCGTGGTCAACGTGACCCATCACGGTTACCACCGGCGGACGCGGCAGCGCTTCACCAGTGCTCAGCGCAGCATCGTCACCCAGGTAGGCTTCCGGATCGTCCGCCTGTGCAGCCTTGCCAACGTGACCCATTTCCTCGACCACGATCAGCGCGGTTTCCTGGTCCAGCACCTGGTTGATGGTCACCATCATGCCCATCTTCATCAGGGTCTTGATCACTTCGGCGGCCTTCACGGCCATCTTGTGAGCCAGATCGCCAACGGTGACGGTTTCCGGCACCAGTACTTCGTGCACGATAGGCTCGGTCGGCGCCTGGAAGGCATGCTGGTTGTTGCCGCCCTTGTGCTTGCCGCCCTTGCGGGATTTCCAGTCGTTGCTGGCATCGCCGCCACGGGTCTTCAGACCCTTGCCCTTCTTGCCATCGTTCCAGCTGTCACGACCGCCTGGGCCTTTCTTGCCTGCGCCACCACGCTTATCGCCCGGGCGATCACCAGCCGGAGCAGGTGCCGCAGCCGGTGCGGCACCCGGACGAGCCGGCGCACCACCTGCCGGACGCGGGCCGGCAGAACCTGGACGTGCAGAACGGTTACCATCTCGTGCGCCCTGTTCGCGCGCCGGAGCAGAACCATCCGCCGGTTGCATACGCGGCTGAGTCGGTTTGGCCGAACGCGGCAGGTCTTCGGTCTTGGCCGGGGCCGGGGCCGCAACCGGCTTCGGCGCTGCCGCTTCGGCACGCGCCGCCAGGCGGCGAGCTTCACGCTCCTGTTTTTCACGCAACAGCGCCTGCTGACGGGCACGGAACTCGGCCTGACGGGCTTCTTCTGCGGCACGGGAAGCCATTTCCGCATCCGACAAGATGGAAGCCGGGCGACTCAACGTCGGCTGTTTAACCGGTGCAACTGGCGCCTCGGCTGCAGCCTTGACTTCAACCTTCGCTTCTTGGGCCTTAGCCTCCACCGGCTTTTCCACCTTGGCCGCCACCGGCTTGGCTTCAACCGGTTTGGTCTCTGCGACTTTCGGTGCGTCTACTTTGGCAGGCTCGCTCGCCACTACTGGCTCCGGCTTCACTTCCGCCACCGGTGCAGCCTCAGCAACAACCGGGGCAGATACAACCGGTTTCTGGGCATCATCTTCCGGACGTACAAACACACGCTTCTTGCGGGTCTCCACCTTCACGGTGCTACCTGCAGCAGTATGGATTTCGCTGGTTTGCTTGCGAGTCAGGGTAATTTTTCCTTCATCACGCGCACCATGGGAGGACTTCAGATAGTCCAGCAGTTGTTTCTTATCCTGCTCGGTGAGCGCGTCGTCCAGACTGCGCTTGCCCACACCGGCATTGCTCAATTGCTCCAGCAACCGTTCCGGGGACAAGTTCAGCTCGCTCGCAAACTGTTTTACATTCGTCAAAACCATGCGTATTCCTAATTCCTTCTAGCAATCTTCCATATGCGGCCGGTTAGTTAAACCAGTGTTCGCGCGCTTTCATGATCAAGGCGCGGGCCGCTTCGGCTTCCATGCCGGTCATGTCGACCAAGTCATCTACGGCGAGATCCGCCAGGTCGTCACGGGTGGTCACGCCGTTTTCGGCCAGTTTGCGTACAAGCTCGCTATCCAGACCGTCCATACTCTTCAGGTCTTCGGAAACTTCCTCGACCTTCTCTTCCGAGGCAATCGCCAGAGTCAGGATGGCATCACGTGCACGACTACGCAGCTCGTTCACCAGAGCTTCGTCAAAACCTTCAATTTCCAGCATTTCGGCAATAGGTACATACGCCACTTCTTCCAGTGTGGCGAAACCTTCCTGCACCAGCGAGAAGGCAATATCCTCGTCCACGCCCAGATGCTGCATGAAGTGATCACGCAGCTTGGCGTCTTCTTCCAGGTGCTTCTCTTCCGCCTCGGTTACGGTCAGGATGTTCAAATTCCAGCCAGTCAGCTCGGCAGCAAGCTTCACGTTCTGACCACCACGACCAATCGCCAGTGCAAGCTGGTCTTCTTCCACCACCACGTCCATGGTGTGGGTATCCTCGTCCACCATGATGCGGTTAACTTCTGCCGGAGACAGCGCATTGATCACAAACTGTGCCGGGTCCGGTGCCCACAGCACGATATCGATACGCTCGCCCGCCAGCTCCTGGGTTACCGACTGCACGCGGGAACCACGCACACCGATGCAGGTACCTTGCGGATCCAAGCGCGGGTCATTGGACTTGACTGCCATCTTGGCGCGCATACCCGGGTCACGGGCAGCTTCCTTGATGTCCAGCATGCCGTCTTCGATTTCCGGCACTTCCTGTTCGAACAGCTTCACCAGGAAATCGCGCGAAGTACGCGACAGGATAAGTTGCGGGCCACGACCCAGGCGGTCAATGCGCAGCAAGCATGCTTTGACACGGTCACCAACACGCAAATTTTCTTTCGGAATCATCTGGTCGCGTGGCAACACGGCTTCCAGCTTGCCGCACTCAACGATGGCATTGCCGCGTTCGATGCGCTTGATGGTGCCGGTAATCAGGCTCTCGCGACGCTGCAGAAACTCGTTCAGCACCTGTTCGCGCTCTGCATCACGGATTTTCTGCAGAATGACCTGCTTGGCAGCCTGCGCACCGATGCGACCGAACTCGACCGCTTCCATCGGCTCTTCGATCACGCCGCCAAGCTCTGCACGCGGGTCACGTTCGCGAGCATCTTCCAGGCTCAGCTCGCGATCCTCGAACTCCAGCGCTTCGGCATCTACCACCGTCCAGCGACGGAAGCTCTGGTATTGGCCATTGTGGCGATCGATCTCTACGCGAACATCGATTTCCTCATCGTTGAATTTCTTCTTGGTAGCCGAAGCCAGCGCCAGTTCCAGTGCAGAAAAAACCACCTCGCGGCTGACGTTCTTCTCGCTTGCCAGCGCATCAACCAACAACAAAATCTCGCGACTCATTCAATCCTCCGAATTTCGTATTCTTTTTTATGCGGCCAACGTCCTGACGATCAGAACTCCGGCTCCAGCCGGGCCTTGTCGATATTCGACAGGGGAATGGCAACAGTACGACCGTCCACCTCAAGCGACACCACGCCATCAGCAAAGCCGACGATCCGGCCCATGAAACGCTTCTGGTTGTCGATGGGCAAACGGGTACGGATCTTGGCCAGACTGCCGCTGAAACGGACATAATCCGCTTCTTTTTTCAGCGGACGGTCAAGACCGGGCGAGGACACTTCAAGTCGGTCGTAATCGACGTTCTCGACCATGAACAGGCGCGTCAGGTGATTGCTCACCGCTACGCAGTCTTCAACGGTAATGCCGCCCGGCTTGTCCATGAACACGCGAAAACCACCACCAGGGGTCAGTTCAAAATCCACAAGCTCATAGCCCATACCGGGCAGCGTGTTCTCGAGCAGCAAACGTACATCCATGGGCATCAATTCCAGAAATAAAAAATGGGCGAAACCCGCCCATCCCTAAAATGCCGCGATTATAAACCACTCTACGGCAAAAGGAAACCTGACTCCCGGGGCACTCTCGGAGCGTACTTTGCACCAATGTCGACATCGGGTAGAGTTGTCCCGCTCACGACAAACGAGCGTTTTAAAAGAATTACCTATAGTAATCCTGACCACCCTCCGCAACCGGTTCACCAAAACAGAGAGGGCGGCAACGAATCCAACACGACGGAGAAGCCAAACGCCATGGAAAAAATCTGGCTTAAGAATTACCAGCCTGGCATTGCCCACGAGATCGACGTTAACGAATTCCAGTCGGTCACCGAAGTTTTCGAGCGCAGCGCGGCCAAATTCCGCGACCGTCCGGCACTTGCCTGCATGGACAAGATCCTCAGCTATGGCGAGCTGGACACCCTGTCCGCCCAGTTTGCCTCCTACCTGCAACACGCGCTAAAACTGGAAAAAGGCAGCCGCGTCGCGGTCATGATGCCAAACCTGCTGCAATACCCGGTCGCCGTGTTCGGCATCCTTCGTGCCGGTTGCACCGTAGTGAACGTCAACCCGCTGTACACGCCGCGCGAACTGGAGCACCAGCTCAAAGACGCGGGCTGCAACACCATCCTGATCCTGGAGAACTTCGCCAACGTGCTAGAGCAGGTTCTGCCGCGCACCCCGGTCAAGAATGTCATCATCGCCAGCATTGGCGACATGCTGGGATTCCCCAAAGCACAGATCGTCAACTTCGTAGTGCGCAGGCTGAAAAAAATGGTGCCGCCGTGGCACATAGCCGGACACATTCGCTTTAACGACACCCTGAAGCTTGGCGCCAGCAAACCGTACAGCCCGGTAAAACTCGGCCACGACGATATCGCCTTCCTGCAATACACCGGCGGCACCACCGGCGTCTCCAAAGGCGCCATGCTGACCCACAAGAACATCGTCGCCAACATGCTGCAGGCCGGCGAGTGGATCAAGCTCGGCGTGCGCGAAGGCCAGGAAGTTATCGTCACCGCACTGCCGCTTTACCACATCTTCTGCCTGACCGCCAATTTGATGGTTTTCACTGAAATTGGCGCCATGAGCGTGCTGATCACCAATCCTCGCGACATTCCAGGCTTCATCAAGGAGCTGAAAAAATACAAGGTAACCGCCATTACCGGCGTCAACACCCTGTTCAACGCCCTGCTCAACAACCCCGAATTCAAGACCGTGGATTTCTCTACCTGGCGCCTAGCACTGGGCGGCGGCATGGCGGTTCAGCGCGCGGTAGCGGAAAAGTGGAAACAGACTACCGGCTCCACGCTGGTTGAAGCCTACGGCCTAACCGAAACCAGCCCCGCCGCCTGCATCAACCCGCTGGACATGAAGGAATACAACGGCACCATCGGCCTGCCGATTCCATCCACCGACATCGAGATCCGTGACAGCAACGGCCAGCCGGTTGCCATCGGCGAATCCGGCGAGCTGTGCATCCGTGGCCCGCAGGTGATGAAGGGTTACTGGCAGCGCCCGGACGAAACCGCCAAGGTCATCGACAGCCAGGGCTTCCTCGCCACCGGCGACATGGCCATGCTGACGCCGGAAGGCTACGTCAAGCTGGTGGACCGCAAGAAGGACATGATCCTGGTGTCCGGCTTCAACGTGTACCCGAACGAAATCGAAGACGTGATCGCCCTGCACCCGGGCGTACTGGAAGTCGCCTGCATCGGCATTCCGGACGACAAGTCAGGCGAAGTCGTAAAAGTCTTCGTAGTACGGAAGGACCCGTCGCTTACCGAAAAAGACATCATTCACCACTGCCGCGAAAACCTCACCGGCTACAAGGTGCCAAAGTTTGTCGAATTCCGCGACGAGTTGCCCAAGACCAACGTCGGCAAAATTCTGCGCCGCGCACTGCGCGATGCCGAAGTCAAAGCCTGACAACCGCCAGCATCCACCAAGCCCGCCACTGCGGGCTTTTTTATTACCCACCGCAAAATCGGCAGGCAAAAAAAAGCGGACCAGAGTCCGCGGAGAAGCCTTGAATGCCAGGAGTGTTTCAAGGAAAAGGTTGGCCGCAAGCGGCCGGCACAACCGGCGGGCAGAGTCCCTGTTGTACGCTGCGTACACCCCGCCCGCCCGGCCATGCAGGAAAGACTTACTTCCAGGCTGCCGGCAGCTTGTAACCGGCGTACTTCTGGGTTGCCCAGGCACGGAAGTCCTTGGAGTTGTAGGCAGCAATCACATCCTTGGCCCACGGCTTGGCCACGTCAGCGGCACGCACCACACCCCAGTTCACATAGGCATAGCTCTTTTCCTGGAACACAGCTTCAGTCAGCTTGATACCGGAGCTGGTAGCGTAATTGCCGTTGATGACCGCAAAGTCCACGTCATTGCGCGAGCGCGGCAGCTGGGCAGCTTCCAGCGGCACGATCTTGATCTGCTTCACGTTCACGTCGATGTCACGCTCGGAAGCAGTCAGCGGATTGATACCCTTCTTCAGCTTGATCCAGCCCAGATCGCTGAACATCACCAGTGCGCGGGCAAAATTGGACGGGTCGTTCGGGGCGGAAACGGTGCTACCCGGCTTTACATCCTTCAGCGCCTTCAGCTTGCCGGCGTAGATACCCAGTGGTGCGGTCGGCACCTGGAACACTTCTTTCAGGCTCAGCTTGTGCTCTTTGGCAAAGTTGTCCAGGTACGGCTTGTGCTGGAATACGTTCACGTCCAGCGAGCCTTCCTGCAGCGCCAGGTTCGGGCGCACATAGTCGGTAAACTCAACCAGTTTTACGCTGTAACCCTGCTTTTCCAGAATCGGCTTGATGGATTGCTTCACCATGTCGCCAAAATCGCCCACGGTGGTGCCGATCACGATTTCTTTCTTGGCCGGATCGGCCGCCTGCACGTTGGCCGCAACAGTCAGACCCAGGGCGGCAACCGCCAGCGATTTCAGAACAAAACGACGCATTATTAGCTCCTTGTGAGAGTGATCTCTTTGTAGTGGGGCGCATCTACCCGCCCCGGTCGGGGGGTTAACGTTTATCCAGCCGTGCCGCCAAACGGTTACCAACCAGCTGGATGATCTGCACGATCACCACCAGCAGCAGCACCATGGCCACCATCACTTCGGTCTGGAAACGGTAGTAACCGTAGCGGATGGCCAAGTCACCGATACCGCCACCGCCCACCACGCCCGCCACGGCGGAGTAACTGAGGAAGCTGATGGTCAGGATGGTGAGACTGGAAATCAGGCCGGCGCGCGCCTCGTTGATCAGCACCTTGCAAATGATCTGCGCCGGGCTGGCGCCCATCGCCTCGGCCGCCTCCACCACGCCGCGCGGAATCTCGCGCAGAGTCTGCTCGACCAGACGGGCAAAGTACGGGATAGCGGCAAACGACAACGGCACCGCGGCCGCCACCGGGCCGATGGTGGAGCCCACCAGCACACGCGTCAGCGGCACCAGCGACACCATCAGGATGATGAACGGGAAGGAACGCACCAGGTTCACCAGCCAGTCCAGCACGCCATTCACGGCGCGATGCGCAAACAGCTGCCCCGGCCGGGTCAGATACAGCAACACCCCCAGCGGGCCACCCAGGAAAATGGCGGCACTCAGGCCGATCGCCAGCATCAGCGCGGTTTCCAGGCAGGCCTGCCAGATTTCCGGCGACATTTCCAGCACATTGCTCAGCGCCTGGGCAAAAGTCAGCTCTTCCATTTACGCAGCCTCCAGCAACGACTTGGCGAGCTCGGACGTGGCCGCCACTGTCTTGTTGTCCACCAGCAGGGTTTCCACCACCTCACCGGCATTCAGCAAGGCCGCGCGATGGCAGATAGAGCGCACCACGTGCATCTCGTGGGTAACGATCACCACGGTGACGCCAAAGCGGGCATTGATGTCCTGCAGACAGTCGAGAATGGATTGCGTGGTTTTCGGGTCCAGCGCCGAGGTCGGCTCGTCAGCCAGAATCACGTGCGGGCGTGGCGCCAGGGCGCGGGCGATGCCGACGCGCTGCTTCTGGCCACCGGACAGCTGCGCCGGGTAGTGGCCGGCACGATCGGCCAGGCCGACGATGTCCAGGCATTCGGCAACACGCCGTTCGATCTCGGCGCGGCTCCAGCCAGCAATCTCCAGCGGGAATGCCACGTTGTCGGCCACGGTGCGGTTGGCCATCAGGTTGAATTGCTGGAACACCATGCCGATGTTTTGGCGGGCACGACGCAGCTCGCGGGCCGACAGCACAGTCAGATCCTGGCCATCGACATTCACTTCGCCGCTATCCGGGCGCTCCAGCAGATTGATCAGTCGCAGCAGGGTGGATTTGCCGGCGCCGGAAAAACCGATCAGGCCGAAAATCTCCCCTTCCTTGATGTGGAGAGTGGTGTCACGCACGGCATCAAACCAGCCACCATCCGGCTTCTTGAAGCGTTTGTGCACATTCTTGAGGTGAATCATCCGGGACTCCAAAGCAATAAAGCCCGCCGTTGCTGAGCTGGCGGGCTTTAAGGCATGGAATCTTCGAATTCGAAAATGCTGTAGATCATCACTAGTGACAATCCCCACGCTTTAGCTGTTTTACGCCCGCAAGCTGTATCAAATCGGCGTTAAATCAAGTAATTGATCACAATTGAACAGTATTTGTTCGTTTATGTCAATCGCTGCAATGGACAAATAGTATCCATATAACAGCCAAAGGTAAAGCATCTGGCTTATAGAATTTTCTGCTATTTAAATACTGTATACAGAATAAGTGCCGGCACTGCGGCCAACCTGGCGACCGAGCCAGCAACCGGCATCGCCAGAAACGACTCAACGGGCGGAAAAACTCACCTCCAGCGTGCCCAGTTCGCCAAATTGCAGCATCGCCGGTGAACCCGGCTGCAGCTCGACCACACCAGCGTAGGAGCCGGTGATCACTACCTGCCCCGGCAACAGACCCTCGCCACGCTGGCGCAGAAACTCCACCAGCCACAGCAGCGGCGCCAATGGATCACCCGCCGGATGCACCCCGGCCAGCATTTCATCACGCCCGCCCTGCTGCACGCGGATGGCCAGCTTGTCCGCTGCCAACGCCTGCGCCTTGTCCACCACCGGCCCCAGCCACAGCCCCTGGTTCACCAGTCCATCGGCCAGCGATTGCAGAAACGACGGTTTGGGATCGGCATGGTAACGACTGTCGATCAATTCCAGCGCCAGGCGCACAGCACTGATGGCCGCCAGCACCTCGTCGCGGCGATAAGGTTGGCCGCGCGCCGGCAATCCCTCGGCAAACACGAAGGCAAGCTCCGGTTCGGTGCGCACCACACCATGACGAACCCACGCCGGACAGGGCGACACCTCCGCCACCGTGCTGCTGTAGATCGGTGCCAGCACCAGCTTGCCAGTATCCGGCAAGCCGCACTTCCAGCCACCCACGCTATTGCCAAGCAGATCACTCACCGCCTGCTGAATCGCCAGCGCATCGTCCAGAGTCTGCGGCGCGGCATCGGCTTGCAGCAATGGGCCGCACTCGCCACTCAGGCGACGGGCAGCAAGGGTAATGGCGGCAGAACGAATGGCGTCGGCGTGCATGATGTTTCCGGAGCAAGAGCAAGAAGACGGCTGTTGTACCGCCCGATCCCGGGTTTGGCAAGGTTGGCCGCAACTGTCCACTACGACAAACACCACCCCGCACAGCCTTCATCCTTAGCCAGCCAGCACAAGTCATCTCCGGCGCGAAAACAAGCAAATACCGGCCATCCAGCGGCGACCGGCACAGTCTTGCCGGCTACTGGCGACAACAGCAGCGCAAACGCTTGCATAAAACATGAACTATGCTTCGATAGCTAGGAGACGCATCACCGATGTGAATACGGACCCCGTCCGCACAAAGGAGATCACCATGAAACCTGCCCAAAGAATCTTGTCCGCTCTTATCGTGGGCGTACTTTCCCTGCCCGCGTTTGCCCAGGAAAGCATGCCGGACCTGCCCCGCTCGCAGACGACGGCTGCCGGCGTCCGCTTCATCGCCGGCGGCATCGGCCATGAGCAACAACAGGCCATGAGCGCCGTGCAAAGCGGCTACAACCTGCGGCTGACCTTCGCCCGCCCGAAAAGCGGCGAATACCTGGCAGATGTCCGGGTAATGATTACGGATAGCAAGCAAAACAGCGTGCTGGACACCGTGGCCAATGGCCCCTTCCTCTATGCCCGCCTGCCCGCCGGCAACTACAAAGTGACGGCGATGTTTGAAGGGCAACAGCAAAGCCGGAAGGTATCCGTCGGGGCATACCAGCAACCGCCACAGGTGTTTTACTTTGCCGAGTAAGCGACCTTCCCCTCTTGTTTCGCCGTTTGCCTGATCAGGCCTTATCAGGGAAGGCGGCGGACATCGGGGCTATCAGCTACCAGCCAATAATCGCCATACCGCGGGCCGGCCATCGGCCACTTCAGCCATAGAACACGCACTTTCAGTTGCGCGCATAGGACAAGGAGAACCGCTCCACCGCCTGATGGCCGGTCAGTGCCCGGGAAATATCCGGCAAGGGACGACAACTATCCTTGCCATGCGCCACGGCGACAAAGTGCCACTCCGTGCAGTCTTCTTCGCATTTGATGGTCAGCGAGCCCCAGGCAATGCCATAGCCCAGCTCGCGCATGGTTTCTTCGAGCGCTTCCCGCCGCGGGATATAGTTGCTGCGGA
The DNA here is from genome assembly GCF_902829295.1 of Vogesella oryzae. Taxonomy (GTDB): domain Bacteria; phylum Pseudomonadota; class Gammaproteobacteria; order Burkholderiales; family Chromobacteriaceae; genus Vogesella; species Vogesella oryzae. The sequence goes on from NZ_CADEPL010000002.1 coordinate 134,304, forward strand.
ACGCGATACCGATCGACACCGCCTGGTGCGTTGGCAGCCACTGCTCCAGGCGCGACATCCACATCATGCACACCACCGACAAACCGGTCAGCAGCATGGCTGAAGCATAAAAACCGACCCCGACCAGCACACCGATGGCTGACGATGCCCAGATCGAGGCGGCGGTAGTCAGCCCGCTGATGTTGAGTCCATCCTTCATGATCATGCCGGCGCCGAGAAAGCCGATGCCGGTGACAATGCCCTGGATGACGCGGGTCGGATCTGCCGTGGCAACATTGGGCGCGTGACCGCCGAACCACAGCTCCGGAAAGCCGGCAATCGAGGTCAAGGCTGCGGCCGCCATGCACACCAGGCCATAGGTACGCATCCCCGCCGCCCGGCCGTGATAGGTACGCTCGTAGCCGACGATCATGCCAAGCAACAACGCGCCCAGCAGATTCAGAAACACAATCAGATTGGTGGTCACCATTTGCAGCGACCAGTAATCCGCAAGATTCTGTAAAGACACCATGTTCATCACGAACACCAATTGAATGCCGGCATGGCTGCGATGTACTGATGCGGCCAACTTTGCCGCCACCCGCCCCACACCCGATTTGTAAAAGGCTCAATCAAGAATTGTCATATTCATGATAGGGCAAGAATGCCAGCCCACTACAGACAATCGCCCAACCCGGACATCCGCCAAGAGACAGCCAACCGGCTACTGCGGACAGGCCGTCACCTGCACCATGCTGCTGGCCAGCCGTGACGGCACCACATCGACCAGATAGTCGATAAAGGCACGTACCGCGGGTATCAGGTGACGCCGGCCGGTAAAGGCCAGGTGCAGGATGCCGTCCGGCGTACTGTAGCCGGGCAACAATCGCAGCAGCCGGCCATCGGCCAACGCGTCGTGGCATACCATCAACGGCAGCAATGCCACCCCGCTGCCGGCAATCGCCGCCTCGCGCAGCACCAGCAAGTCGTCGGTCATCAGCCGCGGTTCCGGAATATCCACCTTGTACAGCTGCCCTACCTCATCCAGCAGCGGCCACTCGGCACGGCCATCCGGGCGGCTCATCACCAGTGCCGGCCAACTGGTGAGCGCCCCCGGCTGTTGCGGCGCGCCCAGCTGCGCCACCAGCGCCGGGCTGGCCACCAGCGCGCTTTCGCTTTGCGATAGCGGCCGCGCCACTACGCTGGCGCTGTCGTCCAGCTTCTGCCGCACCCGCAGCGCCACGTCGATGCCATCGTTGATCAGATCGACGCGCCGGCCGGTTACTTCCAGCACGATGCGCACCTGCGGGAATCGCGCCATGAATTCCGGCAGCACACTGGAGAGCAGCGACTTGGCCAGCAGCTCCGGACAGCTGACCCGCACCAGCCCGCGCGGCTCGGCGGTGTGGCGGGCGATGGTTTCTGCCGCCGCCTCGGCCTCGGCCAGCATCGCCTGGCAATGCTGGTAGTACTGCGCGCCCACCTCGGTCAGCGCCAGCCGCCGCGTGGTGCGCTGTAACAGCCGCACGCCGATACGCGCTTCCAGTTCCGCCACCCGCCGCGATAACCGCGACTTGGGGATGCCCAGCTGGCGGCTGGCGGCATTGAAGCCACCGTGCTCCACCACTTTGGCAAAGAACAGCAAATCGTTGAGGTCCTGCATGAAGATTATCCCACCAGTAGAACAATGAATCCGATTTTAGCCGTCTAGTGGCGAATTGGTAGCGGATTTACAGTACACCCATCGCCGCAGTGCGCGGCACATCACCCCCAACGGAGCCGCACCATGAAAATCCTGCACATTGATTCCAGCATCCTCGCCGCCAACTCGGTATCCCGTGGTCTGACCCAGGCCCTGGTCGACGCCCTGCAAAGCAAACACGGCAAGACCGAAGTGATCCGCTACGATCTGGCACAGCAGGAAATTCCGCATCTGTCCGGCGAAATCCTCGGCGCCGCCTTTACCGAACAGGCCGACTGGAGCGAGCTGCAACGCACCGAAGCCGCCCGCAGCGAACAGCTGATCGGCGAATTCCTGGCCGCCGAAATCCTGATCATCGGCGCCCCGATGTACAACTTCTCCATCCCGTCGCAGCTGAAGGCGTGGATCGACCGCGTGGCAGTAGCCGGCCGCACCTTCAAGTACACCGAGAATGGCCCGGTCGGCCTGGCCGGCGGCAAGAAAGTGTATGTGGTGTCGTCCCGTGGCGGCGTATACAGCAACGAGCAGGGCCAGCAGATGGACTTCCAGGAAGACTACCTGAAGACCGTACTGGGCTTCCTCGGCATCAGCGATGTGCAGTTCATCCGCGCCGAAGGCGTGGCCATGGGTGGTGACGCCCGCGAAGCCGCACTGGCTGCCGCCAAGGCCGCCATCGCCGCCGCCTGATGTGATTGCCGCGGCAGAGTTTCTTCTGCCGCCCCGTCTCTTCTCTGTCTGTTTGTGCCCCGCCCGTGCGGGGCATTTTTGTGGCTGCGGCCAACCTTGTAGCGCAGAAAAAACAAAACCCGCGGCGATTGCAGCGGGTTGATGCCATGCCTTGCGGCGCGACTCAGGCCATCAGCGGCTGATACTCGCGCCAGCAATTGCGGCCCGCAGCCTTGGCACTGTACAGCGCTGTATCCGCCTGCTGCAGCAAGGTGTCCTCGCTCTCCTGCCCGCCTTGCACCATGGTAATGCCGGCAGAAAAAGTCAGCCCGCGCAGCTCGCTACCGCCAAACGCCAGACAACTGCCGGTGTAGCTCGCCTGCAGCGCGCGCAGCAGGACATCCACCTCTTCCGCCGTGCGCTGCGGCAGCACCAGGCAAAACTCCTCGCCGCCATAGCGCGCCACGATATCCTCCGGCCGCAGCAAGCCGGCAAACAGGCCGGAAAACAGCTTGAGCACCGCATCGCCACAGGCATGGCCGTGCTGGTCATTGACCGCCTTGAAGAAATCCAGATCGATCAGCACCAGGCTCAACGCCTGTCCGTTGCGCTGAGCGCGCTGCAACAGCTGCGGCAGCCGCTGGTGCAGATAGCGGCGGTTATACAGCCCGGTCAGCGGATCGCGGGTAGCCTGTTCGCGCAGCTGGGCTTGCAGCTGCTCGACTTCGCTCATCCGGGCGGCCAACTCCAGATTCAGCTGGTGCAGCGCATTGCGCGCCACCTCGGCCTCGCCCTGGCGGCGCAAGGCCAGATCGCGCTCGAACACCACCCGCTCTGCCGCCTGGCGCAACTGCTTGGTACGCAGGGTAAAAAAGCGGTAGCCGAGGAACACCAGCGCGAACAGCAGCACCGACAGCACCCAATACACCGACATGGCCGAATCGCGGTACAGCATCGCCCGCATCTGCCAGGCTCCGGAGCTATCCCCGCCCAGCGTCAACACGCTGCGATCCGCCAGCACAAACGACAGCCACAAGAAGGCAAGCACCCCCGCCAGCGACGACAGCGCCACCAGCAAGGCCCAGCGCCGTTCCAGCGGCCGCGCATCGCCACGCTGCGGCCAACGCCGCTGGCGCCAGCGCTGCACCGGCGCGGAAAACAGCAGCAACAAGGGGCCACAGCTAACCACGGTCTGCAGAAAGTTGCCGGTCCACCAGCCCTGCCAGGCCTGGAACGCCCCCAGCGCCGACAGTTTGTTGCTGTAGCTCCAGATGAAAGAACCGGTAGCGCTGGCCACGCCGGAGATGAAGCAGATGGTGATGAAGAACAGCAAAGTCGGCAGGGTTCGTGGTGTGTAGCGCACTTGCACATGCTGGTACACCAGCGTCATCACCAGCAATCCCAGCGGGTTGGCAAAGGCAAACAACGCACACCAGCCGGGCGACAGCCCGGAGATCACGCCGACGATGAAAGTGGACAGGTACGCCATCGGCGCACCCCAGGCATAGCCGAACCACAGCACCCACAGCGTGGTGATGGTCAACGGCGGGTAGATGCTGAGCGTGAAGGACAGCTCGCCGATATGGGTCTGAAAGCCGTACCAGCCGGCATTCAGCTCGTATACCGCCAGCCACAGGCAAGCCGCCAAGGACAGCAGCCACGCCAGCAACAGCTGCCAGCGCGCCGCCCCCACCGATGCATCCAGCAATGCCGACAGCGGCAGCGGCTGGTACAAGCCGGTTGGCCGCGCAGTCTGATCGCGTAATGAACTATCGGTGGTCGCTGAAAGCATGGGCCGGCATTTCGATAATTGGATTTGATCAATATACGTTGAAGGAAACTGACGCGGCAAGCTGTCTCACCGGCCAAATCCGCAGCCCCAAACGGGGGCATGCCGCACCACTATGACGCCCGCGTTAAAGACGGGCTGAACCATGCCTTATTTCGGGGCGAAACCCGCATAACTTGAATTGTTTTTTCCTGTCCGCCACTGGCACAGCCCTTGCTGAATCATTCCTGACGATGAACAGCAGGAGAACGCGCCATGCATGCCCTGACCTTGCCCGAAGCGCACCACTACGACGAAATGCTGCTCGCCAGCGGTGGTATCCGCCCGCACTACCGCGACTTTGCTCACTGGCTGCACTCGCAGTCGCCGCAGACCCTGGCGCGCAAGCGCGCCGAAGCCGACCTGATGTTCCACCGCGTCGGCATCACCTTCGCCGTGTACGGCGACGATTCCGGCGCCGAGCGGCTGATTCCCTTCGACAGCGTGCCGCGCATCATTCCCGCCAGCGACTGGCAAACGCTGGAAGCCGGCATGCGCCAGCGCGTCACCGCGCTGAACGCCTTCCTGCACGACATCTACCACGAGCAACACATCGTGCAGGCCGGCATCATCCCGGCCGAGCAGGTGTTTTCCAACAGCCAGTACCAGCCGGCGATGCAGGGGCTGGACCTGCCGCACCGCATCTATGCGCACATCACCGGCGTGGACGTGATCCGCCACAACGACGGCAACTTCTACGTGCTGGAAGACAATCTGCGCGTGCCCTCCGGCGTGTCCTACATGCTGGAAAACCGCAAGATGATGATGCGGCTGTTCCCGGAGCTGTTCGCCAGCCACGCGGTGGCACCGGTGCAGCACTACCCCACCCTGCTGCTCAACACCCTGCGCCACGCCAGCCTGGCGGAAAACCCCACCGTGGTGGTGCTCACCCCCGGCCACCACAACAGCGCCTATTTCGAGCACGCCTTCCTGGCGCAGCAGATGGGGGTGGAGCTGGTGGAAGGCCAGGACCTGTTCGTGAAGCACAACCGCGTGTACATGCGCACCACTGCCGGCCACAAGCAGGTGGACGTGATCTACCGCCGCATCGACGACGCCTTCCTCGACCCGCTGGCCTTCCGCGCCGACAGCATGCTGGGCGTGCCGGGGTTGCTATCGGTGTACCGCAGCGGCGGCGTGATCCTGGCCAATGCCATAGGCACCGGCGTGGCCGACGACAAATCCATCTACCCCTATGTGCCGGACATGATCCGCTTCTACCTGAGCGAGGAGCCGCTGCTGCAGAACGTGCCGACCTGGATGTGCCGCCGCCCCAAGGAGCTGGAGCATGTGCTGGCCAACCTGGCCGAGCTGGTGGTGAAGGAAGTCCACGGCGCCGGCGGCTACGGCATGCTGATCGGCCCGGCCGCCAGCAGTGCCGAGATCGAGGACTTCCGCCAGCGCATCCTCGCCGACCCGGCCAACTACATCGCGCAACCGACGCTGTGCCTGTCGTCCTGCCCCACCTTCGTCGAAGCCGGCATTGCGCCACGCCACATCGACCTGCGCCCGTTCGTGCTGTCCGGCCGCGAGATCAGCATGGTGGCCGGCGGACTGACCCGCGTGGCGCTGAAAGAGGGCTCGCTGGTGGTGAATTCGTCGCAGGGCGGCGGCACCAAGGACACCTGGATTCTGGAGGATTGATGATGATGCTTTCGCGCACTGCGGCCCAGTTGTACTGGATGAGCCGCTACATGGAGCGGGCAGAAAACCTGGCCCGCCTGCTGGATGTCACCCACAGCCTGTCGCTGTTGCCGCAATCCCGCGGCGGCGCCGACATTGCCGCCGCGCTGGCTACTACCGGCGCGCTGGACGCCTGCCGCGCGCGCCATCCGGCGCTGGCCGCCAGCGACGTGCTGCACTTCATGACCTTCGATGCGGCCAACCCGGCCAGCATCATCAGCTGCCTGAAATACGCGCGCGAAAACGCCCACGCCGTGCGCGGCAAGATCACCGGCGAGATGTGGGAAAGCATCAATGCCAGCTGGCTGGAGGCACGGCAGATGGCCAGCGAAGGCCGCCCGCTGGCCGGCTTCTTCGACTGGGTGAAGGAGCGCTCGCACCTGTTTCGCGGCACCACCTACGGCACCATCCAGCGCAACGACGCGTTTTCTTTCATTCGCCTTGGCACCTTCCTGGAGCGCGCCGACAACACCGCGCGGCTGATCGACGTGAAATCGCACCTGATCGGCCACGAGCTGGACGACAGCGCCGCCGACTTCTACCTGTGGGGTGCGCTGCTGCGCTCGCTGGGCGCCTTCGAGGCCTATCACGAGCTGTACCGCGACACCCTCAGCGCGCGGCGCGTGGCCGAGCTGCTGATCCTGCGCCCTGACGTGCCGCGCTCGCTGCGCGCCTGCGTCGACGAAATCGCCGAGCTGCTGCCGCGCATCCAGGGCGACACCGGCCACCGCGCCAAAAGGTTGGCCGCCACCCTGCACGCCGAGCTGAGCTACGACCAGATCGACAACATTCTCGCGGGTGGACTGCACAGCTATCTGGCGCAATTCCTCAGCCAGATCCATGCGCTGGGCGATGCAGTACACGGCGCCTATCTGGAGGCGGCATGAGCGAACTGATCATCCGCGAGGCAAGCCCGGCCGATGCCGACGCCATCTGCGCCATCTACAACCCGTATATCGAGTACACCACCGTGTCGTTCGAGGAGCAGCCGGTCAGCGCCGCCAGCATGGTGGAGCGCATCGCCAAGGTGCAGGTGCTGGGCCTGCCGTGGCTGGTGGCGGAAACCGAGGACGGCGAGCTGATCGGCTACGCCTATGCCACCCGCTGGCGCGAGCGCAGCGCCTACCGCTACGCGGTAGAAAGCAGCATCTACCTGCGCCAGGCAGCCGTCGGCCAGGGACTGGGCAAGCTGCTGTACCGCGAGCTGCTGGCGCGGCTGGGCAGCATGAACATCCACACCGTGATCAGCGGCGTGGCGCAACCCAACGACGCCAGCAACCGGCTGCACGAGGCATTCAACTTCAGCAAGGTGGCGCACTACCAGCAGGTTGGCCGCAAGTTCGGCCGCTGGCTGGACATGGTGTACTGGCAATTACTGTTAAACACTCCGCAGGAGGCAGCATGCAACTGACCATCGACCACGAAACCGTCTACCGCTACGACGACGTTGTCAGCCACAGCACCCAGTATCTGCGCCTGACGCCGCCGGACAGCAGCCACCAGCGCATCCTGTCCTGGCAGCTGGAGCTGCCGGTGGCCGCCAGCGAAAGCACCGATGCCTACGGCAACATCCTGCACGTGCTCACCCTGGACACCCCGCACAGCGAAATCCGCCTGCGCGCCCACGGCGTAGTGGAAACCTGCGACGACAGGGAGGACGACAGCGAGGCGCTGCCGGCGGCGGTATTCCTGCGCGGCAGCACACTGACCGAGCCCAGCGACGCCATCCGCGCGCTGGCCGCCAGCCACGCCGCCGCCATTGCGGCCAAGCCCGAGACTGGCCTCAGCGCACTGATGCTGGCCATCGCCGATGCCATGCCCTACACCAGCGGCGCCACGGTGGCGGAAACCACCGCCGCGCAGGCGTTCGCGCTCGGTGCCGGTGTGTGCCAGGACCACAGCCACGTGTTCATCGCCGCCTGCCGCAGCCTGGGGCTGCCGGCGCGCTATGTCAGCGGCTATCTGCTGACCGACCGTGACGCCCATGTCGCCAGCCATGCCTGGGCCGAGGTCTATGCCGGCGACCGCTGGCTGGGCTTCGACATCAGCAACCGCATGCTGCCGGATCGCCATCACCTGAAACTGGCGGTGGGGCTGGACTACACCGACGCTAGCCCGGTACGCGGCGTGCGCCGCGGCGGCGGCAGCGAGGCGCTGCAGGCACATGCACGGGTAACGGAGGCAGACCAGCAATGACCTACTGTGTCGGCATGGTGCTGGACGACGGGCTGATCTTTGCGTCGGACTCGCGCACCAATGCGGGGGTGGATCACGTCGCCACCTTCCGCAAAATGAACGTGATTGCGGTGCCGGGCGAGCGGCAGATCGTGCTGCTCAATGCCGGTAACCTGGCCACCACCCAAAGCGTGGTCAGCCTGCTGAAAAGCCGGCTGACCCACGATGCGGCCAACCTGCATACCGTGACCAGCCTGTACCAGGCCGCCGAGCTGGTCGGCCACACCGTGCGCGAGGTCATCGCCCGCGACGGCGACGGCCAGACCCAGTCGCAAGGCGTGGACTACGGCTGCAGCTTTCTGATCGGCGGCCAGATCAGGGGCGAGCCGCCGCGGCTGTTCCAGGTCTACCCGCAGGGCAACTTCATCGAGGCGACGCCGGACACGCCGTACCTGCAGATCGGCGAGGCCAAGTACGGCAAACCGATCATCGACCGCGTGATCCGCCACGACACGCCGCTGGCGCAGGCGATCAAGTGCACGCTGATCTCGTTCGATTCCACCATCCGCTCCAACCTGTCGGTGGGGCTGCCGATTGATTTGTTGTGGCAGCTGCGTGACAACTTCGACTTTGCGCCACGCCACCGCGTCACCGAGGACGACCCGTACTTTCTGGCGCTACGGCAGGGCTGGGGCGAAGGGCTGCGCAGCGTGTTCGGCCAGCTGCCGGACGCGCTATGGTTCAAGGACGGCGACCAGGACTAGCTCCGCAACGACAAAGGGGGCATTGGCCCCCTTTGTCGTTGCTTCCACTCCCACCCCGGAACTAGCGCTCCGGCTTGTCGCTCATGGTCTTGAGATTGGCCTTCAGCGCGTCGCTCATCGGCATTGCCAGCACCGTGCCCTTGGGCGGAATCGCTGTCTCGAACCAGTAGTGGTACAGGCGGGCAAAGCGGCCGGACTGCATCAGTTTGGCGATGGCGCCATCCACCAGCGCCTTGAAGGCCGGATCATCCTTGCGCAGCATGCAGGCGTACGGCTCGACCTGCAGCGTGTCGCCGACCACTTCCAGCGCCGCAGGGTTGGCCGCATTGGCGCGCAGACCGTACAGCAGGATGTCGTCCAGCGCCACCGCGGCAGCGCGGCCGCTTTCCAGCAAGGCCAGCGAGTCGGCATAGTCCTTGGCCGGCAACCATTGCATGCCCAGCGCGTGCTGCTCGCTGTACTGGCGGATCACTTTTTCGTTGGTGCTGCCGGCGGTGGTGGCGACCGCTTTGCCGGCCAGATCGGCATAGCTGCGGATGTTGGCCGCCTTGTTCACCAGCACGCGGGTGCCGGCATAGAAATAGTTGATGGAGAACGCCACTTCCTTGTTGCGCGCCACATTATTGGTGGTGGAGCCGCATTCCAGGTCATAGCTGCCGTTCACCAGTAGCGGGATGCGGTTCTGGCCGGTCACCGGGATATAGGCCACCGGCAGGTCCGGCCGCCCCAGCTGTTTGCGCACATCGTCGATCACCGCCTGGGTCAGATCAACGGCAAAACCCATGATGTGATCGCCACCCACCACGTAGCTGAACGGTACCGCCGCCTCGCGGTAGGAAACGGTCATGCGGTTGCTGGCGGCGATTTTCTGCAGGGTATCGGCACGGCTGATGCCACTGCCAAGCGCCAGGCCGGCAAGCAGCATGGCAGAGATAACAAGCGGGGGTTTCATGTTCTTTCCTTTCCGGAGTCTGACACTGTCCCCCTGCCCAAAAGCCGCTCAAGTCACGGCATCACCAGCAAGCCTGCGGCGGGCATCCGGATGCCTGTTCCCTGCCGGCACCTGCGGTTTTTCCCTGCTGCCCGCCTTGCCGGGTTGCACACCCCGGCCGAGGCTTCTTCACTCTAGGTGTTATAGCGGCAATCTCCATGACACAGGTCAAATGCCGCGGCCTGGCGGCGAGGCTACGGCCAACGTGGACCTAGCCCAGATAGCGGGCAATGTCGACTTCGTCGATTTGCTCCGGCTGCAGGAAGCGCCGCGCATACTGCAGGTACACGCCGGAGGTGAGAAACAAGTCGAACAGCACCGGGTCGATGTGCTGGCGCTGCTTGAAACCGCTGAGGATCTGGATGGCCTCGGACAGCGTCTTGGCCGGCTTGTACGGCCGGTCGGAGGCGGTAAGCGCCTCGAAGATGTCGGCGATGGCCATGATGCGCGCCGGTACCGACAGCTCGTCCCCGGCCAGCTGGCGCGGATAACCGGTACCGATCAGGGTTTCGTGGTGGGTGCCGGCGTATTCCGGCACCCGCTTCAGGTACTTGGGCAGCGGCATCTGCTCCAGCATCACGATGGTCTGGATGATGTGCTCGTTGATCTTGAAGCGTTCTTCTTCGGTCAGCGTGCCGCGGCTGACGCAGAGGTTGTAGACCTCGCCCTGGTTATACAGATACTGCGGCACGGTGAGCTTGAAGCCGTAATGGGCATCGAATGCCTTGCTGGGCAGGCGCTCGAACAGGTGCTGCGGCTTGTCGGCCAGCAGCTTTTCCTCGGCAGGCAGAGGCGACGGCGGCACATTGGCGCAGCGCAGCTGCTCTTCTGCCGACAAGCCCAGGCGGTCGTCGAAATGGCGCACCCAGGTCTGCTCCGCCAGCTGCTGCAGCCGCGCCACCCGCTCCGGCGCCATGAATTCGCCCCCCTGATTGCACTCGGCAATAAAGGCGAAGTCGTCCTGCAGCTGCGCCTCGCGCGCTGCCAGCCGCGCATCGGCAGCGGAGGGCTGCTCGCCGTACAGGTAGATGGCCTGCCAGCGCTCCAGCCGGGCATCCCGCAGCAGCACTTCAAAGCGGGTGCGGATTTCGTGCAGCCGGTTGTAGATGGTTTCCAGCTTGGTCGCCTTGTCCACCACGTATTCCGGCGTGGTCACCTTGCCGCAGTCGTGCAGCCAGGCGCCGATGTGGAACTCGCGCCATTCGTCGTCGTTGCGGAAGTTGAAATCGGCCAGCGGCCCTTCATTTTGCTCGCACGCCGCCTGCGCCAGCATGATGGCCAGCTCCGGCACCCGCTCGCAGTGGCCGCCGGTGTAGGGGCTCTTGGTATCGATGGCACCGGCGATGATCTTGATCATCGCATCCATCAGGTTCTTCTGTGCCTCGACCAGGTTCTGGTTCTCGATCGCCACCGCCGCCTGCGCCGCCAGCGCCTCCATGAACGGCAGCAGCTTGCGGTCAAACGGGATCAGCGCCTTGCTGTAGGTGTCGCGGGCATTGAACAGCAGCATCACGCCGATGATGTCACCCTCGCTGAGCCGCATCGGCACCGCCAGCGTGGCATGCGCGCGGATGCCGGCGGTGGCCAGCAGCTCGCGGGTATTGGCCGCCAGCGCGCCCGACTCGCTGGCCAGATCGTCGATAAACAGCGACTGCCCGCGACTGACCACCTCGCCGGGCACCGTGCGACCGGCATCGCCGGACAGTGGCAGCGCCTGCTCCGGCAACGCGGCCGGATAGGTGTGCTGGGCAAAGTGCAGGTTGTTGTGTGCGTCCTTCAACAGCACCGCGGCACCATCGCAGCAAGTAATCTCGCAGCCGGCTTCCAGCGTGGTGCGCAGCAGCGCCGCCCGCTGGTGCAGCTTGCCCTGGGCGATGCCGCTTTCCACCAGGCTGGCCAGCTTCATGCGGGCGTCGGCCAGGCTGGCGATCATATTGCTGAGGATCAGCGTGATCATCACCAGTGCGACGGCGATGCTGACCCCGACCGCATCGAACAGCAGGCCGGCAAAGTGGAACAGCGCCAGCCCGGCTGCGGCCAACAGCAGCGCCAGCAGCAATACCAGCCCGAATGCCAGCTGCGGGCGCAGCTTGAGCTGCCGCACCAGCGCCCGGTCCTCGCGCGGCATCTGCCACAACAGCAGACCACCCAGCAGCCACGCCAGCGCCACCTCGCCCCAGATGAACCACCACGGCCGCTGCAGGAAGTCGCCATCAAACAGCGCTTCCATCAACTGCGCCTGGATTTCGGTGCCGGGCACCAGCTCCTGCAACGCGGTGTAGTGCATGTCGTTGAGGCCGGAGCCGGTCAAGCCGAGCAGCACCAGCTTGCCGCGCAGCATCGCCGCATCCACCTGTCCGTTCAGCACATCTACCGCCGAGACGTAGCGCTGCATGCCGGCCGCCAGCGGCGCGTAGTGTAGATAGATTTCGCCGTTACCCAGCGTGGGGATGGTGAGATCGGCCACCTGTAACGCGCGGATGCCATGCGGCCCGCTCTGCACGCCGATACGGGAGGCGCCGCTGCCGACGCGGAACATCTCCAGCGCCATCGACGGCACCAGCTGCCCGCTGACACCGGCCAGCAGCGCCAGCCGGCGCACGCTGCCGTTATGCGCCTCCATGCTCAGCAACGCCTGCCCCTGGCCGGCAGCCTGCAGCACAGGCAGGCTGGCCAGTACGTGCGGATAGTTGCGGACATACGGCAGCGGGTCGTTACCCTGCACCAGCAAGGGCACGCTATGCAGCCCTTCGCGGGTGGTATAGGCGCGGTAATCGAAACCGGCCGCGCCCAGCACCGCCGGCGCCTGGCGCAGCGCCTCAGCCAGCAGCTGGTCGTTGTCGGGCAAGGCGCGCAGCGCCTTGCCCAGTGCCTGCTGCGCGGCCGGAAGCCGTGCGGCCAACTGTGCCGGTGAGCTCTGGTCCGCCTCTGGCATGTAGATATCCAGCCCGATCGCGGCCGGCTGGCCGGCATTGATACTGCGCACCAGTGCGGCCAACCTGTCGCGCGGCCACGGCCATTGCCCCAGCTGCTTCAGGCTTTTCTCGTCGATGGCGACGATGGTGACCGGCTGGCTGCGCGGCTGCCGTGGCGACAGCAGCTGGTAGCTGTCAAACAGCCAGCCGCGCGCGGCCGACAAGGGAGAAGCCAGCAGCTGCACGGTCTGCAGTACCGGTGCCGGCAGGCGTTGTTGCCAGGACAGCGGCAGCTCGGAACCGAGTTGCAGCAACAACACCGCCACCAGCAGCAAGGCGGCGACAGGTTGGCCGCGCGAGCCGACCAGCCAGCGCCGCAGCCAGTTCTGTGATTGTTCGATGCCCGGAAATTGGATCGCCAAACCGTGTCACCCGGCAGATGGGGGGTTAATCAGGCAGCCGGCGCACAGGGCCGGCTTAGCGTACCGACACCTCGACGCGCCGGTTGCGCGGCTCGTCCACGCCATCGGCAGACGGCACCAGCGGATCGCGCTCGCCGCGGCCGGTGACATCCAGCGACTTGGGCTGCACTCCCAGCTGGCGCAGCAAATCGGCCACCATCTGCGCCCGCTGCAGCGATAACGCTTCGTTGGCTTCGGCGGCGCCGACCCGGTCGGTGTGGCCGATCACCAGGATTTCCGGCACCGGCCGGGTGGCGACATCCTGCTTCAGCGCCGCCAGCGCGGTTTGCGATTCCGGCGTCAGCTCGTCGCTGCCGCTGACAAAGTACAGCAGGTAGCTGGCGGGGCGTGCCGGACGGGCCTGCAGCAGCGCACCGTAGCGTTCAGCCACGCTTTCGGCACTGGCGCTGCCGGTTTCCACGCGGCCGTTCTGCTGCACCGCGGCGGTTTCATAGGCGTGCGAGATTTCCTGCTCGCCTTTCGGCGTGGTGACGATTACCCGCCCTACCGCCCCGTCCGGCCCAGGCAGCAACACGACCTTATCCGGCGCCGGCTGGTACAGCAGGGCCGCCAGACCGACGGCAATGGCAAAGATGGCTGCTTCCATGACCTAGCTCCCCCCGCCTTCGGTTTCGATGATGAACTCGGTGCCGCGCACGCCCAGCGTCATGGTGGAGGTCTTGAACTGCACCGCTTCCGGCGAATGCTTGACGATGGCGCCGGAGATCGCCGACAGCCGCCCCTTGCGCAGCGTGGTCTGCATGGCGCCGGTCTGGGTCTTGTTATCGAAATTGAACTTGTCCAGCCGCAGCTCGGACGAAGCACCGGCCGACAGGATGGTCTTGTCGCGCATCACGATGCCCACCGTGCTGGCAGCACCGGTCCGCACCACGTCCTGTTCCTGCAGCTCGAAGCCGGGAACCGGCGTCAGCGTGGCCGCGCCACGTTGTACCTGTACCTCGCCGGTAATCGTCTTGATGGTGCCGATACCCGCAATATCGGCCAGTGCCTGCTGGCATAGCAGCAGCGCCAGTCCGCACAGGCAAGTGCGCGCCCAGCTACCCGGTCTGATTCGCATCATTGTCTCCTCGCCGCCAGAACACCCCGGAAACTACGTCGGCAGGCGGGTTGCTGGCGCCCGCCATCCTTCCATCAGTCTATGTCACCAGCTTGATAATTCACCTTTTAAATGACATGGCATTGCATGAAATAAAAACGGCCAACCCCGCAAGGTTGGCCGCATAGCACTGCTAGCGGATACCGGTTTATACCCGGCCGGTCACCAGATCGACTTCGTGCAATGCCACGACACGGGTGCGGTGACGCCACTTGTAGCCCAGCCAGAACACCAGGAACAGCGGGATGCCAATATAGGTAGCCGTCAGCCCCATCCAGTCGACGTGCTCACCGCCAAAGGCCCCGTAGTTCTGCCCCAGCATCACCACCATGCAGATGCCAAAGGCCAGCAACGGTCCCAGCGGGAACCAGCGCGCGCGATACGGCAGCTCGTGCAGCTCGCCACCCTGATGCAGATAGGCGCGGCGGAAACGGATGTGGCACACCGCGATTCCCAGCCAGGCGATGAAGCCGGTCATGCCGGAAGCGTTGAGCAGCCACAGGTAGACGCCCTTTTCGTCCACCAGCGAGGTCAGGAAGCACAGCGAGGCCACCACCGTGGTGGCGATCAGCGCGCGGCGCGGCACGCCACCCGCCGACAGCTTGCCCAGCCAGCGCGGCGCCATGCCATGCAGCGCCATGTTGTGCAGCATGCGGGTGGAGGCATACAGCCCGGAGTTACCGGCCGACAGGATGGCGGTCAGGATCACCGTGTTCATCATGCCGGCGGCCAGCGCGAAGCCGGCGCGCTTGAACACCAGCGTGAACGGGCTGGCGCCGACGTCTTCCATGCCGGTCTTCAGCAGCGACGGGTCGTTGTACGGCAGGATCAGGCCGATGATCAGGATCGCCAGCACGTAGAACATCAGGATGCGCCAGAACACCTGCTTCACCGCGCGCGGAATGGTTTTGGCCGGGTCGGCGGATTCGCCGGCGGCCACGCCGATCAGCTCGGTGCCCATGAACGAGAAACCCACCACCATGGCGGCGGAGATGAAGGCCGGCAGGCCGCCGACAAACGGCGCATCGCCGGTCTCGAACACCGCCAGCCCCGGCTCGAACGCCGCCGGGCGATCGCCGTGCATGATGCCGAAAATCATCAGCGTGCCGGTGACGATAAAGGCGATGATGGTGATGACCTTGAGCAGCGAGAACCAGTATTCCGACTCGCCAAAGCCTTTCACCGAGATGTAATTGAACAGGAACACCACGCCGAGAAACGCCGCGCTCCATACCAGGCCCGGCACGCCCGGGAACCAGTAACCCATGATGATCGCCGCGGCGGCCAACTCTACCGCCACGGTAACCGCCCAGCTGAACCAGTAGTTCCAGCCCAGCGCAAAGCCGAACGCCGGATCGACAAACCGCGAGCCGTAGACCTGGAACGAGCCGGATACCGGCAGGTAGGCGGCCATTTCGCCCAGGCTGGTCATCAGGAAGTACACCATCAGGCCGATGATGCCGTAGGCCAGCAGCGCCGTGCCGGGGCCGGCGGTGGCGACAGTGGCGCCGGAGGCCAGGAACAGACCCGTGCCGATGGAGCCGCCAATGGCGATCATCGACAGGTGGCGGGCTTTCAGTTCGCGCCGCAGCCCGTTTTCACCGTAAGAGGTGTTCATTTATTTTTCTCCATGTGTGTGCGCTTTCTCCCCGCTTGCGGGGGTGCGACACCTTGGCGACATCCGCCAGAATTGTCGATACGAAAAAGCGACAAGGAGTTACAGCCTGCCGTTTCCGGCCGGTTTTTCAGCCCAAAGGCAAAACCAATGGCATTTTTCGGGTGAAATTATGCAATTTGCAGCACCTGCCTCCCAAAGCCCTTTTCGCTACAAGGGAACCCGCCTTGACGCCCGGAATCGGTTTCATGCGCAGCGCATGGATTGCACCTGCACGCGCCAGATCAAACCGCCAGAAAACACGACGCCCGCCGGATCTGCTGCGGCGGGCGTCGTGTTTGGCGGCGATCAATGCCGGCTGCGCAAGCGCACCCGCGCCAGCAACGGCAGGTGATCGGACAAGTGCGACCATGGTTGGCCGTGACATACCGCCACCGACTCCACCTCCAGTCCGCGCAGGTATATGCGATCCAGCGACAACAGCGGCAGCCGCGCCGGAAAGCTGCGCGCGTGGCGGCCGGTGTGGCTGACGAAGGCCTCGGTGAGACCGGTGGCCGCCTTCAGGTGTTCGTCTGCCTCACGCTGCCAGTCGTTGAAGTCGCCAGCCAGGATCAACGGCATGTCCGACGGAATATGCTGGCGGATATAGCGCAGCAGCACCTGATACTGGCGGCGGCGGTCGCGCGCCAGCAGATTGAAGTGGCCGCACAGGCAGGCTACCGGCTGCGGCCAACCTTGTGGCTGGATCAGGGTATGCAGCAGGCCTCGCTGTTCCAGGCGGTTGACGGTCAGATCGTGGTTGGCCGCAGCATCAATCGGGAAGCGAGACAGCACCGCGTTGCCATGATGACCATGATCGTAACGCGCGTTCATGCCGTAGCTGGCGTGGTGCGCCAACGCGCCGGCCAGAAAATCGTGCTGCGGCCAACCCCGATGCTGCCGCTCGCGTGCCAGATGGCGACCCTGCACCTCCTGCAGGAACAGCACGTCCGGGTCCAGCCCCTGCAGGGCGCCGGCAATTTCCGGCATCAGCGCGCGCCGTCCCAACGGCGACATGCCTTTGTGCAGGTTGTAGGTCACCACCGAGATTGATTTCATGGTCATCCATTTTGTGCTGCGGGTTTTGCCGGCAGCCGCGCTTGCCTGAACGCGTGGCAACAGTTCCTGGCGGCCTATGCGGCCAACGCCGGTCCTCTCTTGCAGTCTACGCCAGCGCTGGCGCCGCATGATGCCGCCGTGCACCGCCGGCTGACCCAACACAAGCTTTCGACCGCCCGGCTCAAGCCGGCTGCGCCTGTAGCCAGTCCCGCAATTGCTGCAGCGACTGCTGTAGTGCCGGCCAGGCGGCCGCCATCTGCGACTGGTCGCCGGCATGTGCCGCGGCCTCCAGCGCGGCAGCGGCTTCGCCCAGCCGGTTGGCGCCTACCATCCGGCTGGCCCCCTTGATGCGGTGCGCCGCCCACACAATCCGCTCCGGATTGGCCTCGCTGACAGCCTGCTGCAATGCCGCCATGTCTTCATCGTTGCCATGCAGGAAGTCGTCCAGGATGTCGCGCTCCACCGACCAGTCGCCACTGCTGTATACCGCCAGCACGCTGCGATCCAGCGGTTGTGATTCCATGTCTGGCGCCGGCGCGCTGGCCGTCGCCACCTGTTCCTGGCTGACAGGGGCGGCCGCCGGTGACCAGGCATGGTGCAGCCACTTCTCCAGCATGGCCGCCAGCGCCTCCAGCCCCAGCGGCTTGGGCAAGAAGTCGTCCATGCCGGCTTCGCGAGTTTTCTCCACCTCTTCCTGCGAGGTGTTGGCGGTGCAGGCAATGATCGGGATATGCCGCGCATCGTCCAGCGCCGACTCGTAGTAGCGGATGGTCCGCGCCAGCTCGTAGCCATCCATCTGCGGCATGTGGCAATCGGTGAGGATCAGCGCGTACGCTTGCCGCTGCCAGCAATGCATGGCCTCGACACCGTTTTCCGCCACTTCCAGCGGGTAGCCCAGCATGCCGAACTGCTTGATGGTGAGCTTGCGGTTGGTGGGGTTGTCCTCGACAAACAGTACCGGCAGCTGTTGCCGCACGGACGGCTGCCGCAGCGTTTGCGGTGCTGGCACTGCCGGTACGGCCACGGCATCGGTCTTGGCCAGCGTCAGCTGCAGCGTCGCCGTGGTGCCCTCGCCCGGCACGCTCGCCAGCGCCACCTGCCCGCCCATCAGCCGCGCCAGGCTGCGACAGATGGCCAGCCCCAGCCCGCTGCCGCCAAAGCGCCGCGTGGTGGTGCTTTCGGCCTGGGTAAACGGCTCGAACAGTCGTGACAGGTTCTCTGCGGCGATACCGATGCCGCTATCGACCACATCGAAACGCAATGTCTGGCTGTTGTCGCTGTCCTCCAGACACTGCACGCGCAGTACGATCTCGCCGCGCTCGGTGAACTTTACCGCGTTGCTGCAGAAATTCTGCAGGATCTGCCGCAGCCGTATCGGATCCACCAGCAGCGTGCCGACTACCGTCGGGTCGACTTGCAGCGTGAATGCCAACCCCTTGCGCTGCGCCATGTCGCTGTATAGCTGGTGGACCTTGTGCATCAGCTTGGCGACCGATGCCGGCTCCGGCTGGATATCCAGTTTGCCGGCCTCGATCTTGGAGAAGTCGAGGATGTCGTCGATCAGCCGCAACAGGGTCTGTGCCGAATCCTGGATGGTGTCGATGCTGTCACGCTGTCCGGCATCCAGCGGTGTCAGCGCCAGCAGCTCCAGCATGCCCAGCACGCCATTCATCGGGGTGCGGATTTCGTGACTGATGGTGGCAAGGAAGGCGCTCTTGGCACGGTTGGCCTGCTCGGCCTGATCGCGCGCCAGCAGCAAATCCATCTCCTGTTGCTTGAGGCCGGTGACATCGGCATAGATACAGACCGAGCCGCCGCCGGCAATGGCATGGTCGCTGAGCTGGTACCAGCGCTCGCCGATATTGAGCTGGAACGATGCCTGTCCGCTGGCATGGCGGCGCAGGCGCTCGGCCACCCAGTCATCGATGGCGAACGGGTCATCCGGATGTTCATGGTTCTGCAGCCCGGTACGCAGCAGCTGCTCGAAATGCCAGCCTTGCAGGCCGGTAGGCGGCAGGCCGGCGCCGATCAGCTCGGCATAGCGACGGTTGCACAATACCAGCCGGTCGGCGGTATCGAAGAAGGCAAAGGCCTCTTCCAGCGACTCGATGGCGACCTCCAGTTGCTGGCGGGCGGCTGCCGCCTGGTCGTGCGCCTGGCTCAGGGCGTCGCGCGCGGCACGGCGCTCGGTAATGTCCAGACAGGCCAGGATCAGCCCCTGCTGCGGCATCTCCGGCAGCAGCAACTGGCCACTGACCAGCACCCAGATATGCTGCCCGCTGTAATGCCGGCATTCCACTTCCAGGCTGATCTGGCTGTTTTGCTGCTCGGCCAGCTGCAGCTTGGCCAGTACCTGCTGCCAGCCGCTGTCATCGGCCAGCAATTGCCGCAAGCCGACACCATGCAGGCCGCCATCGGCCACGCCGAACAAGCTGCAGCCGGCCGTATTGGCGCGCACGATGTCGTAGTGACTGTCCAGCCGCAGCAAACCTACCGGCGAGGCGCTGTAAATGGCCTCCTCCATTTGCAGCACTTCGCGCAGATGGTGCTCCGACGCCCAGCGGCGGTCCTCTTCGGCATAGAAGCGCACAATGCTGCTGCCGGCTGCCAGCAAGGGCTGTAATTCCACCTGTTGCAGGGCATCGAGGTTGGCCGCAAGTCCGGCCACCATTACCGTGCGGCTGTCGACGTGCACCAGCAGAAAACACCAGCCATCCTGCTGCAATACGCTGTGTTGCTGCCCCAGCTGCATCGCCTGCACCACCGGCAATGCCAGGAAGTCATCGACCCATGCCGGCCGCGGCGCGCTGCCGATGCTGGCCTGCTGCAGGAACAAGTCCTGTCCGTCGTGACCGCTTTGCAGCGCCAGAATGACGCCATCACTGCAACCGCAGTACTGCAGCAGGCTGAACAGCACTTCGTGGTACACCGTGCGCCGTGCGCTGCGCGCCAGCAACAGGCTTTCCACATGGTGGATGGCGCCCAGTAACTGCATGCTGTGCGCCAGCGACTCCTCGGCCTCATGCCGCTCCTGCTCGTTGCGGATGATCAGCATATAGCGCTCACCGCCATCGTCACTGGCGGGCAGGCGGCTGAGCGCGATCGTGGCATAAAAGCGGCGGCCATCCGCATGAATGCCGTAACCGCTCATTGGTGGAGGCTGTCCGGTACTGTCGCTGTGCCATAGCTGCTGCAGCGCTTCGCACCGCAGCAACCGCGAGATCGGCATGTCCTGCAGCTCGTTGCGGCCATAACCGAACATGCCGATGGCACCACGGTTGGCCACCCGGATTCTTTGCTCGCCATCGACGGTAACAATGGCATCGACAGCGGCATCCAGTAGTCGCTGCATACGCTGCAATGGCTGCAGGATGCTGTGACGCATGCGCAGCTGCAAGTACAGGTACAGCCCCAGCGCCAGCAAGGCGATACCGGCATTGGTAATCAGCTCGCGGCGGTAATTGGCCTTGTAGTCGACTACCCGTGTTGCCATGACATCGGTCAGCACCTTGAACAGCGCTCCCAGCTGCAGCCGGGCCTCGCGGTGCAGCTGCCGGTACTGCTGTACCGGCAACTGCCCGACCGCCTCCCGCTGCAACAGGCTGTGTTGCTGCTCGCTGCTGCTGCGCAGCCGCCAGACCAGATCGCTGACTCGATACAGTTGCTGCTGCAGCTGCGCATCGCCCAGGAAGCGGATGCCACCACGCAAGTTACCCAGCAGCAGCTGCCCCTGCTCCTGCTTGCGCAGTAATTCGTATTCGTCGGTACTGTTGAGTGGCCGGGCGAAATACGCCCGTTGCAGCAAGGCATTGGATTCGGCCTGCAGCATGGTGCCCAGTTGCCAGACCTGGTACTTCATCGCCGCCATGCGGTTGAGCGCAGGATCGGACTCGTCCACCAGCCAGAAGGAGTCCTGCTCCAGAAGGTTGTCCAGGGTGTCGAACAGCGGGCCGATCGTCAGCTTCCACGACGACAGCGCATTTTCGTCAAAAACATAGGGCCGTTGCCGCAAGTCCTGGTCTACTTGCTGGCGCCGCTTCTGCAGGGTGACAAGATGCTGCTGGAGCCGCGCCAGCATTGCACCGGCAGCCGGCTGCCGTGCCGCACCTCCGTCCTGCAACTGCTGCTGCAGCAGCCGGTCGGTTTTGCTCCGGGTCGCTGCCAGCTCCGCCAGCGCATCCGCGGTCGGTGGCGTGGCGGCCAGCAATAGCGCCAGCGTCTGGTTGTTTTCCCGCTCCAGTTGCTGGCCGGCACTGAACAGTGCCTGGTTGGCCGTATTCAGCGCTTCATGCTCGCTGGCCTTGCGGTAACCGTGAAAACCGGACAACAGCAATAACATGGATACCAGCAACTGCAAACCGCCCAGCACCAGCACGGTCAAGCGGATGGCACGGCCTATCGCGGCGGTCTGGTTCCCCCCACTTGGTAGCGTATCCATGCCCTCTCCCCCGCTGCCAGACTGCGGCAAGCTTATTCGTCGCCAGGCTGGGTCAGCACGATGCTGCTGACGCCAAAACGATCGGAAAACTCACGCAATACCCGCAACTGGGTGCGGGTAATGCTGGCACCGCGTTGCAACAGCAGGTGGCCGCTCTGGCTGCGCAGATCCGCCCCCAGAATCCGCCCCGGCTTGACATCGGCCAGCGCGACACTCTCCACCGGTGTCTGGTTCTCGTCCATGCGCAGCGCCGCCTCGGCAATCATTTCGCCGAACAGGTGCTTGTCGTGACGGGTACCGGTGGGAATGTTGCAGTAGGCAAACGGGTCGGCCTCCGGCCGCTGCCGGTTCAGCGCCTCCAGCAGGTGCCGTTCCAGCTCCACCGGCTTGGGCGGCTTGATGATGAAGCCGTCGGCATGCAGCCGTGCGGCCAACACGATATTGGTTTTTTCGGCATGACCGGACAGGAAGACGAACGGCAGCGTGGAGACGTTCATGGTCATGCCGCAACGGATTTCCTTCAGCAGATCCATGCCGTTGATCGGTTCCATCTGCAGATCGCACAGCACGACATCCACCGTCTTGGCATCCAGCGCCCGCTTGGCGGTGGCACCATCGACAGCCTGGTAGATATTCTCGTCGCGCACGCCCATCTCGCGCAGTGCCTTGACAAGCAGTGTGCGGACCAGCAGCTGGTCATCGACCACCAGCACATGCAGCTTGTCGAAATTGATAGTCATCATTCTTCCGGAAGCGTAACTCGCTACTACATGATGGTAGCGCTAATTAATCGCCGCAAGAATTGTTAGCAATCAAGAATGAATCAACACCGACTAGCTAGTTGTCGTATGGCAACAGCATTGGATGGCGAAAACACCAGCTCTGCCGCCTGTTGCCACGGCAGCCACTGCCAGGCGAGGTGCTCGCCCGCAGCCAACTTCACCGGCTGCGGGGCAGGCAGTTCCAGACTGAAGACGTGCTCGGTGTTGTGGGTGACGCCCGGCGCATAGCGATGGCGCCAGTGCGGGTAGATTTCGTAGACGTTCTGCTGCTGCCAGTCACACAGGTTGGCCGCATCGATGCCGGTTTCCTCGGCCACCTCGCGGCGGGCGGTGTCGATCAGCTGCTCGTCACCTTCGCGGCTGCCGGTCACCGATTGCCAGAAACCCGGACGGTCGGCCCGCTCGATCAGCAGCACCTGCAAATCCGGCGTGTGAATCACCACCAGTACCGATACCGGCTGTTTGGCAGGCTTCACGACTTGCCGCCCTTGTCTTCCAGCACGCCAATCAGACCGGCCAGCTCCACCGCCGATTTGACGCCCATTTTCTCGAATACCCGGGCACGGTGCACTTCCACGGTCTTCATGCTGATGCTCAGCACCTCGGCAATCTGCTTGTTCAGCAAGCCGGCCAGGATGTGCTGCATGACTTCGCGCTCGCGCTCGGTCAGCGTCTGCAACGCATCGGCGACCTGGCGGCGGCGCAGAAAACGCCCCCGCGCCTCGGTATCTCGCGCCAGACATTCCTCGACCAGTTTCAGCAGGTGACGGTCATCGAATGGTTTTTCCAGGAAATCCACCACCCCCAGTTTGAATGCCGCCACCGCGTGCGGCACGTCACCATGTGCGGTCAGCATCAATACCGGCGGGCAATAGTCCTGGCTGGCCAGTTTTTCCAGCAGCATGATGCCGCTCATGCCGCCCATGCGCAGATCGACAATCAGGCAATTGAAGTTGGCCGCCTCCGCGCCGTCCAGAAATGCTTCGGCGCTGTCGTAGCCGCTGACGCCAAGACTAGGCGACTCCAGCAACCACAGCAGTGACTGCCGCACCGCCAGATCATCATCGATTACCGCCAGTCGTTGCATGTCATACCTCTCCGGCTGCCGAGCCACCCAGCAGGCGCACCTCGCGCTGCGGGAAGGGGATCTCGATACCATGCTCGCCAAACAGCTGCCAGATCCGCAAATTGATGTCGGAGCGCAGCCCCAGCATGCCGTTTTCCGGATCTACCACCCAGATACCCAACTCCAGATTGATACCGGAATCGGCAAAGGTGACCACAAACGCCGCCGGCGCCGGGTCTTTCTTCACCCGCGGATGATCGGCAGCCTGGCGCAGCAGTGCCAGTGCCTGCGGCAGATCGGTGCCGTAGGCAACCTGTACCGGCAGGCTGATCCACAGCGACTTGTCCGAGTACGACTGGTTGACCACGGTATTCGCGATCAGCATTTCGTTCGGCACCAGCGCCTCCGAGCCATCGGCGGTTTTCAGCACCACATAGCGCGAGGTGATCTTGCTGACATAACCGGTACGGTTTTCCACCATCAGCCGGTCGCCGATGCGGATGGAACGATCCAGCAGGATGATGAAGCCCGACACATAGTTACTGGCGATCTTCTGCAGGCCGAAACCCAGGCCTACGCCCAGCGCGCCGCCAAATACCGACAGCACGGTGAGATCGATGCCGACCAGCGGCAGCGCGATCAGCACCGCGGCAATGATCAGCAGGGTACGCGCCAGCTTGATGAACACCAGCCGCAGGTTGAGATCCACCTCGGACAGCCGCATCACCTTGCCTTCGATGAGCTTGCTGACCCACAGTGCGCCAACCATGATCACAGATACCCACACCAGCGCCGACAGGATCATCAACAGATTGATTTCGGTTTTGCCGACCCGGAAGTCGATGGACTCCAGCCAGTCCAGCACCACCACGTCGAAGCCGGTCGCCCAGCTGGCAAAACCCAGCCACAACAGCATGGCGACAAAGTTCTCGCCGTTGCGTTCGAACTTGCCGGCCGGCAGCGCATGGCGCACCACCGCGGTCAGCACCCGGATCAGCGACAGCCAGAACAGCAGCGTGGCGATGACCACCAGCAGTTGCGACTTGCCGTGCTGCTGCAGATGCCAGCCAAGGCCGGCCAGCTGCGTCATCAGCTGTGCCGACAGCGGGAACACCAGCCGGTAAGCAAGATATTTGCCGAAGCCCCAGCTGTCCGGGGCCGCGCCGAAATAGCGGCGATAGATACGGCGTGACAGCACATAGGACAGCAACACGCAGACGGCGGCAATAACCAGCTCCAGCCAGCCGGTCGGCCCTTGCAGCGCATCCATCAGGCGATCAAAAGTCAGCGGTTCGGTACCGTGCCCCAGCATGTAGTTTCCTTGTCAGTACGGGTTCAATGGCTGGCGGACAAGCCATCCGGCCCCAGTGTCAGCACGCGGCCAACCTTGCTGGCCAGCTCGTGGTCGTGAGTCACGATGATCAGGCTGGTGCCCAGCGTGGCATTCAGCTCCAGCATCAGCTGGAACACCGCGTCGGCATTGCCGCGGTCGAGGTTGCCGGTCGGCTCGTCGGCCAGCAGGCAATCCGGCTTGGTCACCAGCGCGCGGGCAATGGCGGCGCGCTGGCGCTCGCCACCGGATAACTCGCCCGGCTTGTGCTGCAACCGCGCGCCCAGCCCGACCTGCTGCAGCATGGTGCTGGCCTGCGCCGCCGCCTCGTGCCGCGGCAGGCGGCGGATCAGCAACGGCATCATCACGTTTTCCAGCGCACTGAATTCCGGCAGCAGGTGGTGGAACTGGTAGACGAAGCCCAGATGGCGGTTGCGCAACTGCCCCAGCGCGACTTCGGACATGTCGGCCAGCGGCTGGCCCATCAGACGGACATCGCCACCGCTGGGCGTATCCAGCCCGCCGAGCAGATGCAGCAGCGTACTCTTGCCGCTGCCGGAGGCACCGACGATCGCCAGCCGCTCGCCGCGGCCAACGTTGAGGTCGATGCCGCGCAGCACTTCCACGTCCAGCTCGCCTTCGCGGTAACGCCGCGACAGCTGGCGGCAGGACAATACTTCTTCACTCATAGCGCAATGCCTCCGCCGGACGGGTACGTGCCGCACGCCAGCTGGGGTACAGCGTGGCCAGCAACGACAGCAACAGGGAAATCACCGCAATGGTGATGACATCGTTAGGCTGCACGTCCACCGGCAGGAAATCGATCATGTACACATCGCTGGACAGCAGCCGCGCACCGATAACGCTTTCGATCGCATGCTGCACTGTGCCCAGGTTGAACGACAGCAACAGGCCGCCGGCGACACCGGCAATGGTGCCCATCACCCCCGCCACCGAGCCCTGGATCACGAATATCTTCATGATGCTGCCAGGGCTGGCACCCAGCGTCCGCAGGATGGCGATATCGGCCTGCTTGTCGGTGACCACCATCACCAGTGTGGACACCAGGTTGAAGGCAGCCACCGCCACGATCAGCGTCAGGATGATGAACATCATGCGTTTTTCGATCTGCACCGCGCGGAAGTAGTTGGCATTCATGTCGGTCCAGTCGGTGGCCACCTGGTTGGCCGTCAGCACCGGCGCCAGCGCGACTTTCATCTGCGGCGCCAGCATCGGGTCATCCAGCTTGAGGCGCACGCCGGACACATCCTGCCCCAGGCGGAACAGCACCTGAGCATCGCGCAGCGAGATCATCGCCAGCGAGGCGTCGTACTCGAACATGCCGGCCTTGAAAATACCGCTGACGGTGAACTGCTTCAGCCGCGGCATCATGCCGGCCGGCGTGACATTGCCTTGCGGCGTAATCAGCGTCACCTTGTCGCCGACTTCCACCCCCAGCGCGCGCGCCAGTTCCACCCCCAGCACGATATTGAAGTCACCGCCCTGCAGCGACGCCAGCTTGCCGCGCAGCATCTGCTTGCCCAGCGTCACCACCTGGCTCTCGGCCGCAGGGTCGATACCGCGCACCATGGCACCGCGCACATTACCGCCGCTGGACAGCAGCCCCTGGGCGCTGACATACGGCGCTGCCGCCAGCACATGTGGCTGTTTTGCCAGCGTGGCGGCCAACGGTTGCCAGCCGCCGATGCGGCCGTCGTAGCTGGAGACCTCCAGGTGTGACACCACCGACAGCATGCGGCCGCGAATTTCCTGCTGGAAACCGTTCATCACCGACAGCACCACGATCAGCGCCGCCACGCCAAGCGCAATACCGATGACCGACAAC
>NZ_CADEPL010000003.1 GCF_902829295.1 Vogesella oryzae
GCTGGTTGGGGAGCGGGCTGGCCAACGTCTGCGCCAGCTTCAGCCGCCGTGCCAGCGCGGCATAGCGTCCGGGCAGCAGCCAGCCGACGCGGTAGCCCGGCGCCAGCGATTTGGAAAAGGTACCGCACAACAGCACGCGGCCAGTGGAGTCCGCCGCGCGCAGCGGCTGCGGCATCGGCTCGGCAAATCCCAGCTGGCGGTAGGCATCGTCTTCGATCACCGCCACATCGTACTGTGCGGCCAGCGCCAGCAACTGCTGGCGGACCGCTTCCGGCAGGCAGCGGCCGTGCGGATGGGCGAAGGCGGTCATCAGCGCGATGCCCTGCACCTCGCCACGCGCCAGCGCGGCCGCCAGCGGCGCGGTATCCAGCGTGCCGTCCGCCGCCGGCAACAAGGGCAGCAATGCGACGCCGTGTTCGGCCAGCCAGCCGAGCAGGCCGGGAAACGCCGGCAGCAGCACTGCCAGGGTTGGCCGCACCACGCCGTGGGTGACGGCGGCAATCGCCAGCGACAGCGCCTCCATGCCGCCGCAGGTGATCAGCACTTCGTCGGCGTGCAGCTCCCAGCCTTCGGCGGCGGCCTGGCGCGCCAGCTGGCGGCGCAGCGCCGGCAGCCCGGCCAGTGCCGGCTCGGCCAGCGCCTCGTGGTAGTGGCGCATGGCGCCGACAAAGGCATGGCTCAGCGCGCGGGTGTCGTACAAGGCGGGATGGGGGAACGGCGCGCCCAGCGGCGCGATCAGCTGGTCGCCGGCGGTGCCGGCATCGGCGGCCACCACATAGCCGCGCCGCGGCTGCGCCTCGGCATACCCCAGCCGTTCCAGTTCGTAATAGGCGCGACGGGCGGTATTGAGGCTGACGGCATGCTGCTGCATCAGCTGTCGCAGCGAAGGCAGCGCGTCGCCACGGCGATAGTCGCCGCGTTCGATCGCGCTGATGATGCCCTGCACCAGTTGGCCGTATTTGCTCACATGCCGTCTTTCACCCGAAAACGGCGATTATGCCGTGTGCACGCCTGGGCCGGCGAATCAGCGTTGCGGCCGCTCCAGCGCGGCATAGACATCCTGCCGCGTGCTCGCCTGCATGGCGGCGAATTCGCCGCTGTCGCGCATTTTCTTCAGCTCGCGGTTGAAGCGCGCCACCAGCTCGGCGGCGTGCGGGTTCTTGCGCGAGATGGCGACACACAGCGGCGTGCTCCAGTAGGCGCGATCCTGCGGCACGATGCGCGCGGCCTGCTCCGGCAACAGGTTGAGCCGGGTGGTCAGCATGCCGGCCTCGCTTTCCATCGGAAACAGGTCGATGCGGCCGGCGGCCAGCTTGCGCAGGTTGCTGACGTCGTCGCCGGCCACGTCCACGTGCAGCACGCCTTTTTCCTGCAACTGGGTGAAGGTGTCGGAGTAGAAATTGCCGGCGGTGATGCCGAAGCGCTGGCCGGACAGGTCGGCCAGCGTCTGCCACGGGTAGTTCTCGCCGCGGCGCTGGAACAGCACCATGCGGAACGGCAGCACTTCATCGCTAAACAGCAGATCGCGCTGGCGATCCTCGTTCGGCGTCCAGCCGATACTGCCATCCACGTCGCCGTTGCGCGCCAGCTGGATGGCGCGGTTGTTCGGGTACCAGCTGTAGCGCACCTTGACGTTGCCACGGCGGAATACCTCGGTCACCAGCCGCGACATGATGCCGCCGTAGCGCAGCTTCTCGCCCAGCAACGGCAAATACTCCTGGTTGGATAAATGCACACTCAGCGGAACGTCGGTCGCCAGCGCCCAGCACGGCAGCAGCCACAGCCAGCCCAGTAAAAGCTTGCGCCACATAATGCTTCCCTTGTTACCCCTTCTTTTTATAGTCGTAGCGTAAACCGTTACCGGCACGGGCGATATGCGGCAAGCGGCCAGTTGCGGCCAACTACGACTGGCGCAGGCTGCGCGGCGTCTGCCCGGTGAGGCGCTTGAAGAAGCGGATGAAGTAGGCCGGCTCGGTAAAACCCAGCTGGTCGGCGATCTGGTTCACGTTCAGCGTGGTGTATACCAGCAGGCGCTTGGCCTCCAGCAACAGGCGCTGGTGCAGCAGCTGCAGCGCGGTGTGCCCGGTCTGGCGGCGGCAGACGCCGTTGAGGTAGGCGGTGGACACCCCCAGCTGGTGCGCGTAGCGGCTCACCGCCCAGTGCTCGCGATAGTGCTTTTCCAGCAGCACGCCGAAGCGCTGCAGGTGCTGGCTGCCGCGATCCGGCCGCTCGGCCGGCCCGTCGCCCTGCGGCAGCTGCCGGCTGAGCCACACCAGCAGCGCGCACACCAGCGAGCGCAGCAGCACGTCGCGCCCCGGCGCCGGGTTGGCGTATTCGGCGGCGATCGCGGCAAACAGGCTGTCCAGATAATGGCCGTCGCGCCCCACCGGGTAGCAGTGCGGCTGCTGCAGCACCGGCGCGCAGACCCCCAGCTCCTGCTGCAGCCAGCTCACCAGCGGCGCGGCCAGGGTCAGCACATAGCCCTCGATGTCGGCATGGAAGCGGAAGCCGTGCACGCTCAGCGCCGGCACCAGCTGGATCGCCGGTTGCGCCACGCGGGTGTGCAGCCCCTCGACAAACAGCTCGGCCGGCCCGCGCCGCACATACAACAGCTGCCACAGATCGCTGTGGCGATGGCGCTCGATTTCCCAGCCGTACAGCTGGCTGCGGCTGGAAATGGTTTCGCAGTGCAGCAGATCCACCGTCGGCCAGTCGTTGCCTTCACCATACAGCTTGAATACCGGCACCCCGGCCAGCCCTGCCTGCATGCCACGCTCCTTCAGTTTCCAAAAGTCCTGTTTTTGTACGCGATATTGCCTGTTTTGTCTGCCGCCACTCACGAAAAATACAGTCACAGCGCGCCGGTAATTGCGCGACTACAAAACAGAACACACACAGGAGTCACCATGAACATGCGTACCAAGGTCGCCATCATCGGCGCCGGGCCGTCCGGCCTGCTGCTGGGCCAGCTGCTGCACAAGGCCGGCATCGACAACATCATTCTGGAACGCCAGACCCCGGATTACGTGCTGGGCCGCATCCGCGCCGGCGTGCTGGAGCAGGGCATGGTCAACATGATGCGCGAGGCCGGCGTGGCCGAACGCATGGACCGCGAAGGGCTGGTGCATGAAGGCATCGAGCTGATCTACAACGGCAAGCGCGACCGCATCGACCTGAAGGCGCTGACCGGCGGCGACACCGTGGTGGTGTACGGCCAGACCGAAGTCACCCGCGACCTGATGGAAGCGCGCGCCGCCAGCGGCGCACTGACCATCTACCAGGCGGCCAACGTGCAGCCGCACGAGCTGAAGGGCGAGCAACCGTACATCACCTTCGAGAAAAACGGCGAGACCGTGCGCCTGGATTGCGACTACATCGCCGGCTGCGACGGTTTCCACGGCGTGTCGCGACAGAGCATCCCGGCCGAAGTGCTGAAGCACTACGAGCGCGTGTACCCGTTCGGCTGGCTGGGGCTGCTGTCCGACACCCCGCCGGTCAACGACGAGCTGATCTACGCCCAGCACGAGCGCGGTTTCGTGCTGTGCAGCCAGCGCTCGCACACCCGCAGCCGCTACTACCTGCAGGTGCCGCTCACCGACAAAGTGGAAGACTGGTCCGACCAGCGCTTCTGGGACGAACTGAAGACCCGCCTGCCGCAGGATGTAGCCGACAAGCTGGTCACCGGCCCGTCGCTGGAGAAGAGCATCGCCCCGCTGCGCAGCTACGTGGTGGAACCGATGCAGTACGGCAAGCTGTTCCTGGTCGGCGACGCCGCCCACATCGTGCCGCCGACCGGCGCCAAGGGTCTGAACCTGGCCGCCTCCGACGTGTGCTACCTGTATCGCATCCTGGTGAAGGTGTACCAGGAAGGCCGCACCGATCTGCTGGAGAAATATTCCGAGCTGGCGCTGCGCCGCATCTGGAAGGCCGAGCGCTTCTCCTGGTTCATGACCACGCTGCTGCACGACTTCCCGCAGGCCGATGCCTTCGACCAGCGCATGCAGCGCAGTGACTATGACTACTACACCGGCTCGGACGCCGGGCGTAAGACCATTGCCGAGAACTACGTCGGCCTGCCGTTCGAGGAAATCGACTAAGACCGCGATTACTGCTCCCGGTTTTGCTCTTTGCCAGCACCTGCGCCTGACAGGTGCTGGCTTTTTTATTGGCTCCCCGCATGCCGGCCGAAGTGGCACTGGGCAGGGAGCCACCACCGCGGCAGCATCGGGGCATCCCCAAGCCCCCACGGAGCGATGCATGCCGTTCTACCAGCCCCCGTCCTTTACCGCCGCGGCCAACGTTGGCCGCAGGCTGGCCGCCGAGTTTCCGTTCGCCACCCTGATTACCCAGCAGCCGGAGAGCCCGTGGCTCAGCCATCTGGTACTGCTGCCGGACCCGCAGCAGCCGGACTGCCTGCTCGGTCACCTCGCCGCCGCCAACGGCCACAGCGCCGCGCTGCTGGCGGCGCCGAGCGTGGCGATTTTCCACGGCGAACACGACTACATCTCGCCGCGCTGGTATGTGACGCCAGGCATGGTGCCGACCTGGAACTACCGCGTGGCGCATGCCCACGGCCAGGCCGAGGCGCTCAGCGGCGCCGAGCTGTCCGCACTGCTGGCACAGTTGGCCGCGCACTTCGAAGGCAGCGAGGGCTGGACGCCGGCGGCGGTGCCCGCGGCGGCACTGGCGGCGATGCAGCGCGCCATCGTCGGCTTCCGCCTGCGGGTCAGTCACTGGGAGGTGAAGGAGAAACTCAGTCAGAACCGCGCACCACAGGACGTGGCGGCGGTGATCGCGGCGCTGCAGGCTGGCGATGGCAGCCAGCAGCAACTGGCCGCCCGCATGGCGTCAGCTGCTGCCGCGCGCCACTAGCCCGGCGGATGCCTCGCCGATGCCGAGCTGGTCGTAAACCTGCTGCCGCGTCCTGGTGATCAGGCGCGCCAGCTCGCCACTACTGCGCATCTTGCGCAGCTCGCGATTGAAACGGGCCAGCAGCTCGGGCGCCTGCGGGTTCTTGCGCGACAGCGCCACGCACAGCGGCGTGGTCCAGTATTCGCGGGCCTGCGGCACCAGCTTGCGCGCCTGCACCGAGCGCAGCTGGCTGTGCACCAGCAGCTGCCCGGCCTCCCATTCCATCGGGAACAAGTCGATGCGGCCAACCAGCAGCTTGCGCAGATTGCTGTTGTCGTCACCGGCGATGTCCACTTTCAGCACCCCTTGCTGCTGCAGGCGGCTGAAATCGTCGGAGTAGAAGTTGCCGGCGGTAATGCCGATGCGGTAGGGAGCCAGATCGGCCAGCGTCTGCCACGGATAGCTCTCGCCGACGCGCTGGAACAGCACCATGCGGAACGGCACCACCTGCTCGCTGAACAGCAGGTCTTGCTGCCGCTCTTCGTTCGGCGTCCAGCCCAGGCTGCCGTCGCTGCCGCCACTGCGCGCCAGCTGGAGGGCACGGTTGTTCGGATACCAGCTGTAGCTGACGCTGACATTTCCGCGCCGGAACACCTCGCGCACCACCGCCGACATGATGCCGCCCTGCGCCAGCTGCTCGCCAAGGAACGGCGGATAGGCGGGATTGGAAAAACGCACCTGCAGCGGCGTCTCGGCGCCCAGCGTGGACAGCGGACACAGCAGCAGGAACAACAGCATTAAATTGCGCGACATTGTCATATTTATCTCAGGCGCTGCCATTTTTTGGCCATCAGCAGCCTATCGCAAGCAGTTGCTGCCGCCAAGAGGCAATACCGGCTAGCGTCATGAGCGCGGCGGGGGCAAAAGCGGTACACTGCCGACCCTGACCGCAACCTTCCCCCGCGAAAGCCCGCCATGGCACTCAAAGCCACCATCTACAAAGCCGATCTCGCCATCTCCGACATGGACCGCGGCTACTACGCCAGCCACAACCTGACGCTGGCGCAGCACCCGTCGGAAACCATCGAACGCATGATGCTGCGCCTCGCGGTGTTCGCGCTGCATGCCGACGAGCGGCTGCAGTTCAGCAAGGGCATCAGCGCCGACGACGAGCCGGATCTGTGGCGCAAGAATTACGGCGACGAGGTGGAGCAGTGGATCGAACTGGGCGAGCCGGACGAGAAGCGCCTGCGCCAGATCTGCGGCCGCGCCGAAGCGGTATGGATCTACAGCTACGGCGGCCGTGCCGCCGACATCTGGTGGGAAGGCATGGCCGGCAAGGCCAGCCGCTTCGACCACCTCAACATCATGAGCGTGCCGCCGGAAACGCTGGCCGAACTGGCCACGCTGTGCCAGCGCAATATGCAGCTCACCGCCACGGTGCAGGACGGCGCGCTGTGGTTCAGCAGCGAGCAGGGCAGTGTCACCGTCACCCCGCAGCGGCTGTACGGCAGCGGCGAGCGCTAAGCCTGCGCGGCGGCATTGAGTCCGCCGGGTTCGGCTGCTATAGACACATCAACCAGCCACTGCGAACCCGAACATGCGCCGTCTGCTTGCCCTGCTGGTGCTGCTGCTGACCCAGCCTGTGCTGGCCACTGCGGCGCCGTTGTTGCGGCTGTCCACCATCAATCAGGAACCGGTCGGCGATACCGCCGCCGCCGTGCTGCAGCGTGCCTATGCACAGCTGGGCATCAAGCTGGAACTGGTTCATCTGCCGGCAATACGGGCGCTGGCCGCGGCCAACCGTGGCGAAACCGATGGCGACGTGGCGCGCTATAGCGACATCGAGGTCGACAACCCGCAGCTGCTGCGGGTGCCGGTGCCGATCATGCAGCTGGAAATATCCGCCGTTACCCGCGGGCTGGCGTTTCCGCTCAGCGGCAGCGCCAGCCTGGCGCCCTATCGGGTATGCGTCCGGCGCGGCATCAAGCCCACCGACGATTACACCCAGGACCTGAACCGCTTTACCAGCAACAGCGAGTCGCACATGCTGGTGATGCTGCTCGCCGGCCGCTGCCAGGTTGCCCTGCTAAGCCAGTACGTCTGGCCGGAAGTCGAGCGCCTGTCCGCCGGCCCGCTGCGCCTGATCCAGCCACCGCTGCTGCACATCACGCTGTACCACTATCTGCACCAGCGGCACGCCGCGCTGCTGCCCCGGATCACCCGCGTGCTGCAGACGATGCAGCGCCACGGCGAGATCCGCCGCATCGTGGCGCAGGCGGAACAGCCGCTGCAGCTGGCGCGCCAGCGTCAGACCCTGCCCTGAGCCAGCAACAGCGCAAAACCGCGCCGCGCCATTTGCTCGCCATCGCTGCGGCCCAGCAGCTGGCGATCGTGATGCGCACTCTGCACCAGACCGAACAGCATGAAGGCCAGCAAGGCCGGATCGCTGCCGGGCGGCAGTTCGCCATTGTCGGCGGCATCCTGCAGCATGCGCTGCAAGGTGTCGCGCAGCCGGGCCTGGCCGGCGATCAGCGCGTCGCGCCCCACCCCCGGCTGATCGTCGAATTCGTAACACGCCGCCAGCAGCGGGCAGCCGCCGGGATAGCGCCCGCCTGCCAGCCGGCCGACCCAGCCATCGAACAGCGCCGTCAGCCGCGCCAGTCCGCGCGGCAGTGACAGCACCGGCTGCAGCGTTTCGGCGACAAACTGCGCCTGCGCCGCCTCCACCACCGCCAGTTGCAACGCTTCCTTGCTGCCGAAGTGGGCAAACAGCCCGCTCTTGGACATGCCGCTGGCACTGGCCAGCTCGCCGATGGTGAGCGCGGCAATGCCGTTGCTGCTGGCCAATGCCACCGCCTGTTGCAGGATTGCCTCCCGCGTCACTGCCTTTTTGCTCATTGTTGTTGCCTTGACTGCCATTTACTGCAAAATAGCACGATCGTTCTTTTTTGAAAGCCCCCGATCATGACCGTGTTCGACAAGGAAGTAGAAATCCGCTGGGCGGATATCGACGCCAACCAGCACCTGCGCCACAGCGCCTATGCCGACCTGTGCGCGCACAGCCGCATCGAATGGCTGCAGGCGGCCGGTTTCGGCCCGCAGCAGTTCAAGGCGCTGGCCTTCGGTCCGGTGCTGTTCCGCGAGAGCACCGAGTATCGCCGCGAAATCCACCTCGGCGAGCGTATCACCATCCGCCTGAGCCTGGCCGCTGCCAGCCCGGACAATGGCCGCTGGACTTTCCGCCACGAGCTGTACAAGCCGGATGGCCAGCTGGCGGCAATCCACGAAGTCACCGGCGCGTGGATGGACCTGGCGGCACGCAAGCTGATTCCGCCACCGGCCGCGCTGCAGTCGCTGCTGGCCGAACTGGCGCACAGCGCCGATTTCGTCGCGCTGCCGCAGCCGACTTACAAGTAAACCCGCCGGAGCCCTGCCATGACTGTTGCCACCATGATCGCCATCGCCGTGGTCGCGTTGATCCACGTTTACATCCTGGTGCTGGAAATGCTGCTGTGGACGCGGCCGGCCGGGCGCCGCGCCTTCGGCCTGAGCGAGCAGTTCGCCGCCGACAGCAAGGTGCTGGCGGCCAACCAGGGGCTGTACAACGGCTTTCTCGCCGCCGGGCTGCTGTGGAGCCTGCTGCCGGGCAGCCCGGCCGGCATCGCCCCGTTCTTTCTCGGCTGCGTGCTGCTCGCCGGCGTGTTCGGCGCGCTGACCGCCAGCCGCAAGATCCTGTACGTGCAGGCGCTACCGGCCGCCATCGCGCTACTGTTACTGGCGCGGTAACCCTGCGGCCAACGTTGGCCGCATCAGCGCCACAGCCGCGGCAGCCAGCCACGGCGCGGCGCCGGCAGCGCGCGGTATACCGCCTCTACCAGCTCGTCGATCAGCTCGGCGTCCGGCACCGGTTGCCGCGCCGCCACCGTATCGCGGCTGCCGGACGGGGTCAGACTCAGCTCGCGCCCGCGGCGCGCCACGCGGTAGCCGCTGGCACAGTTGGGGCAGTACACCGTGGCACCGTCGCCGCTGCGGCGCGGCACCGCGATGATCGGGCCGCACATCGTGCAGTGTTGCAGCGGAATGCCGGCCTCGCTGTGGCCGATGATGTGCGCCAGCCGCCCGCCCTTGCCCAGCGCCAGCAAGGCGCGGCCGGCGGTGACATCGAACTGGCTGCCGAGGTGGTCCTCGATGATCTGCAGCGCGCGCTCCGGCGGCATGCCGGCGCGGTAGGGGCGGCTGCTGGTCATGGCATCGAAGGCATCGCACACCCCGACGATGCGTGCCGCCTGCGGAATGGCGTCGCCGGCCAGCCCCTGCGGGTAGCCGCGGCCATCCGGCGTTTCGTGGTGCATGAACACCGCCTCGTACGCCAGGCTGGACAGCGGGTGGCCGGCCAGCAGGTCGGCGCCCACCCGCGGATGGGTCTTGATGATGTCGTATTCCTCGTCGCTGAGCCGCTCGCGTTTGTTGAGGATCGCGTCCGGCACCCCGACCTTGCCCAGATCGTGCAGGAAACCGCCCAGCTCGATGCGCGCCACCTCTTCCGAGGGCAGGTGCATGGCCTGCGCCAGCTGGCGGGAAAACTGCGATACCCGCCACAGATGGCCGCCGGTGTAGGCGTCGCGCGCCTCCACCACCATCGCCATGGTGTACAACGATTTGAGCAATTCTGCCGCGTAGTTCATCCGCTTCTCCACAGGTTGGCCGCAATGCGTATCCGTCGCACCGGGTGACGGATTCTTACAGCATAGCCGGCAGGGCGGCGGGCAAACGCGTACAATGCCGCCATCCGGCCGGAGCGTGTGCTACCGGCCGCCCTTTTTTCCGGAAAGAAGCCATGTCCAACCTGACCGAACTGCTGCAGGCCGCCGATAGCCATCGCGCCGAACTGCTTGCCCGCCTGGCGGAAGAAAAAACCACCGCCTACCGTCTGTTCCACGGCAGTGCCGAAGGCCGTCCCGGCCTGACCATCGACCGTTACGGCGATGTGCTGCTGATGCAGACCTTCCACCACCCGCTGAGCGACGACGAGCACGCCGCCATCCTGGCGCATTACGCGCCGCTGGGACTGCACCCGGTGTACAACGATCGCAGCGGCGCCAACTCGCGCATCGGCAACCCGCTGCCGCCGGAAGAGCTGGAACAGGCGCAGCTGCCGCGCACCATCAGCGAGATGGGGGTGAACTACCACTTCCAGGCGCGCCATCAGGGCCAGGACCCGTGGCTGTTCCTCGACCTGCGCGCCGGCCGCCGCCGCGTGATGCAGCTGGCCGAGGGCAAGAGCGTGCTCAACCTGTTCGCCTACACCGGCGGCGTGGGCGTTGCCGCGGCCAAGGCCGACGCCAGCTTCGTGATGAACGTGGACTTTGCCGAATCCAGCCTGCAGGTGGCGCGCGCCAATGCCAAGCTCAACGCACTGGCCACCCGCCCGCGCTGCGTGCAGAGCGACTGCTTTGCCGCGCTGCGCCAGCTGTCCGGCATCGGCCAGCCGAAGATGGTACGCGGCAAGAAAATGCCGCCGTTCCCGGAGCTGGAAGCCCGCCAGTTCGACGTGGTATTCCTCGACCCGCCGCGCTACGCCAAGAGCCCGTTCGGCGTGGTGGACCTGATCAACGACTACCCGGCGCTGTTCAAGCCGGCACTGCTGGCCACCGCGCCCGGCGGCGTGCTGATCTGCTGCAACAACGTGGCACAGGTGGACCGCGATGCCTGGCTGGCACAGCTCAAGCGCAGCGCCGAGAAAGCCGGCCGCCCGGTACACGACGCGGAATGGATCACCCCGGAAGACGACTTCCCCAGCTTCGACGGTCAGCCGCCGCTGAAGATGGTGCTGCTGCACGTGTAAGACCTGCGGCCAACCAGGTTGGCCGCAAGCGCCGGCAGGCAAGCATGCCGTTCACCCTCGCGGGTGGACGGCATTTTTCATGGCCGCGGCATGCCTGCGCTGCCGGCGAGCGCTGCTGCTGGCGTTACAGACAACTTCATGATTGGCGAAGGGTTTCCTACACTGAGACTGGTACCCGGAGAAAACCCATGCAAGCTCCAGCCACGCCTGCCGGCGAGAAGGCCAGACTCGCCCTGCTACACCGCACCGCCCTGCTGGACACGCCGGCAGAACCGGAACTGGACCGTATCGTCAGCCTGGCGGCGGCGATGTTCGGCACCCCTACCGCGCTGCTGAGTCTGGTCGATCACGACCGGCAATGGTTCAAGGCGCGCCACGGCATGGCACTGACCGAAACGCCGCGCGAGTTATCGCTGTGCGGCCACGTGGTGGCCGACGGCAACATGCTGGTGGTGGAGGATACCCGGCAGGATGCCCGCTTTGCCGACAATCCGCTGGTCACCAGCCTCGGCATGCGCTTCTACGCCGGCGCGCCGCTGCTGCTGGATGACAACCATGTCATTGGCACCCTGTGTCTCAACGATAGCCAGCCACGGCAATTCGGCGCCCACGAGCAACACCAGCTGCAGCTGCTGGCCGATACCGTGTGCGTGCTGCTGCGCCAGCGCATGGCCAACCACGCCATCAGCCAGCAATGCGAGCGGCTGGTCAGCGTCAACCAGGCGCAGGCCGGCTTTCTGCTGGACCGCAATATGGAGCCGGCCTGCGCCTGGTTGACGCTGACCAGCGCGCAGGATGGCACGCACGCGCTGCAGCGGCCGCAAGGCGCGGTTGATGCCGACCGCCACCAGCAGTGCCGCCACCGCGCCGATCAGCCACTGCTGTAGCAGCAGTTCGCGGAACAGCTGCCGCGCCAGCGCCTGGCGGGAGAGGGTGGTTTCGCTGACCTGCACCAGCAGCAGCCGTTGGCCGCCGCCATAGTGCAGAGGCTGCGCCAAGACTACGCTGCGGATGGCTTCGCCGCTGAAAT
The DNA here is from genome assembly GCF_902829295.1 of Vogesella oryzae. Taxonomy (GTDB): domain Bacteria; phylum Pseudomonadota; class Gammaproteobacteria; order Burkholderiales; family Chromobacteriaceae; genus Vogesella; species Vogesella oryzae. Next base: position 11,730 of record NZ_CADEPL010000003.1, read on the forward strand.
GGGCATCGTAGAAACGCAGCTCGCCGGCGGCAGGCAACTGCGCCGGCAGCGGCAGCTCGGCATCGCCGGTAATGGTGGAGCCGCCGGCAAATCCGATGCGGTAGAACACGCGGTCCTGGAAGTGCGGGTCGAACATCTCCAGCGCCGCCACCGGCAGATCGACCACCAGTTCGCCATCCTGCAGCGTGATGCGCTCGGCAATGCTGCGCGCCGAGGCCTGCAAGGTGCGGTCGAAGGCGGCGTTGGCCGCATCGCGCGCGTTGTCCTGTGCCAGCCAGGCCGTGGCGGCGGCCAGCGGCAGCAGCGGCAGCACCACCCATTGCACCAGCTCGCGGCGCAGCGAGCACTTCATTTGGCCACGTCCAGCATATAACCCAGCCCGCGCAGGGTGAGGATCACCACGCCGCTGTCGGCCAGCTTCTTGCGCAGACGATGCACATAGATTTCCATCGCTTCCGCACTCAGCTCCTGATCCAGCCGCACGATCTGCTCGGCCAGGGTGTCCTTGCTCACCGGCTTGCCCTGGCGGTAGAGCAGTACTTCCAGCACCGCCATCTCGCGCGGGGTCAGCGCCAAAGGTTGGCCGCGCACGCTGTAGCGTTTGCTGTCCGGCTCGAAGCGCAACTCGCCACACTGCAGCGCGCCGTCTTCCTTGCCCTGCGAACGGCGCAGCAGCGCGCGCACCCGCGCTTCCAGCTCGGCCAGCTCGAACGGCTTGCCGAGGTAGTCGTCGGCGCCCAGATCGAGGCCATGTACCCGCGCATCCACCCCGGTCTGCGCGGTCAGCACCAGCACCGGCACCTTGTTGCCGCGCCGGCGCAGGCGCTTGAGCACCTCGAAACCGTCCATGCGCGGCAGGCCGATGTCGAGGATCACCAGCGAATACGGCTCGTAGCCCAGCAGTTGGTCTGCCTGCACGCCGTCGGCGGCGACATCCACCGCATGGCCGGAGGCGGACAAGGCCTTTTGCAGCCACAGCGCGATATCCGGATTGTCTTCCACCAGCAACAGTCTCATGCTCTCGCTCTCTTGTTTTTGCCTGTCATGTTGTGCGCCTGCCCGCGGCAGCCTGTGCTGCGGGAAGCCGTGTGTTCTTTTATCGTATCACCCGTGCCAATGGCTGCCGCAGCCGGCACCATGGCACGGCGACATTGTTGCACGCAGCAACGCGATAATCCGCTATCGACAGCGCAATGAAAGCCGGTCTGGCCAGACTGGCGTGACACAGAAGGAAACCCGCATGAAGCGCTTGCACCTGGTGCTATTACTGCTGGCAGCCAGCCCGGCGCTGGCCGGTGTCGTGCCGCGCAGCACGCAGGAAGAAACCGCGCGCCGCGAGCAGCGGCTGGTGGTGGACTCCACCACCGACCGCGAGCAGGTAACACCGCTACTGGCGGCGTTTCGCCAGCGTTATCCCTACCTGCAGGTGGAGTACCGCGATCTGTCCGGCGCCGATATTTATCGCCGCGCCTTCACCGCTACCCAGCATGGTGATGTGCTGTGGAGCTCGGCGATGGACCTGCAGATCAAGCTGGTCAACCTGGGACTGGCACAGCGCTACAGCTCGCCGCAAAAACTGGCGCTGCCCGGCTGGGCATCGTGGCGTGACGAAGTCTACGGCACCACCTTCGAGCCTATCGTGCTGGCCTACAACCGCCAGCGCATCGCCGATGACAACATGCCGGACAGCCACACCGCACTGCGCCGCGTGCTGCGGGCCGGCACCTGGCGGGTAGCCAGCTACGACGTGGAAAGCTCCGGTGCCGGCTATTTTTTCTTCAGCCAGGATTCACGGCACAACCCGGAGTTCTGGGATCTGGCGACGGTGCTGGGACGCAGCATCCGCTACCAGGAAGGCAACAGCCTGACCCTGCTCAAGCGCCTGCAGCGCGGCGAGGCCGATATCGCCTATAACGTGCTGGGGCCGTATGCGTTGAGCTTTGCCCGCCAGCATCCTGAGGTGGGCTGGTTGCTACCGCAGGATTACACGCTGGTGGTCAGCCGCCTGCAGCTGATCCACAAACGGGCACAGCATCCGGCGGCGGCGCAGTTGTGGATGGATTTTGTGCTGTCGCGCGACGGGCAGCAGGTCCTGGCCAAAGCCAGCGGCCTGCCGCCGATCCGCGATGACCTGCCGCGCTGGTTTGGCAATATCGATCTGACACAACAGGCCGCCAGACTGCGGCCGATCCAGGTCGGTAGCGGCCTGCTGGTGTATCTGGACGCCGCCAAGCGCAGCCTGTTCCTGAAACGCTGGCGCGAGCAATTGCCGGCCGCAGCGCAACCGTGAGGGTTGCGGCCAACCTTGTCGCGGCGGCGCGGGCCACCGTGTGTGCTCCCGTTAGCCGCAGTGTTGTAGCTCCCAGCCGCCGGCAGTCGCCATGACAAAGGGGGCCGCAGCCCCCTGTGCCGTGCCTGCCGCGCTACAGCAATGGCAGCAGAATCAGCGCCACCAGCAGGCTCCACACCAGCGCGCCGACGCTGAACACGGTGTAGGCCAGCGATTCGGTCCGCACCGAATCATCGTGCTCGAACAGCGCATCCAGCCCGTGATACAGCAGCAACGCCGAAGCCACCAACCCCAGCACGCCAACCGCGGCATTGAACAGCGGCCACGGCAGCAGCAGCCCCAGCGACGACAGCCAGATCGGCAGCGCGGTGAGGCCGGCCAGCCGGTAGCAATCGGCATATGGCGGGCGGGCGGCGGCATGCACCGCCTTGCGGATAAACGCGGCCATCAGGTGCACGCTGCCCCAGCAGGCCAGCCAGAACAGCAGCACCATCATGTCCCAGCCCGGCAGCGACAGCGCCGGCGAGTAGACGTGGCCATTGATATGGCCGGCATACAGCAGCATCGCGGCGCACAGCGTGGAGGCCGGCAGCACCACGCGCATGAAGCTGTGCATCAGATCGGGGTGGCGGCCGGCCAGTTCGTCCCAGCCGTGGTGGGACGACAGCAACATTCGGAACGGGGTAAGCGGGGTCATGGCGGTACTCCCAGGCAAAGGGCGGGTGACACTTTATTTATATCGCAGCACGATACAAATACAAGCCGGTGCGCCAGCCAGGTGCGCGCTGCCTCGCCACGAGGCACGCCTGCACCAGCTTCTGGCCGCCAGCCCCGCCGGGCGCTGCCGAATCCGGGCACGGCTTTTGCAAAGTAACGCGCAATACCTTGCGCCGGAGATCACCATGCTCGCCTGCTTTGCCAAACCCAAACCCGCCCACACCAGTGAAGCGGTGATATTCAATTACCAGCGCCCGACGCGTGCGCGGCTGGTGGCACAGGACAACAAGGGCGGCCTGTGGCTGGTGGAAGCGTTCGATCCGCTGCACAAGGTGTGGGTATGGCAGGACGAGAGCCACAATATGGAAAAGGCGGTGGACGATGCCCGCCGCCTGAGTCTGTTTCCGGGCTGAGCCGCCGCCAGCCTGGCGGCCAACGTTGGCCGCAGCCAGTCATATCGCCGGATCGCCGTCCGGCGTGGCCTGCAACAGGATTTCCAGCGAGGCGAAGCCGCCCAGCTGGCGCAGCGCCAGCAGTTCGTCACGATGCGCGCGCGCCATTTCTTCCACCAGCTGCTCGCCGCGCGGCAGCAGGCTCACTTCCACACAGCGCTTGTCGTCGCGGCCCGGCGTGCGCTGCACCAGCCCAAGCGCCTCGCAACGCGACACCAGACCGACCACGCTGTGGTGCTGGGTCTGCAACCGTTCCGCCAGCTCGGCCACCGTCGCCCAGTCGCGCCCCGGATAGCCGCGCAGCTGCAGCAGCACCTGGTACTGCTGCGGTGTCAGCCCGTGCTGCAACGCCAGATCTTCACTGAAACGCAGAAAGCGCCGCAGGCGGTAGCGGAAATCGGCAAGCCGCTGGTAATCGTCCTTGCTGAGCGGGGCAGGTTGGGTCATGGCACGGTGGCGTGGGCAAACAAGCGCCACCGTATCACACTTCACCATGCTGCTCGACTTGAGCGGCGTAGCACACCGGCGACGCCAGTGTGTCGCCAGCCGCCTGCCATTGCACGGCGGCCAACCGTGCGGCGAGAAACTCGGCCAGCGCCTGCGCCGGATTGGGGTCGTCCGCCGAGGTATCGTGCAGCAACACCAGCTCGCCGTATTGCAGCGCCGCCTGCAGCAGCGGCTGCCAGCGTGCCGGGTTGGCCGCCAGATCCGCCCAGTAGCTGTCGCAGAAGCAGTCCCAGCGCCCGGCATCGCGCTGCAGCCAGCTCATCAGCCCCGCCGCCGGCGCCAGCCGCGGCAACCAGTGGGCGCGGGTGATGCTGCGCCGTGGCAGGCCGACCGGCCAGCTGGCGGTCACCAGAAAAACATTGTCGGCGCGCTGGCGGTAATCGGCAGCCGCCAGCAGACGAATGCTTGGCGTCATGATGTGCTCCTTGCGAGGTCTGGCCGCCGGCGATTGCCGCAGCATTAATGTATCGTAGAACGATATATTTACCCCGGCATTGATCCAGAACACTTTCTGCCCAGTTAACGCCAGCCATAAAAAAAGCGGGCCTTGCGGCCCGCTCAACACCCTCGAAACATTGTCCGTTACGCTGCCGCCCCCTTGCGGGCAGACGGCGACGCTTCGAACCCTTTGCGCAGCTCGGCCAGTTTCAAGCGGGCCTGCTTCAGGCCGGCATCCTTGACGTGGCCGAAGCCGCGAACCCCTTCGTACTGCTTGACCATCTCGGTGGCGGTTGCCAGGTTGCCCAGCTGCAGCTTGCCGATCAGCTCGTCCACCAGCTGCTCGAACTCGACGATCAGCGCGCGCTCCAGCTTGCGGTCGGCCTGCCAGCCGAACGGATCCAGCGCGCTGCCGCGCAGGCCCTTGAAGCGGGCGATGATGCCCATCGCCTTCAGTGCCCACGGGCCGAGGTTGATCTTGCGCGGCTGATGGCCGGTCATCCAGCTGGCACCGAAGTGGAAGGTGAGCTTGAGATCGCCGTCGAACTGCGCCGCCAGCTCGCGCTGGAATTCGCCATCGCTGTACAGCCGTGCCACTTCGTACTCGTCCTTGTAGGCCAGCAGGTGGTAGTAGTTTTTCGCCACCGCCAGCGTCAGCACGCTGCTGGCCGGATTCACCTGCTCCTCGGCCTGCTTCACGCGCTCCACGAGTGCCTTGTAGCGAGCGGCCAGTTTCTCGTCCTGATAGGCCACCAGCTCCTTGCTGCGGTGATGCAGTACGCCTTCCACCGTTTCACGTGGAACGAACTGCACCACGGCGGACGGCGCTACCAGCGCTTCCACCTTGGCCTGGTCATGGGCGGCATGACGGCCCCAGGCAAACGCGTCCTGGTTGAATTTCACCGCCGCGCCATTCAACTCGATGGCGTGCATGATCGCTTCCAGCGATACCGGCACCAGCCCGCGCTGCCAGGCAAAACCCAGCATGAACATGTTGGCCGCAATGCCATCGCCCAGCAGGCTGGTGGCGATACGGGTGGCGTTGACCTCGGCAAAGTTGGCCGCACCCACCGATTCGATGATGGCGTCCTTCATGGCCTTGGCCGGGAAGCGCACGTCCGGATTCTTCAGGAAGGCGCTGGTCGGCGATTCGTAGCTGTTCACCACCGCATGGCTGAAGCCGTCGCGCATCTTGGCCATCGCTTCCTCGGCGGCGGTCACCACCAGGTCGCAGCCCAGCACCAGGTTGGCGTCGCCGGCGGCAATGCGTACCGCGTGCAGCTTGTCCTGCGTGTCGGCGATGCGCACGTGCGACCACACCGAGCCGCCTTTTTGCGCGAGGCCAGCCATATCCAGCACCGTCACCCCTTTGTTGTCGAGGTGGGCGGCCATGCCCAGCACCTGGCCGATGGTCACCACACCGGTACCGCCGATGCCGGTGACCATGATGCCGTACGGCTCGTGTGACGACGGCAGCTGCGGCATCGGCAGTTCGCCCATGCTGTCCAGGCTGGCCTTGCCGTTGCTGCCTTTTTTCAGCTTGGCGCCGGCAACCGACACGAAGCTCGGGCAGAAGCCTTCCACGCAGCTGAAGTCCTTGTTGCAGCTGCTCTGGTCGATCTTGCGCTTGCGGCCGAGCGCGGTTTCCACCGGTAGTACCGACAGGCAGCCGGATTTCTTGCTGCAGTCGCCACAGCCTTCGCACACACGCTCGTTGATGAAGACGCGGCGATCCGGATCCGGATATTCCTTGCGCTTGCGACGGCGGCGTTTCTCGGCGGCACAGGTCTGGTCATGGATCAGGATGGTGACGCCTTCGATCTCGCGCAGTTCGCGCTGCACGCGGTCCAGCTCGCGGCGATGGAACACTTCCACCCCCGGCGCCAGATTGTCTTTCAGGCCATGCGCGGTACGGTACTTATCCGGATCATCGCTGGTGATCACGATGCGGCTGACGCCTTCGGCATGCACCTGACGGGTAATCATCGGCACATCCAGATAACCGTCCACATGTTGGCCGCCGGTCATCGCCACTGCGTCGTTGTACAGGATCTTGTAGGTGATGTTGACCTTGCCTGCTACCGCGGCGCGGATGGCCAGCAGGCCGGAGTGGAAGTAGGTGCCGTCACCGAGGTTGGTGAAAATGTGCTTGGTGGTGGTGAACGGCGCCTGGCCCAGCCAGGTAATGCCTTCGCCGCCCATCTGGGTAAAGGTCTTGGTGCTGTCGCCCTCGATCCAGTGCGCCATGTAGTGGCAGCCGATGCCGGCCACCGCGCGGCTGCCTTCCGGCACCTTGGTGCTGGTGTTGTGCGGGCAGCCGGAGCAGTAATGCGGAATACGCGCGATAGCTTCGCGCGGCTGCACCAGCTGCGCTTCTTTTTCTTCGTAGAACTTCAGCCGGTCGTGGATCACCGGGCTGTCGTAGATATTGGCCAGCCGTTTGGCGATGGCGCGGGCGATCATCGCCGGGGTCAGCTCGCCGGCCGCCGGCAGCAGCCAGTCGCCGTGCGGCAGCGCCCATTCGCCTTTCTCGGCGAACTTGCCCACCACGCGCGGCCGTACGTCGTCGCGCCAGTTGTACAGCTGTTCCTTCAGCTGGTACTCGATGATCTGGCGCTTTTCTTCCACCACCAGGATCTCGTCCAGCCCTTCGGCAAAGTGGCGCACGCCTTCCGGCTCCAGCGGCCACACCATGCCCACCTTGAAAATGCGCAGGCCGATGTCCGCGGCCAACGCCTCGTCGATGCCGAGGTCGTCCAGCGCCTGCATTACGTCGAGGTAGCTCTTGCCGCAGGTGATGATGCCCAGGCGCGCCTTGGGCGAATCCAGGGTGATATGGTTGAGCTTGTTGACGCGCGCATAGGCCAGCGCCGCATACAGGCGGTGGTGCAGCACGCGTTTTTCCTGCGCCAGCGGGGTATCCGGCCAGCGGATGGACAGCCCGTCTTCCGGCAGCGGGAAGTCGTCCGGAATCACGCAGTTGACGCGTTCCGGGCTGATATCGACCACTGCCGAGCTTTCGATGGTGTCGGTAATCGCCTTGATCGACACCCAGCAACCGGAATAGCGGCTCATCGCCCAGCCGTGCAGACCGAAGTCGATCACTTCCTGCACCCCGGACGGCGACAGCACCGGGATCATGCTGGCAGCCAGGATGTGGTCGGACTGGTGCGGGAAGGTGGAAGACTTGGCGGCATGGTCGTCGCCGCAGATCAGCAGCACACCGCCGTTCTTGCTGGTACCGGCTACGTTGCCGTGCTTGATCACGTCGCCGGAGCGGTCGACCCCCGGCCCCTTGCCGTACCACATGGCGTACACGCCGTCGTACTTGGCGCCATCGAACATGTTCACCTGCTGGGTGCCCCATACCGCGGTGGCGGCCAGGTCTTCGTTGAGGCCCGGGTGGAACACCACATTGTGCGCGGTCAGGTACTTTTCGGCCTTCTGCATGTTCTGGTCGACGTTGCCCAGCGGCGAGCCGCGGTAGCCGGTAACGTAGCCGGCGGTATTGAGGCCGGCGGCGCGGTCGCGCTCCTGCTGCATCATCGGCAGGCGCACCAGCGCCTGAATACCATTGAGCAACACTTGGCCGGTGGGGGCGGTGTACTTGTCTTCCAGTTCGACGTGGCGAATCGACATGGTTTCTCCTCCATGTTTTTGCTTGTGGCAACGGGTCGGGTGAGCCTTGTGAGCGGTCCCGATCTGGCATGCTCTCTGTCTTTATAGGTGGCTGGACGTCTGTGCGTCGGCTGCTGCGGACATTAATTGACGTAAACGTAAACGTCAAAGTGTTTGTCGTTTTTTGCGGTCTCTACCGAATGGACTGCGGCAAATGTGCCATTGCAGCAAATGCGACCTGAACAGTGCGTTTCCGGTACAGCAATTGAGCGCGGCAAGGCAGATGGTTACAGTGCAGGCTCTATTCCTGCCGCCCGGCCACAAGCCGCTGCGGCCAACGTTGGTCACTATCATGTCGAACACCCATCACGAAACCAGCCGCGGTGTGCTGTACACCATCGGCGCCTTCTTTATCTGGGGGCTGTTTCCGCTGTACTGGAAGCCGCTGCACCAGGTGCCTGCACTGCAGATCATGTGCCACCGCGTGGTGTGGTCGGCACTGTTCGTTACCTTCATCCTGCTGTGGCAGCGCAATTGGGCGTGGCTGGGCCAGGCGCTGCGCGAACCGCGCCGCGTCGCCATCTTCGCGCTGTCGTCGCTGCTGCTGTCCGGCAACTGGCTGATCTACATCTGGGCAGTGAATGCCGGCCACGTGGTGGAGAGCAGCCTCGGCTACTTCATCAATCCGCTGGTCAACGTGCTGCTGGGACGGGTGTTCCTCGCCGAGCGGCTCACCCGGCCGCAGACTGCCGCGGTGGCGCTGGCCGCCATCGGGGTCGGCTGGATCACGCTTCATTCCGGCACGCTGCCGTGGATCGCGCTGAGCCTGGCCGGTACCTTCGGCTGCTACGGCCTGCTGCGCAAGAAAGCGCCGCTGCCATCACTGGAAGGGCTGGCGCTGGAAACCTACCTGCTGACACCGCTGGCGCTGGGCATGCTGCTGTGGTTCCAGTGGCAGGGCAGCGGCGCTTTCGGCCACCAGGAGCTCGGCAAGGATGCGCTGTTGCTGGGTGCCGGCGTGGTGACTGCCGTGCCGTTGCTGATGTTCGCCAGCGGCGCACGCCGCCTGAAGCTGGCCACCGTCGGCCTGATCCAGTACCTGGCGCCTTCCATCGTGCTGGCGCTGGGCGTGTGGTTGTACGGCGAACCCTTCGACCAGGCGCACGCGGTCGGTTTTGCGCTGATCTGGCTGGCGCTGGCGCTGTACTCCGGCCACGGTCTGTTGAGCTACTGGAAAGAACGCCAATTGCAGCAGGCATGACTACAGCCCTGCTTTAGCTGTGACAGCACAGCGCCGGCAAGCGTTCAGCACGCACAAGATGCGGCCAACCTGGCAACGGGTTGGCCGTTTTTGTTTCCGCGGTAGCGACATGCCGAAACATTAATGACATTTACATCAAATATGACAATCGCTAAAATGGTGAAAAATAATTTTTATAAACAAAACCTTGTCGCCGGAGCCTGTCATGCCATTCCACCCACCACCATCAGAACATCTGCTCAGGGACATCCTGCCGGATGAAATGCCCGCCAGCGAATACCAGTACCTGCGGCAGCAATTGCTGCAGGGCGCCGCACTGGATCAGCCGGCACCAGCCGCCGGCAAAACCGCCGCGCCAACGTCATCGCCACTGCGCTGGCTGTGGCTGAAACTTGCCGCCAGAGCCTGATACCGCAAACCTCGGCGGCGGCACACACACTGTTCTGCCGCCGGCGCTTGTCGCCATGACCAACCAGCAGTAGCGTTAGCGGCTGCAAGGGAGTCAGACATGGCCATCGAATTCGATACCGACAAGCAGCGGCTGGACCGCGACATGGTGTACCGCTACCTGAGCGAGGAATCCTACTGGGCGCGTGGCCTGCCGCGCGACATCTTCGAGCGCTCGCTGGACGGCGCACTGTGCATCGGCGGCTACGACCAGCACGGCCAGCAGGTGGCGTTTGCACGCGTGATCAGCGATTTCGCCACCTTCGCCTATCTCGGCGACGTGTTCGTACTGGACAGCGTGCGCGGCCAGGGCGCGGGCAAGGCGCTGATGACCTACATCCAGCAGCACCCGCAACTGCAAACCCTGCGCCGCTTCATGCTGGCCACCGCCGATGCCCACGGCCTGTACGCGCAATATGGTTTTACCGCACTGAGCGCGCCGGAGTGGATCATGGAAAAGCGGGACCCGGACGTGTACCAAAGGTTGGCCGCAGAGCGGGGCCAGGCATGACGCACAAGGTTTTCTGGGACGACCCGTACCAGACTGAACTCGCCACCCGCATCGCCACGGTGGATGGCAACCGCGTCACGCTGCAAGCCACCATCTTCTACGCCGAAAGCGGCGGCCAGGAGAGCGACCGCGGCAGCATCGCCGGCCTGCCGGTGCAGCAAGCGGAAAAGCAAGGCCGCGACATCGTCTACACCCTGCCCGCTGGCCACGGCCTGCATGCCGGAGATGCCGTCGCGGTACGCATCGACTGGCCACGCCGTTACCGGCTGATGCGGCTGCACTTCGCCGCCGAACTGGCGCTGGAAACCATCTACCGCGACTTTGACGGCGTACAGAAAATCGGCGCCCACATCGGCGAACACAAGGCGCGTATCGACTTTGCACTGCCGCAGCCGATCACCTCGCAGCTGGCCGCCATTACTGCCAAAGTGCAGGCGCTGATCGACGCCGATTCCGCCATCATCAGCGCGTTTTCCGATGCGGCCAACGAGCGCCGCTATTGGGAAGTACCCGGCTACTGCCGCGTACCCTGCGGCGGCACCCACCTGCAGCGCACCGGCGAGGTTGGCCGCATCGCGCTGAAACGCAAGAACGTTGGCCGCGGCAAGGAGCGGGTGGAAATTACCCTGCTGGCGGAGACGGCGCATGACTGAACACCACTTGCACGGCAGCTGCCTGTGTGGCGGCGTGCGCTATCAGGTGGACCGGCTGGATCTGCCGATCCAGCATTGCCACTGCCACACCTGCCGCAAGGCGCATGCCGCCGCCTATGCCAGCACCGCCGGCGTGCTGCGCCAGCATTTCCGCTGGCTGCAGGGGCAGCAGCTGCTCAGCAGCTATGAATCGTCCACTGGCAAACTACGCCACTTCTGCCGCGTTTGCGGCAGCCAGCTGCTGGCGGAGCGGCCAGCCCAGTCGCATGTGATCCTGCGCGTCGCCACCCTGGACGAGGCTCCGCCACAACGACCTGCCGCACATATCTGGTGTAGTCATGATGTGGCCTGGCTGGCACATGATGGCGTGCCGAGCTTTGCCGAATGGCAAGCCTAGGCACAAACCGCCAGTGGCCGGTGCTCAAGCTCATCCTCGACGCGGCACCGGCTGCTGGCTACTCCATTGCACCGCCAGCACACTGCCCAACACCAGCAACAGCCCGCCCAATGCCCAGCCGCGCAGCGACTGCCCCAGCAACAGCCAGCCCAGCAACACCGCACACAGCGGGCTGAGCAGCCCCAGCGACGACACCGCCACCGCCGGTAGCCGCGCCACGCCGCGGAACCACAACGCATAAGCCAGCAGCGCGCCGGCCAGCGACAAATAGCCATAACCCAGCCACTGCCGGGGGGCCAGTAACGGGAGTGGCGGGTCCAGCTGCCAGGCCAGCGGCGCCAGTAACACACCGCCCAGCAACAACTGCCAGCCGGTCAACGCCAGCACCGGCAAGCTGCTGCCCCAGCGACGGGTAAGATACGTCCCACAGGCCATACAGGCCGCACCACCCAGTGCGGCTAACACGCCGAGAGCATCCCAGTGGGCCGCCGGCGATAGCAGCAACAGTGCCATGCCTGCCATGCCTCCGCCGGCAGCCAGCAGCGCCAGCCGACGCGGGGCTTGCTGCTCAAGCAGCCACAGCAGCGCCATCACCAGCAGCGGCTGGCAGGCACCGACCACGGCAGCAATACCGCCGGGCAAGCGATAGGCCGCCACGAACAGCAGCGCCTGGAACACGCCGATGTTCAGCGCCGATAGCAGCCACAACCGCCACCATTCACCCGCTTGCGGTCGCCGCCGGCTCCACGCCAGCAGCAACAGGCCAGCCGGCAACACGCGCAGCAGTGCGGCGGTGAACGGCCGCTCCGGTGGCAGCAGTTCGGTGGTAACAATGTAGGTGGAACCCCAGATGGCAGGTGCGAGGGCGGTCACGGCGACATCGCGCCAGAAGCGGGAGCTGGTAGTCATCTCAATTACCTTGAATTCAAGATATAATTTACGCTACCGCAAAACAATCTTGAATTCAAGACAAATAGCAAGGAAGCCGCATGCAACGCACAGATACCTCCGGCGACGCTGTCGCCGCCATCCTGCAGCAATGGCAGCGCGAACGGCCGGATCTGGATGCCAGCCCGATGGGCATCATCGGCCGGCTGGGGCGCTGCACCGCGCTGCTGCGCGGCCGGCTGGACGAAACCTTTTCCCGTTTCGACCTCAGCAGCTGGGAGTTCGACGTACTGGCTACCCTGCGTCGCGCCGGCAGCCCCCACTGCCTGGCGCCGACCACCTTGTTCCGCACGCTGATGATCACCTCCGGCACCATGACCCGCCAACTGCAACAGCTGGAAGGCCGCGGTCTGATCAGCCGCCAGCCCAACCCGGACGATGCCCGTAGCCAGCTGGTGCAACTCAGCCCCGCCGGTCTGGCGTTGATCGACGAGGCCGTGGCCGCGCACGTTGCCAACGAACACGCCATCCTGGCGCCGCTGGCAGCGGCAGAACGCGCACAACTGGAGCAAAGCCTGATTCGCTTGCTGGCGATACTGGAAACCCCGGGAGACTGAGCATGCTGTTCTACGATCTGGCGGCATTGGGCGCCGCCGGCTGCTGGGCACTCAGCTCCATCATCGGAGCCACCCCGTCGCGGCAGCTGGGCTCCTTCGGCTTCACCCGCATCCGCCTCAGCCTGCTTACCCTGCTGCTGGGCAGCATCGCGCTGGCCAGCGGCGGCTGGCAAGGCCTGAGCAGCAGCCAGCTGGCACTGTTGGCCGCCTCCGGCCTCACCGGCATTTTTCTCGGCGACACACTGATGTTCGCCGCCATGAACCTCATCGGCCCGCGCCGCACCGGCCTGCTGTTCGCTACCCATTCGGTGTTCTCGGTGTGTCTCGGGGTGATGCTGCTCAGCGAAACCCTCAGTCTGGCGGCGGCGGCCGGCAGCGTGCTGGTATTTGCCGGCGTGTTGGCCGCCATCGCCTTCGGTCGCCGCGACAACCCGCAGCATCACTGGGAGCACAGCCACGGCCTCAAGGCAGGCGTGGCGCTGGCCTTGGGCGCGGCGCTGTGCCAGGCACTGGGCACCTTGCTGGCCAAACCGGTGATGGCCGCCGGCATTGACCCGATTGCGGCCAACGGTCTGCGCATCGCCATCAGCTGCGCGGCGCACTGGCTGCTGTGGTTCAGCGGCAATCGCCACGCACGGCTGCAAAGCCCGCTGCAACCGCGACTGTTCGGCCAGACCGTGCTCAACGGTCTGGTGGGCCAGGGCGTAGGCATGACACTGGTGATGCTGGCACTGAAAGGCGGCAATGTCGCCAGCGTCGGCATGCTGTCGGCGATGACGCCGGTGCTGATCCTGCCGATGCTGTGGGCAGTGATGGGCCAGCGTCCGCCGGCGCTGGCCTGGCTGGGCGCCGCCGCCAGCGTGGCCGGCAGCATGCTGATCGTGCTGCGCTAAGACCCGGCTTCACATACTTGCGGCCAACCCGGACCAGGTTGGCCGGGTTGGCCGCACGTTTTTTAGCGACTGCCAAACCGGCGGCATTGTGTCGCCAGCAGCAACAATCCTTTTCTCCAACAGCGGTTTATTCACCACCACTGCGGCGGCACAATGCCGCTTACCCCACCCGCAGCCAAGGAACACCGCATGACCGCCAGCAGCCTGCCACCCGCTATCGAAGATACCGCCTCCGGCCTGATCTACCGTGCACTGCCACGAGACAACACGCAAGCGGCCGAAGTGTTGCTGTTGCTGCTGCATGGTGTCGGCGGCAACGAGCTGAACCTGGCCGGCCTGCAGCCACTACTGGACGAGCGGGTACAGCTGGTACTGCTGCGGGCGCCGCTGGTGTTCGGGCCGCAGCAGTATGGCTGGTTCCAGGTCAGCTTCGGTCCGGATGGCCCGCGCATCGATGCCCAGCAGGCGGAAAGCAGCCGCCGTCAGCTGCTGCAGCTGTGCACCAGCCTGCAGCAGCAATACGGCATCAATGCCGCGCATACCGTGCTGGCCGGTTTCAGCCAGGGCGGCATCATGAGTGCCGGTGTGGCGCTGACCGCACCGGACAGCGTCGCCGGCTTCAGCCTGCTGAGCGGACGCATCCTGCCGGAAATCGCACCGATCATCGGCGAAAAATCGGCGTTATCGCAGTTAACAGCATTCATCGGCCACGGCGAGCTGGACGACAAACTGCCGATTGCCTGGGCCGAGCGGGCCGATGCCTGGCTCACCGAGCTGGGAGTACCACACCAGCTGCAGCGCTATGCCCACGGCCACCAGCTGGGTGCCGAGATGGCACAGGATTTTGCCGCCTGGCTGGCGGCGGGCAGCTGGTTCAGCGCCGGCTGAACCCGGCGGGCTGCACTCAGGACAGCAGGCTCATCAGCCAGTCCGGGTGCAGCATCCAGCCAAAGAATCCAGCCATCCCGAATACGGCGCCAAATGTGCCGAAAGCCCAGGCCACCACTAGTGGCAGCCACATGTCGACCAATGCCGCTACCGCTGCGCAGGCAATGCCGATAGAAATCGCCGCATCACTGAGGTCGAACTGGTCATCGTGGAAGTTCAGCCGGTTGTATTCCGCCTCGCGATCCTTGGCCTTCGCGGCAGTCGCCGGGATCGCCTGGTTGTAGGCAGCAATTTTCTGCTGCAGTTCGTTGCGCTGGCGAGCCAGCGACGCTACCAGCGCCGGATTGGACGCCCCTGCAATTTCCAGCTGCTGTAATGTGCTTTCGGCCAGCGATTTCTTGATGCTGCGGCTCTGGTATTCCGACCACAAATCCACCGCATCCGATTTGGCCAGCTGCATTGCCTGCACCAGGTTGTCGTCCTTGATCTTGGCAATACCCATGAACACCGATAGCAACACGACAGTCATTGCTACCGCGGTGTTGATTCGCCGCTGACGGCCTTCCACACTCAGTTCTACTTCCATGGCACGCTCCGACCGGTTTCACTAGCAGCCAGTATCGCGGCGGCAGCGACGGGCGACTGCAACGATAGGTAGCAACGGGTAACCGCTTGCAATGCAAACGGCCAGGCATTGGCCTGGCCGTGGTCGCGAAGCGATGCTGGCGCTACTGGTTGGCACGCACCCAGCGGTGCCACTGGGCGAACAATGCCGGATCCAGCGCGGCAATGGCGGAACGTTTCCACACCGTATCCGCCCAGTAGTCGTCGGTATTCAGGCTGGCGATACGGCCACCGGCTTCTTCCAGGATCACCGCACCGGCGGCGTAATCCCACAGCCGCTGCCCGCCGTGCAGGTACAGGTCGTAACGGCCGGCGGCGAGGAAGCACCAGTCCAGGGTGCTGGAGCCCATGCTGCGCTGGCTGCCGAACGGCGCCACGCTGCCCATGCGTGCCGCCAGTTTGCCGGAACGCAGATATTTGATTTCCACCGCGGCGATGGCGTCGCCCATGCTGTTGGCCATCGATTTCAGTGGCAGACGCTGCCCGTTGAGATAGGCACCGTGGCCGCGGCGGGCATAGAACACTTCGTCCGACACCGGGTTGTAGATCACCCCCAGCTCGCTTTTGCCATCCACCATCAGCGCTACCGAGATGGCGAAGTACGGCAGGCCGTTGACGAAGTTGGTGGTGCCATCGATCGGGTCCACTACCCACAGCCCATGGGGGTTGGCCGCCCACAGCGCGTCCTGCTCCTCGATGCTCATTTCCTCGCCCAGCACCGGGTGCGGCAGGATCTGCGGCAACTGTTGCTGCAGCGCCGACTGGCAGGCCAGGTCCGCCTCGGTAAACAGCGAGCCGTCTTCCTTGCGCGTTTTGCCCACGCGCAGGAACCGCGGCATCACCTCGCTCTGGGCTACCGCGCGTACGACCTTGATCACCTCGTCGACTACCTGCAAAGCTCTCTCCCGCTGTGGTGGTATGGAACCGCGGCGGGTAGCCGCGGTAACGCCGATGGTCCGGATGCGGACCCTGCTGCACGCCGTGGTTGTTGCAACTGCAGCAAAACAAGCAAAATACCGTCATCGACAGTTACGGGCAACACGCAATGCCAAGGTTTTTCATCGACGCTGTGTTGACCACGGCAGAACAGTACGCGCTGCCGGACACGGTGGTGCGCCACATCCAGGTGCTGCGCCTGCGCGAGGGCGATGCCATCACCCTGTTCAATGGCCGTGGCGGCGAATTCCAGGCCACGCTTACCAGCATCGGCAAACGCGACGCCAGCTGCGACATCCAGCGTTTTGACGACACCAGCCGCGAGTCGCCGGTATGGCTGGGACTGGCGCAGGCCATTTCCAGCGGCGACCGCATGGAGTTCACGCTGCAGAAAGGCGTGGAAATGGGCGTCAACGTGTTCCAGCCGCTGGCTACCGAGCGCAGCATCGTCAAGCTGGCCGGCGACCGCGCCGACAAGCGCGTGCAACGCTGGCAGGAAATCGTCATCGCCGCCTGCGAACAGAGCGGCCGCAACGTAATCCCGCAGGTGTTGCCGATCCTGACCCTGAAGCAATGGTTGGCCGCACTGCCGCCAGCCGATGCCCACCTGCTGCTGTCGCCGCTGGGTACCCGCCGTCTGGCCGATATCGCGCAGCAGCCAACACAGGCGTGGCTGCTGGCCGGGCCGGAAGGCGGGCTGTCTGCCGCCGAGGAAAACGCGGCGATCAGCGCCGGCTGGACCCCGCTGAAACTGGGTCCGCGCATCCTGCGTACCGAGACCGCGGCGCTGGCCGCGGTGGGTGCCATCCAGACCGTGTGGGGCGACTACAGCGTCTGAGCCGTTGCCACCGCCGCAACAGGCTGGCAACCGTCGCACCGGCACGGTTTAAAACATTTGGCATAAATGTCTTTTGCATAGAAAATGATCGCAGATTCAACAGCGATTGCTTTCAGACATGCGTATACAGGGCAGACTTCACAACTGGCATGACGAACTGGGTATCGGTTTCATCACCCCGCGCCATGGCGGCAAACCCGCCTTTGCACAGCGCCGCGCCTTCCGCCATCTGCAGCGGCCGCCACGCAATGGCGATTTGCTGAGTTACTGCGTGAGCCGCGATCCGCAAGGGCGTCTTAGCGCGCTCGACATCCGCCAGCAGGAGGTACGCATGCCGCGCTTCAGACCACCCTACGCGCCGCCCCGGCGGCAGCGCGGTATATCGCCACTACTGTTGCTGTTTGTCCTGCTGCTAGCAGGTAGCACTTTGCTGGGCTATCTGCCGGCAGCAATCGGCGGGCTGTACCTGCTGTTGAGCCTGCTGACCTACGCGGTGTACGCCCGCGACAAGCGCGCCGCGCAACAAAACCGCTGGCGTGTCCGCGAAAACACCTTGCACCTGCTGGCCGTGCTGGGCGGCTGGCCCGGTGCGCTGCTGGCGCAGCAACGCTTGCGCCACAAGTCCAGCAAGCCGGGTTTCCAGTGGCGCTACAAGGTCAGCATTGCGGCCAACCTTGGCCTGCTGCTGTGGCTGCAATACACCATCAGCCGCTGATTACTCGCCACCGGCAGCCTGCCACTGCCGTAGCTGCGCCCTGCCGGCGGCGACCTCCAGCCGCGCCCAGGCACCATTGAGCAGGCTCCACTGCGGCGGCACATGGCCGATATCGGCATCCACCACCACCGGGCAGGCCAGTCCGGCCAAGGCCTGCAACAAGACATCCTGGTAACCCAAATCGCAGTCCGCGGTCGTATCCGGCCCGCTGCTGCGTCCCAGCACCAGCCCCGCCAGATCCTCGAGCACCCCGGCCAGCCGCATGCCGCTCAGCGCGCGCAGCAATTCATACGGCGCCAGCTCGCAGTTTTCCAGATACAGCAGCGTTGGTTGCTGCTTGAACGCCGTCAGATCGAAATACGGCGTACCCACCAGCCGCGACAACACATCCAGACAGCCGCCCAGCAATCTGCCTTCGATAACGGCGCTGTCGCTGCCCAGCACGCGTACGCGGCTGCTTTCCGTTACGCTGGGGTCGCCAAAGCGCCAGAAACGCGTGGCGGCCTGTTGCTGTGGCGGCAAACCGTATTGCCAGCTATGCCACAGCGGTTGCATTTCCTGAACCCGTGCCGGATCGGCCAGATCAAACACATTGGGAGAGTGCAGCGTGGCCCAGCCGGCCCGCAGTGTCAGCGGCACAGCCAGGGTGGAAATATCGGAAAAACCGCACAACCACTTGGGAGCCATGCCGGCCAGGCGCGGGAAGTCGATACCGGGCAGCAGCTGGATCGCCAGCTCGCCGCCCCACGGCGGCAGGATGGCGCGGATGGCAGGGTCGTACAGGAACTGCTGCAGATCGGCCAGCCGTTCGGCGGCGCTACCGCTGGCGCCTTTTAGCTGCCGGCGCAGGGTCGCGCCTTCCACCACCTGGAAACCGGCATCCCGCAGCGCCTGCAGCGAGGCATCCAGCCGCCCTTGCAGCACTTCCGGCACCCCGGAGGACACCGCGCAAACGGCAACGCGGTCACCAGGCCGTAACGGGTCAGGAAAACGTATGTGCATGGCAGTGGCTGTGGATAAAGGTTGGCCGCCTAGCCTGACACAAGCGATGCCACGAAAAAAGTGCTATTCGCCCGACACCGGCATCAAGTCCATGTGTGTCTGTGGATAACTGTCAGTGGCGCCTAAAGGGCCACGCTCTGCCGCCAGTTATCCACCATTTACCGCATCAGCTAGCGGCTTAGCGGCGGTTTCGCCAGCCGGTGCAGCTCGATCAGCTTGGCGTATTTGCTGTAGCTGTTGAAGCAGCCGATGCTGATGTGGACAAAACCGGGCAAACCGTCGCGGAAACCCTGGCGGAACAGGTAAAACTTTACAAAGCGCAGCAGCGGGCTGAATAACAGCTTGGCTATCCCCACCTTTTTCCCGCGTTGATACAGCGTTTCTGCCTGCAAACTGGTGTAGCGGTTCTGCTTGCCCAGATACAGCGCGATGTCTTCCCCCGATTCATGCATCAGGTCGCCGGCCACGATGCCAACCGGGCCATTGCTGCGGACAAATTCATGTACCAGGTCGTCCGACCAGTTGGCACGGCGGCGATCAAACAGCCGCAGACTGTAATCCGGATAGCCCTCACCGAATTTCAGAAACCGCCCCATGAACTTGTTGCTGCGCGCGAAGCGCCAGGCACCGGTTGCGGCCAAGCGCTGGTTATCTGCCAGCAAGTTCATGATTTCATTGGCCAGTTTTTCCGACAGCCATTCATCCGCATCCAGACACAGCACCCAGTCATGACTGGCCTGTGCCACGGCAAACTGCTTCTGCGGACCAAAACCCAGCCACTCCTGGTGGATAACTTTTGCCTGATAGGCAGAAGCTATTGCCAATGTCCTGTCGCTGCTTCCCGAATCCACCACCACGATCTCGTCTGCAAAAGCACAGCTTTGCAGACACTTTTCCAGTAGTGCCTCTGCGTTTTTGGTAATGAGCACCAGACTTAGCGGTTCAGACATATATCTAGGTTTGTCCAATTTTTAAAAAGAAGAGGGCAGATGAAGGTCGTCAACAGCTGTTGATAACCGTAATTTCTGCTTTGTTTTCAATATTTTGTCGCGGCAGGAAAGCTGTGCTTTGCCAGCAGGATGGCTGGTGCAGCAGTTGTGGATAATTCTACGGTTTTTCTGCAGGGTGGAGTTTTCCACATGCTGGCAGCCAACTGTTCCACCTGGGCTGTGCAGTACCGTTTTTTTACGGCACGCACTGCAGTCATCCTGTTGTTCCCTGTTTTCCCATTTTTATATTGAAGATAAAGATAAAGGCGCCAGAAAATGTGGATAACAGTCAAAAACCTTGACCTGACAGTAGCTTAGCTTGTTGATGAGCGGTGGGTTACTACTACCGGCAGTGTTCTGAGCAGTTGTGGGTAAATCTGGCGTTTCTTATCCACAGCGCCTTATCCACAAACGGTGCGGGCGGATTTTACTTGGTTAACCACAGGGCCGCTCGTACAATCCGGCGCATGCAAAACCTCCTGTTATTGCGCACTTCCTCGATGGGAGACCTGATCCACACCTTTCCGGCGCTGTCCGATCTGGCGCGTGCGCGCCCGGATGTGGCAGTGACCTGGCTGGCAGAAGAAGCCTTTGTGGATATTCCCGGCCTGCACCCGCAGGTCACGCGCACCATTCCGATTGCCTGGCGCCGCTGGCGCAAACATCTGCTGCAAGGCGCCACCTGGCGCGAGATGGCCGGCTTGCGCCGTGCCCTGGCCGACACGCGCTGGGATCTGGTGCTGGATGCCCAGGGCCTGCTGAAGAGTGCGCTGCCGGGCAAACTGGCCAACGGCCCGCTGGCCGGTTACGACGCGGACAGCATCCGCGAGCCGCTGGCCAGCCGCTTTTACGACCGCCACTACCGTGTGGCGCGGCAATTGTCCGCCATCGAACGCAACCGCCAGCTGTTTGCTGCCGCCTTCGGCTACCAGCCCAGTGGCGCGCCGCAATTCGGCATTCGCGCCGGTGCCCGGCCGGACTGGCTGCCGGCCACGCCGTACTGGGTGCTGCTGCATGCCACCAGCCGCGACAGCAAGCTGTGGCCGGAGGCGCACTGGGTGGCGCTGGCGCAGGCGCTGCAGGCACAGGGACTGGCGACGGTGATTCCGTGGGGCAATGCCACCGAACAGCAACGTGCGCAAAGGTTGGCCGCCGCCATTCCCGGCGCGCTGGTGGCACCGAAAATGCGGCTGTCCGCCGCCGCCGCCATGCTCGGCCATGCCGCTGCAGTAGTGGGGGTGGATACCGGGCTGACGCATCTGGCCAATGCGCTGGATGTGCCGCTGGTGGCGATCTACACCGATACCGATCCGGCGCTGACCGGGGTGGTAGAGACCGCGCGTGCGGCCAACATCGGCGAAGCCGGGGTGATTCCGCCGGTTGAAGCCGTGCTGGCGCTGTTGGCGCGTTGCCGGAGCGCGGCGTGATCGCGCGGTTGCTGTACCGCGCGCTGTGGCCGCTGCTGACGCCGCTGGTGAAGCGCTACCTGCGCAAGCGGGCGCGCAAGGCGCCGGCCTATCTGCAGCATTGGGACCAACGCTTCGGCCGCGACCTGCCCCAGGGCGATGGCCGCGAGGTGATCTGGCTGCACGCGGTGTCGGTGGGCGAGACCCGCGCCGCGCTGCCACTGGTGAAGCTGCTGCGGCAGCAGTATCCGACCGCGCGTTTCGTCATCACCCAGATGACGCCGACCGGGCGCGCCACCGCGCTGGAGCTGTATCCGGACGCCGAGATTCGCTACCTGCCGTATGACAGCGCCGGCAATATGCGCCGCTTCATTGCCGCGCTGCGGCCGAAGTTCGGTGTGCTGATGGAAACCGAGCTATGGCCCAATCTGCTGCACGCCTGCCGTGCCGCCGCGGTGCCGCTGTTCCTGGTCAATGCCCGGCTGTCGGAAAAATCGCTGCGCGGTTACCGCCGCATCGGCGTACTGATCCGCCCGGCCATGCGCGCGCTCACCGCGGTGGCGGCGCAGAGCGAGGCCGATGCCGTGCGGCTGCGGCAGCTGGGTGCGGCCAACGTGCAGGTGTGTGGCAACAGTAAATACGACTTCACCCCGCCGGCAGACAAGCTGGCGTTGGGGCAGGATTTCCGCCAGCGCATCGGCCAGCGGCCGGTATGGGTGTGCGCCAGCACCCGCGATGGCGAAGAAGAACTGATCCTGCGAGCCTGGCGGGCAGCGCCGCGCGGCGATACGTTGCTGCTGATCGTGCCGCGGCATCCGGAACGCTTCGACAGCGTGGCGACGTTGGCCGCAGAGCTGGGCTTTAGCGTGCAGCGCCGCAGCGACGAGCAGCCGGTCGCCGCCGGCACCCAGGTCTGGCTGGGCGACAGCATGGGCGAGCTGTTTGGCTACTATGCCGCTGCCGATGTGGCTTTTGTCGGCGGCTCGCTGCTGGATTTCGGCTCGCAGAACGAACCTGATCGAGCCGGCCAGCGTCGGCCTGCCGGTGCTGATCGGGCCATCCACCTTCAATTTTGCCGAGGCCGCCACGCTGGCGTTGGCCGCCGGCGCGGCGCGGCAGGTCGCCGATGCCGACGCGCTGGTGTCGGCGGTGCTGGCGCTGTTGCAGGATGATGCTGCGCGCCAGCAGATGCGGGCGGCGGGGCTGGCGTTTACCGCGCAGCATCGCGGTGCCAGCGAGCGCATGCTGCAGCTGATCCGCAGCCAGCTGCCGGCCTAGCCAAAGGATGGCGCAGCGCTGTCGTGCTGCCGGACGTAAAAAAACCCGCCGGTTCACTGGCGGGTTTTTTCTTTCAGCCGAGGCGTGATTCACGCCTGCTGCGGGGTGACTTCCTTGTAGATCAGCCGGCCGTCGAACAACACTTCGCCGGCCTGTAGCTGGAACTGGGCATCGCTGCCGGGCGCGGCGCGGTCAAACAGCAGGGTGCGGCCGTCGTGACGCAGCCAGGCATAGATCGGCAGGTTCTGGAACCGGCCAACGATATCGGCGGATTTTTCCACCCCCGGGCTGTCGGCCAGCAGCCGGTTGGCCAGCTGGCTGACGGCTTCTTTTACTTCCTCGCTGTCCATCGCTTCCACCAGCCGCTTGGCGCGCTGCCATTCCGGTTGCTGGCGGAACAGCTTGAGCTGGCGCTTGGCGCCCCAGCGCAGCAGCCAGCGGAACAGGAATACCGGCAGCTGTACCGGGAACACCCGCTTGTAGGCATCGATCACGCACTTCACCACGAAGCGGTGCTGGCAATGCGGGCACAGGCCATCGGCCAGCACGAATACCTTGTCCTGCAGCAACATCGCCACCCCTTGCATGGCCGTGGCTTTGACCAGCTGCTGGCAATGCGGGCACGGTTTGGCAAAACGGCTGACCGTGGCGCCGTTGGGGTAGGTGATGGGAAAGAACCGGTCGAGCCGGTCGGGTTGCATCATCATTGCTGCAGATCTCGATAAAACGGATTCAAGCCGGCGATTATAGCGCCAGTACGCGCAGTTGCTGGCGCAGCGTATGGCTGCTGTCCGGCGCCAGCTCGCGGGCATCGCTGCCGGCGTTGGCCGCTTCCACACACAGGAAGTGCTGCCAGCCATCGTCCGGCAGATCGGCCAGCTGTGCCGCCCCCTCGCGCCACGGGGTCCACACCACGGTGCTGGCCGAGCCGCTGCTGCTGATGGCGATGCGGCGCTGCCAGAGAGGATCGTGCAGCTGGCACGGGCCGGCGTAGTGCACCACCGCGTCGGTGGCGGCGTCAAATTGCCAGGCATCGGCCGGCAGATTGCCTTTGCCGCCGCTGAGTTTGTCGTGGTAGGTGGCGCCTTCCAGCCCGGACAGGCTGACTTCATGCAGATCGCCCACTGCCAGGTAGCTGTGCAGCGCGGCAGAAACGGTGAGCGGGGTGGTGCCGCGGTTGTGGCTGGTCAGCGCGATGTCCACGCTGCTGCCCAGTTGCAGCGTCAGCACCACGTCCAGCTCGCCGTGGCGCGGGCCGGCCAGTTTCACGTGGAACCCGTCGTCGCTGCGCGCTACCGCGCTGACACTCCACAACGCGGTGCGCGCCACGCCGTGCTGCGGCTGGTTCGGGTCCAGCGGGTGCGGGCCGAACCATGGCCAGCACAGCGGAATACCGCCGCGGATCGCCTTGCCGGCTTCCAGCCGCGCCTGCGGCGACAGATACAGCAAGGGTTGGCCGCCGCTGGGGGTGAAATCCAGCAACTGGCCACCGTACAGGCTCAGCGTGGCGCTGAACGATGGATGGTTGAAGGCCAGGCCGGGTACACCGGGCGCCAGTTCGATGGCGCGTACGCCGGCAGGGAGCAGGTCGGGATGGACGGGGTGGGACATGATGGCATCCTTGTCTGGTGCGTGCTGGCTGGTGCCGCATCAGCTGGGACAATCGTCCGCAACTTATGTTCTTGCGGCGGTGGCTACTGCTTTATCAATGGCTGCTGCCGGCTACAATGCAGCAGTTCGTGGCACATTGCCAACCCCGCCATCGTGCGGCCAACCTGTTACAGGAGTGCAAGAGTGAATTCTCGCTGGATCGATCTGCAAACCGCCAACGGCGAAACGTTTTCCGCTTATCTGTCGCTGCCGCCGGCCGGGCATGGTCCGGGCATCGTGCTGGTGCAGGAAATCTGGGGCGTGAACGAGCACATCCGCAGCATGGCGGACCAGTACGCGCAGGACGGTTACGTGGTGCTGGCGCCGGATCTGTTCTGGCGGCTGTCGCCGCGGGTGGATCTGGCTTACGACGACGCCGGCAGCCAGCAGGCGTATGACTACCTGCAGCGGGTGGACATGGACCTGGGCGCCAGCGACGTGGCCGCCGCGGTCGGCGCGCTGCGCGCCATGCCCGAGGTGGACGGCAAGGTGGCGACGCTGGGTTACTGCCTCGGCGGGCAGATGGCGTTCCGCGCCGCGGCGCTGGCACAGGCCGATGCCGCGGTGTGCTATTACGGCGGCCGCATCCACCAGCACCTGGCGCTGGCCGACCGGCTCACGATGCCGATCATGTTCCACTATGCCGGGCTGGATGCGCACATCACCCAGGACTTGGTGGCACAGGTGAAGCAGGCGTTTGCCGGCAAGCCTAACGCGGTATTCCACGACTACCCGGATGCCGACCACGGCTTCAATTGCTGGGGCCGCCCCAAGATGTACAACCAGCGCGCCGCCGCGCTGGCGCACGGTCGCAGCCTGCAATTCCTCGCCGAACACCTGGGCTAGGCTGTCGACTTTCCAACGTTGGCCGCCGCCGTGCGGCCAACCTGTTATCCCGCTTTCACTTACAATGCCGGCATGAGCACGCCCAAACCCGCATCCAAGCCGCACTATCTGCGCATCCGCGATTTCATTCTCGATGGCATCAAGAACCGCAGCTTCGCGCCCGGCGCCAAGATTCCGCCCGAGGTTGAACTGGCGAAGCAATTCGGCGTCTCGCGCATGACCGTCAACAAGGCGATCCGCGATCTGGCCGAGGCCGGCGTGCTGCTGCGCTACGCCGGCGACGGCACCTATGTTGCCGAGCGCAAGGCAGAGTCGCCGCTGCTGGACGTGAACAATATCGCCGAGGAAATCGCCACCCGCGGCCACCAGTACCGCGCCGCGGTGCATTATCTGCGCCAGGAAGCCGCCAGCGAGGAAGTGGCGCTGCGGCTCGGGCTGGCGGTGACCGCGCCGGTGTTCCATTCGCTGATCGTGCATTTCGAGGACGACAGCCCGATCCAGATCGAGGAGCGCTACGTCAGCCCGCAATGGGCGCCGGATTATCTGGCGCAGGATTTCAGCCGCGAAACCCCCAATGCCTATCTGATGCGCACCTGCCCGTTGTCCGACGTGGAACACACGGTGGAAGCGGTATTGCCGGCGCCGGACGAATGCCGGCTGCTGGGGGTGGAGCCCAGCGACCCGTGCCTGCGCGTGCTGCGCCGCACCTGGTCCGGCAAGCATCTGGTGAGTTTTGCCCGCCTGCTGCATCCGGGCGCCAAGTACAAGCTGCGTTCGCAGACGCGGGTACGCAAGCGCTGAGCAGGCAATGCAAGGTAAATGTATATACATTTACGCAACAACCGCAAACAGGCCACGTTACGACGTGGCCTGTTGTTTTTTAAGGGTTTTTGCTGTGACTGCAGTCTGGCCGCTGCCGCAGCATCGCAGTTGGCCGCAACAGAAAATCCTTGACGTGCCGCCGGTGATCGACTAAATGTATATACAATTAATCGCGCAACACCGGACAGCACCATGAGCCAGCCCCAAGACACCCTGTGGATCAACGCCCGCCTCGCCACCTGCGATGCCGCCGTCACCGCGCCCTACGGCGCGCTGGACGGCCACGCGCTGTGGCTGCGTGACGGCAAGATCCACGCCGTGCTGCCGCAGGATGCGGCACTGCGTGCCTTTGGCAACGGCGACATCATCGACGCCAAGGGTGGCTGGATCACCCCCGGCTTCATCGACTGCCACACCCATCTGGTGTACGGCGGCAACCGCGCCGCGGAATGGGAAAAGCGCCTCACCGGCGTGCCGTACCAGCAGATCGCGGCCGAAGGCGGCGGCATCATCTCCACCGTGCGCGCCACCCGTGGTCTGGACGAGGACGAGCTGGCGCTCACCAGCCTGCCACGGCTGAAGGCGCTGATGAAGGAAGGTGTCACCACCATCGAGATGAAGTCCGGCTACGGCCTGACGCTGGCCGACGAACTGAAACAGCTGCGCGCCGCGCGCCGGCTGGAAGCGGCGCTGCCGGTAGAAGTGGCCACCACCTTGCTGTCCGCCCACGCGCTGCCGCCGGAATTTGCTGGCGATGCCGATGGCTACATCCGCCACGTGTGTGAGGTGATCATCCCCGCCGCGGCACAGGAAGGGCTGGCCGAAGCGGTGGACGTGTTCTGCGAAGGCGTCGGCTTCTCGCCGGCACAGACCCGCTGCGTGTTCGAGGCGGCGCAGGCGCACGGCCTGAAAGTGAAAGGCCACGTCGAGCAGCTGTCCAACCTGCATGGCGCCGCGCTGGTGGCCGAATTCGGCGGCTTGTCCGCCGACCATATCGAATACCTGGACGATGCCGGCGTCGCTGCATTGGCCGCGTCCGGCCCCGTGGCGGTGCTGCTGCCCGGCGCCTACTACTTCCTGCGCGAAACGCAGAAACCGCCGGTGGACAAGCTGCGGGCCGCCGGTGTGGCGATGGCGGTGTCCACCGACCTCAACCCCGGCACCAGCCCGTTTGCCTCCATCCGTCTGGCGATGAACCAGGCCTGCGTGCTGTTCGGCCTGACGCCGGAAGAAGCGCTGCTGGGCACCACCCGCCACGCCGCGCTGGCACTGGGCCGCGCCGCGACTCACGGCCAGCTGGCTGCCGGCTATGTTGCCGACCTGCTGCTGTGGGACATCGAACATCCTGCCGAGATCGTGTACGGCCTCGGCACCAATCCGCTGACCCGCCGCGTATTCCGTGGCGTGGTGCAGCACGAGGGTTAAACCATGACTATCGACATGAGCATGTGGACTGGCCGCGTGGATGCCGCCGAGGGCGAAGCCGCCCGCCGCTGGCACCAGGTGGTGCAGCCGCTGGCTGCCGGCGCCGCGCCGGGCATCGCCATTCTCGGCTTCGCCTGCGACGAAGGCGTGCGCCGCAACCAGGGCCGCACCGGCGCCGTCGCCGGCCCGCTGGCCTTGCGCAAGGCGCTGGCCAATCTGGCCTATCACCCGACGCTGCCGCTGTACGACGCCGGCACCGTGGTGTGTGAAGACGGCGATCTGGATGCCGCACATCAACGGTTGGCCGCAGCGGTCACCGCCATCGTGCAGGCCGGCCATCTGCCGCTGGTACTGGGTGGCGGCCACGAGACCGCCTACGGTCACTGGCTGGGGCTGGCCAACGCCAGCGCCGGCAAGCGCATCGGCATCGTCAACTTCGACGCCCACTTCGACCTGCGCAGCGCGGAACAAGCCACCAGCGGCACGCCGTTCGCGCAGATCGCCGCCGAATGCGCGCGTCGCGGCCACAACTTCCGCTACCTGTGCCTGGGCGTGGCGGAAACCGCCAACACCCGCGCGCTGTTCGAATCTGCGGCCAACCTTGGCGCCGAATGGCGGCTGGACAGCGACATGACTGCCTGGCAGCTGGCCGATGCCCGCCACCAGCTGGCCGAGTTCATCGACAGCGTCGACGTGGTGTACCTGACCATCGATCTGGACGTATTGCCGGCAGCACAGATGCCGGCGGTGTCGGCCCCGGCCGGTTACGGCGTCGATATCAGCGTGGTGGAAGCGCTGGTGTCCAAGATCGCCAAGAGCGGCAAGCTGATCGGCGCCGACCTGGTGGAATTCAACCCGACTTTTGATCAGGACAGCCACGGCGCCAAGGCGGCCGCGCGACTGGCCTGGAGCATTACGCGCCAGCTGCGGCGCTAGACGGATACCGCGGCCGGACTGACAGCCGGCGGCGGCGAAAGCAGTGAACAACACCTGACAGAGCACAACCTATTTAGGAGCACTCCCATGACTGACCCGCGTTTTGACGCTAGCCGCGTAATCCGTGCCCCGCACGGCACCGAACTGCACTGCAAGAACTGGATCGCCGAAGCGGCCTACCGCATGATCCAGAACAACCTCGATCCGGACGTGGCGGAAAACCCGCAAGGTCTGGTGGTGTACGGCGGTATCGGCCGCGCGGCGCGTAACTGGGAGTGCTTCGACCAGATTCTGGCCAGCCTGAAAGACCTGAACGAAGACGAAACCCTGCTGGTGCAATCCGGCAAGCCGGTAGGCGTGTTCAAGACCCACGCCAACGCCCCGCGCGTGCTGCTGGCCAACTCCAACCTGGTGCCGAAATGGGCCAACTGGGAACACTTCAACGAACTGGACCGCAAGGGCCTGTTCATGTACGG
This sequence comes from Vogesella oryzae, assembly GCF_902829295.1. Lineage (GTDB taxonomy): Bacteria > Pseudomonadota > Gammaproteobacteria > Burkholderiales > Chromobacteriaceae > Vogesella > Vogesella oryzae. Next base: position 40,250 of record NZ_CADEPL010000003.1, read on the forward strand.
CCAGATGACCGCCGGTAGCTGGATCTACATTGGCTCGCAGGGCATCGTGCAGGGTACTTTCGAGACCTTCGTCGAAGCCGGCCGCCAGCACTACAACAACGACCTGTCGGGCAAGTGGATCCTCACCGCCGGTCTCGGCGGCATGGGCGGCGCGCAGCCGTTGGCCGCCACCCTGGCCGGTGCCTGCTCGCTGAACATCGAATGCCAGCAGAGCAGCATCGACTTCCGTCTGCGTACCCGCTACGTCGACAAGCAGGCGCGCGACATCGACCACGCGCTGGAACTGATCAAGGAACACACTTCCCGCAAGGAAGCCGTGTCCATCGCGCTGCTGGGCAACGCCGCCGAAATCCTGCCGGAGCTGGTAAAACGCGCCAAGGCCGGCGGCATCAAGCCGGATCTGGTGACCGACCAGACCTCCGCCCACGACCTGATCAACGGCTACCTGCCGATCGGCTGGAGCGTGGAGCAGTGGAAAGACGCGCAGACCAAGCCGGAACTGCACGCCCGCCTGACCGACGAAGCCGCACAGAGCTGCGCCGTACACGTACAGGCGATGCTGGACTTCCAGGCCATGGGCATCCCGACCGTCGACTACGGCAACAACATCCGCCAGGTCGCCTTCGACAAGGGCGTGAAGAACGCCTTTGACTTCCCGGGCTTCGTACCGGCCTACATCCGTCCGCTGTTCTGCGAAGGCAAGGGCCCGTTCCGCTGGGTGGCGCTGTCCGGCGATCCGGAAGACATCTACAAGACCGATGCCAAGATCAAGGAACTGTTCCCGGACAACAAGCACACCCACCGCTGGCTGGACATGGCGCGCGAGCGCATCAGCTTCCAGGGTCTGCCGGCACGTATCTGCTGGCTCGGCCTCGGCGAGCGCCACCTGGCTGGCCTGGCCTTCAACGAAATGGTGAAGAACGGCGAGCTGAAGGCCCCGATCGTGATCGGCCGCGACCACCTCGACACCGGCTCGGTAGCCAGCCCGAACCGCGAAACCGAAGCCATGAAGGACGGCACCGATGCCGTGTCCGACTGGCCGCTGCTGAACGCGCTGCTGAACACCGCCGGTGGCGCCAGCTGGGTATCGCTGCACCACGGTGGCGGTGTCGGCATGGGCTACTCGCAGCACTCCGGCATGGTGATCGTGGCTGACGGCACCGACGCCGCCGCCGAGCGCCTGGCGCGCGTGCTGGTGAACGACTGCGGCTCCGGCGTAATGCGCCATGCCGACGCCGGCTACGAGCAGGCGATTGCCGCTGCCAAGCGCTTCGGCCTGAAACTGCCGATGATCAAGTAATCCGCGTGCGGCCAACCCACAAGGTTGGCCGCCACAGGCTGCCGAGAAAGTGTGTTGTTCAGGCGCTGCCGGGCCGATCCAGCTAAGTAGTTGAATCGGCAGCCTTCTTGGTTACAAAACAAAGCGATTGCGGCCAACCATGCAAGCATGGCCGCAATCCGGAAACATCAGTCGCGGCCAACCTGCGCCGCGCAAAAGGAAAGACCATCATGACCACCATCACCATTACCCCGGGCAAGCTGACGCTGGCCCAACTGCGCCTGATCGCCCGCGACGCCTCCGTGCAACTGGCACTGGATCCGTCCGCCCACGCTGCCATCGATGCCTCCGCCGCCACCGTGGCGCGCGTGCTGGCCGAAAACCGCACCGTGTACGGCATCAACACCGGTTTCGGCCTGCTGGCCAACACCAAGATCGCCGCCGACGAGCTGGAACTGCTGCAGCGCTCCATCGTGCTGTCGCACGCCGCCGGTATCGGCGAGCCGATGAAGGACTCCACCGTGCGTCTGGTGATGGCGCTGAAGATCAACTCGCTGTCGCGCGGCTTCTCCGGCATCCGCCGTCTGGTGCTGGAAGCGATGATCACCCTGTTCAACAAGGGCATCTACCCGGTAATCCCGCAGAAGGGTTCCGTCGGCGCTTCCGGCGACCTGGCCCCGCTGTCGCACATGAGCGCGGTACTGATCGGCGAAGGCGAAGCCTTTGTCGACGGCAAGCGCGTGCACGGTGGCGACGCCATGCGCGCCGCCGGTCTGGAACCGATCGTGCTGGCACCGAAAGAAGGTCTGGCACTGCTGAACGGCACCCAGGCGTCGACCGCCTTCGCGCTGGAAGGCCTGTTCGCCGCCGAAGACCTGTACGTCGCCGCTTCCGTGGCCGGCGCCATGTCGGTGGAAGCCGCCCAGGGCAGCCGCACCCCGTTCGATGACCGCATCCACCAGGTACGCGGCCACAAGGGCCAGATCGACGCCGCCGCGCAATACCGCGCGCTGCTGGGAACCGGCTCGCAAATCGCCGACAGCCACGCCAACTGCGGCAAGGTGCAGGACCCGTACAGCCTGCGCTGCCAGCCGCAAGTGATGGGCGCCTGCCTGACCCAGATCCGCCAGGCCTCCGAAGTGCTGCTGGTGGAAGCCAACTCGGTGTCCGACAACCCGCTGGTATTTGCCGACGACAACGACATCCTGTCCGGCGGCAACTTCCACGCCGAGCCGGTAGCGTTTGCTGCTGACAATCTGGCACTGGCGATTGCCGAAATCGGCTCGCTGTCCGAACGCCGCATGGCGCTGCTGATCGACAGCAACCTGTCCAAGCTGCCACCGTTCCTGGTGAACAACGGCGGCGTGAACTCCGGCTTCATGATCGCCCAGGTGACCGGCGCGGCTTTGGCGTCCGAAAACAAATCGCTGGCGCACCCGGCCTCCGTTGACAGCCTGCCGACCTCCGCCAACCAGGAAGACCACGTGTCGATGGCGACCTTCGCTGGCCGCCGCCTGCGCGACATGGCCGACAATACCGCCGGCATTCTGGCCGTCGAGCTGCTGGCAGCCTGCCAGGGCGTGGACTTCCGCGCGCCGAACAAGGCAGCTGAAACGCTGGAAAGCGCCAAGGCCATGCTGCGTGAAGAAGTGTCGTTCTACGACAAGGACCGCTACTTCGCGCCGGATATCGAAAAGGCCTGCGCCCTGATCCAGCGCGCCGAGTACAACCGCTTCGCCATCCCCGGCCTGCTGCCGTCGCTGTAAGGGTGGGGTAGCTTGCGGCCAAGGTTGGCCGCATTGAATGTGTAAGGGCAGATCATTACGATCTGCCCTTTTTTCATGCTAGTGGTATGATCAGGCTGTCCGCTTCACCTACCTGACGGATGGTGAGGCCTAATTAAGAGTTAGGTTTTCAAATGTCATCATTCATTGTTGATTTTTGGTCAGGCACATTTAATTTGCTCTCAAAAATTTCAGTATTTTCACTTGTGCGAAAGATTGCTCCATCCGCAATTAATGCTCGTTTCGTGGATTTTTGGGTTCTTGGCCATTTATTATTTTCTGTAGTAGCCATATTTATTGCCGTTAGTTCTCCCTATCCGCTAATCGGGTATATACTGATGAGTTATGGTTTTCTAAGAACATTTGAAATAGTAGTTTACCAAACGAATGTTCTACTTTTTGATGAATACCGAGTAGTAAAATCAGGTGGTGAATATCATCTTGAAGGATATCGTCGCATAGTCTTATTACTGCTACATAACTACTTTGAAATAATATTTTGGCTCGCATGCACATACACAGTTATGACGGAGAGTTTCGATCATAAGTGGCAACTTGGCACAGGTACTGTTCTGGGTGGTATTTATAGTAGTTTTATAACAATGACGACATTTGGAGATTTTGATTTATCACCTAAGTCAAATTTGGCGGCAATTGTACTTCTTTTCCACGCTACGGTTGGACTATTCATGACTTTGTTGAGTCTCGCTAGATTTATTAGCCTTATTCCGGCACCAAAAACACGAGATGCAGTAGAGAAAAAGCAAATAGAAAATTCAAAGACCTAATCTTTCATCCAAAGTTTATTTCATATGCCTCACATTTCTTAGATTAAACTTTATTAAATAACAGGTTGATCACAAATATTATAAAAAATTCGACATAACAGCTGTTATGCAAAAACAAGGTTGGCCGCAAACCGTCACGGGTTTGCGGCCAACCTTGTTTCTATCTGGGGTATCCGCTATGCGGATGTTTTTATCTGCCGCATTCCGCGCTGACTGAGCGAGGCAAGCGCAGTGTCGCGAAGGAATGGGCGGGTTACCTTCTTTTGCTTTGCCAAAAGAAGGTAACCGAAGACAAGGCGCCCCGACGGCGGTTCGAAACCCCGGGCCAATCGGCACGCCCCAGGCGCCGCCGAACTCACCGCGTGCTAACGTCGTGCGGCTCAGACAAAGCGGCGGCTTAATACCCGGGGCGCACCGTTTCGCCCGGCTCGCGCCAACGGGATCGGGCGAGTTGGTCCGATGCTGCTGCAAGCAAGGCTGAAATGCAGCTTGCCGTAACACAATCGCCTGCTTAGGCGATACTGTGAACAGGATTGAAGTTGAGGTGCCATCGCAATTGAACATCACCAGATTACTGCCGGCATTGCTGGCCGTGTGTGCCAGCCTGGCGGCGCAGGCGGCCGAGATTGTCAGAGTCGGCTTTCCCGAAAGCATTCCGCCGTGGGTGCGGGTCGATAACCGGCCGGGCATCGCGGTGGAGCTGCTGACCGAGGCGCTGCGCAGCGAGGGGGTAACCGTCGAGCCGGCGTTCTTTCCCTTCAGCCGCCGCGTCAGCGCCTACCGCCTGGGCGAGCTGGATGCGTTGTATGACGTGTCGCCGGCGTTGCAGCATCAGCACCTGTTGTATGGCTATACCAGCCGGGCGCTGCATAGCTTCAACAATGTGGTAATCGCCCTGCAAAAGCGGCAGCTGAAACTGGATCGGTTGCAGGATATGCAGCCATTGCGGGTGATTGCCTGGGGCGGGGCGCAGGCGGATATTCCCGGTGGCTATGATGTGGAGCAGGCGAAGGCGGCGGGCAAATACAGCGAGCTGGACAACCAGACCACGCAGCTGCAAGCGCTGTTTCTGGGGCGCTGCGATGCGATTCTTGCCGACCGGCTGATTTTTGAATGGAACCGCCACCAGCTGGGCGGGCAACAGCCGGCTGTCAGCATGTATCCACTGCTGGCGTCCAAGGCGGCCACGGTGCTGTGGCAGGACCCGACCATGCGGCAGCGCTTCGAGAACGGCCTGCGCCGCATCAAGCAGGATGGCCGCTACGATGCCATCTACCACCGCTACCAGAGCGAACCTCAGCCTTGAGCTTCTGCCGCCTCCGTGGCGGCTGACCCACGCAATCGGCAGCAGATTGGCGGTGCTTGATGGCCATCGCCTGCCGGCTGTGTCAGGGTCGCGGTGAGTTTTCGTAGCGCGAGCGGGCAAGCAGGGCCGCCGTGTAACATGCCGCGGAGCTTGCGGCCAACCTTTTTCATGCTACGTCTGTGGTGTGCTCAGGTTTTGGCGGACATCGCGGCGCGCCAGTATTAGGCGGGTCTGCTCACGCCGGTTTCAGCTCGCCGCTCTGTACCCTGGCCAGGTCTTGCTGGAATTGCTGGTAGCTGGCCGGCGAGAAGCGTACCGCCAGTACCAGCATGCCCAGGCTGGCAATGCTCATCAGCATCCAGATGTAGGACAGGTCGTTGAAGACTTCGCGCAGGCTGCCGGCCGTCAGCGGCACCAGGCTGGCAATGACGAAGCCGCCACCTTGGACGAAGGCGGTGAAGTTGCCGGCCAGCGTCGGGTCTTTCAGATGGTCCATGGCCACGATGATGGACAGCGGGAACAGGATGCCGATACCGACGCCCAGCAGCGACACGGCAAAGTAGGGGGCCAGCAGCGGTGCCGCGATCAGCAGCAGGAAGCCGGCAGCCACCAGCAGCAGCGAGGTGAACAGCAGGCCGCGACGGTCGGGAAAGCGGCTGATGGTAAACGACAGCCACAGCGCCGTCAGTGCCTCGACGATAGTCAGCACCGACAGCAGCAGGCCGGCGGTCGCCTTGCTCAGACCGAGGCCGATGTAGAACGGCGAGACCCACGCCATCGCCAGCATGAAGGCGCCGGTGCCGATGCCGAAGAACAACAGTAGCGACCAGCAGCGGGCGATGCGCCAGAACGGCACGCTGCGGGTGGTGGCCTGTACGCTGCTGCGTGCCTCGTACTGGCTGCCATGCGATGCGAGCAGCCAGAACACGGTTGCCAGTACCGCGGGCAGCGACCAGCCAGCCAGGGTGGACAGCCAGCCGAACTGATCTTCCAGCCACGAGGCGGTGCCGGAGCCGATGGCGGCACCGGCCACAATGCCGGTGGAGTAGAGGGCGATCACGCTGCTGGTACGGGCGCCGAAATTGCGCTTGATGAAGCCCGGCAGCAGCGCCTGGATCACGGCAATGCCCAGCCCTACCAGCGCAGCGCTGAGGAACAGGCCATTGCGGTCATCTGCCCACAACCGCAGCAGGCAGGCAACGCCGATGAGGATACTGCCGGTAGTGATGCCGCCGCGTTCGCCAAGCGCCTGGCGGATGCGTGCGGCGTAGATGGCGCCCAGCCCCATCATCAGCACCGGGATGGTGGTCAGCAGGCTGATGCCGACCGAGGTGACCCCGGCGTCGTGGCTGATGGACTGGATCAGCGGGCCGATGGCGGCGATGGCCGGTCGCAGGTTAAGCGACAGTAGCAGGATGGCCAGCAGCAGCAGGATGCCTGCCGGCTTGGTGTGTTGAGTCATGACGATTCCTGTTTGAACAGTGGGTAGAGTGCGCGGTGGTACGGGGCCACCGCGCAGGGTGAATCAATAGCGGTAGTCGGGTTGGCGCAGCAGCGCGGTTATGCGCGGTTCGATCAGTGGCTGGTAGACCTGCTGTTGCCACTGTGCCGGTGTAACCGGTTGCAGATCGATCGATACCGCTCCGGCGCGGCATGACAGCTCTTGTTGCAGTAGCTGCACCAGCGATTGCTGGATCCGCTCGCGTGCGGCAGCGGGGAGTGCGGTATCGAAGTAATGAATAACGACATGTGGCATGGCATGTGCTCCGGCTCAGTCCAGTACCGCGGCTTGCATGGCGGCAATGCCTTCCGCTTTCAATACGGCGTAGTGGCCGACGGCCAGGTCGTGCCATTGGATGTTCAGGCCAACCTGCTCGCCGCCGGCGATGAAGGACGGGCCGTCACCGCTGGCCCGCCAAACCGAAATCGGGCAGCGCAGAGGCTTGCTGGCCAAGTCGATCTGGTAATCCGGGGAGTAGGTCACGGTGACAACATTGACGATGGCATCGATCAGGGTGCGGTCAATGGTGGGAAATTTCTCTTCCACAAACCGGATGAAGGCCGTGCGGTTGTCTACACGCTGCAAGCAATCGGCGTTCAGGGCCGGGTTAATGTCGTGGGCGAATACCGATAGCAGGATGCTCAGGAATGCCGGGTTGGCAAACAGTACGCTTTCATCGCGGCTGACCGGTTCGGCGTAGGGCAGCTGTGGCGATCCTGGCGCCAGCAATACCAGCTGGCTGACAGTTTCTCCTTGCTGTTCTAGCTGGTGGGCCACTTCATAGGCGACGCGGGCACCAAAGGAGTACCCCCACAGGTTGTATGGGCCTTTGGGTTGCAGACTGCGGATCAGCCGCATGTCCTCGCGCGCCATGGCTTCGATGCTATTGAAGGCGGTTTCACCGGCATTGATGCCACGAGACTGGATGCCATAAAAACGGCGTTTGCCAGCCATGGCTTCACCTAGTAGCCGCAAGTTCATCGGGTAACCTCCCAGTCCCGGCCAGCAGAATGTGGCAAACGGACTGTCCTGTCCGGCCAGCGCAATAGCACGGCTGGCTGTTTGCCCGTCACCGGTGTTGATGACGCGGGCCAGCTTTTCGATGGTGGGCGCACTGAAGAGCACCTGGATCGGTACCTTGACGGCAAACTGGCGGTTGATGGCGCGGGCAATGGCTACGGCCTGGATAGAGTTGCCTCCCAGCGCAAAGAAGTCCGTGATGACAGAGACTTCTTCCAGCTGCAGGATCTGGCACCAGATCTGGCTGATAGCCTGTTCAGTTGTATTACGGGCGGCAACATGGGGTTGTTCCTGATCGGCCAGCTGGAAATCGTCGTGCTGTTTCAGGGCTTGTACATCTACCTTGCCGGAAGTGGTGTGCGGCATCTTGTTGATGATGGCAATGCGACCGGGAACCATGTAGTCGGGCAGGCTATTTAGCAGGTCGGCGCGAATCAGCTCGGCAGGGCCTTTCATGTGAACCGCGTCTTCATCCATGCCCTGGTGGCGGATTTGTGCCGCACTGACTTTGCCGAGTAGGCAGAAGTAGCTCGGTCCTGCACTGCGGCCGGCATCACTGACAATGTCGTTCAGCCGCAGAGCGGTGGCGAGGTTGTTGCCGCTTTTGGAACTGTAGCCGGAAGACATGGTGCCCAGGCCAAGCCGGTTCATCTGTATCCGCTGCAGGCTGCGGCCTAGGTCGATGTAGTACCGCCAAGATGCTTGGTGACGGTTGACGAAGGAGAGGCCGCCACTGGCACGCTGGTAGACCTGCTGGTTGATGGCAATCACATGGCGCTGTTCGATCAGATGGTTGGATACCTTGTCCAGCTTGCCCTGGCGGTACAGGTAGTTGCCATCGGTCAGGTCGCGGATACGGCCTTGCTGGGCCTGGACATAGATATCGATGTCAAGATCGTCAATGCGATTGGCCAGCGGGACAATGTCGTAACTGCCGAGGTACTCGTGCTCCTCCGGGCAGTCCAGCCTTGGTATTACATCAGGGGTATGCAGACCCTGGCCGATGGCGTAACCGTAGTCCGGCAGAATATGGTCAAGCATGCCCAAGATATGGCCGCTTTCCATTTCCAGTACTTCAAGGATGTTGTTCTTGTAAACCTCGCGTACGGCCGGAATCTTGCCGGCAAAGTGCAGCCGTAGACGGGGTTCGTGGGCATTGCTGTCGGCTTGTTTGTACAAACGGTGCTGCAGCGGATGGTAGTAATAATAGCCATCAGGCAGGCCTGCAATCCGGTTCAACTCGATATACACCTGGGTCGCGTAGAGTGCGCCAGGCGATGCGTAGCCAAACTTCGGCAATAATCGCTCTTCACTGCCGAATTGCCCCAGATAGCGCAGAATTTCACCCAATATGGTGGGGGTCAGATCAGCCAATCCGGCGGAGGTTACCGCTTCTGGCTGTGCGGCCAGCAGTTGCAGGATATCGGTGGCGGTGACGGGGCCGCCGTGGAAAAAGCGGTAGGTCTTGCGGGCGAACACCCGCTCACGCTGGGCGGTGGTTTCCTGTTGTCCCGGTAGGGCAATCTGCTGTTTACCGGCCAGATCGGTATCGCTGCGGAAACCGCCTCCTGATAGCTGGGCCTTGATCTGGTGACGGCTGGCCTTGGTCTGATGATGCATTTCGGCGTTACCCTGATCCATCAGTTTCGCTTCGTTCGGGTTCAGCTCCACCGCACCGATCAGCTGGGTATGACCATTGCGCGGGGAATCCTTGATGAAGACAGCGGCCGACTTCACCCAATCATGGTTTTCGATGGCAAGCCGGATCTCGTCCAGTTCGATACGGTAGCCTCGGAACTTAACCTGGTTATCGGTGCGGCCAACAAAATGCAGGATGCCATCCTGACCGGTCCTGACCAGGTCGCCGGTGCGATACATCCTTTTCGGCGGGGTATCTGCATCCGGTTGCAAGAGAGGGAACTTCTCCTCGGTTTGCTCTGGGCGGAACAGGTAGCCATTTGCCAGCTGGGCTCCGCCGATGAACAGCTCTCCGGTCTGTCCAGGAGGCACCGGTACGAGTTGTTCATCCAGTACCTGGCAATAAAGCCCAGTCACCGGCAAGCCGATCGGCGCGATCTCCCACTCCTGCTCCAGGCTACGTTGGTCAATCCGATAATGTGTGGCATTGATGGTGCACTCGGTAGGACCGTACAGATTGATCAACCGGCAGTCCGGAAGTATCTGCAATAAATTCCTGGCCAATTTGCGTGATAGCCCCTCGCCACCGCTGAACAGGCTATGGAGGGTGTCGCAGTTGGCGAAGGCGGGTAATTCGCTTAGTGCTTGCAGTAGAGTCGGGACGCCTTGCAAGGTGGTAACGCCGTGTTGCCGGATCTGGCTCACCAGCATTTCCGGATCACGGTAGACACCGGGTAGTCCCATGACTACGCGGGCACCGCAACACATGCCTAGCAGCTCCCACTGTGCCGCATCAAAGCTGACCGGAGTTTTCTGCAGGATGCGGTGGCCAGGCAGTAGATAGCCTTCGTGCGTGAGCCAGGCCAGTTGATTGGCAATCGCCTGCTGCGAAATGGCTACGCCTTTGGGTTTGCCTGTTGTACCCGAGGTGTAGATCACATAGGCCAGGTCTTCGCCATCCTGTTCGAGCAAGTCGGTCAGTACTTGATCGACCTCGGCAATGCTTGCCGGTGTGACATCGTCGATGTTGAACAGACTGACTCCCGGCAGAAGTATGCTGGCCAGACGTTCGTGGCTGCGATTGTTGGTGAGCACCAGTTTGACCTTGGCATCACTCACCATATAACTGAGTCGGTCTTGCGGATAATCGGTTGCCAACGGCAGATAAGCGGCTCCCGCAAACAGGATGCCCCATGTCGCAAGTGGCAGGTCGGCAGAGGCATCGATAAACAGACCGAGGCAGTCGTTATAGCTCACCCCTTTTTTGCGCAGAGCTGCCGCAATCCCGATGGCGTGCAGCAGGGTGGTTTCATAGCTGTATTCTTTTTCCTGGTCGGCAATCGCGATATCGCTTTTACAGCGATGCACCTGTGCCAGCAGCATTGCCGGCAGCGTGTGCAGATAGGGGCCGGGTTGGATGTAAGAAGATTGGATATGTTGTTGCAGGAATGCCTGCAAGGTATGCATCTGAGTTGACATGTGATGTGCTCGGGATGGTTTTGGATGGTGACGTGCTGCTGTCAGCAGCTGTTAGCAACAGCTGAATAAACGCCCAAATCCATCTAACTGGTCATCAATGCCGCTCATGCGAAGTGCATGCCAGTACAAAGCTGTGTTGTTGGCAATCACTGGTTTTCCGGTCCACTGTTCAGCGGTCTCGGCAAAGCCGGCCATCGGTACATTCGTGCCCACCTGCACAATCACTTGGACACCCGGTGCATTGGCTTTTTCGACTGCGGAGCGCAGATCCTGGTGGCTTACTTCCGAGATGCGTGAGGGGCTTTGGCCGCCAAGGTTAGCCAGGGCAATAACTTCATAGCCCTTGTCATTAAAGAACTGTGTGACGGCATCGTTGCCGATCTCGGTGTAGGGAGAGATCAGGCCGATATGGCGAAGGTTGCCCAATCGAACCAAGGCTTGTTCGATGGCATCGGCACTGCAGGTGATGCCGACGCCTTCTGCCGTGTCCTGCAGCTGCGCCAGCATTTGCGTATGCGCTTCAATACCGTGCCAGTACGCATCCGGAGACACCGCCACGATGATGCGGTCCAGCTGGCAATCTTTCAGGCTCTTGATGGCGGGTGCTGTCGAGCGGCGCATGGTCTGAATCACGCTGTTGAAACCGGGCTCCTCAATCAGTGGCTCGTCCACAATGACCATCCGGCCCACATGGTTGGTCACGCCACGTGGCCGCATGTCGTCCATCTCCGGTTGGGCCGAGGTATTTGTCGATGGGATGACCACGCCAATGCGCAAGCGGTGGCCGAGAATTTTGTTGGCATTATTCATTTTTATCTGTCCTGTCCTTGGCAAACGGTGCAAATCGCGGATTCCCAGGAAAAATGTCATATGGGTTGACCGCAACCGAGCGGCATCTTACATTATCTGGAACGATCATTCCAAATTTGATTATTCATTTTGAATTTCCGGTTTATCCGGTAACCAAGGACAAGGTAATGAACACGACACTCCCCACGATCGCGGTATTAGGCTGCGGTTTGATCGGCGCTCCTGTCGCACGCAATCTGGCGAACAAGGGTTTCAAGGTAAAAGTCTGGAACCGGACAGCAGCCAAGGCACAGGTACTGGAGCAAGACAATCTGCAAGCATGTGCCAGCGTAGCCGATGCTGTTCGTGATGCTGCTTTCATCGTGACGGTGCTGAAAGACGGCGACAGCGTTGCCGCCGCCATGACTGCCGGTAGCGGTCATTTCTGCCCGGGTGCCAAATGGCTGCAGCTCAGTACGGTAGGGATTGATGCGGCCAACCAACTGGCGCTCTTGGCAAGTCAGCAGCAGTTGGTGTATTTCGATGCGCCGGTTCAGGGTACTCGTCAGCCGGCCGAGCAAGGTCAACTGATCATTCTGGCCTCTGGTCCCCAAGCCGGGCGGGAGGGCGTACAAACCGTATTTGACGCCATTGGCAAGCGCACGCTATGGGTGGCAGACGAGGCCGGCCAGGCAAGCCGCCTGAAGTTGGCACTGAATAACTGGGCCTTTACGCTAACTCACGGGCTGGCAGAGAGCTTGGCGTTGGCCAAAGGTTTGGGGGTTGATCCGGCACTGGTCATCGATGTGGTGAGTAACGGGCCGATGGACTGTGCCTATTTCCAGCTTAAGAGTGCTGCCATGCTGTCAGGTAATTACACGGCAAGTTTCTCGGTTGCCAATGCGGTGAAAGACAGCAGGCTGATTCTCGATGCGGCTAGTCGAGCCGGCTTGCATGCCGAGGTTGCTGCAGCGGGTTTGCATCGCTTCGAACGCGCTCTTGAAGCCGGCCATGGCGACCAGGATATGGCTGCCAGTTTCCTGGCTTCAGACCTGCACGACTGAGTTGCTCAGCGCTAGGGGAGGCCACGCAAGTCAGCCAAGGTGTAGACATTGTCGGCATCGAAGGTGAATTGGACCGCAAACGGCAGGATATGCTGGTGCCACTCGCTGTCGGGAGCTGGTGCCAGCCACAACTGGCCGGTACTTTGATCCAGCTGGCAGACTTCAAACTCGGTAAAGTCAACAATACGCCCAAAACGATGCGACAAGGCCTTGTAGCCAGCCTCTTTCGCCGAGAAGATCAGCGTGGCGACCATGTTTGGCGTCTTGTCTGGTAGACAGGCACGATCTGCTGCAGTGCAACAAGTCGAAACGATATCAGCCAGTTGTTGCCTGGCTACCAGCGGCTCGCAATCTACTCCCAGTCCTTCCGGACGTGGACTCCAAGCAGCGACAGCTGCTGCCAGACTTTGGCTATGGGTAATAGATCCGGTTACGCCGGTAGGCCACACTGGCCGACCGCTGATATCACGATCCAGTACGGCAGATATCAGTGGCAAACCGGCAAGGGCCCGCTCGGCACACAGGCAACCGGCCAGAAAAGACAATTGTCGGGAACGTACAAAACGGGCTGGTATGGCTGGGTGCAGGCTGGCTGGAACGATATGCTCCAGTAGCGCGTCAAGCACCGGCAGGGACAAGGCAGCAACCGAGCCATCTGCTATCTGCAGCGGCCACTGTTGCCAGAGTGTGGCTACACCAGCGCTGTCCTGCGGAAACAGCACATGCTGCAGTGTCGGCAACAGACCCGTCGGTAAAACAGCGCCTGACATGATGTGATAGCCTTTCGGGCTTGCAAATTCGGCACATAGTAACAGGGTGCCTGCCACTGCAAGCTGCTCCCCTCCATCCTTGCCGGCGACTGCACTATCTTTATCCTTCATTACTGACTATGCATACAGCCCATTTCGATCCTGATGATGCCGCCGATGCGGCGATGCACGTTTTCTGGCAAAAAGGTTATGCCGCTACTTCGATCCAGGACCTGGTGAATGGTACTGGCCTGTCGCGAAGCAGCCTCTACAACACCTTCGAAAGCAAAATCGGGCTGTTCCAGCATGCGTTGCAGCGTTATCACGGCCAGACGGCTGCCAACGTTGCGTTGCTGGCGGAAGACGGTTCTGCGATTGGCCGTGTGCGCGCGCTGTTGCAGCAAATTGCTGCTGACGAACTGGCCGGTACAGACAGCTGCGGCTGCCTGGTGGCCAATACCGCTCTGGAACTGGGTAGGCGCAATCACTCGGTGAACGACCTGCTGCAGCAGCACTTCTCGACATTGGAGACCGCACTGGCCGCCCTGATGCAACGGGGGCAGCAGCAGGGCGAAATCGCGGCCAGCAAATCACCTGTGGCGCTGGCGCGATTCCTGGTTGCCATTATCCAGGGCCTGCGCGTGCTGGGCCGTGGCTACGACGGCGAGGGGCAGGCCCAGCGTTTGAACGATGTGATTGAAGTGGCAATCAGCAGTCTCTGACCCCTCTGCAGTGTCCACTATTCCGCGTCGCATCGTGTTATGGCGCTAGGGCTGGCGCCACAGGCATACAACTGCCCTCCGTCGGTCCGCGAGAGCCATTTTCCTGAGAAACGGATCAGCGGGATGAGCGGCACAAGCCAAGCACCCGCTCGGCAATGGCAAGGCAGGCGGTGAGACCGGGCGATTCGATGCCGTACAGGTTGATCAGCCCCGGCACGCCATGCACTGCGGCGCCCTGGATCACGAAGTCGGCATCCGGCTGGCCGGGGCCGGTGATCTTGGGGCGCACGCCGCTGTAGGTCGGTGCCAGTGCAGCATCCGGCAGTGCCGGCCACCAGCGGCGGATGCTGCTGTAGAAACGCTCGGCGCGCTGTGGGTCGACGCTGTAATCGACGCCATCTATCCATTCCACGTCCGGGCCGAAGCGCGCCTGGCCGCCCAGGTCCAGCGTCAGGTGGGTGCCCAACCCGCCGGCTTCCGGCAGCGGGTAGATCAGTTGCGAGAACGGGCTCTTGCCGCCGAGAGCGAAGTAGACGCCGCGCGCGTAGTGCGCTTGCGGCACGGTTTCACGTGGAACGCCGTGAATCCTGCCGGCAACTGTGGGCGCCCACAGCCCGGCGGCGTTGATCACTTGCCGCGCCAGCACTTGGTAACCATCGGCCAGCGTCAGCACGATGCCGTCGGCGCTGACTGCGCCACCCACAATCGGCGACGCCAGCGCCAGCAGCGCGCCGGCATGTTCGGCATCGGCCAGCAGCGCCTGCATCAGCGCATGGCTGTCGACGATGCCGGTGGACGGCGACAGCAGCGCGGCATGGGCCTGCAGCGCCGGTTCGCGCTGGCGCAGCGCGGCGGCGTCCAGCCATTGCAGGTCGTGCACACCGTTGGCCGCCGCCTTGTCCTGCAGCGCGGCCAGGCGCGGGGCGTCGGCGTCGCTGACGGCCACCAGCAGTTTGCCGATGCGCTGGTGCGGGATGGCGCGTTCGGCGCAGTAGCGGTACAGCAGCTCCTTGCCGGCCACGCACAGCTGCGCTTTCAGGCTGCCGGCGGGGTAGTAGATGCCGGCGTGGATCACTTCGCTGTTGCGGCTGCTGGTGTGCTGGCCGATGTCCGCTTCCTGTTCCACGATCATCACCTCGCGGCCGGCCTGCGCCAGCGCGCGGGCACAGGCCAGGCCGACCACACCGGCGCCGATCACCACGGTATCGAGTTTGTCCATGTTGTTGTCTCCTTTGGCCGCTTTGTACTGCCGTAGCGGCGGCAGGTAAAGCCGGCTCGCGGGCGCTGTGCGGATGTCCGCACCGGCTGGCGGGCCGATTGCGGCCATCCGCACCAAAAGCCCGGTGGCACTGCGGTGTTTTGTGCGGCAAGCAATTGTTTTTATTGTGTTATCTGGAGCTGTGCGGCTGCTGGCACGCGTCCTGCTCTAGTTGTGTCGCTTTCTGCACATCACAACAAAGGAGAGAGGAACATGAAGAAGCAATTTGCCGCCTTGAGCCTGGCACTGGCGATCAGCCCGTTTGCCCACGGCGCGGAGTTCATCAACGTGCTGACCGGTGGCACCAGCGGGGTGTACTACCCGGTGGGGGTGGCGATGTCGCAGCTGTTTACCAAGGCCATGCCGGCCGCCAAGGTTTCGGTGCAGGCCACCAAGGCCTCGGCCGAAAACCTCAACTTGCTGCAGGCCGGCCGTGGCGAGCTGGGCTTTACGCTGGCCGATGCCGCCGCCGATGCCTGGAAAGGCGAGGCCGAGGCCGGCTTTGCCCAGCCGCTGAAGAAGCTGCGCGCCGTGGCCGCCATCTATCCCAACTACATCCAGATCGTCGCCAGCAGCGAGTCCGGCATCAAGACGCTGGCCGACCTGAAAGGCAAGCGTATTTCGGTGGGGGCACCCAAGTCCGGTACCGAGCTGAACGCGCGCGCCATCCTCAAGGCCGCCGGCCTGAGCTACAAGGATTTTGCCAAGGTGGAATTCCTGTCGTTCGGCGAATCGGTGGAGCTGATGAAGAACCGCCAGCTGGATGCCACGCTGCAATCATCCGGACTGGGCGTCGCCTCGATCCGCGACCTGTCTAGTGCACTGAAGGTGACCTTTGTGCCGGTTACCCCCGATATCGTCGCCAGGATCGGCGATCCGGCCTACCAGGCCACCAAGATTCCGGCCAAGACCTATGACGATCTGCCGGCCGACCTGCCCACCGTGGCAATCAGCAATCTGCTGGTGACCAACGACAAGGTGCCGAATGACACCGTGTACATGATGACCAAGCAGCTGTTCACCAACCTGCCGGTACTGGCCAACGCCCATGCCGCCATCAAGGCCTTCAACCCGGCCAACGCGCTGAAGGGTCTGCCGATGCCGTTGCATCCGGGTGCGGAGAAGTACTACCGCGAAATCGGCTTGCTGAAGTAAGCCTAACGAGTTGGCCGCATGGCGGCGCTGCACTGCTACGACAGGGGTGCCGTAACCGCTTGCATGCCGTCATGTGGCCGGCACGACACGCCATTTGCAGGAGTTGGTCATGAGCGATTCACAACACGGCGGCAGCCTGCCACGCAGCGTGCTGCTGGCGGCCTTGCTGTTCTCGGTATTCCAGATTGTCACCGCGGCATTCAGCCCCTTGTCCAGCAGCGTGGTCCGCGCGCTGCACGTGGGCTTTCTGCTGCTGCTGGTTTTCCAGCTATACGATGTACGCGGCCGGCGCGGTAGCGGCGGCTGGTCAGGCTATCTGCTGGCCGCCGCCGGCTTCGGGCTGGCGTTCTACCACTGGGTGTTCGAAGGCGCGCTGATCCAGCGCGCCGGCGAGATGACCACCCTCGACATGGGCATCGGCATCGCCACGCTGCTGCTGGTGTTCGAGGCCGCGCGCCGGGTGATGGGGGTGGCGCTGCCCGTCATCTGCCTGCTGTTCTTCGGCTATGCCACCTTCGGCGAATACCTGCCGGGCGAGCTGGCGCACCGCGGCTTCGGCTTCGACCAGATTATCGGCCAGCTGGCGTTCGGCACCGAGGGCATCTACGGCACGCCGACCTATGTCTCCTCCGGCTACATCTTCCTGTTCATCCTGTTCGGCGCCTTTCTGGAACAGGCCGGCATGATCCGGCTGTTCAACGACTTCGCGCTGGGCACCGTCGGCCATACCCGCGGCGGGCCGGCCAAGGTGGCGGTGATCTCCTCCGGGCTGATGGGCACCATCAACGGCTCCGGCGTGGCCAACGTGGTCACCACCGGCCAGTTCACCATCCCGCTGATGAAGAAGTTCGGCTACAAGGCCGACTTTGCCGGCGCGGTGGAGGCCACCAGCTCGATGGGCGGCCAGATCATGCCGCCGGTGATGGGCGCGGTGGCGTTCATCATGGCGGAAACCATCAACGTGCCGTATGTGGAAATCTGCAAGGCGGCACTGGTGCCGGCGGTGCTGTATTTCTTCACTGTGTTCTGGATGGTGCATCTGGAAGCCGGCCGTGCCGGCCTACTGGGGCTGAAGAAGAGCGACTGCCCGGACCCGTGGCGGGCGCTGAAAGAGCAGTGGTATCTGCTGCTGCCGCTGGCGGGGCTGGTGTACCTGCTGTTTGCCGGCTTCACGCCGCTGTTCTCCGGCATGATGGGGCTGGTGCTGACGGTGATCCTGATCTTCGGCTCGGCGCTGGCGCTGCGCATCCGCGGTACCGCGCTGCGCGTGCTGTTCTGGCTGGGGCTGGGGCTGGTCACCGCGGGCTTTGCCAAGGGCGGCATCGTGGTGCCGATGGCGCTGATCGCGCTGCTGGCCGGCGTGCTGCTGCTGGTGCGTGAAGGCCGTCCGGTACTGAAAACCGCCTACACCGCGCTGATCGACGGCGCCATGCACGCGCTGCCGGTGGGGATAGCCTGCGCGCTGGTAGGGGTGATCATCGGCAGCATCACGCTGACCGGCGTGGCCACCACCTTTGCCGGCTACGTGGTGCAGCTGGGCAGCCACAGCCTGTTCCTGTCGCTGGTGCTGACCATGCTCACCTGCCTGGTGCTGGGCATGGGCATTCCCACCATTCCCAACTACATCATCACCAGCGCCATCGCCGCGCCGGCGTTGCTGGATCTGGGTGTGCCGCTGATCGTGTCGCACATGTTCGTGTTCTACTTCGGCATCATGGCCGACCTGACGCCGCCGGTGGCGCTGGCCGCCTTTGCCGCCGCGCCGATCGCGCGCGAATCCGGGTTGAAGATCGGCATCCGCGCGATGCAGATCGCCATCGCCGGCTTCATCGTGCCGTATATGGCGGTGTATGCGCCGGCGCTGATGTGGCAGTTCAATGGCGAGGCGGACTGGTTGGCCGCCGCGTTTGCCTTCGGCAAGGCGCTGCTGGCGGTCAGCCTGTGGGGCGTGGTTACCATCGGCTTCTGGCAGCGCAAGCTGCTGCTGGCCGAGCGGGTACTGGCGTTTGTCGCCGCCTGCCTGCTGGTGGTGGCGGTGCCGTTTACCGACGAGCTGGGCCTGGCCGGCGCCGCGGCATTTGCCGGCTGGCATCTGTACCGCCACCGTCGCCAGCCGGCGATGCAGGGGGTCTGATGGCAGTGTGCCTTGCTACCGCTACTGCCAGCGTCAAGCTGGCGGTAGCCGGTTTTGCGCTGGTGTGGACCCACTCCATCGAGAAGATCGACTGGCAGGAGAACTGGCAGGTGACCGCCGGTGGCCTGGCGCTGGTTTCCGCTACCGTGCGCGGTAGCGGGGCCGGCATGGAGGTGCCGGACGGCGCGGTGTGGCACGACGGCGCATGGACCTACCGGCAGCAGCTACTGGTACCGGCACTGCGGCTGACACGCAGCCCGTATGTGCCGGACTACCGGCTATGCCTGCCGGGCGAGCCGTGCCGGCCCTTGTCGCAGTGGATTGCGCCCGACGATACTGTGACCACCGTAAGCCCCTGCTGAGGAATCCCGCTTGTCCGCCCCTGCCGCCGCCGTGCCATCCCGCTTCTTTGCCCGTGTGCTGGTCGCCAGCTTTGCCATCGTGGTGGTGGCGTTGCTGGCCGGCCGCGCCAGCTGGCATAGCGCCGAGGGCGAGTTGCGCGAAGTGCTGTCGCAGCGGCTGGCGCTGTATGCCACGGCGCTGGATGCCGAGCTGTCGCGTTTCGAGGCGCTGCCCTACGTGGTGTCGCGCCATCCGGAAGTCGCGCGGCTGCTGCAGGATGCGGCCAACCCGGCGCGGGTAAACGCCATCAACCACTACCTGGCGGAAGTGAATGCCGAAGCCGGCACCGCCCAGGTGTTCCTGCTCGACCGCCACGGCACCGTGCTGGCCAGCAGCAACTGGAATAACAGCGAAAGCCTGGTCGGCAAGAATTACGCCTTCCGGCCGTATTTCCGCGGCGCCATGCGCGGCGAGACCGGACGCTTTTTCGGCGTCGGCGCCACCACGCGCATTCCCGGCATGTTCATCTCGCGCCCGGTGCTGGTCGATGGCCAGGTGCAGGGTGCGGTCGCCACCAAGATCGACCTGGCGCCGCTGGAGGCGGCCTGGGCGCGCAGCGACGAAAAAGTGCTGGTGGTGGATGCGCACGGCGTGGTGACGCTGGCCGCCAGCAGCCCGTGGAAGTTCGCCACCCTGGCGCCGCTGTCGCCGGCAGTGCGCGAGCGGCTGGCCGCCACGCGGCAGTACTACACCTCGCGGCTGCTGCCGCTGCCGTTTGTGTGGCATGGCGAGGAGCAGGTCAGCGTCGGCCGCCAGGACTACCTGGCCGTCAGCCGCAACGTTGGCCGCATCAACTGGCGCATGCTGCTGCTGGGCGATGTGCAGCAGGCGCGCGCGCAGGCCTGGCTCACCGGCGCGGTGACCGGTCTCGGCCTGCTGGCGCTGACCATGGTGGCGCTGTATGCCAGCCTGCGGCTCAAGCGTGTGCGCGAGCGGCTGGCCGAGCAGCTGCGGCTGGAGCGCACCGTGGCCGAGCGCACCGCCGAACTGGCCACCGCCAACCTGCGGTTGCAGGACGAAGTCAGCGGTCACCAGCAGACCGAGCAGGCGCTGCGCGAAACCCAGGCCGAGCTGATCCGCACCGGCAAGCTGGCGGCGCTGGGGCGCATGGCGACCGGCATCGCCCACGAGCTGAACCAGCCGCTGGCGGCGCTGCGCAGCTTTGCCGACAACACCCGGTTGTATCTGGCGCGCGGCCGGCTGGCCGAGGTCGATGGCAATCTGGCGCGCATCGTGCGCGAGACCGACAAGCTGGCGGCGATGACTGCCGAACTCAAGCTGTTTGCCACCCGCCGTCCGGTGCGCGGCCATTGCCAGCTGGCCAGCCTGCGCCCGGCGCTGGAAGCCATGCTGGCCGATCGCGGCGTGCAGTGCCACTGGCGGCACGACGCCGACGCCAGTCTGCCGCTGGATCCGCTGGCGGCCGAGCAACTGCTGGGCAACCTGCTGCGCAATGCCGCCGATGCGCTGGCCGAGCAGCCGCAGCGCGACATCACCATCCGCCTGCAGCAACAAGCGCAAAGCGTGCTGCTGCAGGTCGAGGACAATGGCCCGGGCCTGCCGGCGGACAATCCGCAGCGGGTGCTGGAACCGTTCTATTCCACCAAGCGTTTCGGTCACGGCCTGGGGCTGGGGCTGGCCATCGTCGCCGGTATCGTGCGCGATGCCGGTGGCGAAATCGCCACGGCCAACCTGCCGCAGGGCGGCGCCAGCTTTACCCTGCGCCTGCCGCTGAGCGATAGTGCCGCCTCATGACACCTTATATTCTGCTGGTCGAAGACGACTCCTCGGTGCGCGAAGCCTGTGTCCAGACCCTGGAACTGGCCGACCATCACGTGCTGGCCTGTGACAGTGCCGAAGCCGCGCTGTCGGCGTTTGCGGCCAACCCTGGCTGCGTGGTGATCAGCGATGTGCGCTTGCCGGGCATGGATGGCCTGCAGCTGTTCGCCGCCTTGCGCCGCCAGGACGGCGAGCTGCCGGTCACGCTGGTGACCGGCCACGGCGACGTGGGCATGGCGGTACAGGCGATGCGCGACGGCGCCTGGGACTTCATTGAGAAACCGTGGCAGCGCGAACGGCTGCTGGATGCGGTTGGCCGCGCACTGGCGCAGCGCCGGCTGCAACTGGAGAACCGCCGCCTGCGCGCGCAACTGTCGGGGGAAGGCATCG
This sequence comes from Vogesella oryzae, assembly GCF_902829295.1. Classification (GTDB taxonomy): domain Bacteria; phylum Pseudomonadota; class Gammaproteobacteria; order Burkholderiales; family Chromobacteriaceae; genus Vogesella; species Vogesella oryzae. Next base: position 61,487 of record NZ_CADEPL010000003.1, read on the forward strand.
ACAGCCTGCTGCTGGGCGATTCGCCGGCGCTGCGTGCCTTCAAGACCCGGCTGGCGACGGTCGGCGCCACCGACGCCGACGTGCTGGTGCTGGGTGAAACCGGCAGCGGCAAGGAGCTGGTGGCGCGCGCGCTGCATCAGGTCGGGCCGCATGCCGGCGGCGAGTTCGTCGCCATCAACTGTGCCGCGCTGCCGGAAACGGTGTTCGAGAGCGAGATGTTCGGCGCCGAGCCCGGGGCCTACACCGGCGCCAGCAAGCGGCGCATCGGCAAGATCGAGCACGCCGACGGCGGCACGCTGTTCCTCGACGAAATCGAAGGCATGCCGCTGGCGCTGCAGGCCAAGCTGTTGCGGGTGCTGGAAACCCGCAGCGTGGAGCGGTTGGGCAGCAACCGCGCGCAGCCGGTGAACTGCCGCGTGGTGGCCGCCACCAAGCTCGACCTCAAGGCGGAAAGCGCCGCCGGCCGCTTCCGTGCCGACCTGTATTACCGGCTGAACGTGGTGACGCTGCGCTTGCCGCCGCTGCGCGAACGCGCCGAGGACATTCCGCTGCTGTTCAGCCATTTCGCCCGCCGGGCGGCGGAGCGCTTCGGCTGCCCGTTGCCGGCGCTGTCGGCGGCCAACCTGGCCGCGTTGATGGCGGCGCCGTGGCCCGGCAATGTGCGCGAGCTGGCGCACGCTGCCGAGCGCTGGGTGCTGGGACTGGAAGAGGAGCCGCCGGCGGCGGCCGCCAGCCTGCCGCAGCAGCTGGAGCAGTTCGAGGCGCGCGCCATCGCGGCGGCGCTGCAGGCGGTGGAGGGCGATGTCGGCGAGGCGGCGGCGCAGCTGGGCATCGCCCGCAAGACGCTGTACGACAAGCTCAGCCGCTACGGCATCCAGCCGGCGCTGTATCGCGGCGGCTGAAGCCGCGCCGCAAACAACAAGGTTGGCCGCATGGGGGAACATGCGGCCAACCTTTTTCATTGCTGCCGGCAAGCCGCTATCAGCGCTTGCGCAGCTCCGGCAGCAGCGCGGCGACGATGCCGGCCAGCGGGATCCACGCGCACCACTGGTACACCGTCTGCAGCCCGACGTGGTCGGCCAGCTGGCCGATCAGCGCGGCGCCGAGGCCGGCGACGCCGAAGGCGAGGCCGAAGAACAGGCCGGAGATCATGCCCACCCGCTGCGGCAGCAGCTCCTGCGCATACACCAGGATGGCGGAGAACGCCGACGACAGGATCAGCCCGATCAGCACCACCAGCGCCAGCGTGGCGTGCAGGCCTACATAAGGCAGCGCCAGCGCGAACGGCGCACTGCCGAAAATCGAGAACCAGATCACGCGGCGACGGCCGATGCGGTCGCCCAGCGGCCCGCCCAATATCGTGCCGCTGGCCACCGCCAGCAGGAAGGCGAACAGGTACAGCTGCGCATCGGCAGTGGACACGGCGAAGCGCTCGATCAGGTAGAAGGTGAAGTAGCTGTGCAGGCAGGCCATATAGGTGTACTTGGTCACCACCAGCGCCATCAGCACCGCCAGCGTGTGGCGGGTCTGCCGCGGCGACAGCGGGTTGGCCGCCGGCGGCGCGGCGCGGCGGGCGGCATGGCCCAGCTCGGCCTGATACCAGTTACCGACCTGCCACAGCACCAGCATCGCCAGCAGGGTCAGGCTGCCGAACCACGCCACGCTGTGCTGGCCGTTGGGCAGGATGATCAGCATCGCCAGCAGCGGACCGGCGGCGGTGCCGCCATTGCCGCCGACCTGGAACAGCGACTGCGCCAGGCCCTTGTGCCCGGCAGCGGCGAGGCGCACCACGCGCGACGATTCCGGATGGAAGATCGACGAGCCGGTGCCGACCAGCGCTGCGGCCAGCAACAGCCAGCCGAATTGCGTCGCCTGCGACAGCAGCAACAGGCCGCACAGGGTGCTGGCCATGCCCAGCACCAGCGCGCGTGGCTGCGGTTTGCGGTCGGTCACGATGCCGACCAGCGGCTGCAGCAGCGAGGCGGTGCACTGGTAGGTGAGGGTCATCAGCCCGATCTGGGCAAAGCTCAGCGCGTAGTTGCCTTTCAGCAGCGGGTAGATGGCGAGAATCAGCGACTGCATCAGGTCATTGAGAAAATGCGCGACGCTGACGGCGCCGATCACCCGCCAGCGCGGGCTGCTGGCCGGCGTGGCAGGGGCGGACAGGGTGGCTTGCATGGAGCGCTCCTTGTGGGTGGTGGTAGCCGCATCCTAGAATGTTGGCATCTGCCAGTCTCACGCGCACATGGCAGCAACTATCGAGAAAACGGCATGCACGCAGTCGATATCGAAATGATCGAGCCGCCGCAGCTCAGCAGCGACACGCTGATGATCGGCAAATCGCAGGATTACCCGGCCGGCCACGCCACCGTGCGCCACAGCCATCCCACCGCGCAGCTGCTGTACGGCATCGCCGGGGTGATGCGGGTGCTTACCGCGCGCGGGCAGTGGATCGTGCCGCCGACGCGCGCCATCTACATTCCGCCCGGCCACTGGCACGAGGTGCATATGCTCAGCCCGGCGCAGATGCGCAGCGTCTATGTGCAGCCATCGGCGCTGGCCGGCATGCCGCAGCAGTGCTGCGTGCTGGCGGTGACGCCGCTGTGGCGCGAGCTGCTGCTGGCGGCGGTGCGCTGTCCGCCGCCGGTGTTGCCGGGTACCCGCGCCGCGCGGCTGCTGGCCTTGTTGCTGGAGGAGATGGAAGTGCTGGAAACCCTGCCGCTGGCACTGCCGACGCCGGACGATGCGCTGCTGGCACCGCTGTGCAATGCGCTGCAGGCGCAGCCGGACGATGCCCGCAGCAGCGATGACTGGGCGGCGAGGCTGGGGGTGGATGTGCGCACGCTACAGCGCCGCTTCGTGCGCGCCACCGGCATGAACTTCGGCGCCTGGCGGCGACAGGCGCGGCTGATGCACGCGTTGGCGCAGCTGGCCGCCGGCGCGCGGGTGCTGGATGTGGCGCTGGATGCCGGCTATGCCAGCCCCAGCGCCTTTAGCGCCATGTTCCGCCGCCAGTTCGGCGTGGTGCCCAGCGAGTTTTTCGGCGCCAGCGACGAGGCCTAGCCGCGGCGACAAGGTTGGCCGCAGGTACATGACAATGACAAGCCGAAGCCGCGCGGCTTGTCCTTTGTCTGGTGCCGGCAGCTACTTGCCGCGATAGGCGATGCGCTCTTCCATCTCGGCGATGGCCAGCGCCAACGCGGCGGCGGCACCGTCGCGGCCGTCCGCATAGAAGGTCCACTCGCCAAAGCGCAGCTGCCAGCCGCTGGCACCGGCTTCCTCGCCGCGCACGATCAGCTCCGGCACCTGCAGCGTGCTGCCGTCCGGCAGGGTGAGCGGGTGCCACTGCGGTGGCGGGCGGTCTTCAAACCACATGGCGTTTTTCCTGTTCCGTGTTGCCTGTCATGGTGGATTGTAGCGCGGTGAGCTTTGCCGGCGCTTGCGGCCAACCCTGTGGCCTCAGTCTGCCGCCGGCGGGGTGGCCGTTGCCAGCACCTCGCGCATCAGCTGCCACACCTTTTCCGCCAGTGGCGACAGCGAGCGCCCGGCGCGGCGCACCAGCATCACGTCGCGGCGGATTTCCGGCCGCAGCGGCCGCACGGTGAGGGCGCTGCCGGCCGGTAGCGGCAGGGCGAGCCGCGGCGAGATGCTGATGCCGATGCCGGCTTCCACCACGCGGAACACGGCGGTGGAGTGGCCCAGCTGCTGCACCACCGGCGCGCTGACGCCCTGTGCCGCCAGCGCCGCCTCGATCAGCGGCCGGCTGCCGCTGTTGCCGTCCAGCAGCACCAGCGGCGTATCCTGCAGTTGCGACCAGTGCACGCTGTCGCCGGCGGCCAGCGGATGATCCGCCGGCAGCACCAGGCAGAACGGGTCGCTGAGCACGCGCTCGCAGTGCAGTTCCGGCTGCGCGCGCGGGTCGACCACCAGGCCGAAGTCCACCTCGCCGGAAAGCACACTGGCGAGGTTGAGCCGCTGCACCTGATCCAGCAATTGCAGCTGCAGCTGTGGATAACGTTGGCCGCAGGCGGCGAGGCAGGCCGGCATCAGGCTGGCGGACAGGGTCGGGCTGCTGGCGACGCGCACCGTGCCCTTGGCCTGTTCGCCGGCCTGGCGTGCCTCGGCCAGCACGCTGTCCAGTTCGTCCAGCACGCGGGTGAGCTGGGCGCTCAGGCGCTGGCCGCTGGCGGTGAGCAGCACTTCGCGGGTGGTGCGGTCCAGCAGCCGCAGCCCCAGCTGCTCTTCCAGCTCGCGGATACTGCGGCTGACCGCCGACTGGGTCAGGCCGACGCGGTCGCCGGCGCGGCCGAAGCCGCCGTGCTGGCTGACGGCAAGAAAGGCGCGTAACTGGCGCAGGGTGATATTCATCGCAAAATCACATTAATCAATGAGATAAATGAATTTGTATTGTAGATCGCCACGCGGTGAAATAGCGGCTTGTTAACGACCAGCCGGCGCCATGACGCCGGCGGCAGACAGGACCCGCCCATGCCTCGCCCACGCTTTCTACCGGACAATTTCACCCTCGGCCTGCTCGGCGCCGTGTTGCTGGCCAGCCTGCTGCCATGTAGCGGCGCGGCGGCACACTGGCTGGAGTGGCTGACCGATGGCGCCATCGGCCTGCTGTTTTTCCTGCACGGCGCCAAGCTGTCGCGGCAGGCGGTGCTGGCCGGCATTACCCACTGGCGGCTGCACCTGGTGGTGCTGGCGGCCACCTTTGCGCTGTTCCCGTTGCTGGGGCTGGTGCTGCAGCCGCTGCTGGGCGCGCTGACCACGCCGGAGCTGGCGCTGGGCTTGCTGTATCTGTGCCTGCTGCCGTCCACGGTGCAGTCGTCGATCGCCTTCGTGTCGGTGGCGGAAGGCAATGTGCCGGCGGCGATCTGCAGCGCCACTGCCTCCAATCTGCTGGGCATCGCGCTGACGCCGCTGCTGGTGGGCTGGCTGCTGCTGTCGGGCGAGGTTGGCCGCAGCGGCGGCTCGGCACTGGCCATCGTCTACCAGTTGCTGCTGCCGTTTGTCGCCGGCCAGCTGCTGCGGCCGTGGCTGGGGCAGTGGGTGGATCGCCACAAGAGCCGGCTCAAGCTGGTGGATCAGGGCTCGATCCTGCTGGTGGTGTATACCGCGTTCAGCGCCGCGGTAATCGGCGGCTTGTGGCATGCCACACCGCTGCCGGCGCTGGGCGGCTTGCTGCTGGCCTGCGCGCTGCTGCTGGCGCTGGCACTGGGATTGACGCGGCTGGCCAGCCGCAAGCTGGGCTTCAATCTGGCGGACGAGATCACCATCGTGTTCTGCGGCTCCAAGAAAAGTCTGGCCAGCGGCGTGCCGATGGCCAAGGTGCTGTTTGCCGGCCATGCCATCGGCGCCATCGTGCTGCCGCTGATGCTGTTCCACCAGCTGCAGCTGATGGTGTGCGCGCTGCTGGCGCGGCGCTACCGTCTGCGGCAGCAGCAGGGCTGATGCGCTGCGGCCAACGTTGGCCGCATCGCTGCGCCATGGTTTGGCATGGCCGGCTGGCAGAACGCAACGTTGTGGCAGTTTTAATACGTCGGCATTCCTTTTGGCAGGCAGATCGGCTATAAACGCCGCTTTGTTGGATGCCACTTTGCAAGGGTCGCCGCATGGAACTCAGCCAGCTGTATCTCCACCCTCTCAAGTCGTGCCACGGCATTGCGGTGCCGCAGGCCGAAGTCACGCCCCAGGGCCTGCTGCATGATCGGGTGTGGTTGCTGGTACGGCCGGATGGCAGCCAGATCACCGCGCGTACCCACCACCGCCTGGTGCTGGTCGAGGCGCAGCATCTGCTGGACGACAGCTGGCAGTTCCGCGCCCCCGGGGCGGGGGAGTTCATCACCCGCAGCCGGCAGTTTGCCGCGCCGCATCGCGCCCAGGTGTGGAAGTCCGAGTTCACTGCCTGGCAGGGCGATGCGGCGGCGGATGCCTGGTTCAGCGCCTATCTGGGCGAACCGGTACAGCTGCTGTGGCTGGGCAGCAGTACCCGCCGTTTCAAGGACACCGCGCTGCCGCTGTCGTTTGCCGATGGTGCGCCGTTCCTGCTGATCGGCGAGGCGTCGCTGGATGACCTTAACCAGCGGCTGGCGGCGCCGGTGTCGATGCGCCATTTCCGTCCCAATCTGGTGGTGAAAGGCGCGTTCCCGTTCGAGGAAGACGAATGGCAGCGCGTGCGCATCGGCGAGGTGGAGTTCGAGGTCGTCAGCCGCTGCACCCGCTGCATCTTCACCACCATCGATCCGCAGACCGCGCAGCCGCACGAGGAAAAACAGCCGCTGGCGACGCTGATGGGCTACCGGCGCATGCCGGAGGGGGTGTGCTTCGGCGTCAATCTGCTGGCACGCAACAGCGGCCGCCTGCAGCTGGGCGATGCGGTGGAAGTGCTGGCCGGCGAGGTGGCGTTCGACTGATGGCAACAGGTATCAAACGGCTGCTGCTGGCCGTGCTGTGTCTGCCGGCGGCGCTGGCGGCGGCCGGCACTGTGGTCAAGGTGGCGTTCTACGAAAGCATTCCGCCATGGGTGAATGTGGCCGGCCGGCCCGGCATCGCGGTGGAGTTGCTGCAGGAGGCGCTGCGCAGCGAGGGCATCGCCATGCAGCCGGTGTTCTATCCGCTCAGCCGACGCATCAGCGCCTACCGTCGCGGCGAGGTCGATGCCTTGTATGACGTGACTCCGGCCCAGCAGCATCATTACCAGTTGCCCGGCAGCATCGGCCGCGACCTGCATGCTTTCGATAATGTGGTGGTGGCGCTGGAGCGGCAACGGCTGGAGCTGGCGCAGCCGCAAGACCTGCAGGAGCTGCAGGTGATGGCCTGGGAAGGGGCCGAGCCGGATCTGCCGCTAGGCTACGACCGGCTGCTGGCGCAGGCCACCGGCCATTACGGCGAGCTGTCCGATCAGGGCAGCCAGGTGCGCTCTTTATATCTGGGCCGTAGCGACGCGATCATGATCGACCGGCTGATCTTTGAATGGTATCGCCGCCAGCTCGGGCCGCAGGCACAGCTGCCGGTCACCCTCTATCCGCTGCTGATGCCGAAGGAAGCCAATGTGCTGTGGCGCGATCCGCTGCTGCGCCAGCATTTCGACCGCGGCCTGCGCAAGCTGAAGCAGGATGGCCGCTACGATGCGGTATTCCGCCGCTATCACAGCCAGCCGCAACCGTGACGCTGCTCGATCAGCATCTGGCGCAATACCAGTTCTGTGAACGGCACCAGCGCCCGGTTGCCGCCTCCGCCGCACAGGTGATGCAGGCGGTGCACCGCTTGCCCGACTGGCAAGATCCGTGGGTGCAGCGTTTTATCCGGCTACGCGAACTGCCGGCCAGGTTGGCCGCACGGCTGGGGCACGGCAATGCCCTGCCGCAGCGTGCACCGTTCGGCCTGCACGATTTCACCCTGCTGCAGTGCAATGCGCAGGAAGTGGTCTGGGGACTGGCCGGCGAGTTCTGGCGCGGCGATTACGGCCTGCGTCCGCTGGCGGATGCCGCGGCATTTGCTGGCTTGCTGTCGGTGCCGCGCTTGGTGATGGGCATCCGTATCATCCCGCTGGCCACAGGCGAGCTTTGCCTGCACACCGAGACACGGGTCTACTGTCCTGACCGGCGCAGTTACTACCGCTTCATGCCGTACTGGTATCTGATTCGCCCGGTGAGCGGGTTGATCCGCCAGCGCATGCTGCGGGCCATCGCCGAGATGGCGCTGACCGCATAAGGCGGCAAGCGGCTGCCTGGCTGGCTTGCCGGCACCATGAGCCTTCACCGCACGGCTTGCGGCAAACAGCCTGTTCTTTGACGCCCCAGGGCGCTTCGTTCACCATGCGGAACGCTGTGCCATTTTGGAGTCGTATCTTGCCTTATCTTGCCTTGTGCCTGGCCATGATGTTGTGGGCCAGTTCTTTTATTGCGCTCAAGTCGGTGTTTGCCGTTTTCGACCCGGTGTTTGTGCTGTTCTGCCGCATGGTGATCGCCACCGTCTGCATGTTGCCGTTCCTGCTGCGGCGCGGCAGCCGGCTGCGCTACCAAAAAGGCGACTGGCTGTGGCTGTTGCTGATGGGCTTGAGCGAGCCATGCCTGTATTTCCTGTTCGAAGCCAACGCGCTGCTGCATACCAGCGCCTCGCAAGCCAGCATGATCACCGCCACGCTGCCGCTGCTGGTGGCGGTCGGTGCGCATTTCCTGCTGCGCGATCGGCAGCGTCTGCCGGTGTGGCTGGGGTTGGCCGTTTCCATGACCGGCGTGGTGTGGCTGACCGGCGGCAGCGAGGCCGATGCCAGCGCCCCGTCGCCGATACTGGGTAATGCGCTGGAGTTTCTCGCCATGATTTGCGCCAGTGGCTATGTGCTGATTGCCAAGAAACTGTCGCCGCGTTATTCCGCGCTGACGTTGACGGCGACCCAGACGGTGCTCGGGACATTCTGGTTTGGCGCCATCCTGCTGACCCCGTGGGGACACTGGCCGCAGCACTACCCGCTAGATGCGGTACTGTGGGTGCTGTATCTGGGGGTGTTCATTACGCTGGGAGCCTACGGCATGTATACCTGGGCAGTGGGCAAGGTGCCGGTGGCACTGGCTGGCGCCTTTATCAATCTGATTCCGGTCTTTACCCTGGCGATGGCCTGGCTTTATCTGGGCGAGCGCCTGACCGGCCCGCAATGGCTTGCCTGCTTGCTGGTACTGGGCGGCGTGCTGCTGAGCCAGATGCCACGTTGGCCGCAACGGCAGGCGGGCAAGGTTTGAGTTTTCCTGCCGCTGGCCGATATTGTTAACACTGCTGCCATCATTTTCTGCAAGGGAAGTTCATGCATCCGCTATTGTGTCACGCTCGACCACTCGTCATCAGCCTGCTGTTGCTTGCCCCCGGCGTTGCTGCTGCCAATGAAACTGCGGCGGCTGCCCCGGCTGCCAAAGCCGTGGTGCCGGAACAACTGCCGCCGTCGATCCAGCCGTTGAAGCCGGCCGATCACAGCGCGGCGGTGAATAACAAGGCGATGGTAGAGAGAAGCCGTCCGGTCAAGAAAAAGGTGGTGCATCGGCCCGCCGTCAAGCACCCGCCGGCAGCCGCCGGGCATGAAGAACACGACGAGCTGGGCAAGGTTCGCAGCCTGGTTCAGGCAATGGTGGCGGCCAACCAGCGCTACATGAAGAGCAAACCGGCCGCCTATTTCGAACGCTTTGCCAGTAAGCAGACGCCTCGGGCCACTGTAGTGACCTGCTCGGACTCGCGCGTACAGAGCAATGCCTTCCATAGTGATGCAGTTAACGACCTGTTCGTGGTGCGCAATATCGGTAATCAGCTGGTGACGGCAGAAGGCTCGGTCGAGTATGGCGTGCGCCATCTGCACACGCCGCTGCTGATGTTCATTGGTCATGCGGTTTGCGGCGCGATACAGGCTGCGAGCGGAGACTTCTCCAACCTGGAGCGGCCAATCCAGAAAGAGCTGCTCACCATCAATATTCCCAAGGGCATTGCCATCAACGACGGCGTACTGCTCAACGTCAACAACCAGGTAGACGCGGCAATAATGAAGTTCGGGGGCGAGGTGGAGTCCGGCAAGCTGGCGGTTGTCGGTGCCTTCTACGACTTCCGCAACGACTACAAGCAAGGGCGCGGCAAGCTGATCATCACCAACATCAACGGCGAAACCGATCCAGCGAGGTTGGCCGCACTGGCCAAGGCCGGCAATTTCTTCAGTGCGGCGACGGGCATGGCGCCACTAAACGCCAGTCATTAGCGACAGGAAATCTCAACTGAGAAATAC
>NZ_CADEPL010000004.1 GCF_902829295.1 Vogesella oryzae
CGCGCTTCCCTCTCTCGCCATTCTTTTTTTTTTTTTAAATGCGCCCGCCACCCCCAAAACCCCACACCCTGAATCCCGTCGGAAGCGTCAGATGTTTATAAGACACACACCAAAACCCGTCAACACCCCGAAGCACAAAAACCGCCACGAATTCGACAAGCTATTGATCTACAAGGTAGAAAAAAGCAAAAAAGGTTGGCCGCGGCCAACCTTTCTACTTGCACAACAAAATTATCAGGACTGGTGATAACTGGTAACACGTTCAACCTCTTCCCTGGAGCCAAGGAATACGGCCACGCGCTCATGCAAACCGGAAGGCTGAATATCGAGAATCCGCTGGTAGCCATTAGTAGCAACACCGCCCGCCTGTTCGATGATGAAAGCCATCGGATTGCCTTCATACATCAGGCGCAATTTGCCCGGCTTGGCCGGATCACGCGCATCCTTCGGATACATGAACACACCACCACGTACCAGGATGCGATGCACTTCGGCCACCATGGAGGCCACCCAGCGCATATTGTAGTCCTTGCCCAGCGGGCCTTCGGAGCCTGCCAGCATTTCATCGATATAACGACGCACCGGCGCTTCCCAGTGGCGCATATTGGACATGTTGATGGCAAATTCCTTGGTGGTTTCCGGCACCTGCATGCGTGAATTGGTCAGCACCCAGGAACCCAGCTCACGATCGAGAGTAAAACCATATACGCCTTGACCAAAGGTCAGCACCAGCATGTTTTGCGGGCCGTAAACGGCATAACCGGCAGCGACCTGACGACTACCCGGCTGCAGAAAGTCTTGCTCGGTAGGCTGGTTGTTACCTTCCGGCGCTTCCAGTACCGAGAAGATGGTGCCGACAGAAATATTGACATCGATATTGGAAGAGCCGTCCAGCGGATCGAACATCAGCAGGTAGCGACCACGCGGCATGTGGTCAGGAATGGAGTGCGGCAACTCCATTTCTTCGGACGCCATCGCACCAAGGTTGCCCCCCCACTCGTTGGCTTCCAGCAGGATATCGTTGGCAATCACATCCAGCTTTTTCTGGGCTTCGCCCTGCACGTTGCCGGTACCGGCATCACCGAGCACTCCTGCCAATGCTCCTTTGTTGACAGAGTGGGCGATAGCCTTGCAGGCACGAGCCACGGTTTCGATCAGCAAACGCAGATCCGGTGGCAAGGCACCATGCTGGCGCTGTTCTTCAATCAGAAAACGGGAAAGGGAGATACGGCTCATGCTGTTCCTCGTATCGCAAGGCATTGATAAGTTCGATGAAAAGCAGTTTACCACTGCACTTTTCGGCTGCGGGATGTTGGTGCATGACTACATGAAAATAGCCATGAAAAACGCCCGACAGGCGGGCAACGGTGTCTCACCGCTGCGCTGTCGGGCGTTGCGTCGACCTTGCGGCCAACCTTAGACGTTCAGTTCCTTGGCCAGATACAGCCAGGTTTCCACCACGGTATCCGGGTTGAGGGAGATGGTTTCGATACCTTCCTCTACCAGCCACTTGGCGAAGTCCGGATGGTCAGACGGACCTTGACCACAGATGCCCACATACTTGTCGAGCTTGCGGCAAGCCTGGATGGCCATGTGCAGCATAGCTTTCACGGCTTCGTTACGCTCGTCGAAGGTAGAGGCAATCGGGCCACCGGAGTCACGGTCCACGCCCAGGGTAAGCTGGGTCATGTCGTTGGAACCGATGGAGAAGCCGTCGAAGAACTGCAGGAACTTCTCGGCCAGAACCGCGTTGGTCGGCAGTTCGCACATCATGATCAGGCGCAGGCCATTCTCACCACGTTTCAGGCCGTTGGCGGCCAGAATCTCGATGACTTTCTCGGCTTCGGCCAGGGTACGCACGAACGGGATCATCACTTCCACGTTGGTGAGGCCCATCACATCGCGCACCTTCTTGATGGCTCGGCATTCCAGCTCGAAGCAGTCGCGGAAGCTGTCGGCCACGTAGCGGGCGGCACCACGGAAACCGATCATCGGGTTCTCTTCGTGCGGCTCGTACAGTTGGCCGCCGATCAGGTTGGCGTACTCGTTCGACTTGAAGTCGGACATGCGTACGATCACCTTTTTCGGGGTAAACGCTGCAGCCAGGGTGGATACACCCTCGGCGATCTTGTCGACATAGAAGTCGACCGGACTGGCGTAACCGGCGATACGGTCGCTGATGGTGGCTTTCAGGTCGGCCGGCAGGCGGTCGAACTCCAGCAGCGCTTTCGGGTGGATACCGATCTGGCGGTTGATCACGAACTCCATGCGCGCCAGACCCACGCCTTCGTTCGGCAGCTGCGCGAAGTCGAAGGCCAGTTCCGGGTTACCGACGTTCATCATGATCTTGACCGGGGACTTGGGCATCTTGTCCAGTTCCAGATCAACGATTTCCACGTCCAGCAGACCGTCGTAGATGTTGCCGGTATCGCCTTCGGCGCAGGAAACAGTCACCTGCATGCCTTCTTTCAGCACGGCGGTGGCATCACCACAACCCACCACTGCCGGAATACCCAGTTCACGCGCGATAATCGCTGCGTGGCAGGTACGGCCGCCGCGGTTGGTCACAATGGCAGCGGCACGCTTCATTACCGGCTCCCAATCCGGGTCGGTCATGTCGGTTACCAGCACGTCACCAGCCTGCACACGATCCATCTCGGAAGCATCCTTGATGGTGCGCACCACGCCCTGGCCGATTTTCTGGCCAATGGCACGGCCTTCGCACAGCACGGTGGACTTGCTGTTCAGGCGGTAGCGACGCAGGGTGTCCTTGCGGTTTTCCTGCGACTTAACCGTCTCCGGACGAGCCTGCAGGATGTACAGTTTGCCGTCTTCACCATCACGGCCCCACTCGATATCCATCGGGCGGTCGTAATGCTTCTCGATGATCAGCGCGTAGTGGGCCAGTTCGGCCACTTCGGCGTCGGTAATCGAGAACTGCTTGCGCTGCTCCGGTTCCACATCGACGGTACGAACCGAGCGACCGGCTTGCGACGCGTCGGTGAACTCCATCTTGATCAGCTTGGAGCCCATAGTCTTGCGCAGGATGGCCGGACGGCCAGCTTTCAGGGTCGGCTTGTGAACATAGAACTCGTCCGGGTTCACTGCGCCCTGCACCACGGTCTCACCCAGGCCGTAGGAAGCGGTAACAAATACCACGTCCTCGAAGCCGGATTCGGTATCGATGGTGAACATCACGCCGGCCGCGCCGGTATCGGAGCGCACCATGCGCTGGATACCCGCCGACAACGCCACCACGTCGTGGGCAAAGCCTTTATGCACACGGTAGGAAATGGCGCGATCGTTATACAGGGAGGCGAATACGTGCTTGATGGCGTCTTTGACGTTCTCAAGGCCACGGATATTCAGGAAGGTTTCTTGCTGGCCCGCGAACGAGGCATCGGGGAGGTCTTCTGCGGTGGCAGAGGAGCGGACTGCTACGGAGATATCGGCGCCACCGGCATCGGCAACCATTTTTTCCCAGGCTTGCTTGACGTCATTTTCAAGCTTCTCTGGGAACGGAGTATCGATGATCCACTGACGGATTTGCTTGCCGACTTTCGCCAGCTCCGTCACATCATCGACATCCAGTTTGCCAAGGGCGTCGTTAATCCGGTCGGCTAGTCCGTTGTGTCGAAGAAAATCGCGGTAGGCATCTGCGGTAGTCGCAAAGCCCCCCGGCACTCGCACGCCGGAATTTGCCAGCTGGCTGATCATTTCGCCGAGCGAGGCGTTTTTACCGCCTACGCTTTCGACGTCAGTCATACGCAGCTTCTCGAACCAGATGACGTAGTTCTCTGCCATCACTTCACTTCCTGTGTTGGATTGGACGATAGGGAAGACCGCATTCTAGCCGAACAACCCCTTGTTTGCGTAGCAACTTTTGCGATGCACAACGCGGGGTTTTCCCTTGCCGGAACAGGGGTCCGCCCGCTGACCATGATCCTATCCCATTGTTGGCAAAGGCAAAATGTAATTTATCGACTACATGAAACTGAAAAACGAATGTCACATTACTAGGCACGATCTTGTCGCGTCCGGCAATTGGGCACAGACTGTAGCTTGCGCCCCCAATACCTAGCAGGACATAGCATGCCAAACCGCCGCACCGTCTTCTTTGTTTCCGATCGCACCGGTATCACCGCAGAATCCCTCGGCAATACCCTGCTCACCCAGTTCGATACCGAGGAATTCAACCGCGAAACCGAGCCTTTCATCGATACCGTGGAGAAAGCGCAGGAGCTTGCCCGCCGTATCGACGAAATTGCCGCCAGCGACCACCGCAAGCCACTGGTATTCACCAGCATCATCAAAGCCGATGTCCGCGCGGCAATGCAGGTAAAGAATGCGCTGGTTATCGACTTCTTCCAGACATTTATTGGCGAATTGGAAGCAGAACTCGGCGAAAAGGCCACCATGTCGGTCGGCAAGGCCCACGGCATGGACGACGAGGAAAAGTACGATCACCGTATCGAAGCGGTGAACTTCTCGCTGAATCATGATGACGGCGTAAAACTGAAAGACCTGGACGAAGCCGATGTGATCCTGGTGGGTGTCTCGCGCTCCGGCAAGACGCCGACCTGCCTGTATCTGGCACTGCAATACGGCATCAAGGCGGCCAACTACCCACTGACGCCGGATGACCTGGACAGCCCGACGCTGCCCAAGATGCTGCTGCCGTTCAAGCAGAAGATGTTCGGCCTGACCATCGACCCGTCGCGCCTGCACCATATCCGCTCGGAGCGGCGACCGGACTCGCGCTACGCCAGCATGGACAACTGCCGCCGCGAGGTAAACGAGGCCGAATCCATGTTCCGCCATCACGGCGTGCAGTTCATCAGCACCACCCACATGTCGATCGAGGAAATTGCCTCTACCATCATGCACAACGCCCATCTGGTGCGCCGCTTCTAGGCCCGGCACGGCAGTCAAATTTATGCTTGACTGCCTGCTGCCAGCCATGTTGTGATGAAAAGCATGAACACACGCAACGCAACCTCCTTTTTCTTTTTTTCCTGGTGGCGCCACTAACGGCGGCACCCAGGTTGCGTACGCACAAGCAAACCCGGGAGCAGCCGACAAGGCGCCCCGGGTTAGTTTTTTCCAGTAGTCCCCCCCCCCAGCGCCAAGTCGGTCTCCCAGACAACGGAGATCAGCATGGACAGCCTCAGCCACATCGGCAGCGACGACATCATTCTTACCGGCGACCGCACCACCGGTCCGCTGCATCTGGGCCATTACGTCGGTTCGCTGCGTAACCGCGTGATCCTGCAGGATCGCTGCCAGCAGTTCCTGTTGCTCGCCGACGCCCAGGCGCTGACCGATAACATGGGCAACTACCTGAAAGTGCGCGACAACGTGCTGCAGGTAGCACTGGACTATCTGGCTGTCGGCATCGACCCAGCCAAGAGCACCATCTTCATCCAGAGCCTGGTGCCGGAGCTGATGGAACTTGCGTCCTACTACCTGAACCTGGTCACCGTGTCGCGGCTGGAACGCAACCCCACCATCAAGGACGAGATCAAGCAGCGCGGCTACGAGCGTGACATCCCGGCCGGCTTCCTCACCTACCCGGCCGCGCAGGCCGCCGACATCACCGCCTTCAAGGCCAGCATCGTGCCGGTCGGCGAAGACCAGATCCCAATGATCGAGCAGACCAACGAGATCGTGCGCCGCTTCAACCACAGCGTTGGCCGCGAGGTGCTGGTGGAATCCCGCGCGGTGGTGCCGGCCACCGGCGCCCGCCTGCCCGGCATCGACGGCAAGACCAAGATGTCCAAATCGCTGGGCAATGCCCTGCCGCTATCGGCCAGCGCCGACGAAATCAGCCAGGCGGTGAAGATGATGTACACCGACGCCAACCATCTGCGCGTCGATGACCCGGGACAGGTGGCAGGCAATGTGGTGTTCACCTACCTGGATGCTTTCGAGCCGGATAGCGCGATGGTTGCCGAGCTCAAGGCCCACTACATGCGCGGCGGCCTCGGCGACAGCACGCTGAAAAAGCTGCTGGAAGAGCGTCTGCAGGCGATGCTGGCGCCGATTCGCGCCCGCCGCGAAGAATACGCCCGCGACCCCGGCGAAGTGATGGCCATGCTCAAGGCCGGCACCGCCCGCGCCCGTACCGTGGCAGCGCAAACCCTGGCCGAAGTCAAAGCTGCCATGGGCCTGAATTACTACTGAGAGTTGATTTCTTGCGGCCAACCTTTGCACGTTGGCCGCAGGCATAAGGGGAGCACAGCATGGAATGGATCTATGACTGCCGTAACCTGGCAGAAGTACGCGAGCAGATTGATCGACTCGATCGCGCCATCGTCAGCCTGATTGCCGAGCGCGGGCTGTATGTGCAACAGGCCGCGGGCTTCAAGCATGCCAGCGACGCCAGCGAAGACGGCAAGCGCACCGACCAGGTGATGCGCCGCGTCAGCCGGCTATCCGGCGAACTGGGGGCGGATGCGGCGCTCACCGCCAAGATCTACCGCACCATGATCAGCCACTTTGCCGCCAGCGAACGCCAGGAACAGCTACGACGGCAGGAAGGCAGCTGATGACCCCGTGCCAGACACCGGCGCAATGCGCATCACTGGCGGAAATCCGCCAGCAAATCGACGCTATCGACCACCATGTCATCCAGCTGCTGGGCGAGCGCTTCGGCCATGTCAAAGCGGCCGCACCGTTCAAACAGGATCAGCAGGCCGTGCGCGCACCGCAGCGGCTGGAGGCCATGCTGCAGCAACGGCAGCAGTGGGCGGCCGAGGCCGGACTGGCACCGGCAGTCATCGGCCAGTTGTACCGCCAGCTGGTGGCATACTTTATCGCGGAAGAAATGCGCCACTGGCAGGCTGCGGCCAACCCGCTTGGCTAGCTCAGGACAACACCAGCGCGCCGGCCAGGCTCCACATCACACTGCCCACTATGCCATCCAGCACCCGCCACGACAGCGGTTTGGCAAACAGCGGCGCCAGCAGGCGGGCACCGTAGCCCAGCGACAGGAACCACAACAGTGAGGCACAGCTGGCGCCGGCCGCGAACCACGCGCGGCTGCCTTCCGGCTGCTGCCCGCCGATCGAGCCCAGCAGCACCACGGTGTCCAGGTACACGTGCGGGTTGAGCAGCGTCATCGCCAGCACGGTGAGCAGTGCTTGCCGCAGCGGAATCCGGCTCTGGCCGCCGGCAACGGCGAGGCTATCGTTACCCAGTACCGCACGCCAGGCGCGCAGGCCGTACCAGAACAGGAATGCCGCACCGCCCCAGCGGGCCAACTCCAGCAGCAGCGGACTGTGCTGGATCAGCACGCCCATGCCGGCCACGCCGGCACTGATCAGCAGCATGTCGCACACGATGCAGACCAGTACCGTGGCCGCAACATGCTGGCGCAGCAGCCCCATGCGCAGCACATGGGCATTCTGCGAGCCGATCGCCATGATCAGACTGGCACCCAACCCCATTCCCTTGAGAAATACCACGCTGTTCATCTGTCCTGCTCCTGCAATCCGATAGCCGCCAGCTTGCCGCAACCCGCCCCGCACCAACAGCAGGATTAATATTTCTGCCGTATCATTAAAAATTCTTAATATAAGGTTGGCCGCAAGCATGAAACTCGACCCGCGCCAGAGCGAGGCATTTCAGGCCGCCATTGCCAGCGGCAGCCTGGAAGCGGCGGCCCGGCAATTGCACGTTACGCCGTCGGCACTGTCGCAACGCATCCGCGCACTGGAGGAAAGTCTGGGCAAACCGCTGCTGGTACGCAGCCGCCCCTGCCGTCCGACCCGCGAAGGCCGCCTGCTGCTGCAACATCTGCAACGCGCCGCGCTGCTGGAGGCCGATCTGGCCGCCAGCTTCGCCGACGATGCCGCCACGCTGCTCAGCGTGCCGCTGGCACTCAATGCCGATAGTGTCGGCAGCTGGTTTCTGCCGGCATTGGCACCGTTCCTGATCGACAAAGGCATTCTGCTGGAGATAACGGTAGACGATCAGGACCATACCTACAGCCTGCTGCAGGCCGGTCTGGCCGTCGGCTGCGTCTCCACCGAGCCGCAGGCAATGCGCGGCTGCAGCAGCCAGCCGCTGGGGGTGATGCGCTACCGCGCGATGGCTGCGCCGGACTACATGCAGCGCCACTTCGCTGCCGGTGTCACCCGCGATGCGCTGCGCTCGGCGCCGGTGATGATCTACAACCGCAAGGACAAACTGCAGGACAACTGGCTGCAACAGCATTTTGGCCTGGCACAGGCTGCCTGCCCCTGCCATTTTCTGCCGGCGTCC
Source organism: Vogesella oryzae (assembly GCF_902829295.1). Lineage (GTDB taxonomy): Bacteria > Pseudomonadota > Gammaproteobacteria > Burkholderiales > Chromobacteriaceae > Vogesella > Vogesella oryzae. The sequence goes on from NZ_CADEPL010000004.1 coordinate 8,266, forward strand.
GATCCCTACCTGCAGGCGGTACGACTGGGGCTGGGCTGGGGCATGCTGCCAGAAGTACAAGTGGCCGCACATGGCGGCCACGACGGCTTGCTGGATTTACTGCCGGAACGCCCGGTGGACGTGGCGTTGTACTGGCACAGCTGGAAAGTGCAGGCACCGCGGCTGGAACAGCTGTCGGCTGCGCTGGTAACTGCCGCGCGCCAGCTGCTCAGGCCGGTCTGAGCAGCATTACTGCTGCTCGGGTTGCGGCAGCAGCCGCTCCATCAAATCGCCCTGCCCGTAATGCGATACCGGCAACAGGTGCAGGCCACCCCAGGCCAGCAACAGCATCACCGCCACCGCCGCCCCGCCTTTGGTCATGAAGGCATAGCTCCAGCCCACCTGCTCCTTGTTACGGATACCGTACAGCAGCGCCAGCGGCGGCACAAAGAACGACAGGCTGCCCCAGACGATGCGGCCGTTATTGAATGCCGCCATGGTAGCGCCCAGGCAGCCGACATAAAACATCGCCACCGCGGCGGAGAACAGCAGCCCGACCAGGCAGGTTACGACAATCAGCAGGATTTCCATCATTGTTCCAGGGTAGTGGCCGGCAACTGCAAGCCATCGTAAGCAACATGCACTCCGGCCGGACACTGCGCGCCAAGCGCGTGGTATTCCAGCTGGTGCGTCATATGAATCAGCCAGGTCTGGCGTGCGGCCAACCTTTGCGCCCACGCCAGCGAGGCCGCCAGATGCAGGTGCGACGGGTACGGCTCCGGTCGCAGACAGTCGAGAAACAGCGTATCCAGCCCCTGCAACAAGGCTAGGCTGCTATCCGGAATTTCCGACACATCGGTCAGCCAGGCGGTATTGCCGATGCGCCAGCCCAGGCAAGGCCAGGCACCATGCTGCAGCGGGATCGGCGTCACCGTCACGCCACCGATGCTGAACGGCGCCGTCACCGTCTCGGTCACCAGCACCGGCTTATCCCACACCGGCGACGGTGGCGCCAGGGCGTAATCGAAGCGGCGGCGGATATTGTCAAGGGTGAACGGGTTGCCATATAGCGTGATAGGCCCGCGCTTGACGTAGCAGAACGCGCGCAGGTCATCGATACCGTTGAGATGGTCGGCATGCGGGTGGGTATACAGCACCGCATCCACGCGGCTGATGCCCTCGCGCAGCGCCTGCTGGCGCAAGTCCGGCGAGGTGTCGATCAGCACGCCGCTATCGCCGATGCGCACGTAAGCCGAACAGCGGGTGCGCACATTGCGCGCATCGGGCGAACTGCAGGTGGGACAATCGCAGCCGATGGCCGGCGTGCCGCTACTGGAGCCGCAGCCCAGTACCGTCCATTGCACCGAAGTCATCACGCCCCCTTACGCCGGCAGGCGCTGCGCCTTGGCAAACAGGCGGAAGTAATTGTCGGTGGTGGCGCTCGCCAGTTTGTCGAACGGTATGCCGCGCAGCTCGGCAATATGCTCGGCCACATGCTTCACGTAGGCCGGCTCGTTGGTCTTGCCGCGATACGGCACCGGCGCCAGATACGGCGAGTCGGTTTCCACCAGCAGGCGATCCAGCGGTACTTTCTGCGCCACTTCCTTCACCACCGCGGCGTTCTTGAACGTCACGATGCCGGACAGCGAAATGTAGAACCCCAGATCCAGAGCCAGGCGGGCAATGTCCCAGGTCTCGGTAAAGCAATGCATCACCCCGCCTACCGCATCGGCGCCGTGCTCGCGCATCAGCCGCACGGTGTCCTGTGCCGAGGAGCGGGTGTGAATCACCAGCGGCAGGCTAACCCGCCGTGCAGCGCGGATATGCACCGCAAATCGCTCGTGCTGCCAGCCCAGATCGCCCTGGCACCAGTGATAATCAAGACCGGTCTCGCCGATGCCCACCACCTTGGGGTGCGCGGCATGCGCCACCAGTTCGTCTTCGCTGAACTCTTCCGCCTCCGGATCATCCGGATGAATGCCGACGGTGGCGAACAGATTGGCATGCGCCTCGGCCAGCGCCAGCACTTCCGGATACTTGGGCTTGCTGACCCCGATCACCATGGCGTGGCCTACGCCGTTGGCCGCCATATTGGCCAGCACTTCCGGCATGCGCGCGGCCAGGTCGGGAAAATTGATATGGCAGTGGGAATCAACCAGCATGACTGTCTCTACGAAAAAACTGCGGCCAACCCTGGCCGCAGCAAATTACATGGTATGGGTTGGCCGCGTGGAATTGAGCGCCCCGCCCAGCAGGGTCTCGATGCGGGCACGCGCCTGCTTGCCGGCGTCACTATCGGCAAACTCGATACCGACACCCTGGCTGCGGTTGGTGTTACCGGCGGCCGGCGTAATCCACACTACCTTGCCCTGCACCGCGACTTTCTGCGGGTCGTCGAGCAATGTCAGCAGCAGGAACACCTCATCCCCCAGCTGGTAGCTGCGCACCGTCGGCACGAAGATGCCGCCATTGTTCAGGAACGGCATGTAGGCAGCAAACAGCGCGCTGCGCTCCTTGATGGCCAGCGACAGCACGCCTGGGCGGGCGCCTTCCGGCTTGTTGTCGGTGGCTGCGGGCGAAGTGGATTCGGTCATCAGTTTTTGCCGCTGAACACTTTCAGGTAGTGCATCAGCAGGGCCTCCAGTTGCAAACGGGTCACCAGGGTATGCTGCCCGAACGGCAGCAGCAGATTCAGTTCGCGCTGGCAATGCATCAATTGCTGCATGTCCAGCCGCGGCAACAGGCGAGTCATCGCCGGCTGCATATCCGGATAATAGCGAACCATGCCGGCCAGCTTCAAACTGGCCAGATCATGCAGCCACTTGCCCAGCCAGCCCAGCGGCAATGCCAGCGGCAGTTTGTGGCGATCGAGCTTTTCCATCGCTGCCAGCACGCTGCCCATGCCGATCTGGGTCAGGCTGGCGATGAAGTCCTGGCGGATGGCGGCCATGTCGGCATCGTGTTCGAACACCGGCATGCCACCGTGAAACGCCAGCTCCGCCGTCGCGTTCTCCAGCCCCTGCTGCGATAGCCAGGCCAGCGCCACCTCCGGCGCCGGCGCGCTCAGCGGAAACTGGCGGCAGCGGCTCTTGATGGTGGGCAACAAACGCTGCGGCGCATCAGCCACCAGCAGGAACACCACCTCGGCGGGCGGTTCTTCCAGTACTTTCAGCAAGGCGTTGGCCGCGGCCGGATTCAGGCTTTCCGCCGGCTCCACCACCACCACGCGCAGCCCGCCCCGGTGCGACGACAGGTGCGCGAACTCGATGACCTCGCGCACGCCGTCAATCTTGATCACCGGCAGCTTGCGCTTGGCAGCCTTGCCTTCCTTGCCCTCGTCGTCCTCGTCGTCCTGCGCCGGGGCGAGATGGCGATAATCCGGATGATTGCCGGCCGCAAACCAGTGACAGGCCTGGCACTGGCCGCAGGCATGCTGATCCGGCTGGCGGTTTTCGCACAGCAGCGCCTTGGCCACCTCATGAGCGAACTCGCTCTTGCCGATGCCGGACGGGCCGGTAAACAGCCAGGCATTAGGCAGGCGGTCGAAGTGTGCGGCCAACCTTTGCCAGTCGGCGTGCTGCCACGGGAAACGCATCAGCCGGCGTCCTGCAATGCCGCCAGCGCCGCGGCGATGCGTTGCTGGATGTCGGCGAGGTCGCTGCTGGCATCCAGCACCAGAAAACGCTGCGGATTGGCCTGGGCACGGGCCAGATACATCTGGCGCACCCGCTGGTGGAAATCCTCGCGCTCCTGTTCGAAGCGGTCCGGCAGCCGGCTGCCGGCCAGGCGCGCCCGCGCCACTTCCAGCGGCACGTCCAGCAGAATGGTCAGATGCGGCTGCAGACCCTGCTGCACCCAGTGCTCCAGCACGGCGATGCGCTCGGCCGGCACGCCGCGGCCGCCGCCCTGGTAGGCGAACGTGGCATCGGTAAAACGGTCGCTGACCACCCACTTGCCGGCCGCCAGCTGCGGACGGATCACGGTGGAGATCAGCTCCTGGCGGCTGGCGAACATCAGCAGGGTTTCGGTATCCAGCGTGGCATCGGTGTCGATGTCCAGCAGGATCTCGCGCAGTTTCTCGCCCAGCGGCGTGCCGCCGGGTTCGCGGGTAAACACCGCGTCGATGCCCTGCTGTTGCAGCCATTGACGGATGAACGTCAGATGGGTGCTCTTGCCTGCACCGTCCAGCCCCTCCAGGGTGATGAAGCGTGCGTCGGACATCAGGAACCTTTCTTCAGAATGTATTGGCGGACGGCGGCATTGTGCTCGTCCAGCGTCTCGGAAAACTGTGATTCGCCGCTGCCGTCGCCCTTGGCGACGAAGTACAGCGCGCGGCTCGGTGTCGGGTTGGCCGCGGCGTCCAGCGAGGCGCGGCCCGGCAGCGCGATCGGCGTCGGCGGCAGGCCGGCGCGGGTGTAGGTGTTGTACGGCGTATCGCGCCGCAGGTCGGCCTTGCCGATATTGCCGCGGAAACGCTCACCCATGCCGTAGATCACCGACGGGTCGGTCTGCAAGCGCATGCCTACCCGCAGGCGGTTGACGAACACGCTGGCCACCATGCCGCGATCGCTTTCATGCGCGGTTTCCTTTTCCACCAGACTGGCCATGGTCAGCAGCTCGTAGGGCGAGCTGTACGGCACCTCGGCCGAGCGCGCCTCCCAGACGGTCTGCAATTGCTGCTGCATCGATTGAAAGGCGCGGCGATAGATGTCCAGATCGCTGCTGCCCGGGGTGTAGAAATAGGTGCTGGGGAAGAACAGCCCCTCGGCCACGCTGCCGTTGATGCCCAGCTCGGCCAGCAGGCGTTGTTCACTCCAGCCGGCGGTGTCCTGGGTAAGGTCGTTTTCATTGCGCAGGGCATAGCGGAACTGGCGGAAAGTCCAGCCTTCGATAATGGTGACGCTGCTCTGGTCCGGGTGGCCGTCGGCAAAGCGCGACAGGTATTGCCACATCGCGGTGGCGGCGCCGAACTGGTACATGCCCGGCTTGAGCTTGCGATCGACGCCCATCATGCGCGACAGCGCCACCATCACCCAGCGGTTGCGCACGGCACCGTCGTCTTCCAGCGTGCGTGCCAGCTGGTTCATGGTGCGATTGGGGCCGATGGTCACACTGTAGGGTTGGCGCGGCGGGTTGACCGGCACCACGATGACCCAGGCCAGCCACAGCGCACACAGTGCCGCCAGCAGCGCCAGCGCGCGAAGAAAGTTATGAATCATGTCAGGATTGCATCGAGAGAAGCGGAGGCATCGGCCGGCGGCAACAGGCCACCGGCGCCAAACGCGCGTGATGATACCACGCGCCGGCAAACCGCCGGCTGGCCGACTGCGGCCAACCTGGCAACGCGCTAGGCCGCCGGTTGCAGCACCACGCCATAGCTGCCGGCGACGCCGCCCTCCGGCAACGGTTTCAGTCGCAAGGCGCCTTCCGGCAACGCCAGCTGCAGGCGCAAGTCGCCACGCCGCCATGCCTGCCAGCCGGCCTCATCCGGCTCCTGCCCCTCGCCGGTAGCGATCATGCCGGCCAGCGCCAGCAGGTCACGATCGTCCACCAGCGCCGGTTCGCCGCCGATTTCGATAAACATGCAGCCGTCCTCGTCCAGATA
>NZ_CADEPL010000005.1 GCF_902829295.1 Vogesella oryzae
GCATAATCCTCTGCCTTTACCGCGCGGGCGTTGATGCTGAGCAAGCGCGCCCGGGTCATCGGCAACATGGCCGGCGGCGTGCGGCCAACCATGCGGAACAGCCCGGCCAGCGTATCGCGTTGCGGCGGCTGCAGATTGATCAGGAACGTATCCGGCGCATCCGCCGGCAGCGAGCGCTGCCAGGCGCCGATCAGATCGTCGCGCACCACGGGCAGCGTCAGCAGCGCCATCAGGCTCACCGCCAGCGCCGCCACCTGCAGTACCGCCAGTGCCGGCCGCCGCGCCAGATTGGTCAGCCCGTGGCGCCAGCCGCTCTGGCTGCCACTGGCATAGCGCCCCAATGCCCATACCAGCGCCCAGGCCAGCAGCGCCACCACCGCCAGAAAGCCGAACAGCCCGCCCAGCAGCCAGACCGCTAGCGTGGCATCACCCACCTGCCATGCCGCCAGGCCGAGCAATGCGGCCAACGCCAGCAACGGCGCCAGCAGCGAGCGGCCGCTACGCGGCAGATCGGCACGCAATACCGCCAACGCCGGCACCTTGCGCAGCGCCAGCAGCGGCGGCAAGGCGAAGCCGGCCAGCAGGATCAGCGCCGACAGCGGCCCGGACAGCCAGGCCAGCCAACCCGGCGGTGGCAAGCCCTCCCCCAGCCATTGCCGCGCCAGATAGATCAGCAGCGCCTGCACGCCGTAACCGGCCAGCGTGCCCAATACCCCACCCAGCAGCGCCAGCCACAGCAGCAGACTGCCCCACACCGTGGCCACCTCGCGGCTGGTCTGGCCGAAGGCGCGCAACATCGCCACGCTTTGCCAGTGCCGGTTCAGATAACGCCGTACCGCCAGTGCCACCGCCGCCGCGGCCAACGTGACCGACAGTACCGCCGACAGGCCGAGGAAGCGACGCGCCCGCTCCAGTGCCGCGCGGATTTCCGGCCGCGCTTCCTCGATGTCTTCCAGCCGCGCACCGGCCGGCAGCTGCGGTGCCAGCCACAGCCGCATCGCCGCCACCGCCGGCGCCTCGCCGGCGATAAACAGCCGGTAACGCACGCGACTGCCTTCCTGCACCAGGCCGGTAGCCGGCAGGTCGGCCAGATTCAGCATCACCCGCGGCACAAAGTTGTACAGGTCCACCGCGCCGTCCGGTTCGCGCAGGATTTCTGCCGTCAGCCGGAAACTGCGCTGCCCCAGCCGCAGCTCGTCGCCCAGTTGCAAACCCAGCTTCTGCAGCAGGCGGCCATCCGCCCACACCTCGCCTGATGCCGGATGCAGCGCACCTTGTCGGCTGCCGGCGGCGGTGCGCAGCTGTACATTGCCGCGCAGCGGATAGCCGCCATCCACCGCCTTGAGGGTGACCAGCGTGGCCTGGTCGCGGGCAAACACCATCGACGGGAAGCTGGCGCTGTGCGCGGTTTTCAGCTGCCGCGCCGCGGCCTGTTGTTGCCAGGCCGGCGGTGCCGGATTGCGGCTATTGACCACCAGATCGGCCGCCAGCAGCTGGCTGGCCTGGCGCGTCAGCGCGTTGTCGATGCGATCGGAGAAAAACGCCACGCTGCTCATCGCCGCTACCGCCACCAGCAGCGAGAACAGCAACACTGTCAGCTCGCCGGCACGCATCTCGCGCCACAGCAGCCGCGCGCCCATGCGCAGCGACAGTCGCAGGCTGCCGGCGCTCATGCCGCACTCCGCTGCAGCTTGCCGTCCTCCAGCCGGTAGATGGCGCTGCAGCGTGCGGCCAACTCGGCATCGTGGGTCACCAGTACCAGCGCGGTGCCGGCTTCGGCATTCAGTTCGAACATCAGCGCCACGATCTGGCTGCCGGTGGCCGGATCGAGATTGCCGGTCGGCTCGTCGGCAAACAGCACGGTTGGCCGCATCACGAAGGCGCGCGCCAGCGCCACCCGCTGCTGCTCGCCGCCGGACAGGAGGCGCGGGTAGTGCGCCAGCCGTGCGGCCAACCCGACCCGCTGCAACATCGCGGTAGCGGCCTCGCGGGCATCGCGGCGGCCGGCCAGCTCCAGCGGCAGCATCACGTTTTCCAGCGCGGTCAGCTGCGGCAGCAGCTGGAAGTTCTGGAACACGAAGCCGACATGCCGGCGCCGCAGCAAGGCGCGGCCGTCTTCGTCCAGCGCCGTCAGCGATTGGCCGGCCAGCGCCACGTCGCCGGAACTTGCGCTGTCCAGCCCTGCCAGAATGGCCAGCAGCGTGGATTTGCCGCTGCCGGAGGCACCGACGATGGCGACGCTCTCGCCGCCGCGCACCGCCAGCGACACATCATGCAGGATATCCAGCGTCTGGCCGTGGTAATCCACTTGCCGCGCTACGTGGCGCGCGCCGAGAATGACGTCTTGTTGCGAAGGAGTGTTCATGTTGTCTGGTCGATTCAAGTTATGGTCCAGCGCCTGCCGCCGTCTGGCACTGTGCTGCCTGTTACTGCCACTGGCCATCGCCGCACCGGTCGCACAGGCTGCCCGCGTGGTGGTGTTCGGCGACAGCATTTCTGCCGGCTACGGCATCAATCCGGCACAAGGCTGGGTCAAGCTGCTGCAGGACAAGCTAGGCAAACAGCATACGGTGATCAACGCCAGTCTGTCCGGTGAAACGACTGCCGGCGGCCTCAACCGTCTGCCGGCGGTGCTGCAACAGCACCAGCCGGATGTGCTGGTGCTGGAACTGGGCGGCAATGATGGTCTGCGCGGCTTGCCGTTAAGCGAAATGCAGGCCAACCTCAACGCCATGGTGCGGCTGGCCAAGGCTGCCAGGGCACGGGTGATGCTGGTCGGCATGGCGCTGCCGCCAAATTATGGCCCCGAATACGGCAGCAAGTTCCAGCAGGTGTACCGCGAGGTGGCGAAACAGCAGCATGCCACACTGGTACCGTTGCTGGTCGCCGGTTTCGAGCGTGATCTGAGCCAGTTCCAGAATGACGGTATCCACCCGCTGGCGGCGGCACAGCCACGCATGGTGGCCAATGTACTGCCGGCACTGCAGCCGCTGCTGCGCCGGCAGTAATCATCCCTGATTTCAGGCGCCGTGCTGTTCCGGCTTCGGAACGCAGCGTTTTGCGCGGTGCCCCCGCTTTTCATGCATAACGGGTTAATCTTGTGGCGGGCAGCCTGCCCACCCGCCAGTGCGGGCACCTCGTCTCCCACAAGGAAACCCCATGCCAGCCACCCTAGCCCTTACCCTCGGGCGCCGCATTGCCTCTCCGTTTCGCGGCCTGCCGCCCTCGGTCTACATCCAGGTGGTCGCCACCCTGCTGAACACCATGGGCGGCATCGCCAAACTGTTCCTGCCGCTGTTCTTTCTGGAACGCTACCAGTTGTCCTACAGCAGCATCGGCTTGCTGATGAGCTGTTACGGACTGGGCTGCCTGGCCGGTGCCTATGCCGGCGGCGCGCTGTCTGACCGGCTGGACGCCCGCAAATTGACTGCCGCGCTGTTGCTGGCCGGCGGCATCTTCACTTTATGTCTGGCGCTACCGCTGCCGGTATGGGCATTTGTGCCGCTGCTGCTACTGGCCGGTCTGGCCGATGGCGGCTTCCGTCCCGGCAATATGCGGCTGGCACTGGAGCCGTGCAGCCCGGACAAGCGGCCAACCGCGCAAGGAATGTACCGGGTGGCGTTCAACCTCGGCACCTCGCTGGCCGGCATCACCGGCGGCCTGCTGGCGCATTACGGCTACCACTGGGTATTCATTGCGCAGGGCCTGTGCAGCATGCTGGCTTGCGGCTGGATGGTCTGGGCCTATCGTCACTATGGCATTGCCCTGCCGGCAAAACATAGCCACAACGCGACTGCCGCGGCAGACACTAGCGGCTCGCCATGGCGCGACCTGGCCTTCCTGCAGTTTCTGCTTGGCCTGCTGCTGATCGTGGCGGTATTCGACCAGATGTACGGCACGCTGGGGTTGTTCCTGCGCCAGCATTACGGTCTGGGGCCGGAATGGATCGGCTACCTGTTCACCCTCAATGGCCTGATGGTGGTGTGCCTGCAGGTGTGGATCGCCCGCCGGGTTGGCCGCTGGGGGCTGGCGCGCTGCTCGCAGCTGTCGGTGCTGTGCATGGGGTGCAGCTTCCTGCTGCTCAATGCCGGCCAGCAGCCGCTGTGGGCGCTACTGGCGATGGTAGTACTGACCATCGGCGAGCTGCTGATGTCGCCCACCTGGTCGACACTGGTGATGTTGCGCTCGGAAGGACGCCAGCGTGGCCGCTATCTCGGCATCTACAACGCGGCCTGGAGCGGTCGGGCACTGTATGCGCCGGCGCTGGGCACCTGGGCTTACGGCCAGTTCGGCGGCGCCATGCTGTGGTGGTTGTGCGCCGCCATCGGCGTGCTCACCGCGCTGCTGCAGGCCGGACCGTTGCGGCGCATGTTGGCCGCGCAGTAATCGGCGGCCAAACGACAAAAGCCCTGCCGGATGGCAGGGCTTTTTACTGCTCACAACGTTGGCCGCAGCCAGGCGTCGATTACAGGGCGGCGGCGTTTTCAGCTAGGTAGGAAGCCACGCCTTCGGCGGACGGCTTCATGCCTTTCTTGCCCTTGTTCCAGCCAGCCGGGCACACTTCGCCGTGCTCTTCGGTGAACTGCAGGGCGTCAACCATGCGCAGCATTTCGTCAACGTTGCGGCCCAGCGGCAGGTTGTTGACAACCTGGTGCTGTACCACGCCGGACTTGTCGATCAGGAAGGAACCGCGGAAGGCCACGCCACCGTCGGCTTCAACATCGAAGGCCTTGCACAGGTCGTGCTGGATGTCGGCCACCAGGGTGTAACCAACCTGGCCGATACCGCCTTTTTCTACCGGGGTGTTGCGCCATGCTGCGTGGCTGAACTGGCTGTCGATGGACACGCCGATCACTTCCACATTACGGGCCTTGAACTCGGCCAGGCGGTGGTCGAAGGCGATCAGTTCGGACGGGCACACGAAGGTGAAGTCCAGCGGGTAGAAGAACACTACGGTGTATTTGCCGGCGGTAGCATCCTTGAAGGAGTAGTTGTCCACGATCTCGCCGTTGCCCAGCACGGCGGAGAAGGCTTTGGAACCATCAAAGAACGGGGCTTGCTTGCCTACGAGTACGGCCATGAGAATCTCCTTGGGTAAATGACTTGCTGTAATGGGTCGATGTCCGGTGCATGCCGGCTGCTGACGGGTTATAAACGCAGCCTGCCGGCACACTCAAATTGAAATTGCCAATTCCAACCATAGCGACAGGCAATTGCCTGTGGTGTGCGTCTCAAGATAGTAGCTGCCGCCACGATTTCAAGATGCCAGACAAGTAAAAACGGACTCCCGCGGGAGTCCGTTGTGCACTGGCATGCGGCCAACCTTAGGCGGTCGGCTCGGCCTTCTGGCGCAGGCGCAGGTTCAGTTCGCGCAGCTGCTTCTCGTCCACCGCGCCCGGGGCGTTGGTCAGCAGACACTGGGCACGCTGGGTTTTCGGGAAGGCGATCACGTCGCGGATCGACTCGGCACCAGCCATCAGGGTCACCAGACGGTCCAGACCGAAGGCCAGGCCACCGTGCGGCGGCGCACCGAACTTCAGGTTGTCCAGCAGGAAGCCGAACTTGTTCTGCTGCTCTTCCGGCGTGATCTTCAGCGCGGCGAACACCTTCTCCTGCACTTCGGCACGGTGGATACGCACCGAACCGCCACCGATTTCCCAGCCATTCAGCACCATGTCGTAGGCACGGGCCAGGCAAGCGCCCGGATCGGTGTCCATCAGGTCTTCATGGCCCGGCTTCGGGCTGGTGAACGGATGGTGGCAGGCGGTCCAGCGGTCGTCTTCCTCGTCATGCTCGAACATCGGGAAGTCCACCACCCACAGCGGGCGCCATTCTTTCACGAAGTAGCCGCCTTCCAGACCGCGCTCGTGACCGATCTTGATGCGCAGCGCGCCGATCGCCTCGTTCACCACCTTGGCCTTGTCGGCACCGAAGAAGATGATGTCGCCGTTCTGGGCACCGGTACGCTCGATGATGGCCTTGATGCCGTCGGCGGACAGGAACTTGACGATCGGGGACTGCAGGCCCTCTTCGTTCAGCTTGGTGACATCGTTAACCTTGATGTAGGCCAGACCCTTGGCGCCGTAGATGCCGACGAACTGGGTGTAGTCGTCGATTTCCTTGCGGCTGATGGTGGCACCACCCGGTACGCGCAGGGCAACCACACGGCCGTTGGCCATGTCGGCGGCGCCGCGGAACACCTTGAACTCTTCCGACTTCATCACGTCGGTCAGTTCGGTGAACTGCAGGGATACGCGCAGGTCCGGCTTGTCGGAACCGTAGTAGTACATGGCATCGGCGTAGGTCATGCGCGGGAACTTGCCCAGTTCCACGCCCATCACGTCGCGGAAGATTTCCTGCGCCATGTTTTCGGTGATGTCCATGATCTCGTCCTCGTTCAGGAACGAGGTCTCGATATCGATCTGGGTGAATTCCGGCTGGCGGTCGGCACGCAGGTCTTCGTCACGGAAGCACTTGGTGATCTGGTAGTAGCGGTCGAAGCCGGCCACCATCAGCAGCTGCTTGAACAGCTGCGGCGATTGCGGCAGCGCGAAGAACTCGCCCGGATGCACGCGGGACGGTACCAGGTAGTCGCGGGCGCCTTCCGGGGTGGAGCGGGTCAGCATCGGGGTTTCGATGTCGATGAAGCCCTGCTTGTCCAGGTGGTTACGCACGCCCATGGCTACCTTGTAGCGCAGACGCAGGTTCTTCTGCATCGCCGGACGGCGCAGGTCGATGACGCGGTTGGTCAGGCGTACGTTCTCGGACAGGTTCTCGTCGTCGATCTGGAACGGCGGGGTGGCCGCAGCGGTCAGGATTTCGATTTCCTTGGCCAGGATTTCGATCTCGCCGGAGATCATCTTGCTGTTGGCGGTGCCGGCCGGACGCTCGCGCACGATACCGGTGATGGACAGCACGAACTCGTTACGCGCGCTGTCGGCAGTCTGGAACGCTTCCGGGGTGTCCGGGTCGATCACCACCTGCACCAGACCTTCACGGTCACGCAGGTCGATGAAGATCACGCCGCCATGGTCGCGACGACGATGGGCCCAGCCTTTTACCGTAACGGTCTGGCCGAGGTATTTCTTGTCGATGAGTCCGCAATAATCGGTACGCATTGCAATGCCTTATGTGTTGAATTCGGGTAGTTCGGATAACGGGAGCCGGCGCGGAAGCAGGGTTGGCCGCAAGCCTGCGGCCAACCCTGTCAATTTCGCTCGTCGCTCTGTTGCGAGCGGGCGGCGGCGGGAGCAGGCGGCGCCACCACCCCCATCGAAATCACGTATTTCAGTGCTTCGTCCACACTCATGTCCAGCTCGCGGGTCTCGCTTTTTGGCACGATGATGAAGTAGCCGGAAGTCGGGTTGGGCGTGGTCGGCACATATACGCTGACATGATCCTCCTCACCCAGCTCTTCCTTCAACTGGCCGCTCGGTGCGCCAGTCTGGAAAGCCACCGTCCACGCGCCCTGATGCGGGAAACGCACCAGCAGCGCCTTGCGGAACGCCTGGCCGGAGTCGGACAGCAAGGTATCGCTGACCTGCTTCACGCTGTTGTAGATGGTGCTGACTACCGGAGTGCGGGTCAGGATCAGCTGCCACAGGTCCAGCAGCCGCTGCCCCAGCACGTTGGCCGCCATGAAACCGGTCCCCACCAGCACGGCAAACGCCAGCACTACCCCCAACCCCGGAATATCGAAACCGAACAGGCTTTCCGGACGCCAGGAGCGCGGCAACAGGTTGATGGTCTGATCCAGCGTGCCGATGATCAGGTTCAGCACCCACAGCGTAATGGCGATCGGCAACCAGATCAGGATCCCGGTCACCAGATAGCCGCGCAGGGTCATCTTGATGTGTTTCATGTTGGCTTCAGGCACAGCCACCGCCACCACAGCCGCCGCTGCCACAGGCCGGGCCGCTGCCACTGTTCTTGAAGTCAGTCACATACCAGCCATTGCCCTTGAGCTGGAAACCGGCGGCGGACAATTGTTTGGCATAATCACTGCTGCCGCAGGACGGACACTGTGCGATCGGTTCATCGCTCATCTTCTGCAGATGTTCCTTTTGAGCACCACAGGCATCACAACGGTATTCGTAAATCGGCATGTTTTACCACTCCAACTACAACCACGGGGATTATCGAACTATATTGCAGTGCATCAAATCGCACTGCAACAAACAGTTCAGAATAATGGGGCCAGCTTGTCGTAAGGACAAGTCTCGGCTGCCAAACCGGCGATTATATCCGACTGATACGCCAATACAAAAACGGATTCATGGCACTGCAACAGGCACGCGGCAGCATCGACTCTCGATCCATCTTTCATCCTACTGGCAAGCCAGTTCCCAGGAGCACTCCATGACCCAAGCACACCGTCCGCTGGCCGGCAAACGCGGCCTGATCGTCGGCATCGCCAACCAGAACAGCATTGCCTATGGCTGCGCCAAGATCCTGCATGAGCAGGGCGCCGAAGTGGCGATCACCTACCTCAACGACAAAGCCGAGAAATACGTGCGCCCGCTGGCCGAAACAGTAGATGCCAATCTGGTGCTGCCACTGAATGTGGAAATCCCCGGCGAGCTGGAAAAAGTCTTCGCCGCCATTGGCGAAACCTGGGGCGAGCTGGATTTCGTCATCCATTCGATTGCCTACTGCCCGATGGACGACCTGCACGGCCGCGTCACCGACTGCTCGCTGGCCGGCTTCCAGCAGGCGATGCACGTATCCTGCTACTCCTTCATCGAGATGGCGCGGCTGGCCGAGCCACTGATGCCGCATGGCGGCGCGCTGATCACCATGAGCTACTACGGTGCCGACAAGGTGGTGGAAAACTACAACATCATGGGGCCGGTGAAAGCGGCACTGGAATCCAGCGCCCGCTACATGGCACACGAGCTGGGCGCCAGGGGCATCCGCGTGCATGCGGTATCACCGGGGCCGCTGAAAACCCGCGCTGCCAGCGGTATCGCCCACTTCGACCGGCTGATCGACAGTGCAATCGAGCATGCACCGCAGAACCGGCTGGTCGATATTGAAGATGTCGGCAACGTCTGCGCCTTCCTGGTATCCGACGCGGCACGCGCGCTGACCGGCGAGGTTATCTACGTCGATGGCGGCTTCAACATCATGGCCTGATGCGGCCAACGTCCCGTCCTAACCAGGAAGCAATCATGACCCGCGACGAACACGCTTTTGCCGACATCATCGAGCAGGCCCGCGCCAACGGACCACGCCCGATGGCGGTAGCCCATCCGTGCAGCACCGAGGCCCTGCTGGGCGCCGTCGAGGCCGCCGAACAGGGTATTGCCACCCCCATTCTGGTGGCACCGCAAGCCAAACTGCAGAAGTTGGCCGCCACACTGGACATCGACCTCGGCCGCTTCGAAGTCATCGACGTCGAACACAGCCACGCTGCCGCCGAACGCGCGGTGGCACTGGTCCGTGGCGGCTTTGCCGACATGCTGATGAAAGGCAGCCTGCACACCGACGAATTCATGGCCGCAGTGCTGGACCGCAGCAAGGGCATCCGCACCGACCGCCGCGTCAGCCATGTGTTCGTGATGAAGGTAGAAAGCTACCCGCGCTACCTGTTCATTACCGATGCCGCCATCAATATCGAACCGGAGCTGGAAGCCAAGCGCGACATCTGCCAGAACGCCATCGACCTGTGCCATGCACTGGGCATTGCCCAGCCCAAGGTGGCGATCCTGTCGGCGGTGGAAACCATCAATCCCAAGATCCGTTCCACGCTGGATGCCGCCGCGCTGTGCAAGATGGCCGATCGCGGCCAGATCAAGGGCGGGATACTGGACGGTCCGCTGGCCTTCGACAACGCCATCTCGCACGAGGCGGCCGACACCAAGGGCATTACCTCCCCGGTAGCCGGCGAACCGGATATCCTGCTGGTACCGGATCTGGAATCCGGCAATATGCTGGCCAAGCAGCTGACCTACCTGGCGGCGGCCGCCAGCGCCGGCATCGTGATGGGCGCACGCGTGCCCATTATCCTCACCAGCCGCGCCGATGATGCCGCCGGCCGCATCGCGTCGGCAGCGGTGGCCAACGTGCTAGCCGCCAGCCACAAGAAAGCCTGACCCATGAGTAAGGCCCTGATCGCCGTCAACGCCGGTTCCGCCACCCTGAAATTCCGCGCCTACGAAGCCGATGGCCGCACGCTGCTGGCGCGCGGCATGGTGGATCACTTCGGTGCGGAAGGCAGCACGCTGACGCTGGATGCCGCCGGCAAGCGCGAGCAGCTGACCTTGACGAGTGGCAGCCGCGACGAGGCAATCGGGGCCATGCTCAACCTGCTGGCCGACCACGCGCTGCAGCCGCTGGCGGTGGCACACCGCGTGGTGCATGGCGGCGAGCACTACCACGCGCCGGTGGTTCTCACCGCCAGCGTGCTGGATGATCTGGCGGCGCTGATTCCGCTGGCGCCGCTGCACCAGCCGGTCAGCCTGGCGGTGATGTCCGCCTTCGCCCGCCTCGACCCGCAACTGACGCAGATCGCCTGTTTCGACACCGCCTTCCATGCGCGGCAACCGGCCATCGCCACCCGCTTCGGCATTGCCCGCCACTGGCACGACGCCGGCATCCGCCGCTACGGCTTTCATGGTTTGTCATATGCCTCCATCGCCCGCCACTTGCCTGAGCTGGGCCTGGCCGATGCCCGCGTGGTAGTACTGCACCTTGGCAGCGGTGCCAGCGCCTGCGCGCTGCATGCAGGCCAGAGCATTGCCTCCAGCATGGGCTTTTCCGCCGTGGACGGGCTGATGATGGGCAGCCGCCCCGGCAATCTGGACCCGGAAGTGGTGCTGTACTGGATGGAGCACGCCGGCATGGACGTGGCGGCTGTACGGCAGGAGCTGTACAAGAAGAGCGGCCTGCTCGGCGTGTCCGGCCTGTCCGCCGACATGCGCGAACTACTAGCCAGCAAACAGGAATCCGCCCGCGAGGCGGTGGAGCTGTTCTGCTATCGCGCCGCGCGCGAGGTGGCATCGTTGGCCACCGCCATGCGCGGGCTGGACGCCCTCGTGTTCACCGCCGGCATCGGCGAGCGCTCGCCGGAAGTGCGCGGTCGCATCCTGAAACAGCGGGCGTGGCTGGGCTTCGAAGCCGCCCTTGCGGCCAACCTGTCACACGCCACCCGCCTCACTGCCACCGGCAGCCCGCGCCACGCCTACGTACTGGCCACCGACGAAGAAGGCGAAATGGCGCGCCAGGCGGCGGCATTACTGGCTGGCGACGTAGAGTTGTAAACCGGCACAAACCGACAAACAAAAAACCCGCAGCGCTGCGGGTTTTTTGTTGCCCTTACCGGCGCCAGAAACACAAAAGGCCCCGCGATTGCGGAGCCTTTGCGTATTCTTTTGCCGTTTTGGCAGATTAGGCAGCCATTGCCTTAATCTGGGCGGACAGACGGCTCTTATGGCGAGCGGCCTTGTTCTTGTGGAACACGCCCTTGTCAGCGATACGATCGATGACTTTGGTGGAAGCGTGGAAAACGACTTGAGCAGCAGCCTTGTCGCCAGCTTCAACAGCCTTGATTACTTTTTTAACTGCAGTGCGGAATGCAGTACGCAGGCTGGCGTTGTGCGCGCGCTGCTTGAGAGCCTGGCGTGCACGCTTGCGAGCTTGTGCGCTGTTAGCCATGTGTTTCTCCTGATGAGCGGAATCTGAAACCGGCGATTCTAAGCCCTAACATGAGGTTTTGCAACAACAAACCCAGCCGCGTAAACTGGCGGCCATTTTGCCGTTCAAACCAGCCCACACCCAATCAAAACATGAACTTGCTAAAAGCCCTGGCCAGAGTCAGCAGCATGACCCTGGTGTCGCGCATTCTCGGCTTCGTGCGTGACACGATTACCGCGCGCATATTTGGCGCTGGCCTGGCGACCGATGCCTTTTTTGTCGCCTTCAAACTGCCCAACCTGTTGCGCCGTATTTTTGCCGAAGGCGCCTTCTCGCAGGCGTTCGTGCCGGTGCTGGCGGAATACAAGGAGCAGCGCGGCGAAGAAGCCACCCGCGTATTCCTGTCGCACATTACCGGCACGCTGACCCTGGTCCTGGCCGTGGTCACCGCACTGGGCATGTTGGCCGCACCGTGGATCATCTGGATCACCGCCCCGGGCTTTGCCGACAACCAGGGCAAGATGGACCTGACCAGCGAGCTGCTGCGCATCACCTTTCCTTATATTCTGTTCATTTCGCTGTCGTCGCTGGCCAGCAGCGTGCTCAATACCTGGAACCGCTTCTCGGTGCCGGCGTTCACGCCCACGCTGCTGAACATCTCCTTTATTGTCTGTTCGCTGCTGCTGACACCGTATTTCCACCCGCCGGTACTGGTGCTGGGCTGGGCGGTGTTCTTCGGCGGCATCGCGCAGCTGGCCTACCAGCTGCCGCACCTGCGCAAACTCGACATGCTGCCGCTACCACGACTGAACCTGCGTGATGCGGCGGTGTGGCGCGTGATCCGGAAAATGGGCCCGGCCATCCTCGGGGTGTCCATCGCCCAGGTGTCGCTGGTGATCAACACCATCTTCGCCTCCTTCCTCGCCTCCGGCAGCGTGTCGTGGATGTACTACGCCGACCGGCTGATGGAGTTTCCCACCGGCGTGCTGGGCGTGGCGCTGGGGACCATCCTGCTGCCGTCGCTGTCCAAGTACGCCGCGCGTGGCGACGAGGCGCGCGAGGAGTTCAGCCACCTGCTGGACTGGGGTATCCGCCTGTCGCTGCTGCTGGCGGTACCGTCTTCAGTCGGGCTGGCAGTACTGTCCAAGCCGCTGATCGCCACCCTGTTCATGTATGGCAAATTCAGTGCACTGGATGCCGACATGACCCAGCGCGCGCTGATCGCCTACGCGGTGGGCCTCACCGGCCTGATCGTGGTGAAGGTGCTGGCACCCGGCTTCTACGCCCGCCAGAACATCAAGACGCCGGTGAAGATCGGCATCACCACGCTGATCGCCACCCAGCTGATGAACCTGGCCTTTATCGGCCCGCTGGCCCACGCCGGGCTGTCGCTGTCCATCGGCCTCGCTTCCTGCCTGAATGCCGGCCTGCTGTACTACCAGCTGAAAAAGCACGGCATCTACCGCGCGGACACCGGCTGGGGGCGCTTCATCCGCCAGCTGCTGGTTGCCTGCGCGGTAATGGCCGGCGTGCTGCTTGCCATCCAGGCCGGCTTTGCCATCGACTGGCATGGTCATAGCTGGCAGCGCGCGCTATGGCTATTGCTGCTGGTCGTGGTCGGGGCGATCGCCTACTTTGGCGCCCTGTTCGCCCAGGGGCTGCGCCCGCAGCAGTTCATGCGCAGGGTGATCTAGCCCCGCTTGTGCCGCTGACGGCGGCAGACTAGAACAAAACATGCGGCCAACCTGCGGGTTGGCCGCAGCACGAGGAATCGACATGAACCCGACTTACACCCCGGAATTCTCCCCGCTGGGCAAGAAAGTAGACTACCAGGACCACTACGACCCCAGCCTGCTGTTCCCCATCGCCCGCCAGCAAAAGCGCGATGAGATCGGCGTGGCCGAAGGCGCGCTGCCGTTTGCCGGCGTCGACCTGTGGACCGGCTACGAGCTGTCTTGGCTCAACGGCAAGGGCAAGCCGCAGGTGGCCATCGCCACCTTCCGCATTCCGGCCGACAGCCCGCGGCTGATCGAATCCAAGTCGTTCAAGCTGTATCTGAACAGCTATAACCAGACCCGCATCGACAGCTGGCAGCAGGTCGCCGGCCAGCTGGAGCTGGACCTGTCCAACGCCGCCGGCGGCAAGGTGACGGTGAGCCTGCTGTCCCCCGCCGAGTTTGCCCGCGAGCAGATCGTGGAACTGCGCGGCGAGTGCATCGACGAGCTGGACATCGCGGTGGACAACTACGCGCCGTGTCCGGATGCGCTGAAGGCCGATGCGGCCAACATCGTCAGCGAGACGCTGAGTTCGCAGCTGCTGAAATCCAACTGTCTGGTCACCGGCCAGCCGGACTGGGGCAGCGTACAGATCAGCTATACCGGCCCGCAGATCGACCGCGAAACCCTGCTGCGCTACCTGATCGGCTTCCGCCAGCACAACGAATTCCACGAGCAGTGCGTGGAGCGCATCTTTGTCGACGTGCTGCGTGCCTGCGCACCGAGCAAGCTGACGGTGTACGCGCGCTACACCCGCCGCGGCGGGCTGGACATCAACCCGTGGCGCAGCAACGATCAGGCCGCCAGCGCGCCGGCCAATGTGCGTACTGCCCGCCAGTAACGCCGCGGCCAAGGTTGGCCGCAACCCCTGTGCCGCTGTTAAAATCGGCGGCTGACTTTTTTATTGCCAACTGTTTACGGGTAAACCAAACACCATGGCCCAATACGTGATGTCCATGCTCCGCGTGAGCAAAATCGTCCCGCCCAAGCGCCAGATCATCAAGGACATTTCGCTGTCCTTCTTCCCGGGCGCCAAGATCGGCCTCTTGGGTCTGAACGGCGCCGGTAAGTCCACCGTGCTGAAGATCATGGCCGGCGTGGAAAAGGAATACGACGGCGAAGTGCAGTGGCAGCCGAACCTGAACATCGGCTACCTGCCGCAGGAACCGCAACTGGACCCGGAAAAAACCGTGCGCGAGGAAGTGGAAAGCGGCATGGGAGACGTGATGGGCGCGCAAAAACGCCTGGAAGAAGTCTACGCTGCCTACGCCGAGCCGGATGCCGACTTCGACGCGCTGGCCGAGGAACAGGCCAAGCTGGAAGCCATCATCTCCGCCGGTGCCGGCGACAATATCGAACTGCAGCTGGAACTGGCTGCCGACGCGCTGCGCCTACCGCCGTGGGATGCCAAGATCGGCCCGCTGTCCGGTGGTGAAAAACGCCGCGTGGCACTGTGCAAGCTATTGCTGTCCAAGCCGGACATGCTGCTGCTGGACGAACCGACCAACCACCTGGACGCCGAATCGGTGGAGTGGCTGGAACAGTTCCTGGTGCGCTTCCCCGGCACCGTGGTGGCGGTCACCCACGATCGTTACTTCCTAGACAATGCCGCCGAGTGGATTCTGGAACTGGACCGCGGCGAAGGCATTCCGTGGAAGGGCAACTACTCCAGCTGGCTGGAACAGAAGGAGACCCGCCTGGAGCAGGAAGCCAAGGGTGAAGCCGCGCGCATGAAGGCGATGAAGCAGGAACTGGAATGGGTGCGCCAGAACCCGAAAGGCCGCCAGGCCAAGTCCAAGGCGCGTATCGCCCGCTTCGAGGAACTGTCCAGCTTCGAACACCAGAAGCGCAACGAAACCCAGGAAATCTTCATCCCGGTAGCCGAGCGTCTGGGTAACGAAGTCATCGAGTTCGACGGCGTATCGAAAGGCTTTGGCGATCGCCTGCTGATCGACAACCTGTCGTTCAAGGCGCCGCCGGGCGCCATCGTCGGCATCATCGGCCCCAACGGCGCCGGTAAATCCACGCTGTTCAAGATGATTGCCGGTAAGGAACAGCCGGACGCCGGTACGGTGAAAATCGGCCAGACCGTGCAGATGGCTTTTGTCGAGCAGAGCCGCGAAGGCCTGGAAGGCGACAAGACCGTGTTCGAGGACGTGTCCGGCGGCGCCGACATCCTCACCGTGGGCAAGTTCGAGATGTCCAGCCGTGCTTATCTCGGCCGCTTCAACTTCAAGGGCGGCGACCAGCAGAAGAAGGTGGGCATGCTGTCCGGTGGCGAGCGCGGCCGTCTGCACCTGGCCAAGACCCTGCTCAAGGGCGGCAACGTGCTGCTGCTGGATGAACCGTCCAACGACCTGGACGTGGAAACCCTGCGCGCGCTGGAAGACGCGCTGCTGGAGTTTGCCGGCACCGTGTTCGTGATTTCCCACGACCGCTGGTTCCTCGACCGTATCGCCACCCACATCCTGGCGGCGGAAGGCGAATCGCAGTGGACCTTCTTTGACGGCAACTATCAGGAATACGAAGCCGACAAGAAGAAACGCCTGGGCGAGGAAGGTGCCAAGCCCAAGCGCATCCGCTACAAGCCGATCACCCGCTGAAGCACGGCGGCCGTTTTTGTCCGGCCGTGCAGCCCGCGCCACAGTGCGCGGGCTTTTTTCTGTCCGCCTTTCCGATAAGCGACAAATATATATACATTTGCCTCCGTCATTAGCCGTTGCCGGATGGATGCGGTAGAACAGTCAGGCAATTGGCGCAAAGACGCCGTTACCCCCAAAGGAGACTTCATGAACTTCAAGCAAGCACTCGCCCTTGGTGCCCTGTGTGCCCCTGCCCGCCCTGGCCCAGGCCGAAGTAGTCCGCATCGTGACCGATGTCAGCTACCCGCCGTTCTCCAAGCAGTCTGCCGACGGCAGCATCACCGGTTTCGATCCGGACATCGCCCGCGCCGTCTGCGCCGAGGCCAAGCTGCAGTGCGACCTGAAGGCCATGGATTTTGACGGCATCATCCCGGCGCTGCAGGCCAAGAAATACGACGTGGCCATCGCCTCGATGAGCATCACTCCGGACCGCGCCAAGGTGGTGGACTTCAGCGACATGTACTTCAACGTGCCGGGCCGCCTGCTGGCCAAGGAAGGCACCAAGATCGACGACGCCTGGTACAAGGGCAAGAACATCGGCGTGCTGCGTAGCGCGGTGCAGGAACAGGAAGGCAATGCCAAACTGAAGCCGAAGGGCGCCAGCATCAAGATTTACGGCAAGATCACCGATGCGTTCCTGGACCTGTCCAGCCAGCGTCTGGATGCGGTATTCCTGGAATCCACCGTGGGTGAGGAAGACTTCCTGAAAACCCCGAAGGGCAAGGGCTATGCCTTTGTCGGCCCGGTATTCAACGACCCGAAGTACTACCAGGGTTGCGGCATCGCCGTGCAGAAGGGTAACAAGGAGCTGCTGACCAAGATCAACGTGGCACTGAAGAAGATTCTGGCCGACGGTACCTACAAGAAGATCCAGGGCAAGTACTTCAAGAACGATATCTACCCGTTCAAGAACTGATGTCTGCGGCCAACGTTGGCCGCATATCGCTACAAAAACCCCGTGCCCTGCGCGGGGTTTTTTACATTCCGCCACCGCCGGCACAACATGAATTTATCTCATGCCCCAATGGTGATTAATCATTTGTGACACCACAAGCGTGCGATTAGCCTAGCTTCAACGGCCCAGATCGCCGCGACTACAAAAGAGAAATGGAGATCGTCATGAACTGCAAGCATGTCCTCGCGCTGTCCCTGTTGTGCTCCCTGCCGCTGCTGGCCACTGCCCAGACCGTGCGCATCGTTACCGATGTCAGCTACCCGCCGTTCTCCAAGGTCAACCCGGATGGCAGCATCGTCGGCTTCGATCCGGACATCGCCCGCGCCATCTGCGCCGAAGCCAAGCTGCAGTGCGAAGTCAGCACCATGGACTTCGACGGCATCATCCCCGCAGTCCAGGCCAAAAAGTTCGACATGGCCATCGCCTCGATGAACATCACCCCAGAACGTGCCAAGGCGGTGGACTTCAGCGATATGTACTTCAACATTCCGGGCCGCCTGGTCGCCAAACAGGGTACCAAGGTCGACGATGCCTGGTTCAAGGGCAAGACCATCGGCGTGCTGCGCACCTCGATCCAGCGCGAGGAAGCTACCGCCAAGTGGGTACCGAAAGGCGTGAAGCTGAAGCTGTACAGCAAGGTGACCGACAGCTTCCTCGACCTGACCAACCAGCGCCTGGATGCGGTGTACCTGGATGCCAACGTCGGTGACGAGGACTTCCTGCAAAAGCCGATGGGCAAGGGTTACGCCTTTGTCGGCCCGGTCTACAACGATCCCAAGTACTACATGGGCAGCGGCATGGCGGTTCAGAAAGGCAATAAGGAATTGCTCGCCAAGGGGAATGCCGCGTTGAAGAAGATTCTGGCCGACGGCAGCTACAAGAAGATCCAGAACAAGTACTTCAGCTACGACATCTATCCGTTCAAGTAAGCGCCTGATCGTGGCCGGTGTACTGCCGGCCACTCTCCAGCCTCCTTGTTGCCGGGTGCCCTGCCCGGCATGAAAGCCCCGCCATGACCCGCACCGCCTACGCCGAAATCAATCTGCCCGCCCTGCGCCACAATTACGCCCAGGCCAAGCGCCAGCTGCCGCACACCAAAGTGTGGGCGGTGGTGAAATCCAATGGCTATGGTCACGGCCTGCTGCGGGTGGCACAGGCCTTGCCGCAAGCCGACGGTTTCGCGCTGATCAATCTGGACGATGCCCTGGCACTGCGCCATGCCGGCGTGCGCGCACCGATCCTGCTGCTGGAAGGCGCCATCGAACCGCGCGAGCTGGAAGAGGCGCATGCCTGGCAACTGGACGTGGTGGTGCGCTCCGAACACCAGCTGCAATGGCTGCGTAGTTGCGGCCAACCTTTGCGGGTGTGGGTCAAGGTGAATACCGGCATGACCCGCTTCGGCTTCGTGCCGGAACGCGCCATCTCCGTGGTGGCGGAACTGCGCGCGCTGGGCTGCGATGTCGCCGGGCTGATGACCCACTTCGCCTGCGCCGACGATCTGGCCATCAAGCTGGACACGCCGTGGCAGCGTTTCATGCAGGTGGTGGATGCCACCGGGCTGCCGTATACCGCCGCCAACAGTGCCGCCACCCTGCGCGCGCCGCTGACCCATGGCACCGCGGTGCGCCTCGGCGGCCTGCTGTACAACAACAATCCGTTCTACCCGGATACCAGTCTGTGGCTCGACGGCCTGCGACCGGTAATGCGCTTTGCCGCCCGCATCGTGCACACCAGCGAGCTGCAGCCGGGTGACAGCATCGGCTACGGCGCCGCTTTTACCGCCGAGAAACCGATGCGCATCGGCATCGTCGGCGCCGGCTACGGCGACGGCTACCCGCGCGCGGCACCCAGCGGTACGCCGGTACTGGTCTGCGGCCAACGGGTACCGCTGGTTGGCCGCGTGGCAATGAATGTGCTGGCCATCGACCTGACGACACTGCCGCAAGTCGGCATCGGCGACGAAGTCACGCTGTGGGGCGATGCGCGTCTCAGCTGCGACGAGATCGCCTGGCGCTGCGGCACCATCAGCGAAGAGTTGCAGTGCGCATTGACGAGCCGGCTGCCGATACGGCAGATTGTGGCGGACAACACTTTGTCCCCGCTGCCCGATGACCAAACTGCCGCCGCTCAATGCCCTGCGTATCTTTGAAGCAGTTGCCCGCCTGCAAAGCTTTACCAAGGCCGCCGAAACGCTGTACCTGACCCAGAGCGCGGCCAGCCACCAGGTGCGCAATCTGGAAGAGCACTTCGGCTTTCCCTTGCTGATCCGCAGCCAGCGCGGCATCGCGCTGACGCCGGAAGGCGCCACCTTGCAGCACTGCCTGCACGATGCGCTGCAGCAGATCAGCGATACCTGCGAGCAGCTCAGCCAGCGCCAGCACAGCATCCGCATCAAGTCGCCCCCCTCCATTGCCGTGCGCTGGCTGGTACCGCAGCTGCAGGACTTCAAGGCGCAGTTTCCCGATCTGGACATCAACGTCAGCACGGTATGGGAAGAAAAGCCGGCTTTCGACTGGGGCCTGTTCGATCTGGCCATCCAGTACGGCGAGGGCGACTGGCCCGGCGTCAACATCGAGCTGCTGCACCGCGAAGTCCTGACCCCGGTCGCCTCCCCCGCCCTGCTGAAGGGCAACAGCCAGCTGAGCATCGAACAACTGGCCGATTACACCCTGATCCACACCAGCCGCGACCGCCACGACTGGGAGCTGTGGCTGGGCACGGCATGGCCGAAGGGACAGAAGGAACTGCTGTTCGACGCCGACGTAATGGGCATCGAAGCCGCCCGCCACGGCCTGGGCGTCGCGCTGGTGGACCCGTTCATCGTGCAGGATGCCCTGCGTGACGGCAGTCTGATCACTCCCTGCCGCCGTACCGTGCCATCCGGCAAAGGCTACTACCTGGTGCTGCCACCGCATGATCGACACCTGCGGCGGGGACAGCCGCTGGTCAACTGGCTGCAACGGGCGGTGTAGGCATCAAGTCGCTAGCACCGGCCGGTGGTTCCAAATAAAAAGCCCGCAGTTGCGGGCTTCATGTTTTAAACCTGACAGTGATTAGGCAATGTAACGGGCATCACCGGTTTCACGCTGGGCGATGTAGCGGGCATCGCCGGATTCGCGCTGGGCGATGTAGCGGGCATCACCGGATTCGCGCTGGGCGATGTAGCGGGCATCACCGGATTCGCGCTGGGCGATGTAGCGGGCATCGCCGGATTCGCGCTGGGCGATGTAGCGGGCATCACCGGATTCGCGCTGGGCGATGTAGCGGGCATCACCGGATTCGCGCTGGGCGATGTAGCGGGCATCACCGGATTCGCGCTGGGCGATGTAGCGGGCATCACCGGATTCGCGCTGGGCAACAGTTTCAGCTTGGGCAGCACCAGCAAAGGCAGCAAAAATGGAGGCAATGAGAAGCAGTTTTTTCATGATCAAATCCTTTATCAATATGTGGCGTGACAGTTGCTCGCCGTCTTATTCAGTTTTTCCGCCTTGTTCATGTAGATGGTAGCCCGCTAGCTCACGAGCGGATCACCTTTATATGCTTGTTATGTCTTGCTATGTAGTAACTATAGTTACTATCTAAACTAGGATAAAGTGCAAATATTCGAAACAGTTGTTCCGAATATTCGAACAGGTCTTCAGTGAGGATGGCGAGTATAATTATGAAAATTGCATTGTGCAATGCACATGGCGATTGATTGTGACAGCAGCGTGTCAGAAAAATTCAAAAAGCCCGACTCGCGGGCTTTTTGAAGTTAGACGTCTTGGTGACCAGATTGCCAACCACCACGACAGAAGAAGTCAGGCGATGTACCAGCTATCACTGTTTTCACGCTTGGCGATGTACCAAGAATCACTGTTCTCACGTTTGGCGATGTAGAACGGGTCACTACTTTCGCGTTTGGCGATGTAGAACGGGTCGCTACTTTCGCGTTTGGCGATGTAGAACGGGTCGCTACTTTCGCGTTTGGCGATGTAGAACGGGTCGCTACTTTCACGTTTGGCGATGTAGAACGGGTCGCTACTTTCACGTTTGGCGATGTAGAACGGGTCGCTACTTTCACGTTTGGCGATGTAGAACGGGTCGCTACTTTCACGTTTGGCGATGTAGAACGGGTCACTACTTTCACGTTTGGCGATGTATAACGAATCGCTGCTCTCACGTTTGGTCAGCATTGTTGCCGAATCTTGCGAGTCATCCGTTGTCGGAACAACTGCGCCCAAGGCTGCACCAGCATATAAGGTAAAAAGAGAAGCGAGCAGTATCAGCTTTTTCATGATGCTTCCTTTCCAGGTCTAGCTGCACTTGTCAGACCCTCCCCCTTACCTCGTCGTTGACCACCGCAGAAATTTGGTTTTCTAAAACACACGCCCACTCTGCAGGCTACCGCGGCTATTTGCGAGTTGTTCTGATGGGGTAACTATAGGAAGGCCAAAGGTGCGGAACAGTACAATTATTCGAAGTCAGAATGCAGTTTTTTTCAACTACAGGTTAAAACTTATTAACCAACCAGTTGCACGCCAACAGTAACTTGAAAACTTGTCGCCACCAATCCGTCTGCCCTAACTACACTTGGTTGGACTGCCGCCAAATAGAAAAAGCTCCCCCACGGGAGCTTTTTACCCGTAAAACCGGGCACGACTACCTAAGAGTTTACAGCATCAAACACCCAGGCATCCATGGTGACTGACGCATACTCGATGCCACGATGCAGGCTGCGGCCAAGCTTGCCATTGGCAGCCCCCAGTGCGAAGAACAGCGGCAGCAGGTGCTCGTCGGTCGGGTGGTTCTGGCGGGCAAACGGCGCCTGCGCCTGCCAGTCCAGCAACGAGTCAACGTCGCCTTGTTGCACACGCTGCGCGATCCAGTCGGCAAAGGCTTGAGCCCATGGCTGCGGCGGCGTATCCGGTGCACCCAGCGCATACAGATTGTGGGTAACACTGCCGGAACCGATGATCAGAATATCCTGCTCGGCCAGCGCGGCCAGCGCCTGCCCCAATCGGTAGTGTGTTGCAGCGTCCTGGCGCGGCAGCGTAGACAGCGTTACTACCGGAATATCCGCCTCCGGATACATCATCAGCAGCGGTACCCAGGCACCGTGATCCATGCCATCGGCCGGATCCTGCTGGTGGGCGATACCGGCAGCGGACAGCGCATTACTGACCGTCTGCGCCAGCGCCGCATCGCCGTGCGCCGGATAGCTCAGACGATACAGCTCGCGGGGAAAGCCGCCAAAGTCATGCACCGTACGCCACTGGGCGGCACTGCCCACCAGTGGCTGCAGCGCCAGGTAGTGCGCGGACATGATGACGATACCGCGCGGACGCGGCAGCCCGGCCGCATGGGCCTGCCAGATATGGCGGGCCGGCGAGGCGTTGATCAGCACATCCGGGCCGCCGTGCGAGATAAACAGTGGGGCGATGGACATGGTAATGCTCCGGCAAAACAACGCGGCCAGTTGGCCGCGCCGCGATTCAACAAAATCGGTTCAAATTATCTGCAGTTTTCAGCGTTCCTTGCGGCCCAGTGGCTTCAGTGCCAGCGCACCATCACCCAGCAGCGCCTGCACCAGTGCGGCTATCGCCAGGAACACCGGGTATTCCCAGCCACCGCCCGGGTTGCTGAACACCCAGCCATTGCCGCCGTGGCCGAAAATGGCCGCGCCCAGCAACAGGGGTACCAGCAGCAACGACACCTGACGTGCGGCCACGCCGAGCAGGATCAGCGCGCCACCACCCAGTTCGGCCACGATGGTGACATAGCCCAGCCAGCCCGGCAGACCGATACTCTGGAAATAGCCGGCCGTTCCCGCCGGGGTGAATACCAGGACCTTCAGTAGGCCATGGGAGATAAACATGATGCCAAGAGCCAGACGCAGCAGCAGGGCGGCATAAGGCGCGGTGCGGGTATCGATCATGATGCTTTCCTTTCGGTTGGGGGTGCTGCGTGTCACAGCGATGAGTTCATTAAACACCTTGCCTTAAAGCAAATAAACCGCTATTGAAGCAATGAATTCATTACCAAAAAGAAACAATCATGGACAAACTGGTGGCATTGCGCGTGTTCCACACCATTCACGAGAGTGGCAGTTTTGTCGCCGCCGCCGGGCGGCTGGAAATGTCCACCGCCATGGTCAGCAAATACGTCAGCGCGCTGGAGCAGGAGCTGGGCACCCGCTTGATCCAGCGCACCACCCGCCGTCTGGCCTTCACCGAAGCCGGGCTGGATTACGCCCGCCGCACTGCGCTGGTACTGGCACAGCTGGAGGAAGCCGATGCTGCGGCCATGCAGCAGAGCATGGAGGCGCGCGGCACCCTGCGCATGGCGGCGCCGTTGTCATTCGGCATGCGCTATCTGGGGGACTGGCTGGCAGAACTGCGCTGCCGCCACCCGCTGCTGCAGGTGGAGCTGGAACTGTCCGACCGGCAGGTGGATCTGGTGGAGGATGGCTTTGATCTGGCGCTGCGTATCAGCACCCAGCCCCTGGGTGGCGGCTTGATCGCCCGCCCGCTAGGGCGCATCGACATGCTGCTGTGCGCCGCGCCCTCCTACCTGGCGGCCAACGGCACACCCGAAACACCGCAGGATCTGCTCAAGCACAGCTGCCTGCGTTACCAGCAGGGCAGCCAGGCACAGGCGTGGCGCTTCTGGCATGGTGAAGAGGAAATTGCGGTTGCGGTAGATGGCCCGTTGCAGAGCAATAACGGCGATGTGCTGGTCAGCGCGGCCGTGGCCGGCATGGGCATCCTGCACCAGCCACGCTTTCTGCTGGAGGATGCGCTGCGCCAGGGCCAGTTGCAGCCGCTATTGACCGACTATCGCACCCGCAGCGCCGATGTCTACGTGGTATATCCGGCACGGCGCTACCTGCCAATGAAGGTGCGCGTGCTGATCGAGTTGCTGCAGGATATGCTGGCCCGGCTCGGCCCGCCTGCCCCATCGGCCAGTGGCTGAGAAGCAGTGCTGGCGCGCCGCTTGCATTAAGCTGGTCCAGCTGTTATCACCGGCGCATGCTGGCGCCCAAAAGCCGCGATTATTAGCAGACTATAAATAAAGACAAAAGACGAGGAGCCATCATGAACAAACACGCCCTGCTCGCCATGTTGGCCGCATGCACCCTGCTGCCGGCAACTGCAGCCGATATGAACAAGGTACTGCACGTGGCAATGAATGCCCCGGAAACCGGCTTTGACCCGGCCAAGGTTTCGGACCTTTATTCCAGCGCAATTAATGAAAACATCTACGATCCGCTGGTCAGCTACGACTATCTGGCGCGGCCAGCCAAGCTGGTGGCCAACACCAGCACATTGCCCAGCGTCTCGGTTGACGGCAAGGTCTACACCTTCCACATCAAGCCCGGCATCTACTTTGCCGACGACGCCGCCTTCAAGGGCAAGAAACGCGAGCTGACCGCAGCCGATTACGCCTACAGCATCAAACGTCATCTCGATCCCACCGTGCGCTCGCCGTGGAGTTTTCTGGTCGATGGCCGCTTTGTCGGCGCCGACGAGCTGGTAAAAGCCGCCGGCAAGGGCGCGCTGAATTACGACACCCCGGTAGAGGGTATCAAGGTAGTCGACAAATACACCCTGCAGCTCACCCTGACCGAGACCAACTTCAACTTCCTGTCCATTCTGGCAATGCCGGCATTTGGCGCGGTGGCACGGGAGGTCATCGAAGCCAACCGCGACAATACCAATGCCCATCCGGTCGGCACCGGTCCCTACCTGCTGAAGGAATGGAAACCCGGCAGCAAGATCGTGCTGGAAGCCAACCCGGGCTATCGCAAAGTGGTGTTTGACAGCGTGCCCGGCAACGACCCTGTAGACAGGGCCGTCGTCAAGGCGCTGCAGGGCAAAACCCTGCCAAGAGTTGGCCGCGTGGAAGTAGCCATCATCGAGGAAGAACAGCCGCTGTGGCTGTCCTTCCTCAACCGCCAGCTGGACGTCAGCGGCATTCCGCAGGCGGCACTGCAGGACGCGCTGGTAATCAACCCGAAAAATCCGCTCGACGTGAAACTGGCCGACAAGTACGCGCGCCAGGGCATGCAACTGCAACGCCAGCAGATGCCGGAGGTCAACTTCCACTTCTTCAATATGCAGGACCCGGTGGTCGGCGGCGACAGCAAGGACAAGATCGCCCTGCGCCGCGCCATCGCCATGGCCTTCCCGGTAAATGAAACCATTGCCGCCATCCGCCGTGGCCAGGCCGTGCCGATGAACTACATTGTGCCGGCCGGGGTAGCCGGCCACAACCCGGCATTCCGTGGCGCGCCCAAGTACGACCCGGCCGCAGCCAACGCCCTGCTCGACCGTTTCGGTTACCGCATCGGTGAGGATGGTTACCGCATTCGCCCGGATGGCAAACCGCTGGCAGTCGAGCTGGCCAGCGGCACCACGGCCTTGAACAAGCAGTGGAACGAATACTGGCAGCAAGCCTTCGACAAGCTGAAAATCCATCTCAATTTCAAGCTGGGCAAATGGAACGAACTGGCCAAGGCCAACCAGCAGGGCAAACTGCAGATGTGGGGCATGGCGTGGGGAGCCGATTACCCGGATGGCGAGAATTTCATGCAGCTGCTGTACAGCAAGAACGCCGGCGATTCCAACGCCGCCGACTTCAAGAATGCCGACTATGACCGCCTGTTCGAAGCCTCGCTCAAGCTGCCGGACGGACCGGAGCGCAACAAGCTGTACGACGCGATGAACAAGATCGTGGTGGCGCAACAACCATGGATCTTCGGCGACATCCGTGTACGCAGCACGCTGGCGCAGCCGTATGTGAAAGGGCTTAAGCTGCACCCGCTGCTGAACACCAGCTGGCGTTATCTGGACCTGCAGAAGTAAGCGGCGGCAGGCTGGAGAACCCATCATGCTGGCATTCATCATCCGCCGCGTAGCGCAAATGGTACCGACGCTGTTCGGCGTGATGCTGCTGCTGTTCGTGCTGTTCAACTGGGTAGGCGGCGATCCGTCCTACATCCTCGCCGGCAAGAACCTCAGTCCCGAGGCACTGGCCAACATCCGCCACCAGCTGGGACTCGATCTGTCGCTACCGCAGCAGTTTGTCATTTTCGTCAAACAGGTGCTGACGCTGGATTTCGGTACCTCGTGGTCCACCCAGCAACCGGTCACCAGCATCCTGCACAGCCGCATCGGCCCGTCCCTGCTGCTGACCGGCAGCATCCTGCTGCTGGGTACCGTGCTGGCGGTGGTGATTGCCGCGCTGGTGGCCTATCTACGCGGCAGCCTGACCGACCGGCTGGTGACGCTGATTTCCACCTGCGCCATGTCGGTCAGCGGTCTGGTCTATATCATTGCCGGCCAGTACTGGCTGGCGCACAAGGCCGGGCTGTTTCCGATCATGGGCTGGAGCGACCGCATCGCCGAGAACCTGCTCTACTACCTGCCGCTACCCTTGTTGCTGGGGGTGGTGGTCGGGCTGGCGCCGGACATCCGTTTCTACCGCAGCTGCTTCGTCGAGGAGATGAACCACGACTACGTGCGCACTGCCCGCGCCAAAGGCCTGTCCGAGCCGGTGATCATGCTCAAGCATGTGCTGCGCAATGCCATGATTCCGGTGGTTACCTCGCTGATGATGTCGCTGCCCTACCTGATGATGGGGGCCATGCTGCTGGAAACGTTCTTTTCCATTCCGGGCATGGGCAAAGAAGTGGTCATGGCGGTGGACCGCAGCGATTTTCCGGTCATCAAGGCCATTACCATCTACATTGCGCTGGCCACTATGCTGTTTAACCTGTTGGCCGATATCGTCTACAAACTGATCGACCCACGGGTCGAGCTGTCCTGATGCCATGCCCTCATCCAACCCCTTGCCACTGACCGTGGCACCGCCGTCCCATAACAGCTTGGCACGCCAGGGCTGGCGCCGCTTGCGTCGCGACCGTATCGGCTTTGGCTCACTATGTATCGTCGCGCTGTATCTGTTGCTGGCAATGGCGGCCTGGAGCGGCCTGCTGGCCCGCCACTGGCAGGACGAAGTCGCCAAACCGTTTGCGCCGCCGACGCTGTTCGCCAATCTCGGGCCACAACATGTGGAGCTGAACGCCGCCGATATCGATGCGGCCAACCAGCGCCGCCGCGCGGCAGCCGGCAGCGACAGCAGCGCCGCCACCGGTCTGGACGCCAGCGAAGACCCACTGGCCGCCGACATGGCCGCCGCGCAGCAGCAGGCGGCGCAATACCACAGCGAAGAGGCCCCCAAGGCCGACACCCTGCCACTGGGGGCCGACCAGCGCGGCCGCGACATCCGGCAGAAAGTACTGCAAGGCACCGCCACCTCGCTGCTGGTGGGCCTGAGCGGCGCATTGCTGGCGCTGACTATCGGCACCGTGCTGGGGGCGCTGTCCGGCTATTTCGGCGGTCTGCTCGATGACCTGCTGATGTGGGGCTACAGCGTGTTCACCTCGGTACCGGACATGCTGCTGTTGCTGGCTTTTGCCGCCGTCAGCGGTCGCGGCATCGGTACCGTGGTGGTGGTGATGGCACTGACCAGCTGGACCGGCAGCTACCGGCTGATGCGCGCCGAGTTTCTCAAGCACAAGAGCCGCGAGTACGTACGCGCCGCCGATGCCATCGGCGCCAGTCACGGTCGCCGCATGTTCCACCACATCCTGCCCAACGTCAGCCACCTGCTGCTGGTGCAGTTTTCCATGCTCACCGTAGCGCTGATCAAGTACGAGGCGATCCTGTCCTTCCTCGGTTTTGGTGTCGGCATCACCCAGGTAAGCCTGGGTGCCATGCTGGCCGAGGCACCGGCCGAACTGCTACAGGGCTACTGGTGGCAGATGCTGACCGTCACCGTAGTGATGTCGGTGCTGGTGACCGCCTTCTCGCTGCTGACCGACAGCCTGCGCGACGCGCTTGACCCGAAAGTGAAATAAGCCAAGGTGAAAACAGATACCGGCCTTGAAAGCGACATCGTGACACCCCAGCCCCCCCCGCCGCTGCTCAGCGTGCGCAACCTGCGCGTCAGCTTCCACGACGAGCACGGCCATTGCGTGCCGGCGCTCAAGGGCATCAGCTTCGACATCCCGGCCGGGCGCACCGTGGCGCTGGTCGGCGAGTCCGGTTCCGGCAAGTCGGTCACCGCCATGGCGATTACCCGGCTGTTGCCGGCCCACGGCTGCCAGATCGATGCCGGCAGCGAAATCCTGTTTGCCGGCCGCAACCTGCTGACGGCCAGCCGCCGCGAACTGCGCCAGTTGCGCGGCGCCGATATCGCCATGGTGTTCCAGGACCCGATGACCTCGCTCAACCCGGTGTACACCGTGGGCGAACAGATCATCGAAACGCTGATGCTGCATACCAGGGTTGGCCGCAAGGCGGCGTACCAGCGCGCCGTGGCGCTACTGAAGGAAGTCGGCCTGCCGACGCCGGACCTGAAGATGAGCAGCTACCCGCACCAGCTGTCCGGCGGCCAGCAGCAGCGGGTAATGATCGCCATGGCCATCGCCTGCGAGCCGAAACTGCTGATCGCCGACGAACCGACCACCGCGCTGGATGTCACCATCCAGCAGCAGATCCTGCAGCTCTTGGCCAGCCTGCAGAAAAAGCACGGCATGGCGGTGCTGTTCATCAGCCATGATCTGGAACTGGTCGGCCAGTTCGCCGACGAGGTGGTGGTGATGCACCACGGCACCATCCGCGAACACGCGCCGGTGCGGCAGATCTTCGAAGCGCCGCAGGACGTGTATACCAAAGCGCTGCTGTGCTGCCGCCCGCACCTGTCACGCCGCCCGGCGCGGCTGCCGGTGATCAAGGATTTTCTCGGCGAGGCCAGCTACTGCGAGCCGCCGCAGCGCCAGCGCGGCTACCTGCCGGACGATGAGGTGATTCTGGAAGTGCAGAACCTGAGCGTCGAATACCACAGCCGCCACGGCTGGTTCGGCAAAAAGCACTGCTGCCAGGCAGTACAGGATGTGTCGTTCAAACTGATGCGCGGCCGCACGCTGGGCATCGTCGGCGAGTCCGGCTCCGGCAAGACCACGCTTGGGATGACGCTGATGCGGCTGCAGGCTGCCAGTGCCGGGCGGGTATTGTTTGCCGGCCACGACATGCTGGCGATGTCGCCGCGCCAGCTGGGCGACTACAAGCGCCGCATCCAGATCGTGTTCCAGAATCCGTATGCCTCGCTCAACCCGCGCTTCAGCGTGGCGCAGATTCTCACCGAGCCGATGCTGCTGCACGGCATCGGCCGCGACCGCGCCGAGCGGCTACAACTGGCCGGCAACTGGCTGGAACGCGTCGGTCTCAGCCACCAGGCGCTGGGCAAGTATCCGCACGAGTTTTCCGGCGGCCAGCGCCAGCGCATCGCCATCGCCCGCTGCCTGACCATGCACCCGGACATCCTGATCTGCGACGAGTCGGTGTCGGCGCTGGACGTATCGGTACAGGCGCAAGTGCTCAACCTGCTGCAGGAATTGCAGGATGAACTGGGGCTGTCCTATCTGTTCATCTCGCACGATCTGGCGGTGGTGAAGCATCTGTCGGATCAAGTACTGGTGATGCAGCACGGCCGCTGCGTGGAACAGGGCGATGCCGACACGCTGTATGCCAAGCCGCAGCACCCGTATACCCGCCAGCTGCTGGAGGCCATCCCGCAAAGTTGGCCGCACAACTTCAAGCCGCAGGTGGCGTAACGAACACCTGCAGCACCCAGGCGGCGGCCGGCCCCAGCGGCTGGCGCCGCGACCACACCGCGTCGATGCGCTGCTGCCGCGGCCAACCCGGCAATGCCAGCGGCTGCAAGCCGCTGCCGTAACGCGCCACCAGCCAGTGCGGCAGCTCTGCCCAGCCAAAACCCAGCAGTGCCATTTCCATCAGCAACAGATAGCTGGGCGCCGACCAGCACTGGCCGCCACTGTCCGGCTGCGGCAAGTCCTGGTAGGTGCGCAAGCGCAGCTCGCGCCAGTCGCGCAGCGCCGTTTCGTCCAGAGCGGCCACCTGTGTTAGCGGATGGCCGGTAGCCACATACAGCGAGGTCTCTGCCGGCCGCGCCAGCGCCTGGTGCGCCAGATCGGCGCTGTACGCCGGCTGCGCGGTGAGCATGCCCAGATGCGCGCGCCCGCTTTGCACCAGCGCCAGCACATCGTCCTGTTCGCCCACCAGACATTCCAGCTCCACCCGAGGAAAACGCTGCGCAAAGCTGCCCAGCACCGCCTCGAAATCGCCGGTATGAAAGGTATCGGACAGCACGATGGTCAGCCGCGGCTCCTGCCCTTCGGCCAGCAGTTGGGCCTGCTGTCGCAGGCTGTCCTGCGTGGTCAGCGTCTGTCGTGCATACGGCAACAAGCACTGACCGGCGGCGGTCAGTTGCGGCTGGCGCCCGCTGCGATCAAACAGCGCCACCCCCAGATCGATCTCCAGATTGGCGATGGTTTCGCTGATGGTGGACTGGCGCTTGCCCAGGCTGCGCGCGGCGGCGGAAAACGAGCCCTGCTCCGCCGCCAGCACGAAGGCGATCAAGGCTTCACTGGCGATCGACATATCGGTTACTCCGATAGAACCTAATTGTTATCTACGCAGAAAACCTATCACACTGACTGTCATTCCGATAGCAACAGGTTGGCCGCAACATGCAACACGACGACAAAACCCTGCGCGAACGCATCTTTCACGCCGTGCTGTACGAAGTTTGCGCCATGGCGCTACTGGTGCCGCTGGGTAGCTGGCTGGGCGATGCCGACCTGGCGCACATTGGCGCGCTGGGGCTGATGATGTCGACCATCGCCATGCTGTGGAACATGCTGTTCAATGCGCTGTTCGAGCGGCTGGAGCGCCGCTATCACTGGCAGCGCAACCCGACGGTGCGCAGTCTGCACGCCATCGGTTTCGAAGGCGGCATGCTGCTGCTGACCATCCCGCTGGTGGCGTGGTGGCTGGAGTGCAGCCTGTGGCAGGCGCTGCTGCTGGATGTCGGCGTGCTGCTGTTCTTCCTGCCCTACACCTATGTGTTCAACTGGAGCTACGACCACACCCGCGCCCGGCTGATGGCACGGCGGGTCGCCTGCCGCCAGGCGTGATTACGGCAGCAGCCGGATGCCGGCAAAACCCAGGTGGTGGGTCAGCTCGCGCACGATCAGCAGCTCGGCCGCAAAGTCGGCATCCACTGGCAGCCCTTCCATCGCCGCCGGCCGCCCCTGCACCACCTCGGCAAAGCGGCCGAAGGTGTACTCCAGCTGTTCGGTCGACAACCACAACTCGCCATCGCCGCTAACGCCGGCATGGGCCGCCAGCGTCCGCACACCGGCATCGGCGCAGTACAGCTGGCTGCCTGCGGCCAACGTTGGCCGCACCGGCGCCAGCGTGTCTTCCACCAGCATGATGGCGCGTTCGATCTCCATCCCGGTCGGCGGCGCATGGCGGAACAGCGCCGCCACCTGCCGGCAACCCAGCGGCAGCAGCGAGCTGCTGTCCGGCTCGATAGCGTGGCCGCTGGCAAAACCGCAGTGGCCGTCCGTCAGCTGCAGCACGGTAATAGCGCCCGCCGGCTGCAGCGCACGGGCGCGGCGGTACAACTGGTGCAGGGTGTGTGCAACATCGCTCATCGAGCTTCTCCCCAATGGCAGGTTCAGACCTCTTCGCCGGCAAACAGCGGATGGCCGGCAGTGAAATCGATCAGGTAATCCAGCAGCGCGCGCACCCGCGCCGGCAGGTGGCGCTGCTGCGGCCACACCGCGTAGATGTCGCGCGCATCGCCGCGCCACGCCGGCAGCGCCCGCAGCAGCCGGCCATCGTCCAGCGCGCGGTAGGCCTGGCTGAGCGGGCAATACAGGATACCCAACCCGGCACAGGCCATGTCCACCGCCAGCTGGATCTCGTTGACCCGCAGCCGGGTGCTGGCCGGCGGCGGCAGCTTGAGCCATTCGCCGCTGGCGCGGTGCTGCAGCCGCCACTCCATCAGCGGTTCGGCCAGCAGCAAGGCGTGGCGGGCCAGATCGTGCGGATGCTGCGGCCAACCGCGCTGCTGCAAATAGGCGGGCGCCGCCACCAGTACGGTGGGCGCGCGCCCCAGCAGGCGCTGGTTGAGCTGCGAGTCCGGCAGCGGCCCGACGCGGATCGCCAGATCGGCACCGCTGCCGATCAGGTCTTCGCGCTGGTTGCTCAGCTGCAACTCCAGGTTGATGTCCGGATAGCGGGTCATGAAGCCGGCCCAAGCCGGCTGCAACACGCCGGTGGCCAGCGTTACCGGCGCCAGCACCCGCACCGTACCGGCCACGTGGTTGATGCTGCTGTCCAGCGCCTCGGTGGCTTGGCGCAATGATTCCAGCAGCGGCCGGCAGCGTTCGTAGTATTGCCAGCCCTCGCTACTGGGCACCAGCCGGCGCGCACTGCGGTGCAGCAGGCGGCAGCCCAGCTGCTGCTCCAGCCGCTGCAGCCGCCGCGTCAGCGTGGCCGGCGGCATGCCGGCGCGACCGGCGGCCGCATTCAGGCTGCCGCTTTCCACGATGCTCACGAACAGCGCCAGATCGTCCAGCATGATTCCATTCCTGCAATTTGATATTGAAATATTAGCGCTATTTGCACAAAGCGCGGTTGTTTAAGCTGTGGCCATCGTTACTTGAGGAGCTACCACCATGCCCGCCCCCCTGCGTCTGCGCCTGCTGTTTGCGCTGTTGATGTCCTGCCTGATGTCGCTGTTGATGACCGCCTGGGTGACCTGGCTCAACCTCGGCGCCGGCCCGGCCTACTTCGCCCACTGGGGCCGCGCCTTTGTGGCGGCCTGGCCGGCGGCCTTCACCGCGGTGCTGCTGCTGGCGCCGGCGGTGCAAAGGCTGAGTCTGAAACTGGTGGGCGGCCTGCCCGCCGCCCGCGTATAAACCCGAAGGAGAATCGCCATGTCCACCTTACGCCTGCCCTACTACCAGCTTTCCGCCACCGCGCTGGCCGGCCTGCGCCAGTGCAAGCAGGCACTGGAAGCCAGCCCGCTGGGCCTGCCGCTGATCGAACTGGTCTACCTGCGCATCTCGCAGATCAATGGCTGCAGTTACTGCCTGACCATGCACGCCGACGCGCTGCGCAGCCGTGGCGAAACCCAGCAGCGGCTGGATGCGCTGGCCGGCTGGCATGCCAGCGCACTGTTCAGCCTGCGCGAACGCGCGGCACTGCAGTGGGCGGAAGCATTGACCGCACTACCGGACAACCATGCCGCCGACGCCGACTACCAGCCGCTGGCGACGCATTTCAGCGCGCAGGAAGTCTCCGACCTGACTTTTGCCGTGGCGCTGATGAATGCCTTCAACCGGCTGGCGGTGGGCATGCGCCAGTAAGCGGCGCAATTTGGTAATTGCCCGCGGGTGGACTATGGTTGGCCTAGCAATATCACCGTGCAAAGGAACGATCATGAGCCGTAACACACTGCTTTTCCTGCTGGTACTGGGCGCGCTGGGCGGCTGTTCCGCCTATGGCCACCACGGTTACATGCATGACGATGACGATATGGGCAAAGGCCCGATGATGGGCAACCAGAGCGGCATGATGGGTAACCAGGGTGCCATGATGGGCAACCAGATGATGGGACCGGCGATGTTCCATCAGGGCGTACTGGCCGCGATGGGTGGCCGCACCCTGTACCGCTTCGACAAGGACAGCGCCGGCAGCGGCAGCAGTGTCTGCAATGGCGACTGTGCCGTCAAATGGCCGCCGTATCTGGCGGCGCCGGGCGCCCAGCCGCATGACGACTTTGCCATCATCAACCGTGCCGATGGCAGCAAGCAGTGGAGCTACAAGGGTTGGCCGCTGTATTTCTGGCAGGGCGACAAACAGGCTGGCGACATGATGGGCGACAATATCGGCGGCGTGTGGCACGTGATCAAACCGTAAACCCGCGCGCATTAAAGACAAGGCCGGACTGGCAACAGTCCGGCCTTGTTGTTGGTAACCAGCAGCGGCGCAGGGGTCAGTAGCCACGCTCGCGTACCACCCGCCCCAGACCGTCCCCGCCGGCCGCCAGCCGCGCCAGGTTGGCCACAATCTGCGCTACCGCCTGCTGGCGCAGGGTGATGGCGGCGATGTGCGGCGTCACCGTCACTGCCGGATGGGACCACAGCCGGTGGCCGGCCGGCAGCGGCTCGCTGGCAAATACATCCAGTTGCGCGCAGCGCAGATGACCGCTGTCCAGCAGTGCCAGCAAGGCGTCCTCATCCAGCAGATCGCCACGACCGGCGTTGATCAGCATCGCCCCGGCCGGCAAGGCGGCCAGCTTGCCGGCATCCAGCAGCCCCTGCGTTTCCGGCGTCGAGGGCAGCACGCAGGCCAGCACATCGCTGCCGGCCAGCAGTTCGTCCAGCCCCTCGTCGCCGAACAGGCAATCCACCCCCGCCAGCTGGCGCGGGGTCCGGCTCCAGCCGCTGACGCTATAGCCATCCGCCGCCAGTGCCAGCGCCACCGCGCGGCCGATCTCGCCCAGCCCCAGCACGCCGACGCGCACCTCGGCCGCCAGCTTCGGCGCCAGCATCTTCCACACCCCGGCGGCCTGCTGCCGGCGGTAGACATCCATGTGCCGCTGGTAGGACAGCACACCAAAGCGCACATATTCCGCCATCTGCTGCGCCATGCCGCCATCCAGCAGCCGGTAGATCGGTGTCGCCGGCGCCAGATCGCTGCGCGCCAGCAGCTTGTCCACCCCGGCGCCCAGCGCGAACACCGCCTTCAGTGCCGGCAGGCCGGCAAACAGGGCCGGCGGCGGTCCCCAGGTAATCACGTACTCCACCGCGGCGGGATCGTGCATCTCGTCCAGCGCGATAAACACCTGCCGCGGCAATGCGGCGCGGAACAGCTCGAGATAGGCAGCCACTTCTTTCGGGCTGGGGGTATGGATCAGGATCATGATGGCCATCGCTCAATACGTTGCCGCCATGTTACGGCAGATGGCGGCAGGCGGTCAGCCATGCGGCCAACCTTGCCACGGTTAGCGCAACGGTTTTTTCAGGTAGATGCGCTGGTGGCCCGGCGGGCAATCGTCCAGCACGCCCATGAACTGGAAGCCCAGCTTGCGGTAGAAATCCGGTGCCTGAAAGCTGTAGGTATACAGGAACACCCCGCCACAGCCGCGGCGCCGGGCTTCTTCTTCCGCCTGCGCCATCAGCTGCCCGCCCAGCCCGGCGCCGCGCTGCTCGTCCGCCAGCCACAGGTAGTCGACGTACAGCCAGCCCATGCCGGAATGACCGAACAGCCCGCCGACCACCGTGCCGGCCTCGTCGCGGGCATACAGTTCGACATCGCGGTAGCCGTAGTCGCCGATGTGCTCGATGTTGTAGTCGCGCAGCCCCTGCTGAATCACCGCCCGCGCCTGCGGGTCACTGCCCATGCTGAACTGGAAATCCTGCGTTGCCATGCCTGCCTCCCGTGTGGTGAAGCGGGCAGTCTAGCGATAAAGCCGCCGCCATCACGAGCGGGCAGACGCAGATCGGCACGTTTTTGTCCCAACCGTCGGCGGATCGCCCGCCTGGCCGCCGCGAAACAAGGCGCGACGCTTGGTACATCCGTTGCCGGAACGGGCTGCGCGGCCGCGTCAGGTGCCGCAGAAAGTACGGTAATCGGCCATCAGTGCCGCCGGAGCCGGCTGGGTGTAGCGCGCCAGCCCGTCGCGCTCGGTGAACGGCTCGGCCAGTACCGCCAGCAGCTGCAAGGCCGGCGCCATGTCGCCGCGTTCGCTGGCCGCCGCCAGCGCCTCTTCCACCAGATGGTTGCGCGGGATGTACAGCGGGTTGGCCGCACACAGCGCGGCGGCCGTCTGCTGCGGCGTGGCGCCGCTGGCGGCCAACTGCGCCCGCCACTGCCCCAGCCAGTCGGCCAACGGTTGCGGATCGGCAAACTGCGCCGCCAGCCGGCTGCCATCGCCTGCGGCGGCGGCGGCCAGATAGCGCCACGCCAGGGTGTGGTCGGCCGCCTGCGCCGCCAGCAACGCCAGCCAGTCTTCCAGTAGCCCCGGCCCGTCATGCGCCGGCAGGCCCAGCTTGCGGTAACCCAGCTCACGCCACTGCTGCAGGTACTGCCCGGCGAAGCCCTCCAGCACTTCGGTCGCCGCCGGCACCGCGCTGGCCGGGTCGTCCGGCGCGATCAGCGGCAGCAGCGCCTCGGCCAGCCGTGCCAGGTTCCACTGCGCGATCCACGGCTGGTTGCCGTAGGCGTAGCGGCCCTGGCTGTCGATGGAGCTGAACACGGTGTCCGGGTTGTAGCCATCCATGAAGGCGCAGGGGCCGAAGTCGATGCTCTCGCCGGACAGCGTCATGTTGTCGGTGTTCATCACGCCGTGGATGAAGCCGGCGTGCATCCATTGCGCGATCAGCCGCGCCTGCGCGGTGCAGACGCCTTGCAGCAGCGCCAGGTACGGGTTGGCCGCCGCCGCCGCGGCCGGGTAATGGCGGGCGATGGTGTAGTCGGCCAGCGCCTTGAGCTGTTCCAGCTCGCCGCGGGCGGCAAAGTACTGGAAGGTGCCGACGCGGATGTGGCTGGCGGCGACCCGGGTCAGCACCGCGCCCGGCAGCGTGGTGTCGCGGTACACCTCTTCGCCGGTAGCTACTACCGCCAGCGCGCGGGTGGTGGGAATGCCCAGCGCGTGCAATGCCTCGCCGATGATCAGCTCGCGCAGCATCGGCCCCACTGCCGCCTTGCCATCGCCGCGGCGCGAGAACGGCGTGCGGCCGCTGCCTTTGAAAGCGAGGTCGCGACGTTGGCCGGCGCGATCGATCACCTCGCCCAGCAACAACGCACGGCCATCGCCGAGGCTGGGCGAAAAGCCGCCGAACTGGTGGCCGGCGTAGGCCTGCGCCACCGGCTCGGCCCCTTCCGGCAACTCGGCGCCGGAAAACCATGCGGCCAACGTTTCCGTGGCGACAGCACTCGCCTCCAGCCCCAGGCTCGCCGCCAGCGGCGCGTTCCAGTACAGCAGGCTGGGCGCGCGCGGCACCGCCGGCTGCCAGGGGGTAGCGTGCTGCGGCAGCTCGCGGGCGTAACTGTTGTCAAAGGCGATGGCGGGCATGTTCGGGCTTTCCGGCGGTAAATACTGAATGGAGGTTCGACCGCACCGGCGTGGCAAGGTGCGGCACGCGGCGCAGCAAAAAGCTGCCCAGGGTGCAGTCATAATCCGGCGTGAAGGTGTTGCCGGACCCGGCCACGCCGGGCCGTCCCGGCGGGGTGATTGCATCGGCTGCCTTGTTGTTTTTCACAACAAAGCCCTTGCGCGATGCACAAGGGCTTTGTGTCCAGCCACCCAACGGGCGGCCTGCTGCTTAACGGCTGCGGCCAACCTTGCCGCCCGGCTTGGCGCCGCCACCGCCGCGACCGGCATTGGGTTTGGCGGCGGCCGGTTTGCCGCTGGCGGCCTTGGCAACCG
Organism: Vogesella oryzae; assembly: GCF_902829295.1. Taxonomy (GTDB): domain Bacteria; phylum Pseudomonadota; class Gammaproteobacteria; order Burkholderiales; family Chromobacteriaceae; genus Vogesella; species Vogesella oryzae. The sequence continues at coordinate 37,365 of NZ_CADEPL010000005.1, forward strand.
CCGGCTTGGCAGCAAAGCTCTTGCCGGCCTGGCCACGCGGGCTGCCGGCCGGTGCCCGCTGGCCTTGCGGTTTGCCGCGGCTGGCGCCCGGCGCATGGTGGGCAAAGCGGTTGCGCGCCGCGGCGGCTTTGTCGCCCGGCGGCGTCGGCGGAATCAGGCAATGCTTGGCGTGACCGATCAGATCGCTGCGGCCCATGCTGATCAGCGCGTCATGGATGATCTGCCAGTTGTCGGCATGGTGGTAGCGCAGCAGCGCCTTGTGCAGTTTGCGGCGGTAGCCGTCGCGCACCACGTCCACCTTTTCCGAGCTGCGCGACAGGCGCTTGAGCGGGTTGCGGCGGGTGTGCCACATGGTGGTAGCCAGCGCCATCGGCGTCGGAGTGAAGGTCTGCACCTGGTCGAGGCGGAAGTTGTTTTTCTTCAGCCACAGCGCCAGGTTGACCATGTCCTCATCGCTGGTACCCGGGTGGGCGGCGATGAAGTACGGAATCAGGTACTGCTCCTTGCCGGCCTGGCGGCTGAAACGCTCGAACAGCTCCTTGAACTTGTCGTAGGCGCCCATGCCCGGCTTCATCATCTTCGACAGCGGGCCATCCTCGGTGTGTTCCGGTGCAATCTTCAGATAGCCGCCGACGTGGTGCTGCACCAGTTCCTTGATGTACTCCGGCGATTTCACCGCCAGGTCGTAGCGCAGGCCGGACTGGATGTTGATCTTCTTCACCCCCGGCAGCGCGCGCGCCTTGCGGTACAGCTGGATCAGGTGGCTGTGATCGGTGCCCAGGTTCTCGCAGATGTCCGGATAGACGCAGGACAGCTTGCGACAGGAACGCTCGATGTTCGGGTCCTTGCAGCTCAGGCGGTACATATTGGCCGTCGGCCCGCCCAGATCGGAAATATGGCCGGTAAAGCCCGGCGTCTTGTCGCGGATTTCCTCGATCTCTTTCAGGATCGACTCTTCCGAGCGACTCTGGATGATGCGGCCTTCGTGCTCGGTAATCGAGCAGAAGGTACAGCCGCCAAAACAGCCGCGCATGATGTTGACCGAGTACTTGATCATTTCCCACGCCGGGATGTGAGCATCTCCGTAGCTGGGGTGCGGATTGCGCGCGTACGGCAGGCCGAACACGAAGTCCATTTCTTCGGTGGTCAGCGGAATCGGCGGCGCGTTCAGCCACACATCGCGCGTGCCGTGCAGTTGCACCAGCGCACGGGCATTGCCCGGGTTGGATTCCAGATGCAGGGTGCGGCTGGCGTGCGCGTACAGTACAGGATCATGCGCCACCGCTTCGTAAGACGGGATGCGGATCACGGTCTTGGCGCGTTCGGCGCGGCGCTTGGCCAGTCGCTCTTCGCGCGATTCGATGCGGATCACCTGTGGCTTGCTTGGGTCGTTGCCGGCTGTCGCCTCGGCTGCCTGTTCCGGGATTTCCTGGTACGGGTTGAGGTGCGGGTCGATCTTGCCCGGCACGTCCACCACACTGGAATCCATCTCCTGCCACTCGTCGTCCGGCTTCCAGCCGTGCGGCACCATAAAGGCGGTACCGCGGATGTCGCGCATCTCCGACAGCTTCTCGCCACGGGCGGCGCGATGGGCGATCTCCACCAGTGCGCGCTCGGCATTGCCGTACAGCAGGATGTCGGCCTTGGAGGTCACCAGCACCGACTGGCGCACCTTGTCACTCCAGTAATCGAAGTGGGCGATGCGGCGCAAGCTTGCTTCGATGGAGCCGATCATCACGCCGATGCCCGGATAGGCTTCGCGGCAGCGCTGCGCGTACACCGTCACCGCGCGGTCCGGACGCTTGTTCGGCGCCGCGTGCGGGGTGTAGGCATCGTCGGAGCGCGGTTTGCGGTCGGCGGTGTAGCGGTTGATCATCGAATCCATGTTGCCGGCGGTAACGCCGAAGAACAGGTTGGGCTTGCCCAGCTCGCGGAAGGCCTCGGCGCTGTTCCAGTCCGGCTGCGCAATGATGCCGACGCGGAAGCCCTGCGCTTCCAGCAAGCGGCCAACCAGCGCCATACCGAAGCTGGGATGATCGATGTAACAGTCGCCGCTGATAATGATGATGTCGCAGCTGTCCCAGCCCAGTTCGTCCATTTCGGCACGGCTGGTGGGCAGGAACGGGGCGGTGCCGAAACGGCTGGCCCAGTATTTGCGGTAACTGTTGATGGCTTGCGGAGCTGCGGGAAGCGTCATTGTCAAGGCGGCATTTCTGAAGGAACCGCGCATTGTGCCAGAAAGCGGCTGGCGTTTCAGCAAAAAAAGGCTTTTTTTTCATCGACATAGCCGGATAATAACCCTGCCGGAAAGCTGGATTTGATCGCAAGGCAGGACAGGCTGGCGCCACGGCTGCAATTTGCATTGCAGCGTGCGGCGGCATGTCAAATACTGGATGGAAGCGACCGTAATGCCATGTGCTTGATGATAATTCTGCAGGGTGGCGACGCATGAACAACAAACTGTTTGTTTCCCTTCTGCTGGCCTTGTGCTGCCTGCTGCCTGGCGGCCTGCGGGCGGGCGGACTGGTGGTGGCATTTGGCGAATCGCTGGAGCCGTATGTGATCCCGCAGCTGGAAAGCGGCATCGAAGTGGACATCATCCGTGCGGCTCTGGAAGCCGGCGGTATGCAGCTCAAGCCGGTGTTCCTGGCACAAAAGCGCCTGCCGTACGCTTTTGCCAACCCGGCGGTGCAGGCCATCGCCACCATGTTGCCGGGCTACGGTGTCAATGGCGCCTATTCCGATGTCTACATCTCTTACGAGGACAAGGCCATCACGCTGGCATCACGCGAGCTGCAGTTCAAGCATATCGCCGACCTGGCCAACTACAGCATCCTGGCCTTCCCGATGGCCAACCGTTATCTGGGTGCCGAGTTTTCCAGCCTGGCAAGCCAGCATCCGGCCTACAGCGAAACCGGCAACCAGCTGGACCAGAATCGCCTGCTCTACCGCGGCAGCGTGGATGTGGTGGTAGCCGATATCCACATCTTCAAATACATGAACCGCCGGCTGCTGACCGATTTTCACGAAGTACCTCGCGAGGTGAAATATCACGACCTGTTTCCCCGCGTGCCCTACCGTGTGCTGTTCCGCTCCCCCGAGCTGCGTGACCGCTTCAATAACGGCCTGCAACAGCTGCAGCGCAACGGCCTCTACCAGCAGATTCTCGCCCGTTACAGCTAGCCCGCCGGCCGGCTGCGGCTTCCGCTAGAATGGCGGCCTCTTCCCTTTTTTGCCGCTGCCATGAAACGTACTGTCAGCCTGCTGGGCATCAGCGTACTGCTGGGTGCCTGCGCCTCTCCCGCCCCGATCACCCCTGTTGCCCCCGTTATCCAGCCAGTCCCGGTGGTCAGCACGCCACCGGCAGCCAGCCAGCCGGTGCCAGTCTCGCCGCCAGTTACCCCGCCCCCCGCCATCAGCACGCTGCCGCCAGTACCGGTCGCGCCGCGACCGGCTGCGGCCAACCCGCGGCAGCTGCTGGACAAGCTGCTGCCGGCGTACGTGAAACCGCGTGACGGCTGGCGCGATGACATCCTGAACGCCTTCAGCGCACTGAAACTGAATGCCAACGCCGAAAACCTGTGCGCGGTGATCGCGGTTATCGAGCAGGAATCGACCTTCCAGGCCGACCCGGTGGTGCCGGGCCTGCCCAAGATCGTGTGGGGCAAGATCGGCGAAAAAGCCGGCGGTTACTATATTCCGCTGGGCGTGGTGAAAACCGCGCTGCTGAAGACCTCGCCGGATGGCCGCAGTTACAAGGCGCGCATCGACAGCCTGCGTACCGAGGGCGAGATGAATGATCTGTTCGAAGACATGGCCGCCGAAGCGCAGAACCTTGGCCTGCCGGTAGGCATGAAGAACCCGATCCGCACCGGCGGGCCGATGCAGGTAAGCGTGGACTTTGCCGAGGCACATGTCCGTGCCTGGCCCTACCCTTACGCCCGCCGTGGCAGCGTGCGCAGCGAAGTATTCAGCCGCCGCGGCGGCGTGTACTTCGGCAGTGCCATCCTGCTGCAGTATCCGGAAAACTATAGCCGCATGCTGTACCGCTTTGCCGATTTCAACGCCGGCCGCTATGCCAGCCGCAATGCCGCCTTCCAGCTGGCAGTCGGCAAACTCAGCGGCAGCAAGCTGGCCGAAGATGGCGACCTGTTGCGCTACCAGAACGGCGTGGCAACCGGCAGCAGCAGTACCCAGCTGGCGCTGGACAAGCTGCGCGGCAAACTGCAGATGAGCGCGGCCGACATCCTGCGCGATCTGAAGCAGGAGAAGAGCTTCGGCTTTGTCGATACCCCGCTGTATCGCAAGGTGATGCAGTTGGCCGATAGCCAGCACGGTAGTCGCGTACCGCGCGAGGCGCTGCCGCAGATCCGCCTGCAAAGCCCGAAGATCACCCGCAAGCTGACCACCGCCTGGTTTGCCGAGCGCGTCGACGGCCGCTATCAGCAGTGCCTGCAACGCGCCCCCTGATAGCCACCGCACAGCGGCTGGCCACCGGCTAGCCGCTGTTTTCATCTCCCAGCAGCGTCTCGCGTGTCAGCGTAATCCACGCCCGCGCCGCGTGTGACAGATAGCTGTTTTTCTTCCAGATCAGGCCGATATGCCATTCGATGTGCTTGTTGTCGATCGGCACCACATCGAACTCGTCAGCCTCCAGCCGCCCCGCCACCGCCAGCGGCAGCAACGCCACCCCCAGCCGCGCCTTGACCATCGCCACGATAAAGTCCCAGTGCGCACTGCGCCCGGCAATGTTCACGCTCTTGCCCAGCAGGCGGTAGGCATCGCTGATGCGCGTTGCCAGCGAGAAATCCTCCGGATAGAACACGATGGGCTGGTCGGCAATATCCGCCAGCTGCAAGGAGCTGCGGCCATGCCACGGGCTGCCGGCAGGCGCCACTAGACATAGCGGGTCGTGTACCAGGCTAAAACTGTCGAACACGTTGTCGTCCACCGGCAGCACCGCGGCACCGATTTCCAGCTGCCCGGAGCGCACGCTGCTCTCGATCGCCCGCGCACCGTCCTCCACCATTTTCAGCTCAACCCCGGGATAGCGATCACGGAAGGTACTCACTACCGGCGCAAAGAAGGCGCCACCGGACATCGGCGGCAAGCCCACCACTAGCTCGCCGCGCGACAGCGACACCAGATCGGCCAGCGCACTATTCAGCCGCTGGTGTGCGGCCAACACGTCCTGGCCACGCAAGTACACCACCTTGCCGGCATCCGTCAGGTGAAACGACTTGCCTTCCTTGACAAGCAGCGGCATGCCCAGCTCGTCTTCCAACTGGCGCACCATCTTGCTGATGGTCGGTTGGGTAACGAATAGCGCTTCTGCGGCGCGGGTAAAGTTCTGCCGACGCACCAGTTCGGTGAAATAACGTAGTGCTTTGACGTCCATTGCGGATCATTCCATTTTCGAATTGTATTTATAATTTTAATTCATTTTTAGAATGGAATGAACCTGCATATACTCCGTATCACTCTCTGTGTTGTGTTGTGGCTCGTAACAGCAGCCCGCCGTAACAACAGCTGCAGTAATAGGTCTCTCCTCCCGTTACTGCCCGTTACGACAGGTTGTTCGTCCGACAAGGTTCTGCCAAGTCGGACAAGGCACCAGCGAATGCTGGACAGGATTGACTGGTGCCTCGTGCATCCGGGGATGGTGTACGGGGTTTTACCGCTGTATCCCTTTACGAGCGTTGTTATGCCGGCTTTCGAGCCGGCTTTTTTTTGCCTGTCGTCCGGCAAGGTTGGCCGTAGCAGCCCCCCCGCACTGGGTCGCAAGGTGATTAGCCGCAATATCAGCAGCGGCCAATGCGCCACCCACGCAAGCAAAACCCGACAGTCAACCAGCTACTCATGCCGGCAAGTCGCCAGCCGCAACCACAACAGGCCGTGGCACCGCAAATATCAAACGACAAGGACAAATGAAAAGCCAGCTGCGCCAAAACGCAGCGGACCAATGGCAGACACTGGCCATAGACGAAGCGGCATGAAAAACATGTCGCACGCGGGAGGAACAACTTGCAGCGCAACGCAGAAAACAAAAAAGCCACCTTGCGGTGGCTTTTTTGTCGAATCCTGGCGTCCCCACGGGGATTCGAACCCCGGTTATCGCCGTGAAAGGGCGGTGTCCTAGGCCTCTAGACGATGGGGACTGGGTGGCGCACCCGGAGCGATTCGAACGCCCGACCCTTTGGTTCGTAGCCAAATACTCTATCCAACTGAGCTACGGGTGCGCGGTTCTGGCGGAGAAAGAGGGATTCGAACCCTCGATACAGGTTTAAGCCCGTATGCTTCCTTAGCAGGGAAGTGCCTTCGACCTCTCGGCCATTTCTCCGTCAAGAGAGCGCCATATTAATCAACGCGACGCCCTCTGTCAAGCTTTGCTTGCAGGATTTATGCCTGCACCTGATCCAGACCGAATACCTTGTGCAGCACGCGCACCGCCAGCTCCAGGTATTTCTCGTCGATCAGCACCGATACCTTGATCTCGGAAGTGGAGATCAGCTGGATATTGATGCCCTCTTCCGCCAGGGTACGGAACATGGTGGAAGCGATACCGCAGTGCGAACGCATGCCCACGCCGACGATGGAAACCTTCGCGACTTTGTCGTCGGCATCGATCTTGCCGGCGCCGATGTGGGTCTGTACGTCGCGCAGGATAGCCAGCGCACGCTGGAACTCGCCACGTGGCACGGTGAAGGAAAAATCGGTGGTGCCGTTCTCACCCACGTTCTGGATGATCATGTCTACTTCGATGTTGGCATCGGCGATCGGGCCCAGGATCTGGTAGGCGATACCCGGCTTGTCTGGCACGCCCTTCACATTGATGCGGGCTTCGTTACGATCAAACGCGATACCGGCGACAACGGCCTTTTCCATATTCTCATCTTCCTCAAACGTAATCAGTGTGCCTTCGCCCTCGTCCTCGAAACTGGAGAGCACGCGCAGGCGTACCTTGTATTTGCCGGCAAACTCCACCGAGCGGATTTGCAGCACCTTGGAACCCAGGCTGGCCATTTCGATCATCTCTTCGAAAGTGATGGTCTTCAGGCGGCGGGCTTCCGGCACTACGCGCGGGTCGGTGGTGTAGACACCGTCAACGTCGGTATAGATCTGGCACTCATCGGCATTCAGCGCGGCCGCCATCGCTACGGCCGAGGTATCGGAACCGCCACGGCCCAGCGTGGTGATGCTGCCGTTCTCGTCGATGCCCTGGAAACCGGCGACCACCACTACCCGGCCATCAGCCAGATCGGCGCGCATGGCAGCATCGTCGATGGACTGGATACGCGCCTTGGTATGGGAGCTATCGGTGGTGACACGTACTTGCCAGCCGCAGTAGCTCTTGGCCGGTACGCCGATTTCATTCAGTGCCATCGACAGCAGGCCGATGGTGACCTGCTCGCCGGTGGACATGATCACGTCCAGCTCGCGCGGATCCGGGTAGTCCTGGATTTCCTTGGCCAGTGCAATCAGGCGGTTGGTCTCGCCGCTCATCGCGGAAACGACAACCACCACTTGATGTCCCTGGGCCTTCCATTTGGCGACACGGCGGGCCACGTTCTTGATGCGCTCAGGGGAGCCCATCGAGGTACCGCCGTACTTTTGTACGATAAGTGCCATGTTTGTTTTCTTTAGATCGGGTTTGGATGTCGGACAACGATTCTGGCCCGAGACGCCCCTGGCTGGCAAGGTATCCGGCGCCGGTTTTTATAGCGGTTTTTGCTATGCACCATCCGTAAATGGCACATAGCACGGCAGGTACAGTCCGATATTAAAAACAGATAGCGACTGTACGCATCCGGTAACCATTAAGGCATGGCAAACAGCGGCGGCTCGTCCATTGCCGCGCACTGCGCTTGCAGTTCGGCAATGCGTTCCAGCCAGTACTGCTCGCTACCGAACCACGGGAAGGCCGCCGGGAAAGCCGGATCATCCCAGCGTGCGGCCAACCAGGCACAGTAATGCAACAAGCGCAGGCTGCGCAGCGGTTCGATCAGGCGCAGCTCGCGGTAATCGAATTCGGCAAAGTCCTCGTAGCCGGCCAGCACCTCGGCCAACTGCCCGGCCTGCTGCTGGCGGTCACCCGACAACAGCATCCACAGATCCTGCACCGCCGGCGCCATGCGGCTATCGTCCAGATCGACGAAGTGCGGCCCGTCCGGCGTCCACATGACGTTGCCGGCGTGACAATCGCCGTGACTGCGCAACCAGCCGATATCCGGCAATGCGGCAAAGGCGGCATCCACCCGCTGCAACACCTCGCGCGCGACAGCCTCCAGCCGCGGCGCCAGGTGGGCAGGCAGCTGCGGACAGGCCAGAATCTGCGCCAGGGCCTGATGGCCGAAACTATTGCTGTCCAACGTTGGCCGCACGCGATAGCGCTGTGCGGCGCCAACCAGATGGATACGGCCGAGGAAGCGGCCCAGCCACTGCAACACCTGCGGATCGTCCAGCTCGGGCGCTCGACCTCCACGGCGCGGAAACAGCGCGAAGCGGAAGCCCTGCCAGTGCGCCAGGGTATTGCCGTCAAACGCCAATGGCGCCACCACCGGAATTTCCGCGGCGGCCAACTCGGCGGCAAAGTCATGCTCTTCCAGTATCTGCGCATCGCTCCAGCGTTGCGGCCGGTAAAACTTGGCCACCAGCGGCGGGCCGTCGTCGATGCCGATCTGGTAGACACGATTTTCGTAGCTGTTCAGCGCCAACAGATGGCCATCGCAACGCAGGCCCAAGCTTTCCACCGCATCCAGAATCAGGTCCGGTGTCAGTGCGGCATAAGGATGTAAAGTACTCATCGCGCCATTATGCGCTGCGGCCAACCTTTGCGCATGCCGCCGGCTGGCTTACCATCTGGCCATGAGCACATCATTTACCTATTTCGAAGCCGAAGACCGCATCCTGGTGGTGATCGAGCCGGGCACGCACAAGTTATGGCTGACACGGCGGCTGGCACAGGCCATCGTGCATGACATCGCAGGCATTTTTGCCAGCCAGGTGCCGGGCGGCGGCATTCCCGGCGCCGGCAGCGCCGAGGAGCGCATCGCGCTGGAGCACCAGATGGCGATGAATGGCGAGGATTTGCCGCAGGAAGAAGGCGGCAAGGCCATGCAGTACAGCAGCTCTGCACCGCCGCGCCGCAGTGCCGACGAGACGCCACTTTGCACCGGACTGGATGCCAAGGCTGGCAGCAGCTATGCCAGCATCGGTTTCGTCATCGGCGATGCCACGCTGAACCTCAAACTCAGCCGTGCCGGCTTCCATCGCCTGCTGCGCGGCATCGCGCTGTGCAGCAACCAGGCCGGCTGGCAACTGCAGGATGTACCGGCCTGGCTGACACAAAGTCTGCTCGGAGATCTGCTGGCATCACTGCCCCCACTGGACGAATCGGCCGATGACGATCCGGCCGGCAACTGATATGCCATTCATCCAGCCTTAAGGCTAGGCAGCTAGACTTGCCGCCGCATTCCCTTTTCCGGAAACCATCATGCCCACCCTGCAACCGATACAAGATCACGAACACGTCGATGCCCGCGAGCAGCTGGCCGCCCGCCGCAGCCTGTGGGTCAGCGTCGCCCTCAACCTGGTGCTGACCGCGCTGCAGGCGGTTACCGGCCTGCTGGCTGGCTCACAGGCCCTGGTGGCCGATGCCATGCACTCGCTGTCCGACCTGCTGGCCGACTTTGTCGCCATGCTGGCCGGCCATCACAGCCGCAAGGAGGCCGACGACGACCACCACTACGGCCACCATCGTTACGAAACGGCGGCCTCGCTGGCGCTGGGCCTGCTACTGTTGGCCGCCGGCGCCGGCATGCTGTGGACCGCGGCGGGCAAGTTTGCCGGCAGCACCCCCTTGAGCAGCGTGCATCCGGCGGCGCTGGTTGTCGCGCTCATCACCCTGGTCAGCAAGGAAGGCCTGTTCCGCTACATGCTGGCGATTGCCGAGAAAGTTCGCTCCAGCATGCTGGTGGCCAACGCCTGGCATGCCCGCGCCGATGCGGCCTCCTCGCTGGTGGTGGCGCTGGGGATTGGCGGCAACCTGCTGGGCTACACCTGGCTGGACCCGGTTGCCGCGCTGCTGGTGGGCTTCATGGTCGGCAAGACCGGCTGGGAATTCGCCTGGGACGCGCTGGGCGACCTGATGGACCGCGCTGCCGACGAACAAAGCGTGGCCGCCATCCGCCAGACCCTGCTCGACACTCCGGGCGTGCTCGGCCTGCACGACCTGCGCACCCGCCGCATGGGCGACATGATCCTGGTCGACGTCCACCTGGAGCTGGCTGCCGAGCAGAGTGTGCGCGAGGGCCACGATATCGCGGTACAGGCGCGCGAGCGGGTGATGGCGGCATTTCCGGTGCTGGACGTGATGACCCACGTCGATCCGGTCTAAGCCGTAACACACCGCAGACAACCGGGGCATGCCCCGGTTTTTTCTTGCCCTGCCCCGTCGCCGCGCACGCGAGGGTAATTCCGCATTGGCAGTAACCCATCCAGCAGCTTTAATCCACAACATGGCCCGCGTCCGTTCCGGACGCCATTCTGGAGATAGCCCGCACCGCCATGAAAGTCGCCCTGTTCATTCCCTGTTTCGTCAACGAACTGTACCCGCACGTAGCCATGGCCACCGCCGAGCTGCTGGAAGGCTACGGCATCGAAGTCGTCTATCCGCTGGAACAGTCCTGTTGCGGCCAACCTGCCAGCAACAACGGCGACAGCCAGGGCGCCTGCGATGCCGCGCGCCGCTTCACCGGCGTGTTCAAGGACTACGACTACATCGTGTCGCCGTCCGGCAGCTGCACCTCGCACGTCAAGCATCACTACGGCTGGTACATCGCCGAGGATGCCGACTACCAGCGCCTGCAGCCCAAGGTGTACGAAATCGTGGAGTTCCTGCAGGACGTGCTGCAAGTGGACAAGCTGCCCAAGCCGGTGTACTTCCCGCACCCGGTGTCCATCCACCAGAGCTGCCACGGCCTGCGCGAGCTGCACCATGCCGCGCCGTCGGAGCTGATGATCCCCTACCACTCGCGGCTGGAACGCATCCTGCAGCTGGTGGATGGCGTGGAAGTACGGCTGCCGGAACGCCGCGACGAATGCTGCGGCTTTGGCGGCACCTTCAGCGTCGACGAGCCGGAGGTGTCGGTGGCGATGGGCGAAGACCGCGTGGCGCAGCACGAGGCCACCGGTGCCGAGTTCATCGTCGGCGCCGACCCGTCCTGCCTGATGCACATGGGCGGCATCATCCGCCACAAGTGCCGGACTATCCGCCCGCTGCACATCGTCGAGATCCTCACCGGTCGCGGAGGTGCGGCATGAAGAACGACAACATCAACCACGCCGAAGCCGCGGCCGCCTTTTTGCAAGACCGCGAGCAGGCGCGCTGGCACGATTCCGCCATCTGGTGGGTGCGGCAGAAGCGCGATGCGCAGGCCAAACAGTTACCGGAATGGGAACAGCTGCGCAGCCTGGCGCAACAGATCAAGGCGCACACACTGTCGCGGCTGGACGAATACCTGGAGCAGTTCCAGCGCAACGCCGAGCACAACGGCGTCAGCGTGCACTGGGCGGCCGATGCCGACGAACACAACCGCATCGTGCACGGCATCCTGGCTGCGGCCAACGTGAAGAAGCTGGTGAAGTCGAAGTCAATGCTGACCGAGGAATGCGGGCTGAACCCGTATCTGGAGCAGCGTGGCATCGAGGTGATCGACACCGATCTGGGTGAGCGCATCGTGCAGCTGCGCCACGAGCCGCCGAGCCACATCGTGATGCCGGCGATCCACCTCAAGAAGGAACAGATTTCGGAGTTATTCCATAAGGAGCTGGGCACCGAGGCTGGCAACAACGACCCGACCTACCTCACCCATGCCGCGCGCGCCAACCTGCGCGAGCACTTCCTGACCGCCGATGCCGGCCTCACCGGCGTCAACTTCGCCATCGCCGAAACCGGTGGCGTGGTGGTGTGTACCAACGAAGGCAACGCCGACCTCGGCACCGCGCTGCCACCGATACACATCGCCAGCATGGGTCTGGAAAAAATCATTCCGCGGCTGGAACACCTGGGCGTGTTCACCCGCCTGCTGGCACGTTCGGCCATCGGCTCGCCGATTACTACCTACACCTCGCACTTCCACCGCGCCCGGCCCGGTGGCCAGATGCACATCGTGATCGTCGACAACGGCCGCAGCGACATCCTCGGTAACGACGACTTCTACCAGAGCCTGCGCTGCATCCGCTGCGGCGCCTGCATGAACACCTGCCCGGTGTACCGCCGCAGTACCGGCCACAGCTACAGCTACATCATTCCCGGCCCCATCGGTTCCACCCTGGGCCCCAGCCGCGACATCAAAAAGCACGGCAGCATGGCGTTTGCCTGCACCACCTGCGGCTCGTGCAGCAATGTCTGTCCGGTGAAAATCAACCTGCACGAGCAGCTGATCCTGCAGCGCAAACGCGCCTTCGATGCCGGCACGCTGAAGCCGGCCAAGAAAATGGGCCTGCTGGCGATGCGCTTCCTCACCCGGCACCCCAGTCTGATGGACGCCGGCGGCAAGGTGATGCGCAAGGTGGTGCCGATCCTGCCGCAGACGCTGACGCAGCACAGCGCGTGGAGCCGCCCGGGGCGGGAACTGCCGGAGATGCCGGCACAGAGCTTCAAGGAAATGTGGCGCGCCCGCCAGGAGAAAAAACATGACTAGCCGCGAGCAAATTCTGGCCAATATTCGCCACAAGCGGCCGCAAGGCCCAGCCTTGCCGGACATCCACGCGGTGCCGTTCATCCGCTTTGATGACCTCTTTGCCGCCTTCAGCAACCTGATCGGCAACCTCGGTGGCAGTGCGGTACAGCTGCAGCCGGGCGAAAGCGTGCTGGACGCAGTACGCCAACGTTGGCCGCAACATGGCCGCCTGGTAGACCTGACCGCCGCCACACAACCACAGACCGCCCAGCCGCACGACTGGCACGATGTCGACGTGGCGATTGTGCCCGGCGAGGTAGCGGTGGCGGAAAGCGCCGCGGTATGGGTAAGCCATGCCGACAACCAGTGGCGCTCGCTGTACTTCCTCACCCAGAAGCTGGTACTGGTGGTGCCGCGCGATGCCATCGTCGATACCATGCGCGACGCCTACGACCGCATCGCGATCCGCGAACACGGCTTCGGCAGCTTCATTTCCGGCAGCTCGCGCACTGCCGACATCGAACAAAGCCTGGTGATGGGCGCCCACGGCGCCATGGCGGCGCTGGTGGTCTTCGTCTGAATACTGTGTTGTTGCTTCTTGCTACGGTCCTGCGGGACCGTTTTTTTTTGCGGCCAACGTTGGCCGCCGCCATGAAAAAAGCCACGATCTGCATCGTGGCTTATTGGTGGCGGAGCAACGCTCAGCTGCGTTCCACCTTGTAGCGCGGCGGCAGCAACAGTGCCGGTACTTCGCGCTGCCGCTGCGGCAGCATGCGGCCGCCCAGCTTTTTCATTACCTTGCGGCCTTCGCCGTCATCTCGCTCGCGCGGTTTGTCCGCCGTCTGCAGCAGGCTGCGGCTGTGATCGCGTTCGCGTGGTTCACGCATTTCGCGTGGCTCGCGACGCTCGCGGCTGTCACGCGACTCGCGCAATTCACGACGGTCACGGTCTTCGCGCTCGCGACGGGGCGCAGCCTCGCCATTAGCTTCCTCGCGGCGGCCGCTGTAACCCTGCACCGTCTGCGGGGTCAGCGTCTGCTTGGTCAGCTTCTCGATCGCCTCGTGCTGCTTGGTCTCATCCGGCGACATCAGCGAGATGGCGACACCGGAAGCGCCGGCACGACCGGTACGGCCGATACGATGCACGTAGTCTTCCGGCGAGTTGGGCATCTCGTAGTTGACCACGAACGGCAGCTCGGAAATATCCAGCCCGCGGGCCGCCACATCGGTGGCCACCAGCACTTTCACTTCACCGGCCTTGAAACGGGTCAGGGTTTCCAGACGGGCGCTCTGTGCCTTGTCGCCGTGGATGGCCTCGGCGGCATGGCCGTCACGCTTCAGGTCACGCGACAGCTGGTCGGCAGAAATCTTGGTGCGGCAGAACACGATCACCTGGCTCATGTCGCGCTCGCGGATCAGGTGCGACAGCAGGGCACGCTTGCGGTAACCGTCCACCGCATACACCAGCTGTTCCACCTGGGCATTGGTGGAGTTCTGGCGCGCCACCTCCACCGTCTGCGGGTCGCGCATGAAATCGGCGGCCAACTTCTTGATCTCCGGCGCGAAGGTCGCCGAGAACAGCAGCGTCTGGCGCTCCTTGGGCAGCATGGACATGATCTTGCGGATGTCCTGGATAAAGCCCATGTCCAGCATGCGGTCGGCTTCGTCCAGCACCAGCACGTCCACCTTGTTCAGCTGGATGGTTTTCTGCTGCACGTGGTCCAGCAGACGGCCCGGCGTGGCGATCACGATTTCGATACCGCGACGTAGTTCGGCCACCTGCGGGTCCATGTTCACGCCACCAAAAATGGTGGTGCTGCGCAGCGGCAGGTGTTTGGTGTAGGCCTTGGCGTTGACGCCGATCTGGTCGGCCAGCTCGCGGGTGGGCGACAGGATCAGCGCACGCACCGGGTGCATGGCCGGCGATACGCTGGGGTTGGCGAATTTTTTCAGACGCTCGAGAATCGGCAACAAAAAGGCGGCAGTCTTGCCGGTACCGGTTTGCGCCGCGGCCAACAGGTCACGGCCGGACAGTACCAGCGGAATGGCCTTGGCCTGGATCGGGGTAGCTTCCGAGTACCCCATCTCGTCGATGGCACGCAGGATCTCGGGTGCCAGGCCTAGCTCGGCAAACGACATGTCAGGAACTCCAATCGGTCCGCCGCCGCACGGTGGCAGCAGCAAACCTGTAAATCATTAAAAAGCGAAGCGCCGCCCTTGCACAAGGCGGCGCGCAAACTTGCGGCGGCTCAGCCGAACAGGCTGGCGACACTCACTAGCAGTACGACAAACAACCACAGCAGCACCGTGCGCCATACCAGCCCTACCGCGCTCTTCAGGTAGTTGGGATCGGCTTCGTCGCCCACGCCCAGTTCCGGACGGATGTTGAGGGTGTAGTTCTGGCGGACCGGATCACCCAGTCTCACGCCCAGCGCACCGGCTGCAGAGGCCAGCAGAATACCGGTCGCGTAATTGCCCCACGTCCGCGCCTGCGAACGCCAGCAGTAGACGGCATCCTCGAAGTCACCCATCACCGCAAAACTGATGGCAGTCAAACGCACCGGCATCCAGTCCAGCCACTCGCCGGCGCGACCGGCAAAGCGGCCAAACAGGTCATCGCTACCGCGATTACCCCACTTTTGCGCCAGCAGTTGGGCAAAGCGGTACAACACCGCACCACTCGGCCCCGGCATCAGCACAAACCAGAACATGGTACCGAACACATGGCGATAGCTATCCACCACGCCCTGCTCGATCGCCAGACGCGACACCTCGCCGACCGATAGCTCGCTGGTCGGCTGGTTGATCCAGCTCGACAATGCCTGACGCGCCTCGAACTCGCGGCCCTCATTCAGCGCCAGCGAAATCTCGGAGAAATATCCGGAGAAATGGCGAAAGCCCATGGTGAGATACAGCAGCAGCACGTTCCAGACAAACGCCAGCAGCGGGCTGATGGCATTCAGCAGGTAGTAGCCACCAACCGCCAGCAGCAAAGCCGGCACCATGGCGGCAAACCAGGCAAGCACCCCGTGGCGGTTGTAACCGGCATTCAGGGTGCGCTCGAGGTGATTGGCATAACGGATGAACAGCAGCCAGACGCGGTTGCGGTTACCGAGGGGACGCAGTTGCTCAAGAGCCAGTGCGGCGATCAGCGAAATCAGGGTCATGGATACGCGGATGGTTGTTGGTTACCCGCGGAGGAAGATACCACAAAACCGCCAGCGGGGCGGTGGCTAGGCAGACCCCAGGCGGCGCGAACCGCTGAGAGTCGAGGACAGGTTACCCTGGCGGCCGTAACCGGCAACAGCCTGGTTTGATGCTTTTAGCGAATCGAGCACCTCGGAAGCAAACTTCATCCGCTCCTGGGCCAACTCGGCATTTACGTCGTTGAGCGCCTTCAGTTTGACCAGCCCTTTTTCCAGCGACTGCCACAACTGACGCACCTCGGATGGCGCCTGCTGCAACCATACCTGCCAATGGGCCGCATCGGTATAGCCGGCACGCTCCTGCATGCCAAGGCGCGCCTCGCGCGCGGCGGTCAGGTCATCCAGCTGGCGCAGCTTGGCATGCGCCATTTCCTCAAGATTGAAGGCGTCAAAACGTAAAATGGCCCGCTGTTCCTCCTCCAGCGTATGCTGCAGGGCGTCCAGCGCGGCCACTTCGGTCTGGCAAAGAGCCAGCAGGCTTTCTACATCCATGATCAACCCCGGCCTTAGCCTGCCAGCAGTTCCTTGGCAGAGGCGATCAGGTTATCGGCAATGGCTTCCGGGTGAATGGTGAACTCACCGGAGGCGATAGCAGACTTGATGGCAGCCACTTTGTCGGCATCGAAGGCCGGCGAGCTGGCTGCGGATTGCTCCATGCCCTGCAAGCGGCTGGCGAACGGATTGATCGCAACGCTTTCGCCGTCGGTACGTGCGCTAGCGTTTTCCGCCTTGCTCTGCGTACGGCTTGGGGCGGTAAAGCTGCTTGCAACCTTGCCCGAGTTGTCGATTTTCATGATTCACCCGCCTGAAATCTTTTTACAGTTATACCTATTATCGCCCGAAACTTCTGAAACTTGATGCTTTTTTTATGGCATCTGCACTGTCACACTGCCATCAGGCTCGGCAGTGGCAGAAACCACCTTGCCATTGCCGACCCGCACGTTCACCCGCTCTCCTGCGCCGGCATTGCCCAGTGCGGTGGCATCGCTGCTCACCGCAAAGCCGTCACCCTGTATCAGCAGTTTGACCGGCTGATTCATTTTGACCACATACGGTGAGCGCACCTGCGATTCCGTCAACATGGTACCGGGCGGCAACGAGGTACGGACCATCTGCCCCAACACCAGTTTCTGGTCGCGGATACCCTGGCTGAGCTGCGAACGATTATTCACTGCGGCCAACCTGACATCATCGGCTTGCACGATGTCGCCGGCACGCAGCAGCCGGGTGGTCACCAGCACCAGCTGCAGCTCCCTGGCCACGACCGGAAGGTTGAGGCTCCAGCCCTGGTCGACACAACTAAGGGTCACGCTTTGCTGAGGACGGGCATTCCCGGCAGGCCAGGCAGCCTGTAGCGGTTGGCCGCATGCCGGCATCGCCGGTTTGCGGGCCTGCAATTTCAGCTGGTAGTTATAGCCATCCTCACCCTGCCGTGCTTGCAGAAACTGGTTGGCAACCTGCTCCATTTGCCGGCCGTTCTGTACCGCCGCCCACAACGGCAAAGGCAGCAACAACAAAGCTGCAATGATTGTCTGCTTCATCCGGCCATTTTACCCCGCATCTGTAGCAATGGCAGAGACAAAAAAACCGCGCTTTCGTTTCCGGAGCGCGGGTTTGCCGGGAGAAAACAGGATCAGGCCAGTGCCTGACGGATATAGGCTTTCACCTTGTCCGCATCTGCCTCGAACACCGTGACACGCTGTGGCAGCGCTTCCAGACCATCAAAGCCGTCCGGACGCGGCGCCTCGCGATTCAGCGCCTCGCGAATGGTATCGGCGAACTTGGCCGGCAGCGCGGTCTCCAGGCAGACAATGGTCTCGCCCGGCTGGCGCACTTCGCGTGCCACCTTGATACCATCGGCGGTGTGGGTATCCACCACCACGCCATCCTCGGCATCCACAGCGCGGATGGTCGCCAGCCGGTCGGCATGGCTACTGCTGCCGGAGACAAAACCGAATTGCTCGCGTACCTGCGCCAGCTGGTCGGCCAGGTCAAAACCCTTGCCGCCATCGACCGCTGCCCACAGCGCCTTCACCTTGCTACCATCGCGGCCAACCAGATCGAACACGAAACGCTCGAAGTTGGACGCCTTGGAAATATCCATCGACGGGCTGGAGGTAACGTAGGTGTTGGCGGTGCCACGCGGCGTGTAACGACCGGTCTTGAAGAACTCGTCCAGCACGTCGTTTTCGTTGGTAGCCACGATCAGGCGCTCGATCGGCAAGCCCATCTGGCGGGCGATATGGCCGGCACAGACGTTGCCGAAGTTGCCGGACGGCACGCAGAAGCTGACTTTCTCGTCGTTGCTGCTGGTGGCGTTGAAATAACCCTTGAAGTAGTACACCACCTGCGCCACTACCCGCGCCCAGTTGATGGAGTTCACGGTGCCGATCTTGTACTGCGCCTTGAAGGCGTGATCGTTCTGCACCGCCTTCACGATGTCCTGGCAATCGTCGAACATGCCCTTGATGGCGATGTTGTGGATGTTGGTATCCTGCAGGCTGTACATCTGCGCGCGCTGGAACGAGCTCATCAGCCCGTCCGGACTCATCATGAACACGTTGATGTTCTGCTTGCCGCGCATGGCGTATTCGGCGGCTGAGCCGGTATCACCGGAAGTGGCGCCGACAATGTTCAGCTGCTCACCCTTCTTTGCCAGCACGTATTCGAACAGGTTGCCGAGGAACTGCATCGCCATGTCTTTGAACGCCAGCGTCGGGCCATTGGACAGCTCCAGGATCACCAGCCCGTCATGCAGACGCTTCACCGGCGTAATCTCCGCCGAGCCGTACACCTTGGCGGTGTAGGTGCGATCAAGAATATCCTTGAGGTCCGCTTCCGGAATATCGGTCGCAAACAGGCGGATCACTTCAAATGCCAGCTCGGCATAGGACAACTGCCGCCAGGCATCCAGCTCTTTGCGGCCAACCTGCGGGTAGCTTTCCGGCAATGCCAGACCGCCATCCGGCGCCAGGCCCATCAGGATGGTGTCGGAGAATTCGAGCGGCGCCATGCCGCCACGGGTACTGATGTATTTCATGTCATTCCACCAGGGTATTCAGGCATTGCACGCCCACATTCAGCAGGCGGCCCTGCCACTTCGGCTCGCCCAGCAGGGCCTTGCCCTTGCTGGCGACTTCCCGCATTTCGTCATCACTGAGACTGGACACCAGCTTGTTGCTGGCACAGCCGCAGTAACTGTCCACCCGCTGCGGGGTGGACAGCAGCACGGGCAGCAAGGGCGTATTGTTGATCTTGCTGCGACAGGCCTCGCCCAGCTTCTGCTCGGCGACCGAGCGCGGCATCAACGTGGCGCAGCCTGCCAGCAGCAGGCACAACAACACGGCAATGCTGTGCTTAGCCATTGAGTTCTTCCATGCGCAGACGCACCACCTTGCCGGCGACGCTATCCAGCGCCTCGATGGCGGCGATGGCCTTGTTGACCGCCTTTTCCACTACACGATGGGTCAGGATCACGATCTCGGCGGAACCATCGGCAACCGCGCCTTTCTGGATCAGCGCTTCGATGGAAATGCCGTTTTCGGCCAACAGCCGGGTAATGTCGGCCATCACGCCGGCACGATCCGCCGCCTGGATGCGCAGATAGTAGCTGCTGACCACTTCCTCGATCGGCAGGATACGCAGGTCTTTCAGCTGGTCCGGCTGGAACGCCAAATGCGGGACACGGTGCCCCGGATCGGCAGTCATCAGACGGGTTACGTCCACCAGATCGGCCACCACGGCAGAAGCGGTCGGCAGTGCGCCGGCGCCCGGACCGTTGAACAGCGTCTGGCCAACGGCGTCGCCGCGCACCAGCACCGCGTTCATCACGCCGTTGACGTTGGCAATCAGCTGGTCTTCCGGAATCAGCGTCGGATGCACACGCAGCTCGACGCCCTGCTCGGTACGACGGGTCAGACCGATCAGCTTCACGCGGTAGCCCAGCTCCTCGGCGTACTGGATGTCCTTGCCTTCCAGCTTGCTGATGCCTTCCAGATAGCAGTTGTCGAACTGCATCGGGATACCGAAGGCAATCGCCGCCATGATGGTGAGCTTGTGGCCGGCGTCGTGGCCTTCCACGTCGAAAGTCGGGTCGGCTTCGGCATAACCCAGCGCCTGCGCCTCTTTCAGCACATCGGCAAAGTCAGCACCCTTCTCGCGCATTTCGGTGAGGATGAAGTTGGAGGTGCCGTTGATGATGCCGGCCAGCCACTCGATACGGTTGGCCGACAGGCCTTCGCGCAGCGCCTTGATGATGGGGATGCCACCGGCCACCGCGGCCTCGAACGCCACCATCACGCCTTTTTCCTGGGCGCGGGCAAAGATCTCGTTGCCATGTACCGCCAACAGTTTCTTGTTGGCCGTCACCACATGCTTGCCGTTGGCAATGGCCTGCAGCACCAGTTCCTTGGCCAAGGAGTCGCCACCGATCAACTCCACCACGATGTCCACGTCCGGGTTATTCACCACGGCAAACGGATCATCGGTTACGGTCACTTCCGGCCCCACCATTTCGCGGGCCAGTGCCACATTGCGGCGCGAAGCGATGGTCAGGCGGATCTCGCGCCCGGCGCGGCGGCTGATTTCTTCCGCGTTGCGCTTCAATACGGTGGCGACACCGCCACCGACCGTCCCCACACCCATCAGGCCAATATTGATTGGCTTCATAGTTAAACTCCTCAGTTCTGTTTATTTGTCCCTGGATCAAGATGTCCAGCGGGGCCGGCCACACCGGCCCGACTCGGCATCCTGCAGTCGCAACAAGGGGGCGCAAGCGCCCCCTCGATTTACCTGTCAGCCATGCCCCGCCGCCACCTTGCCTTTGACAAGGTGTTGCTGGCAGGCGGCATGGATATGGCGCATCAATCGGTACCGTGACGTTTGCGATAGTTTTCCAGAAAGCGGGCGATCCGGCTGATAGCCTCGGTCAGATCGTCGCTATTGGGTAGGAATACCACGCGGAAGTGATCCGGCGCAATCCAGTTGAAGCCACTGCCCTGCACCAGCAACACCCGCTCCTGTTGCAGCAATTCCAAGATGAACTGCTGGTCATCCTCGATCGGATAAATATCCGGATCCAGGCGCGGGAACAGGTACAGCGCGCCCTGCGGCTTGACGCAGGTTACCCCCGGAATAGCGGTGAGCAGCTTGTGCGCCAGATCGCGCTGGCGTGCCAGACGGCCACCCGGCGCCACCAGGTCATCGATGCTCTGGTAGCCGCCCAGCGCGGTCTGGATCGCGTACTGCGACGGCACGTTGGCACACAGCCGCATCGAGGCCAACATGTTGAGGCCCTCGATGTAGTCCTTACCGCGGCGCTTGTCGCCGGACAGGATCAGCCAGCCGGCGCGGTAGCCGCAGGCACGGTAGTTCTTGGACAGGCCGTTGAAGGTGCATACCATCAGGTCCGGTGCCAGCGAGGCGATGGAGGTATGGGTAGCGCCGTCGTACAGCACCTTGTCGTAGATTTCGTCGGCGTACAGCAACAGGCCGTACTCGCGCGCCACGTCCACCAGCTGCTGCAGAATATGGTCCGGATACAGCGCGCCGGTCGGGTTGTTCGGATTGATGATCACCAGCGCCTTGGTATTGGGGGTGATCTTGGCGCGAATGTCGGCAATCGACGGCAGCCAGCCGTTTTCCTCTTCGCACAAATAGTGTACCGGCTTGCCGCCGGCCAGGCTCACCGCCGCAGTCCACAACGGGTAGTCCGGCGCCGGCACCAGTACTTCGTCGCCATTGTCCAGCAGCGCCTGCATCGCCATCACGATCAGCTCGGACACGCCGTTGCCGATGTAGATGTCTTCCATGCCCACGTTCGGAATCTGCTTCTGCTGCGCGTAATGCATGATGGCCTTGCGCGCGGCAAACAGGCCCTTGGAATCGCAATAGCCGGAGGCGTTCTGCAGGTTGACGATCACGTCCTCAATAATCTCGTCCGGCGCGAAGAAGCCGAACGGGGCCGGGTTGCCGATATTGAGCTTGATGATGCGATGACCTTCCTCTTCCATGCGCTTGGCGTGTTCAAGCACCGGACCGCGAATGTCATAGCAGACGTTGGCGAGTTTTTGCGATTTCTGGATGGGCTGCATGGGCACTGTCACTGTTGTGGGGTTGGGGAGCTGTCTGTCCGCCGCTGCAACGTCTGGCCACGCTGCAGGCGGGTTATAATCCTATCCCAATACGTGGTGCACTGCACTACAACTGCCGACGGGATTCCACCATGAAATTACACGAAGCCAAAACTGCCGGAAGCAACCTGTTCACCGCCTACGGTACCGGCTATGTCGAGATCAACGGCGAGCGCCACAGCGGCAGCCTGATCGTCACCGGCGACAGCATCCAGCCGTGGGCCGCCAGCAGTTTCGAAACCCTGGCCGAAGAACATTTCAGCGCCCTGCTGGCACTGCAACCGGAGGTGGTGATCTTCGGCAGCGGCCAACGTCTGCGCTTTCCGCACCCGCGACTGACCGCCGCGCTGACCAATGCCGGCATCGGCGTGGAGGTGATGGACAGCAACGCCGCCTGCCGTACCTACAACATCCTGCTGGCCGAGGACCGCGCCGTCATCGCCGTGCTGCTGGGCGAATAATGACGTTCGACCTGGCGCTGGCCGGCAAGGCGCTACTGGGCGCACTGGCGGTGCTGCTGATCAGCCTGCTGTCGCAGAGCCGCTACTTCGTCATCGCCGGGCTGGTACCGCTGTTTCCCACCTTCGCGCTGCTTGCCCACTACATCGTCGGCAGCGAGCGCGGCACGCTGGCGCTACGCTACACCGCACTGTTCGGCCTTGGCTCGCTGCTGCCCTATGCCGTCTACCTGCTGGCGGTGTACGCGCTGGCCGAACGGCTGTCGCTGCCGCTGACGCTGCTGTCCGCCACCGCCTGCTGGGCCGTGGCCGCCGGCCTGTTGCTGTGGGGCTGGCAGTACTGGCTGCATTGAAGCTGCGGCCAACGTTGGCCGCAACGCACAAGGCCGCCCGTGGGCGGCCTTGTCTTTATCTGCACCACATGGACGCTGGCTAGCGTCCGAGCCAGCCGGCCAGCAGTAGCGCCGCCAGCAATACGGCAATCAGCAGCAGCAGGAAATTCTGCCGCTTCTGCTCGCGCATCAGCTGGATATAGCCCTGCACCAGCAGCTCGGTAGTCTGGCCGGACAGCGCCTCGTTCAGCTTGCGCGGCAGCGCCGGCAGCGTGGTGGCCCATTGCGGTGCCTCGTGCTTGAGGGTGCGCAGCAGGCCGCGCCAGCCGATCTGCTCGTTCATCCACTTGGTGAGGAACGGCTTGGCGGTGTCCCACAGATCCAGCTCCGGGTCCAGCTGCCGCCCCAGGCCTTCGATATTCAGCAGCGTCTTCTGCAGCAACACCAGCTGCGGCTGGATCTCCACGTTGAAGCGGCGGCTGGTCTCGAACAGCCGCAGCAGCACCATGCCGAAGGAAATCTGCGACAGCGGCTTGTTGAAGATCGGCTCGCACACCGTGCGCACCGCCGCTTCCAGTTCCTCGGCGCGGGTTTCCTTGGGCACCCAGCCGGATTCGATGTGGGCGGTGGCGACGCGGTGGTAGTCGCGGTTGAAGAAAGCCAGGAAATTCACCGCCAGGTAGTGCTTGTCGGTTTCGGTGAGGCTGCCGACGATGCCGAAATCCAGCGCGATATAGCGGCCGTCGTCGGCGACGAAGATATTGCCCGGGTGCATGTCGGCATGGAAGAAGCCATGACGGAACACCTGGGTGAAGAAGATTTCCACGCCGAAACGGCTGAGCTTCTTCAGATCGACGCCGGCTTCGCGCAGGCGCTCGATCTGCCCCACCGGAATGCCGTCCATCCACTGCAGCGTCAGTACGTCGCGGCTGCTGTAGTCGTAGTACACCTCCGGCACAATCAGCATGTCGCTGCCGATAAAGTTGCGATGCAGCTGGCTGGCGTTGCCGGCTTCGTGCATCAGGTCCAGCTCGTCGTGCAGGTGACGGTCGAACTCGGCCACCACCTCGCGCGGCTTCAGCCGCTTGCCATCCGGCAGGAAACGCTCCGCCAGCCCGGCCAGCACCGCCAGCAACGCCAGATCCTGCTCGATCACCGGCTTGATCGCCGGCCGCAGCACCTTCACCGCCACCGGCAGCCCCGGCTTGCCATCCTGGCCATGCAAGCGCGCGCGATGCACCTGCGCCACCGAGGCGCTGGCCACCGGCACATCGTCGAATTCGTCGTACAACTCGGCAATCGGCCGCCCCAGGCTCTGCTCGATCACCGCGCGGGCGGTGGCAGAATCGAACGGCGGTACCTTGTCCTGCAGCCGCGCCAGCTCGTCGGCGTAATCTTCCGGCAGCAGGTCGCGGCGGGTGGACAGTACCTGACCGAACTTGACGAAGATCGGCCCCAGGCTTTCCAGCGCCAGCCGCACCCGCACCGGCCGCGGCAACGACAGGTCGCGCGGCAGCGGCGTCAGGCGGAACAGCCAGTGCAGCAGCCGCACCCGCGGACGATCGACCAGGAAGTCATCCAGGCCATAACGGTAAAAAGTGGCAACGATCTTGGCGAGCCGCGCGATACGCATGATGGGTTCAGTCGAGAGAAAAGTGGAGGTGCCGCCGCAGCGCAAGGTTGGCCGCAGGCATACAAAGCGCGAAGCATAGTCGCGCCGGGGCGGGCTTTGCAACGCCGGCGCCGTGGCCGGCAAGAAAAAACCGGTGCCTGGGCACCGGTTGCTGGCGACATATCAGCGTACTGGCGGCTTGTCTGCCAGCTGCTGTTGCAACAGCGCCAGCCGCTTGTCGAAACGGTCTGCATCCTCGCGCAACACGTCCACGGCGGCAACGAAGCTAGCGACATCCTGCTTGCGCGCCAGCAGCGGCGCTTCTTCGCGCAGATGTTCTACCCAGTTCTCCAGCAGCCGGCCGCCGATTTCGCCCTTGATGCCGAACAGGCTGCGCACAAAGCCCTGCACCCGGTTGGCCGCCACATCGCCCACCAGCCGCGACAGGTCTTCGGTGGCGTCCCACTGCAGCCGCCGCACGATGCGGCCAACCTCGGTGGCCAGTTCGATATCGCCTTCCAGCACGATGTCGGACAACGCCGGCTCGCGACCGGACAGCTGCGCCAGCGCCACGCCGTGCTTCAGCCGCAAGCGTGCTTCCGGCTCGCCCTCGCAGGCGGCCAGCCAGCCATCGGCCGTCACCACGCCGGCCAGATCGATCGGCGGCAGGGTAATGGCGATGCGGCGCCCGGCATGCAGCGCCAGGTCGGCGCGTACTTCCGGATGCTGGTTCAGCAGGTGGTTAAAGGTGGCGATGCGCAGCCCCATGGTCAGAGTCCTTATCCGTTACGTTGCCCGCTATTGCGGCCAACAGCAGGCTATGCTGCCATCGGCCAGCTGGCGGGCAGATCGCTACCCGGCTTACTGCACTACCGGAATGATGTGGATTTCCACGCGGCGGTTCAGCTGCTTGCCGGCTTCGCTACCGTTATCGGCACGCGGACGGCTGGCGCCATAACCGATCGACTGCATACGTTCCTGCTGCACGCCCTTGGACGACAGGTACTGTTCTACCGAGGCGGCACGCTGTTCGGACAGCGGCTGGTTGATGCGGTCGTTGCCGGAAGAGTCGGTGTGGCCTTCGATATCCAGCGTGGTCTTGCCGTACTTGCGCACGATGCCGGCAATGGTATCCAGCGTCGGCAGGAAGCCGGACTTCAGTGCGGCGGAGCTGCTGTCAAAGGCGGTGGCCGAGGTCATCACCACGGTCAGGCTCTTGTCGGCATTACGCTGCAGCTCGATGGCGCCGGACTTGATCTGCGGTGCCAGCTGCTTTTCAAAATCCTTGGCCTGGCTATCCATATAGGCACCGACACCGGCACCGGCCAGACCACCGCCAATGGCGCCGATCACCGCACCCTTGTTGCGGTTGCCCTTGCCGGCCACGGCGGCACCCAGCACTGCCCCGCCGATGGTGCCGATGACGGCACCCTGCTGGGTGTTGGTGTACTGGTCCATATTGGCACAGCCGCCGGCCAGCAGCGCGGCGGAAATCAGGGTAACCAGGGTGGTCGTGGAAAGACGCTTGTTCATACTTGTTGCTCCTTGGGGGTACGCGGATCAGGCGTTTGCCAGCACCAGTGCCACGGCTCGTACAAATAGCCGTCGGCATTGCCGGCCGGATAGCTGAGCGTAAAACCGAAGCGGCCGGCATGGGCAGTCAGCCATGCATACGCCGCCGTGGTTTCAAACTCCTGCTCCAGCAGCGGCGAGCCCGGCGTGCCGATGTCGATGGCTCGCCCGGTATGGTGTTCGCTGTAGCCCGGTGCGGCGCTGACCCGCAAAATTTCTTCCAGACGTTGGCCGCGCGCCAGTTTGGCGGCGACGATTTCATGCTGACGGGCGATGCTGCGGAAGGCCGATACCAGAAACAGGCTGATGCCATCGGCCGCCGCCGCATCGCGCAGCTGCTGCCATGCGACCGCGGCCGGGGCAATCAGTTCGAATACGCGGCCATCCGCGCCGCGATCCGCCTCGACCAGTGCAGCCGGCTCGGCATGCAGCCGCAGGCCGCGTGCGGCCAACGTTTGCGGGTCGATGCCCAGCTCCGCCAGCCGCTGCGCCAGCATCATGCTCATCAGAACTTGACGCCCTTGTGCAGCGCGACCACGCCGCCAGTCATATTGTGGTAATCGACGCGGCCAAAACCGGCCTCCAGCATCATCTGCTTCAGGGTTTCCTGATCCGGGTGCATGCGGATCGATTCGGCCAGGTACTGGTAGCTGTCGGCATCACCGGCCACCAGCTTGCCCATCACCGGCAGCGCCTTGAAGGAATAGAAGTCGTAGAACGGCGACAGCGGCTTCCAGACCTTGGAAAACTCCAGCACGAACAGCTTGCCGCCCGGCTTCAGCACGCGGCACATCTCTTTCAGCGCCGCGTCCTTGTGCGTCATATTGCGCAGGCCGAACGCCACCGACACCGCGTCAAAGTAGTTGTCCGGAAACGGCAGCTTCTCGGCATCGGCCAGCGATACCGGCAGCATCATGCCTTCATCCAGCAGCCGGTCGCGGCCAACGGTCAGCATCGAGCTGTTGATGTCGGTGAGCCACACTTCGCCGCTCTTGCCCACGCGCTTGGCCCAGCCGCGCGCCAGATCGCCGGTTCCGCCGGCAATATCCAGCACCTTGTCGCCCGGGCGCACGCCGGAAGTGGTCAGCGTGAAATGCTTCCACACGCGATGCAGGCCGCCGGACATCAGGTCGTTCATCACGTCGTACTTCTGCGCCACCGAATGGAATACCTCGGCCACCTTGCCGGCCTTTTCGGTTTCTTCTACCGATTTGAAGCCAAAGTGCGTCTTGCTCATGTTTACTCCCTGCCCGCGCCGGCAGCGGCGAGGCGATTCAGATAATCCTGCCAGTACTGGTCGTGCTTCACGCCCAGCTCGTATAGATAGGCCCAGCTGAACAAGCCGCTGTCGTGGCCATCGCTGAACACGATCTTCAGCGCGTAATGGCCGACCGGCTCCAGCGCGGTGATGGCCACGTGCTTCTTGCCGACTTGCAGCACCTCGTTGCCGACACCGTGCCCGCGTACCTCGGCCGACGGCGAGTACACCCGCAGATACTCGGCACTCAGGCTGAAACTGGCGCCGTCGTCGTAGCTGATTTCCAGCTGCTGCGACACGGCGTGCAGCTTGATTTCCAGCGGGCTGGCACTGTCGTGAGTCAAACCGCTCATCATGGTTCCTTGCGGGTAAGCAGCATGGCATCGCCATAGCTGAAGAACATGTACTGCTGCGCCACCGCATGGGCATAGGCGGCGCGCATTTCCTGGTAACCGGCAAACGCCGACACCAGCATCAGCAGCGTGGACTTGGGCAGGTGGAAGTTGGTCAGCAACTTGTCCACCACCTGGAAGCGGTAGCCTGGGGTAATAAAGATGTCAGTCTCGCCGCGACCGGCGCGCAGTTCGCCACCGCGGGCGGCCGATTCCAGTGCGCGCATACTGGTGGTCCCCACCGCCAGCACCTTGCGGCCAACCTTATGCGCGGCATGGATGGCATCGACCGTGGCCTGCGGCACGTCGTAGATCTCGCTGTGCATCTTGTGCTCGGCGATATTCTCCACCCGCACCGGCTGGAAGGTACCGGCGCCGACGTGCAGGGTGACATTGCACAGCTGCACGCCCTTGTCGCGCAGTTGCTGCAGCATGGCATCGGTAAAGTGCAGGCCGGCGGTGGGCGCGGCCACCGCGCCTTTTTCGCGGGCGTACACCGTCTGGTAGCGCTCGTCGTCATCGGCGTCGGTATCGCGCTCGATATACGGCGGCAACGGCAGCTTGCCGGATTCGTCCAGGATGTCGAACACGTTGGCCGCATCCAGAAACTTCAGGTGGAACAGTTCGCCGTCGCGCGCCAGCATCTCGGCCTGCCAGCGGCCGGCAAAGGTCATGCGTGTTCCCGGCTTGGGCGACTTGCTGGCGCGCACATGCGCCAGCACTTCATGTTCGTTCAGCACCCGCTCCACCAGCGCCTCGATCTTGCCGCCGCTGTCCTTTTCACCGAACAGGCGCGCCTTGATCACGCGGGTATCGTTGAACACCATCACGTCGCCGGCCTGCAACTGGCTGGCAAACTCGGTAAAGCGGCTGTCCTGCAGCTGCGCGCCATTCACCAGCAGCAGACGGCTGCTGCCGCGCTCGAGCGGCGGGTGCTGGGCGATCAGGTTATCGGGCAAGTGGTAATCGAAGTCGGAAACGTGCATGGCGGGCTTCATCTACTAAACCGGCGGATTATACCTTTTGCCTGCCGCACCGCGACAACAAGCGCATCTTGCGGCATATCAAGCCAGTCCTAACAGACAGGCACAGTCGTGCGACAACATCGTTACAATGCGCCAGCTCCATTAGTGCTTTCACTCCAAAGCGCGGCATTTTGCCAACAGCCAGCACCGGCAAACAATCGTTTGAAATGCCGCAATTACTGGACATCTTGCAGCCAATTGCGGCAAACTCGCGCCCATATCAAAACAGGGACTGACATCTTGACCCGAAAAATCCTCGTGCTGCACGGCCCCAATCTGAACCTACTCGGACTGCGCGAGCCACAGCACTACGGCCGGGACACCCTGGATGACATCAATAACCGCCTGCGTGAACAGGCACTGGCTGCAGGTTTCGAACTGGACGTTTTGCAAAGCAATGCCGAGCATGTCCTGATCGACCGCATCCATGCCTGCCTATCCGACGGGACGGCGATGATCATCATTAATCCGGCAGCCTTTACCCATACCAGTGTCGCCGTGCGCGACGCTATCGCCGGTGTCAAGGTGCCGTTTATCGAAGTCCACCTGTCCAACGTCCACGCCCGCGAACCGTTCCGCCAGCACTCGTATTTTTCCGATCTGGCGGTCGGCGTCATTTGCGGTCTGGGCGCTCATGGCTACGAGCTGGCCCTGGCCCACGCGATGAAGCGTCTGGCCGTGCCGGCATAACACCCGAATATCTATCCGAAGGAAAACCATGGACCTGCGCAAACTGAAAAAGCTGATCGATCTCGTCGAGGAATCCGGCATTGCTGAACTCGAAGTGACCGAAGGCGAAGAAAAAGTTCGCATCACCCGTGTCTCCGCCAACCACGCTGTGGCCATGGCCCAGCCGATGCATTATCAGGTTGCCCCGCAGATGGCTGCCGCCCCGGCCGCGGCTGCCGCACCGGCCGCCGAAGCTGCCCCCGCCGCTGCCGACATGAGCAAGGCCCAGAAGTCGCCGATGGTCGGCACCTTCTACAGCAAGCCGAGCCCGGATGCCGAGCCGTTCGTTAAAGTCGGTCAGAGCGTGAATGTAGGCGACACCCTGTGCATCATCGAAGCGATGAAGCTGATGAACGAAATCGAAGCCGAGCGCGCCGGTGTGGTGAAAGCCATCCTGGTTGACGACGGCCAGCCGGTTGAATACGGCGAACCGCTGTTCATCATCGAATAAGCGGCCAACGTGTAGCATGCTGACGATAGGGCACGACAGAGTGCCCTTTCCGTTTTTGACGTGTTGTTAGGGCTGGCAGAACAGCCCGGGCAAAACCGCTGCCGCACTGGCCAGGCCTGCACAGCGGAAGTTGCCAGGAGATACGATCATGTTTGAAAAAATCCTCATCGCCAACCGTGGCGAGATTGCGCTGCGAATCCAGCGCGCCTGCCGCGAAATGGGCATCAAGACCGTCGTCGTGCACTCCGAAGCCGACCGCGAAGCCAAATACGTGAAGTTGGCCGATGAATCGGTGTGTATCGGCCCGGCGCCGTCCAGCCAGAGCTATCTGAATGTACCGGCACTGATCGCCGCCGCCGAAGTCACCGATGCCCAGGCCATTCACCCGGGCTACGGCTTCCTGTCGGAAAACGCCGACTTTGCCGAGCGCGTCGAGCAGTCCGGCTTTGTATTCATCGGCCCGCGCCCGGAAACCATCCGCATGATGGGCGACAAGGTTTCCGCCAAGCAGGCCATGATCGAAGCCGGCGTACCGACCGTACCCGGCGTGGCCGGTGCGCTGCCGGACGATCCGGCGGAAATCACCAAGATTGCCCGCAAGATCGGCTTCCCGGTGATCATCAAGGCCGCCGGTGGTGGCGGTGGCCGCGGCATGCGCGTGGTGCATACCGAAGCCGCACTGATCAGCTCGGTGAATATGACGCGTACCGAAGCCGGCGCTGCCTTTGGCAACCCGACCGTGTACATGGAAAAATTCCTGGAGCAGCCGCGCCACATCGAGATCCAGGTACTGTCCGACGAGCACGGCAACGCCGTGTATCTGGGCGAGCGTGACTGCTCGATGCAGCGCCGCCACCAGAAGATCATCGAAGAAGCGCCGGCGCCGGGCATCACCGCCGAACAGCGCAAGCGCATTGGCGAGGCCTGCGCCGACGCCTGCCGTCGCATCGGTTATCGCGGCGCCGGTACTTTCGAATTCCTGTACGAAAACGGCGAGTTCTATTTCATCGAGATGAACACCCGCGTCCAGGTTGAGCATCCGGTGACCGAACTGATCACCGGCATCGATATCGTGCAGGAACAGATCCGCATCGCCGCCGGCCTGCCGCTGCGCTTCAAGCAGAAGGACATCCACTTCCGTGGCCATGCCATGGAGTGCCGTATCAATGCGGAAGATCCGTTCAGCTTCATCCCGTCGCCGGGCAAGATCGAGAGCTACCATCCGGCCGGTGGCCCGGGCATCCGTATCGACTCGCACATTTACCAGGGCTACACCGTTCCGCCGCACTATGATTCCATGATCGCCAAGCTGATCGCCTTCGGCGACACCCGCGATCAGGCCATGGCCCGCATGCGCGTGGCACTGTCGGAAATGGCGGTGACCGGTATCAAGACCAACATCCCGCTGCATCAGGAACTGTTCCTGGATGGCGAGTTCCGTCACGGCGGCACCAGCATCCACTATCTGGAAGAGCGACTGGCACAGCTGAAGAAAGGTAGTTAAACCATGGCCTGGCTGCAAGCCACCATTCATGCCGATTCGGTGATCGCCGAAAAGCTGGCCGACGTCCTGATGGATGTCGGCGCCCTGTCGGCCACCATCGAGGACGCGCTGGCCGGCACCGCCGAGGAACAGCCGATTTTCGGCGAGCCGGGCGAGCCGGTTGACCAGCTGTGGAGTCACAGCCTGATCAACGCGCTGTTCGCCGAAGATGCCGATGTGGCACTGATGATCGCCGCGGCCGCCAACCAGTGCCGCATCGCGGTACCGCAGTACAGCGTTGGCCGCGTGGAGGAGCAAGACTGGGTGCGCCTGACGCAAAGCCAGTTCGACCCGATACGCATCTCCGACCGGCTGTGGATTACCCCGACCTGGCATGTGTCGCCGGACCCGGCGGCCATCAATCTGCAACTGGATCCCGGCCTGGCGTTCGGTACCGGCAGCCACCCCACCACGCGACTGTGCCTGCAGTGGCTGGACAGCCAGATCAAGGGCGGCGAGAGCGTGCTCGACTACGGTTGCGGTTCCGGCATTCTGGCGATTGCCGCCATGAAACTGGGCGCCGGCTACACCCGCGGTATCGACATCGATGCCCAGGCGGTGCGCGCCAGTATCGATAATGCCGTGCAAAACAGCGTCAGCGGCGATTTCGGCCTGCCAGACAGCCTGCAAGCCGGCGAATACGACGTTGTCGTGGCCAACATTCTGGCCAATCCGCTACGCATGCTGGGTGAATTGCTGGCAAGCCACGTGAAAACCGGTGGTAAAATCGTGCTGTCCGGCATTCTGGCCGAACAGGCCGAGGAATTGTCCGCGATCTACGCCCAGTGGTTCGACATGGACCCAGCGGTATTCGACGAAGGCTGGACACGCCTGAGTGGCAGCAAACGCGCCTGATACCGTGTCAACGTCGTACCGAGGGTCGCCGGCCATGCCGGCGGCCCTTTTTTCCGGCGGCCAACCATACAAGGCAATACAGAACCCGACATGAGCCATACCACACAGTGCCCCACTTGCCAGACCAAGTTCAAAGTCACCGATGCCCACCTGGCACTGGCCGGCGGCATGGTGCGTTGTGGCCGCTGCAACCATGTATTCCACGCTCCCAGTTACTTTGACAATCCGCCAGCGGTAGTGGAACGCGTGGCACCGGCCCCCAAGGCGCCGGAACCGCCGCTGCGCCAGGCAGAAGACGACGATTTCGAGCTGGAGCTGCCGGATTTCGAACCGGAAATCCCAACCCCAGAGCCAACCAGCAGCCCCGCCAGCCCGCAGGCGCAACCGCAAGTACCGCAGGAACCCGCCCCAGTGCCGGCGACACCAGCGGCCAGTACCCTGCCGTCAAACGACGAGGAAGATTTTTCCCTGCCGGAATTCGACCTGCTGCGCGAACGTGAGATTGCGCCCCCCGCGCGTGCCGCCGAGATCCGCCAGGACTTCCGCAGTGCCGCGCGCGATGCCGAAAGCGATGGCCGCCAGCAGCTGGAAGAATTCCAGCAGGCGCTGGCCGATGCCTTGCGCCCGCAACACCATGCCGAGACAGCGGCCACCCCGCTTGCGGCCAACCCTTTCGATACCGACGAGGCCGAAGAACAGGCCACGCCAAGCCACTCCATCTGGACAGAACCGCCCGAACCGGATGCCATCACCACGGCGGTGATCGACGATAATCCGGCAGATACCGCCGCCAGCAAGCCGTGGTGGCGCACTGCCCTGCTATCGCTGTTGGCCATCATCTTGCTGCTGTTGCTGCTGGCGCAGATCCTGTTCATCAACCGCACCCGCGCCAGTGCCGAAATGCCGGAACTGCGCCCGGTGTTCGAATCCGTATGCCAGGTTCTGCACTGCAGCGTGCCGCTGCCCAGCGAGCGCCAGATGATCCGCACCGAGTGGTCCGAACTGGCATTCGTGCCGGATAACGACCGGCTGATCCAGCTCAACGCCACCCTGAAAAACCTGGCGCCCTACCCGCAACAGCTGCCGCTGATGGAAGTCACGCTGAAAAACGCCAATGACCAGATCATGATGCGCAAGGTGCTGCGGCCGCAGGAATACCTGAAGCGCCAGGACTACCAGCTGGGACAGTTCAATGCCAACAGCGAGCTGAAACTGCAGTTGCGCATGGAAGTGGCCGGAGACAAGGCACAAGGCTACAGCCTGGACTTCTTCTACCCCTAAGCAGTTACCCCACGCGGCCGCTGCTGCGGCCAAGCTTGCTTTTTAGCCATGCTGGGCCACCATGAAGGCATCAAACACCGGTGGTAACGACCAGCGGGATGTCGACAGGAGAGCAGCATGGCACAGCATTTCTTGCGTTACGGCGATGAGAGTTTGGCGGTAGGGGGCGATTTTCCGGAGGCTGGGCAGATGCTGCCCAGCTTCATGCTGGTGGATGAACACCTGCGCGACGTATCGCTGGAACGTTTTCTCGGCCGCACCAAGCTGGTCGTGACACTGCTGTCGCTGGATGCCGAACTGGGCGGTCTGGCCCTGCTGCAGGAGTTGCGCCGCAAACTGGAAGGTTGGCCGCTGCTGCAATTCATCGTCATCAGCGTCGATTCGCCATTCAGCCTGCACCGCGCCCGCAAGGAACACGGCCTGCCCAATGTGGTACTGCTGTCCACGCTGCGCGGACGCGACTTCCACAAGCATTTCGGCGTCCTGCTGCAGGACTTTCCACTCTCCGGCATGACTTGCCCGGCGCTGTGGCTGGTGGATGAAGATGACCGCATCCTGCATGCGCAGCGGCTGGAGAATGCCGACAGCGACTTCGACATCGCCGCCATCCGGAACGCCCTGCTAGCCAGGTTGCCAAACCAGCCGTCGCAGACATGAAAAAAGGCGCCCGCGGGCGCCTTTTTTTTGCAGCAGCTCACTGCTGGCCAAACTCCGGCTTGGGCGTGCGCCCCAGCAGGCTTTCCACCACGCTCTGCGGCGTGGCGTGGTGATACAGCAACTCGCATACCGCGGCGGTAATCGGCATGTCCACCTGTAAACGCTCGGCCATCTTCAGCACCTCGCGTGCAGTCGGCACTCCCTCGGCCACATGACCGAGCTCGTGCAGGATGGTGTCCAGCGACTTGCCTTCGGCCAGCTTGAGACCAACCTGGCGGTTACGCGACAGCGCACCGGTGCAGGTCAGAATCAGGTCACCGACACCGGACAGGCCTTGCATGCTCTGCTGGCTACCGCCCAGCGCCACCGCCAGGCGGGTAATCTCCGCCAAGCCGCGGGTAATCAGCGCGGCACGGGCGTTCATGCCAAAGCCGAGACCATCGGCCACGCCGGTGGCGATCGCCATCACGTTCTTCACCGCGCCGCCCACTTCCACGCCGACCAGATCGTCATTGGCGTAGATGCGCAGCAGCGGACTGTGCAATTCGCGGGCGAAATCGCGGGCAAAGCCGTAGTTTTCCGATGCCAGCGATACCGCGGCCGGCAAGCCCAGCGCCACTTCCTTGGCAAAGCTCGGGCCGGACAGCACGCCGACCGTCTTCAGCCGCGGGAACTCCTCTGCCACCACCTGATGCGGCAGCAGGCTGGAGCCGGCCTCGAAGCCCTTGCACGCCCACAGTAGCGGTGCATCCACCCGCAAGCGCGCCAGCTCTTTCAGGGTTGGCCGCAAGCCGGCGATCGGCGTTACCACCAGTACCAGCTCCACCCCCACCACCGCCTCGGACAGATCGGCAGACAAGTGCAGCTTGTCCGGCAGCGGGCAGTCCGGCAGATAGCGGCGGTTAAGGCGATTGGCCTGCATGTCCACCATCTGCGCGGCATCGCGGCCCCACAGCGTGACTTCATGCTGGCGACTGAAAGCGATGGCCAGCGCCGTGCCCCAGGCACCGGCACCGATAACGGTTATTTTCATGCGCTTACAGTCCCCACAGCCCGCTGATCTGGGCATAACCGCTGCTGCCGTCACGGTGCTTCACCTTGACCCAGCTGCTATGCGGCGGCTCGACCATATCCAGCACCAGGTCTTTTTCCGCCCAGAACAACAGCTTGCCCTGCTCGCTGGCGCTATCGCGCACCGCCAGACGGTCGGCCGTCACCAGCAGGGTACGGCGGCTGGACAGCGCGGCGCCCGGTATCCAGGCGATACCGCCGGTGGCATCGCGCACCCGCGACCAGTCTTTCTGCGTGGACAGCACTTCTACCGGGTAGTAGCGGCTGACGACGAACTGTTTTTTGGCGGTGAGGGTCGGCGCCTCGTACAGCGCGACACCGGTTTCCTTCACCGAACGGAATTCCAGCGCAAACGCCGTACTGGCCAGCGAGGCGAGTACGGCGGCAGCAACAAGCAGATGTCGCTTCATAGTGGTATCAGGCGTTGCCGGCTTCGGCCTGGGCAGCGCGCTGTTGCAGATACAGGGCTTCGAAGTTGATCGGCGACAGCAGTACCGGCGGGAAGCCAGCGCGGCTTACCAGGTTGGATACCGCTTCGCGGGCATACGGGAACAGGATGTTCGGGCAAGCCACGCCCAGGATCGGGTCGATATCGTCTGCCGGTACGTTCTGGATCTGGAAAATACCGGCCTGGGTCACTTCACACAGGAACATGGTTTTTTCCGGCAGTTTGGCCGTCACGGTAATGGTGAGCGATGCTTCGAAGAAACCTTCTTCCAGTTGCTGGCCGCCATTGGCCAGCTGCATGTCGATTTCCGGCTGGGCCTGCTCCAGGAATACCTGCGGGGCATGCGGCACTTCGAAGGACATGTCCTTCACATAGATCTTTTCGATGGAGAAAACCGGTTCCAGCTGTTGTTGTTCGCTCATGTTGTGCTATCTCGAAGGCACCCGGAAGGTGCTGGGTTGAAGTCTGGGCCGGCGGACAGGTTCTGCCCGGCACGCCGGCGCGTCGTGCATCATCGCACGAAAAGATACCGCCCGCACCGGCCTAGCCGGCCAGCAGCGGCTCCAGCTTGCCGGCAGCGTTCAGCGCCACCAGGTCGTCACAGCCGCCGACGTGGGTGTCGCCGATGAAGATCTGCGGCACGGTACGGCGGCCGGTGATGCTCATCATTTTCTCGCGCTCGGCCGGGTCCAGGTCGATGCGGATCTCCTCGATGGCAGTCACGCCCTTGCTGCTCAGCAGTTGTTTGGCGCGGATGCAGTACGGGCATACCGCGGTGGTGTACATGGTGACGGGTTGCATACTGGTTTCCTGCAAAAAAGTCGATCGATTATAAGCCTGCTGCGGTGCTTGCGGCCAACCTTGCCTGATAGCGTGCCACCAGTGCCGCCACGGCGGCATCCAGCTGCGGCGTCAGCCGCTCGGCACGCGACGAATTGACGATGGCGACGATCACCAGCCGCTGCCCGCCTGGCGCCTGCCAGTAGCCGGCCAGCGCGCGCACATTGTCCAGCGAGCCGGTTTTCAGGCGCAGACTGCCGCCCACTTCGCCCAGCCGCTTCTTCAGCGTACCGTCGACGCCGGCCAGCGGCAGACTGGCGGCCAGCTCCGGCCCGTAAGGCCCGCGCAGCGCATCGCGCAGCACCTCGCCCAACAGCTGGGCGCTGGTGCGGGCCCGACGCGACAGCCCGGCGCCGTTTTCCATTTCCAGGGGCTGCGGCGGCAGGCCGCGCTCCGCCAGCAGCTGGCGTACCACCGCCACGCCGTCGGCAAAGGTATTGCCGCTGGCCGGGTGCTCTGCCCCCAGTGTCAGCAGCACGCTGCGTGCCATGGTGTTGTTGCTGAACTTGTTGACGTCAACCAGCACGCTGGCCAGGGTATCGGCCGACTCCTGCCGCAACAGGCTGCGCGCGTCCGCGGGCGTGGCGGCCACGGCCACGCCGCGCGGGCCGCTGCCGCCCAGCTGCCGCCACAGCGCGGCAAAGGTCTGGTAGGCAAACTCGTTGCTGTCCAGCAGGTTCACA
The DNA here is from genome assembly GCF_902829295.1 of Vogesella oryzae. Taxonomy (GTDB): domain Bacteria; phylum Pseudomonadota; class Gammaproteobacteria; order Burkholderiales; family Chromobacteriaceae; genus Vogesella; species Vogesella oryzae. The sequence continues at coordinate 74,591 of NZ_CADEPL010000005.1, forward strand.
TAGTTGGCCGCACCATCGCAGGCGGCCGGCAACCGGCCGCTGACGCGCAGCTGCGCGCCCTGCTGCTCGACCGTGACAAAGCGGCGCACATCACCACAGCTGCTGCCATCGCCCGGCTGCAAGCGGTTGTCGAGGCTGAAGCCCGGCAGCGGCGGGTCGAGCAGCACCCGGGGCTGCCCGGCCTCGAAGTAGTAACGCAGCCACGCCACTTTCAGGTTCAGCTGGTGCGTATGCGGCGGCACGGTGAACACGCGGTCGGCATCGCCGCCAAAACCGTCGGCACTGCCAATGCCCTGCCAGGCGCTCTGGTCCAGCACCAGCCGACCGGCGATGTCGCGCACCCCGCGCAGCCGCAGCTGGCGCAGCATTTCGGCAAAGCGGGCGCTGTCCAGTCGCGGATCGCCCCGCCCCAGCCAGTACAGATCGCCCTGCAACACGCCGTCGCGCAGCGGCGCCGTAGTACGGAATTCACTCTGCCAGCGGTAGTTCGGCCCCAGGCGGTTCAGCGCCGCCCAGCTGGTAATGAGCTTCATGGTGGACGCCGGGTTGACCGCCGCATCGCCGCGATGCGACTCGAACACGGCCTTGCCTTCCACCGGCGCCGCCCACAGCGCGATCTCGTCATCGTTAAAGCCGGCCGGCGCGGCGGCATACAATGGCGCGGCCACCACCGCCAGCAACAACAGCAGTTTCTTCATTACATCTCCAGCGGGTCGACATCCAGCGACCAGCGCAAACCGCGCGCAGCCTTGCGCGCCAGTTGTTCCAGTAACGGCAGCTGCGCACGCAGCCAGCCATGCAGGGCCTGGCGGTTGGCCCCCTCGAAAGTCAGTTGCGACCGTTCGCGCCCCGCCAGACGCACCATCAGCGCCGGCGCCGGCCCGAACACATCGACGCCCTCCGGCATGGCACCAAGCTGCTGCAAGACACCCTGCAGAAACGCCTCGGCATCGGCGTAGGCCGGTGCATCGGCGCGCAACAATATCTGGAAGCCAGCCGGCGGAAAGCCCGCCTCGCGCCGCTCCTGCAGCATGGTGGCGGCGTAGCCGTCAAAATCGTGTTGCTGAAGCGCCTGGTACAGCGGATGTTCCGGCCACTGCGTCTGCAGCAGCACCCGGCCGGGCACACCGGCGCGACCGGCACGGCCGGCCACCTGCATCAGCTGTGCAAACAGGCGCTCGCCGGCGCGGAAATCAGCCGAATACAGTCCGCCGTCGCTGCCGAGCACCACCACCAGCGACAGCGCACCAAAGTCATGACCCTTGGCCAGCATTTGCGTTCCCACCAGCACATCCACTTCGCCGGCATGCACGCGCTGGTAGATGGCATCCCACGCCGCCTTGCTGCTGGTGCTGTCGCGGTCGATACGCAGGATGCGCGCGCCCGGCAACATGCGCTGCAGCGCCGCCTCCAGCCGCTGCGTGCCCTCGCCCAGCGGCTGTACATCCGGGTTGCCGCAGGACGGACACTGCAGCGGGATGCGCTCCTGCGCGCCGCAGTGGTGGCAACGCAGCTGGCGGGCGGACAGGTGCAGCACCATGCGCGCGCTGCAATGCTTGCAGGCCGAGGTCCAGCCGCAGGCGCTGCAGGCCAGTACCGGCGAGTAACCGCGACGGTTGATGAACACCAGGCTCATCTCGCGGCGCTCCAGCGCGCGGGTCAGCTCGTCGATCACCGGTGCGGCCAACCCTTCCACCAGCTTCTGGCGGCGAATATCCACCAGCCCCACCTGCGGCAGCGTGGCGCTACCGTGCGCGCGCCGGTTCAACACCAGTTTGCGATAGCGGCCGGCGTCGGCATTGGCCACCGTTTCCAGGCTGGGCGTGGCGCTGCCCAGCAGCACCGGCACGTTGGCCGCATGCGCACGCCACACCGCCAGGTCGCGGGCGTGGTAGCGCAGGCCATCCTGTTGCTTGAACGAGCCGTCGTGCTCCTCGTCGACGATCACCAGCCCCAGCTGCGGCAGCGGGGTGAATACCGCCAGCCGCGTACCGATGACGATGCCGGCGCGGCCGAACCAGCCGTCACACCAGCCTTCCAGCCGTTCGCCGTCCGCCAGGTTGCTATGCAGGCAGACGATGCGGGTGGCCGGGAAACGGCGGGCAAAGCGGTCGATCAGCTGCGGCGTCAGGTTGATTTCCGGAATCACCACCAGTACCTGCTGGCCAGCGGCCAGCACCCGGGCGATCAGCTGCAGATAGACCTCGGTCTTGCCGCTGCCGGTAATGCCGTGCAGCAGGAACGGCGCAAAGCGGCCAAGGTTGGCCGCAACCTCATCCCGCGCCGCCAGCTGCTCGTCGTTCAGTGCCAGTTCACCGTCGATCTGCAGCGCCGGCGCCTGCCACGGCACCGCAGCGATGTCGCCACTGGCGAGGCCGGCTTTCAGATAGGCGCTGGCCTGCGCATGCACGCGGCGCAAGGCCTCGCGCTCCTGCGGCTCGTGCAGTGCCTGCCATAGCGCCAGTTTGGCGGTACTGCGCGCCGCCGGCGGCTGCGCCAGGCCCTGCGGCGTCAGCTGGTAACAGGCGCGATCCGGCAACTTGATGTCGCGCGGCTCGCGCAGCACGGTCGGCAAGGCAGTAAACAGGGTCTGCCCCTGCGGATGCAGGTAATAGCGGGCGGCAAAGCGCACCTGCGCCAGCAGGCTTTCCGGCAAGGGCGGCAGGCTGTCAAATACCTGCAGGATGGTCTTGAGGCGTTCCGGTGCGATGTCATCGGGCATGACAGTGGTGTCAACCACACCACATAACTGGCGGTTGCCAAACGACACCAGCACGCGCTGGCCGCTCGGTAGCGGGCCATCGTGCAGGTAGGCGAATGCCCCACGCAGGGGCACATCCAGCCAGACGCTGATCACCGTCGATGCCACATTTTCTCCCTGCCAAGGCGCCAAGCCAGCACTGGCGCGGCCTGGCGCAAACTGTGCACAATTGCTGTGGATAACTTTGTGCACAAGCTGTATGCAAGCTGGCAGAAAGCGCTCCGGCGCGGCTTTGCCACTAGATTGCACAAAAATTAATCTGAAAATTAATTACTTACAAATCAATAACTTAGCAATATGCACTTTTTTCTGGCAACGTCCCTTGACAGAACGGTGCTTTGCCCGATTTTGGTGTGCATAAGTCGAGGAACAACAGCCGGCAGCACTGTCAAGCCCCCGTATCAAGCAGAACCGGCTGCCAGCAAAAACGGCCACCCGCGACGAGTGGCCGTACTGTCCTAAAGACCGGGTTCAGACGTGGTACTGACGCGACAGCTGGTGCACCGCCGCCACCAGCGCGGCGGCGTGTTCCGGGTTGGCGTGTTGCGAAATGCCGTGCCCCAGGTTGAACACATGGCCGGAGCCGTGACCGTAGGCGGCCAGAATACGGCCGGCCTCGGCCTCGATCGCCGCTGGGCTGCCGAACAGCGCGTTGGGATCGAAGTTGCCCTGCAGCGCCACTTTGTCGCCGACGCGGGCACGCGCCTGGCCGATGTCGGTGGTCCAGTCCAGGCCCACGCAATCGGCACCGATGGCGGCAATCTCTTCCAGCCACTGGCCACCGTTCTTGGTGAACACGATCACCGGCACGCGGCGGCCGTCGGCCTCGCGCTTGAGGCCGGCGATGATACGCTGCATGTAAGCCAGCGAGAATTCCTTGTACGCCGCGTGGCTCAGCGCGCCGCCCCAGGTATCGAAAATCTGCACCGCCTGCGCACCGGCATCGATCTGCGCGTTCAGGTAAGCGGTCACCGACGTCGCGGTCACGTCCAGGATGCGGTGCAGCAGGTCCGGGCGGCTGTACAGCATGCCCTTGATGTGGCGGAAGTCATCGGAACCGCCGCCTTCCACCATGTAGCAGGCCAGCGTGAACGGGCTGCCGGAGAAGCCGATCAGCGGTACGCGGCCATCCAGTGCCTTGCGGATGCTGGCAACCGCATCGAACACGTACTGCAGTTTTTCCAGCGGCGCCGGCTGCAGCGCCAGCACCGCAGATTCCTCGCGCAGATTGCGCTCGAACTTGGGGCCTTCGCCTTCGGCAAAGTACAACCCCAGCCCCATCGCATCCGGCACGGTGAGGATGTCGGAGAACAGGATGGCGGCATCGAGCGGGAAACGCTCCAGCGGCTGCAGCGTCACCTCGGTGGCGAACGCCGGGCTGGTGCACAGTCCCATGAAACTGCCGGCACGGGCGCGGGTGGCGCGGTATTCCGGCAGGTAGCGGCCAGCCTGGCGCATCATCCAGATCGGGGTGTAGTCAACCGGCTGCTTCAGCAGCGCACGCAGGAAAGTATCGTTCTTCAGCTGGGTCATGGCGGAGTTTCGGCTAAAAGGTTGGCCGCATTATACCGTGCGCCCTGCCCGCTGCCTTGATCTGACGCCATCTGAAGCCGCGAAATTTGCCGGCATCGGCATGACATCTGCCTTGTGACTGCCATGCCCGTGTGCTTGACTGCTTGGGTAACCCTCACCAAAGGAAGCGTCATGAACGAGCTCAACTTCTCCCACTGGCAACAGGTCGCCACCGACTACGCCTTCAACATCGGCGGCACCCTGCTGGCGGCGCTGGCGTTCTGGATCATCGGCCGCTGGCTGATCGGCCAGGTCGGCACCCTGGTACAGCGCGCACTGGAGCGGCAGCATGTCGACGCCACCATCATGCGCTACCTCGGCACCACCATTAACGTCACCCTCAACGTGATGCTGGTGGTCGGCATCCTCGGCTACTTCGGCATCCAGACCACCACCTTTGCCGCGCTGTTCGCTGCCGCCGGCGTCGCCATCGGCATGGCCTGGTCCGGGCTGCTGTCCAACTTTGCCGCCGGCGTGTTCCTGATCGTGCTGCGGCCGATGAAAGTCGGCGACTTCGTCACCGCCGGCGGCGTCACCGGCACGGTGAAAGAGATCGGCCTGTTCACCACCGCCATCAACACCCCGGACAATGTGCTGACCATGGTCGGCAACGGCAAGATCATGGGCGACACGCTGCAGAACTTCAGCACCAACCCGCACCGCCGCGTGGAGCTGAAGGCGCAGCTGGCCGGCAGTGCCGACGTGGACGCCGCCATCGCGCTGCTGCGCCAGCGGCTGGCGGCCATTCCCAATGTGCTGGCCGAGCCGGCGGTGGAAGTGGCGATTCTGGAGTTCAACCTGGTCGGGCCGGTGTTGACGGTGCGGCCGTACTGCCATAACGACAACTACTGGCAGGTGTATTTCGACAGCAACAAGCTGATCCGCGACGCCCTGGGCGGCGATGGCTTCCCGGCGCCGATGCCGGCGCAGGTGGTGTACGTGAAGCAATAACGTAGGCCGCACGGCCCGGCAACGCACAAGGCCGCTGCCATGCAGCGGCCTTGCTTGTTTGGTATCGCCCGACTCAGTGCGGTGCGGCCAGCTTCTGGCCGGACAGCCGCGCCAGCAGGCGGCGGATCAGCATACGCAGGCTATCGAGATAGGTGTACACCACCGGCAGCACGATCAGCGTCAGCACGGTGGAGGTCACCATGCCGCCGATGATGGCGTGCGCCATCGGTCGCTGCGTCTCGGAACCGGCACCGCTGGCCAGCGCCAGCGGCAGCATGCCGAAGATCATCGCCAGCGAGGTCATCATGATCGGCCGCAGCCGCACACGGCCGGCCGCCACGATGGCCTCCTCGCGCGCCATGCCCTCGCGCCGGCTCTGGTTGATGAAGTCCACCAGCAGGATGCCGTTCTTGGACGCCAGCCCCATCAGCATGATGATGCCGATCACCGAGAACATGTTCAGCGTCGAGCCGAACAGCAGCAGCGCCACGAACACCCCGACAAACGACAGCGGCAGCGCCACCATGATGGTCACCGGCAGGGTAAAGCTGCGGAACTGCGCCGCCAGGATCAGGTAGATGAACACCACGCCCATCGCCAGCGCCTGTACCGCATAGCCCAGCGATTCCTGCATGTCCTTGCGCTCGCCCTCCTGCGCCAGCACCACGCCTTGCGGCAGCTGGATGCCTTTGAGCATGCGGTCGATGTCGGCAAACACCTCGCTGCTGCCACGGCCACTGAGGTTGGCGCTGATGCTGATTTCGCGCATCAGGTCGCTACGTTCGATCTGCCGCGGGCTGGTGCCCGGCAGCACGCTGGTAACCTGCGACAGTGGCACCATCTGCGCCTCGCCACTGTCGCCGCGCTTGCCCGGCACCGTCAGCACGTCCAGCAGCTCCGCCACCCGCGCGTCGCGCGGCACCTGCAGCCGCACGTCGTAGTTCTCGCCATCCGGCGCTTCCCACTGCGTCACGGTGCTGCCGCCCAGCAGCGTCGACACGGTACTGCCCACCCGCGCCAGGTCCACCCCCAGCGTGGCGGCGGCATCGCGCTTCACCTGCACGTTCAGCGCCGGATCGGCATCGTTGAGGCTGGACTGCACGTCGCTCACCCCCTTGATCTGGCGCAGCCGCGCCATGATGTCGCCGCTGGCACGCTGCAGCGCGGCCAGATCGCTACCGCGGATGCCCAGCTTCACCGGCTTGCCCGGCGGGCCATGCTTGCCGGTTTCCTCCACCGAATCCAGCTCGATGCCGGCTACCTGCTGTGCGGCCAACCTTGCCGCCGCCATCAGCTGGAACAGGTCGCGCTCGCGCTGCTGCTTGTCGCCGACATTGACGGTGATATTGGCCTGGTTGCGGCCGGCGCCGAAGCTGCCGCCGCCGATCTTGCTGTCGATGGTTTTCACTTCCGGCAGCGTGCGCAGCCGTGCCTCCACCTCGCGTGCTTTCTGCTCGGTGTAGGCCAGCGTGGAACCGGCGGCGGTCTTGAAGCCGAGACGGAACTCGCCCTTGTCGGCGCGCGGCAGGAACTCGCCGCCGATCAGCGGCACCAGCATGAAGCTGCCTACCGTCAGCGCCAGCGCCGCCAGCAACACCGTCTTGCGATGCGCCAGCGCCCAGCGGATGACCGCCACATAAGCGGCCGCCATGCGGTCCAGCGAGGTTTCGAACCAGTCCAGCAACTTGCCTACCGGACCGCGATGGCGGTCGCCGTGGTGGTGCGGGTCATGCCAGATCGACGACAGCATCGGGTCCAGCGTGAACGACACGAACAGCGAGATCAGCACCGCCACCGTCACCGCCAGCCCGAACTGGTGGAAGAACTTGCCGATGATGCCGCCCATGAAGCCCACCGGCAGGAATACCGCCACGATGGTAAGCGTGGTGGCCAGCACCGCCAGACCGATCTCGTTGGTGCCATCCAGCGCCGCCTGCACATGGCCTTTGCCGAGGTTGGCGTGGCGCACGATGTTCTCGCGCACCACGATGGCGTCGTCGATCAGCAGCCCCACCGACAGCGACAGCGCCATCAGCGTCATCAGGTTCAGCGAGAAACCCATTGCCTGCAGCGCGAACAGCGTGCCGATCATCGAGATCGGCAGCGTCAGGCCGGTAATCACCGTGCTGCGCCAGCTGCCAAGGAACAGGAACACGATCAGCACGGTGAGCAGCGCGCCCTCGCCCAGCGTCTTCTGCACCTCGTACAGCGAGCCTTTCACCTCGCGCGACTTGTCGTAGGTCAGGTTGACCACGGTGCCCGGCGGCGCCTGCGGCCGCAGTCCGTCCAGCACCCGCTTCACGCCGTCGGCCACCTGCACCACGTTGGCGCCGCGCGCGGCACGGATGTCGATGCCGATGCCCGGCTTGCCGTCGATCAGGGTGACACTGTTCTGCTCGGCCTCGGTATCGCGCACGCGGCCAACATCGGCCAGGCGGATATCGCTGCCGCCACGGCTGGCGATCACCAGCGCGGCAAAATCATCGACGCTCTTGAGCTTGCCGGCCACCCGCACCGCCAGCTCGTTGTGCTGGCTGCTGACCTGGCCGGCCGGATAATCACGGTTGGCCGCCGTCACCGCATCGGCCACCTCGGCCACCGATAGCCCCAGCGCCTCCAGCCGGTACGGGTCGATATCGATGCGGATCTCGCGGCGGCGCTCGCCCACCAGCTTCACCTCGCCGACGCCGGACACGGTCTGCAGCCGCTTTTTCAGTACCTGGTCCACCCAGCTGGTCAGCTCGCGCAGGCTGCTGTCGGTCGAGCTGAGGGTGTAGGACATCAGCGCTTCGTCATTGGGGTTCATCTGCGAGATGGCGGGGGTATTCACCTCGCGCCGCAGCCGGCCCTGCACCGCGCCCACCTTGTCGCGCACCTCCTGCAGCCCCTGGGCGGCATCGGCGGACAGCTCGAACTCCACCACCACGGTGGAGTTGCCCTCGAAGGAATAGGAGCGGATGTGCTTGACGCCGCTGATGGTGTTCACCGCCTCCTCGATCGGGCGGGTGACATCGCTTTCCACCACCTCCGGCGAGGCGCCGGGGTAGCCGGTCATCACCACCGCCACCGGGAAACGGATATCCGGGAACTCCTCCACTGCCAGATTGCGCCAGGCAAACAGCCCCAGCACGGTAAGCAGCAGCATCATCACCGCGGCGAAATACGGGTTCTGCACGCTGACGCGGGTTAGCCACATGGCGGCGTCCTCAGCGCGGCGGCAGGGACACGGCGTCCCCGGCCTTCAGCCCCAACAGCGGTGCGGCCAACACCGTCTGGCCGGCGGCAATGCCGCTGACCGCCACCTGGCGCTCGCTGTCGGCGCGCAGCAACACCTTCACCGGCTGCCGTTGCAGGCGGCCATCCCGCACCGCCAGCAGCCACGGCGCGGCGCTGTCGGCATCGCGCAGCGCCGCCAGCGGCAGGCGGATCGCGTTATCGACTTCGGCCAGCACCACGCCGCCCTGGGCAAACTGGCCGGCGCGCAGCCGGCCAGCGCGGTTATCCACCCGCAGGTAGACATTGAAGGTCCGGGTGGCGGCATTGGCCACCGGGTTGATGCGCACCAGCTGCGCGCTAAAGCCACCATCGATGCCTTCCACCGTGAAGCGGGCCTGCTGGCCAATTTTGAGTTGCCCCACCAGCCGCGCCGGAATGCTGGCCACGCCCTCCAGCTCGGCCAGATCGGCGATGGCGAACAGCTTCTGGTTGCGTGCCGCCTGCTCGCCCGGCTGGGTCAGCCGCGCATACACGGTGCCGGCCATCGGTGCGCGCACCTCGCTCTCGCTCAGGCTCTTGCGCGCCCGCGCCAGCTGGCTGCGCCGCGCCGCCAGCTCGCCGGCGCGCACCTGGTAGTCGCTTTCGGTTTCGTCGAACGCCAGCTTGGAAATAAAGCCCTGTTGCAGCAGTTCGCGCTGCTTGTCGAGCTTGAGGCGCGCCAGTTTCAGCCGCGCCTCGTCATTGGCCAGCTGCGCCTGCTGCTCGTTGAGCTGCTGCTGCAGCGCCTCGCTGTCGATGCGCGCCAGCAGTTGGCCGCGCGTCACCTGCTCGCCTTCGCGCACCAGCACCTGCTGCACGGTGCCGTCCACCTGCGCGGCGACCTCCGCCGACTGCAGGGCGTTGAGGGTGGCGGTAAACGGCAGCAGGCTGGCGACCGGCGCCACCGTGGTCTGCAACACGTCGGCAGCGGACAGTTGCCGCAGCGGCGCCGCCGCCTGGGCGCCGCTGGCCGGCACGGCCTCCGGCGGTGCCGGGCGGCCGCAGGCCGCGAGAGCAATAACAACGGCCGGCAGCAACAGGCTGCGGCCAACCTTGATCAGGTCAGGCGTGTGCATCGGGAATCCTTGCCGCATCAGGCGGCGTTCAGGGGTTGGCCGCCGGGGTCATGCCCTTGGGCAGCAGCAGCCACAGCTTGCCGCTCTGTTTCATGCGCCCGGCGTACATGCCGGCCTCGGCACCAAAGCCGAAGAAAAAGTCGGCGCGCACGCCGCCACGGATGGCGCCGCCGGTGTCCTGCGCATGCACCAGCCGGTTCAACGGCTGCGGCGTACCATCCAGCGGCCAGGTGGTGGCCAGGTACAGCGGCGCCCCCAGCGGGATGTAACGCGGATCGACCGCCACGCTGTAGCCGCCGGTCAGCGGCACGCCCATGGCGCCCAGCGGGCCGCTGTCATTGGCCGGCAGCGGTTTGAAGAACACGTAGCTGGGGTTGACGGCAAACAGCTCGGCACGACGCTGCGGGTTGGCCGCAATCCACGCCTTGATGCTTTGCATCGATACGTCCTCGATACGCATCTGCCCCTGGTCTACCAGCCAGCGGCCGATGGACTTGTAGCCGTGGCCGTTCTGGTCGGCATAGCCGACACGGATAAAGCTGCCATCTTCCAGCTGGATGCGGCCGGAGCCCTGCACCTGCAGGAAGAACAGCTCGGTTTCGTCTTCCACCCACGCCAGCACCGGCATAGTCGCCACACCCTTGCCGGCGTCGATCTCGCCACGGGTGTAGTACGGCAGCAGGCGGTTGCCCTCCAGCCGGCCTTTCAGCGCACGGGTGCGGCTGTCGGTGACAAAGTCGGCCAGGGTGATCTGGATTTCGCCATCGCCGGCCACGGTCTTGCCCGGCACCAGCTGCAGGCGGTTGCCACTGCCGCGGCGCGCCACCAGTTGCGGCAGCGCCCGCTGCGCCGGCGTGATGTCCAGCACATACAAATCGGCCGGCACGCCGTACACCGGATACGGCGTCTGCGGCGACTGGCTGCGACTGCCGGCCAGCAGCGGCTCGTAGTAGCCGGTAATCAGTCCGCTATCCTTGCCGGCCTCGCTGACCTGCCACGGCACGAAGCGCTGCTCGTAGAAGCTGCGCACCGCCTGCGGGTTGGCCGCATCGGTGGCGCTGGCTTCGCTGCAGGCGCCCTGCCACTGCGGCCGCCCCTGCAGGCTGCGGCAGCTGGCACGCAACGCCGCCAGGCTTTCGCCCGCCAGCGGCGCGCCCCAGCCGGGCAGATCACTGAAACGGGCCGGCTGGTAGCTCACCGGACTGCTGCTGCCGCCGGATGGCGGATAGCTGGCACAGGCAGCCAGCAGCAGGGTGCTGGCCAGGGTCATCAGACGCTTGAACATGGATGGGTCGCGGGCAGTGGAATCGGACAGGTTGGCCGCAGCGGCGGCGAAAATGCGATGGTAATGAAGGGCGGCGAAGAAAGGCAAATGCCTGCCGCCAGGCAGGCCGCGCCACGGCGCTTAGGGCCCCGGCAGCGCCGCTTCCACCGCCTTGATGAAGCTGGCGGAATCCGGCCGCGTCAGCGGGCTGAAGGCGGTGACGGTCTTGCCGTCGGCGGCGATCACGTACTTGTAGAAGTTCCACTTCGGCGCATCGCCGCTGGCCGCGGCCAGCTGCCGGAACAGCGGATCGGCCTCATCGCCGCGCACATGCACGCGGCTGGCCATCGGGAAACTGACGCCGTAGTTCACCTGGCAGAAACTGGCGACCGCCTGATCCTGGTCCAGCTCCTGGAAAAAATCGTCGCTGGGAAAGCCCACCACCACCAGCCCCTTGTCGCGGTAGTTCTGCCACAGCGTCTGCAGCCCCTTGAACTGCGGGGTAAAGCCGCAATGGCTTGCGGTATTGACCACCACCACCGCCTTGCCCTGATAGGCACACATATCGATGCTGCCACCGCTCAGGCCGGGAACGCGGTGGTCGAGCAAGGGCGGGCAGGCGGCACTGGCGATGGCCGGCAACAACAGCAACAGGGAGGACAGCTTGCGCATGGCGGGGACTCCGGCAACAAATGGCTGAACAGACGTTGGCCGCAACGCGAACGTTGCGGCCAACAGTGATACAGACCGCTTGCGCGGCCACAAGTTGCGTTACCGCGCCCGGCGCCAGGCTTACTGCTCCTTGCTGGCGATGTCGGCGCGGACCTGCTCCATGTCCAGATCGCGTACTGCCTGGATCAGCTGGTCGAACTGGCCGCCCATCATGGCGCCAGCCTGATGGAACACCACGATGCCGTCTTTCAGCGCCATCAGCGTCGGAATGGAACGGATCTGGAAATGCGCCGCCAGCTCGCGTTCGGCTTCGGTATCGATCTTGCCGAACACGATGTCCGGGTGCTTGTCGGCAGCCGCCTCGAAAATCGGGCCGAACATCTTGCAAGGACCACACCAGTCGGCCCAGAAATCCAGAAACAGGATACCGTCGCGCTCGGCGTAGTCGTTGAAGGTATCGGCGGTGATGTTCACGTAAGACATGCTGTCATCCTTGGTTGCGGCCGGCGACGATTGCCGGCCCTGATGTCTGGAGAAGTGGCGCTGCCGCGGCAAATCTCAAGGCAGGATCACCATTGAATTTATAAATTTTTTAATTGTGTGTCGCTATCGCTGACTGCGGCTGGCGATGGGTGATGCGCCAGCACTGGTGGATCTTCTTGTTGCGGAAGTCCTCCGGCACCGATTGCTTGCTGATGTCGCGTACCGCGTAGTCCTCCACCAGCAGTGGGCTGAGCTCGAAACTGCGCAGGTTGTTGGAGAAATACAGCACGCCGTCCGGCGCCAGCAGGCGCATGGCACCGTCCACCAGCTTGACGTGGTCGCGCTGCACATCCAGCTCGTCCTGCATCTTCTTGCTGTTGGAGAAGCTCGGCGGGTCCATCACGATCAGATCGAACTGCTTGCCGGCAAAGGCGGCGTCTTCCAGATACTGGAACACGTCGTCGCGGACCAGCACGTGCCTGGCCAGATCCAGGCCGTTGAGCTCGAAATTGCGGCGGCTCCACGCCTGATAGGTGTTGGACAGGTCTACCGTCTCGCTGCTGACGGCACCGCCGGCGGCGGCGTAAACGGTAAAGCTGCCGGTGTAGGCAAACAGGTTGAGAAAGCGCTTGCCGGCGGCTTCTTCGCGCACCCGCTTGCGGGTGTTGCGGTGATCGAGAAACAGGCCGGTATCCAGATAGGCATCCAGGTTCACCCAGAAACGCTGGCCCTGCTCCGCCACCACGAAATCCTCGCCCTCGCGGCCGGTCTTCTCGTACTGGCTGTCGCCCTTCTGCCGGCGGCGCGCCTTCAGCGAGATGGCGTCCGGCGCCACGCCGGTGACCTCGCAAATTGCCTGTTGTACCGCGGCGATCCATTCGGCGTATTCGTCATCGCCGATCTGCCAGCCGGTATCGTATTCCTGCAGGTGGATACGCTCGCCGTAGACATCGATGATCAGCGGGAATTGCGGCACATCGCGGTCGTACACGCGCCAGGCCTCCAGCTCGCCGCGACGCGCCCACTTGGCGTAATGCTTGTAGTTCTTGGAGAGACGGCCAACAAAGGCGGATACGTCTACCATGGTTTACCTCGGAAATGCGACGCGCCGGAGGATGTCCGGCGCGTGGGGTATGCGGTATGCGGCCAACGTTGGCCGCAGTGTGGTGATGCTTAGTCCAGCTGCTGCACCTGCTGCTGATAATAGTTTACCAGCTTGCGGTACACCGGTTCCGGCACGTAGTGGCGAATCATCTGTTCCCAGCCTTGCGGCCCCATCAGTCCCTTCACCATGGTGGAGGACACCTCGGCGTATTCGCGCGGCGGCAGCAGGAAGATGGTGGTGATATCGGCGTGCAGGTCGGAGTTAATGTAGCGCATGGTGCGCTCGTACTCGTAATCACTGGCGGTGCGGATGCCGCGGATGATGTAGTTGGCGTCGATGCTCTGCGCGTAATTGACCAGAAACTGGTTTTCGAACACTTCCACCTTGAGCTTGGAAAAGCCACGCGTCACCGCGCGCAGCATGTCCAGCCGCTCGTCCACCGAGAAGCTGCAGCGTTTTTCCGGATTGACGCCAATGGCAACCACCAGCTCGTCGAACAGCTCGACGGCTTCGCGGATCATCCACAGATGCCCGTTGGTTACCGGGTCAAAACTCCCGGCATAGACGGCTCGCTTCAATTGACGCTTTCCTTTGTTGCTATGTGTCATGGCGGAATGTACTTGCGGCTAGAAGGTGGGACAAGGTTTTTTTGCTGCATTGCAGAATAAAAAGCACCGGAGCGGTGCGATTCACCACTCCGGTGCTTGTACTGTAGTGCATGGGCCTGACCACAGTGCGCTCAGGCGTTGATGCTCTCCGCGTGGTGACAGGCCACCTGATGCCCCGCCAGTTCGCGCAGTTGCGGCACTTCCTGACTGCAACGCTCGGTGGCAAACGGGCAACGCTTGTGGAAGGCGCAGCCGGTCGGCGGATTGAGCGGGCTGGGCAGCTCGCCAGTGATCTTGATCTTGGCGCGGCGGTCTTCCTCGCGCACCGACGGCGTCGCCGACAGCAGCGCCTTGGTGTACGGGTGCAGCGGCTGGCTGTAGATCGCCTCCTTGCTGCCCACTTCCACCGCACGGCCCAGATACATCACCATCACGTCGTCGGCCACGTGCTCGACCACTGCCAGGTTGTGCGAGATAAACACATAGGCGGTGTTGAACTCTTCCTGCAAATCCATGAACAGGTTCAGTACCTGTGCCTGGATCGATACGTCCAATGCCGAGGTCGGTTCGTCGGCGACCACGATCTGCGGCTGCAGCATCATGGCGCGCGCGATGGCAATACGCTGGCGCTGGCCGCCGGAGAACATGTGCGGGTAGCGGTAGTAGTGCTCCGGGCGCAGGCCGACGCGCTTCATCATCGCCCGCACTTTTACTTCACGCTCGCTGGCGGACAGCTTGGTGTTGATCAGCAGCGGCTCGCCCAGCTGGTCGCCGATCTTCTGGCGCGGGTTGAGCGAGGCATACGGGTTCTGGAACACCATCTGCACCTTGCTGCGCATCGCCTTCAGCTCGGCCTTGCTGGCGCGGGCGATATCGACGCCATCCAGCACCAGCGAGCCGGCGGTCGGCGCCTCGATCAGCGTCAGCTGGCGCGCCAGCGTGGACTTGCCGCAACCGGACTCGCCCACCACGGCCAGCGTCTTGCCGGACTTGAGTTCGAACGATACGCCGTTAAGCGCCTTTACCATCGCCTTCGGCTTCAGGAAGCCCTGCGACACCTCGTAGTGACGGGTCAGGTCGCGAGCCTGCAATACGGTCTGGCTCATTGGGCCTCCTTGTCAAACAGCGGGTAGAAGCAGCGCACGGCGCCATGCTCATACGGGGTAATGGCCGGACGTTCGGCGCGGCAGCGCTCCTGCACATACGGGCAGCGCGGGCTGAGCAGACAGCCTTTCGGGCGGTCGTACTGGCCCGGCACGATACCCGGCAGCGTGGTCAGGCGACGCGCCCCCTTGCTGTGTTCCGGGATGGAGGACAGCAGCGCCTCGGTGTACGGGTGCACCGGGTGCTGGAACAGACGCGGCACATGGCCTTCTTCTGCCACCTGGCCGGCATACATCACCGCCACGCGGTGCGCCACTTCGGCAATCACCGCCAGATCATGGGTAATCATGATCAGCGCCATATTGCGCTCTTTCTGCAGATTGACCAGCAGCTCCATGATCTGCGCCTGGATGGTGACGTCCAGCGCGGTGGTCGGTTCGTCGGCAATCAGCAGTTTGGGGTTACAGGCCAGGGCCACCGCAATCATCACGCGCTGGCTCATGCCGCCGGACAGCTGGTGCGGGTAGGCTTCCAGACGGGTCTTGGCTGCCGGGATTTCCACCAGTTCCATCAGTTCCAGCGCGCGCGCTTTCAGCTCCGCGCCACGCAGCCCCTGATGCACTTTCAGCACTTCCATGATCTGGTAGCCGACGGTGTAGCTGGGGTTGAGCGAGGTCATCGGGTCCTGGAAGATCATGGCGATGTCTTTGCCCACGATCTTGCGGCGCTCTTTCGGGCTGATGGTCAGCAGGTTCTTGCCGTCGAATTCCAGCTGGTCGGCAACGATGCGGCCCTGCCCTTCCAGCAGCCCCATCATTGCCATCATGGTGACGGACTTGCCGGAGCCGGACTCGCCGACGATACCGACGATCTCGCCCTGGTCGACACTAAGGTCGAGGTTTTCTACCGCGCGGAACGGGTTGGCCGCATTGCCGAACTCGACCGACAGATTCTTGATTTGCAACAGACTCATGATTTTCCCTTACGCCGCGCGCTTCATTTTCGGGTCCAGCGCGTCACGCAGACCGTCACCCATCAGGTTGATCGACAGCACCGCCAGCAGAATGGTCAGGCCGGGCATCAGCACCACCCACCAGGCACTGGTCATGTAGTCACGGGCGCCGGACAGCATGGTGCCCCACTCCGGCGTCGGCGGCTGCACACCCATGCCGAGGAAGCCCAGTGCGGAGATTTCCAGGATGGCGGAAGAGAAGCTCATGGTGGCATGCACGATCAGCGGTGCCATGCAGTTGGGCAGCACGGTCACGAACATCAGGCGCAGCAGTTCGGCACCGGATACCCGGGCCGCGGTCACGTAGTCGCGGTTCAGCTCGGTAATGGCGGAAGCACGAGTCAGTCGCACGTAACCCGGCAGGCCCACCACGGCGATGGCGATCATGGCGTTGATCAGGCCCGGCCCGAGAATGGCCATGATGGCGATGGCCAGCAGCAGCGACGGCAGCGCCATCATGATGTCCATCAGCCGCATGATCAGGCCGCCCAGCACCTTGGGGAAGAATGCCGCCAGCAGGCCCAGGATCACGCCCGGAATCAGCGACAGCAGCACCGACATCAGGCTGATCAGCAGCGACATGCGCGCACCGTAGAACAGGCGCGCCATGATGTCGCGGCCCAGTTCGTCGGTGCCCAGCAGGAACTGGCTGACACCGCCTTCGGCCCACGATGGCGGGGTCAGCAGGTGGTCACGGTACTGTTCCAGCGGATCGTGCGGCGAGATGATGCCGGCGAACAGCGCACAGAACACCACGACCGACATGAAAATCAGGCCGGCTACGGCGCCCTTGTTCTGCTTGAAGCTGGACCAGAATTCCTTCAGCGGCGACGGATAGCTCAGCGCCGGATCTTCGTTGGCCGCAACGGTTTGCGACGTTGTATTCACATTTGCCATGTTGGTTTCCTGCTTACTTGGCGTGACGGATACGCGGGTTGGCGATGCCGTACAGGATGTCGACGATGAAGTTGGTGACGATCACCAGCGTAGCCACGATCAGGATGCCGTTCTGCACCACCGGATAGTCGCGGCGGCCGATAGCCTCGATCAGCCACTTGCCGATACCGGGCCAGGAAAAGATGGTCTCGGTCAGCACGGCGCCGCCCATCAGCGTGCCGACTTGCAGGCCGATCACGGTCAGTACCGGAATCAGCGCATTGCGCAGGGTATGGATGAAGATCACGCGCGCCGGCGACAGACCCTTGGCGCGCGCAGTACGCACATAGTCTTCACGCAGCACCTCCAGCATCGAGGAACGGGTCATCCGTGCGATCACCGCCAGCGGAATGGTGCCCAGCACGATGGCCGGCAGGATCAGGTGCATGATGGCGTCTTTGAAGGCACCGGCATTCAGCTCCGGATCGGCGATCTGGGCACGCCAGGCATCGATCAGCATGAAGCCGGTATCGGGGGCGATGTCATATTGCAGGTCGATGCGACCGGACACCGGGGTCCAGCCGAGATAGACCGAGAACAGCATCACCGCCAGCAGACCCCATACGAAGATGGGCATCGAGAAGCCGGTGAGCGAAACCCCCATCACGCCGTGATCGAAGATCGAACCGCGCTTGATGGCGGCAACCACCCCGGCCAGCAAGCCGACAACGGTGGCAAATACCAGCGCGCACAGCGCCAGCTCCAGCGTGGCCGGGAACAGGGTAGTGAACTCTTTCCACACGCTTTCCTGGGTCTTGAGCGAGGCGCCCAGATCGCCATGGAACAGCTTGCCGATGTAATCGAAGTACTGCACGTACAGCGGCTGGTCGAGACCCAGGCGCTTCATGGCAGCGGCGTGCATCACCGGATCGAGCGAGCGTTCGCCCACCATTACCTCGATCGGATCGCCGGGAATCATGCGGATCAGCGCAAAAGTCAGCAGCGTGATGCCAAAGAAGGTCGGAATGAGTACACCCAACCGGCGCAAAATGAATGCGAACATAAGATACGTCTCCCGTGCATGCCGCTTGTGACGACACGACGTGTGCTACTAGAACGGAGAGCGCAAGGAAAGCGTGCCAGACACGCGAGGGGGAGGCGCCGGGCGACTGGTTGCATCTGAACCACCCACCTATACCAGCTGCAAGGCCGCCACGGCAGAACGCACTTTAGCGATGACCTTCGCTGGTAGCCTTGACCCAGGTCAACGCTGTCGCTTGCCGCAACCGCGCCGACTTTCCTTTTGCATAACCTGATAGCCAATCAGCAAACAAGGAGGGGCCGATGGCGCCCTCCTTGTCCATAAGTACGGGGCGAACCCCGCGCTTCTTCAGTTACCGCTTACTTAACGCTTACGCCTTCGAAGGAGTAATCGCCGAACGGGCTGATCTTGAAGCCGTTAACTTCCTTGCGCATCGGCTGGTTTACAGTCGAGTGGGCAATGGTCGACCACGGCAGATCTTTCTTGAAGATTTCCTGAGCCTTCATGTACAGCGCAGTGCGCTCTTTCATGTCGGTGCTCTTGCGTGCCTTCAGGACTGCGGCATCGAAGTCCTTGCTGCAGTAACGGGCATAGTTGGAGCCACCTACGGCTTCGCAAGTCAGCAGCACGCCCAGGAAGTTATCCGGGCTGGCATAGTCGCCGGTCCAGCCGATCAGGCCGGTGTCGTGTTCGCCGTTCTTCATGCGCTTCAGGTACTCACCCCATTCGTAGGTGGTGATCTTGGCTTTCACGCCGATCTTGGCCCAGTCGGACTGGATCATTTCGGCCATCAGCTTGGCGTTCGGGTTGTACGGACGCTGTACCGGCATCGCCCACAGGGTGATCTCGAAGCCGTTCGGATAGCCGGCCTTGGCCAGCAGGGCCTTGGCTTTGGCGATGTCCATCGGGGCGTTACGCAGCTTGTTGTTGTAGGACCACAGCGAAGCCGGGAACGGGTTGGCCGCTTCCTGGCCCTGACCCTGGTATACCGCGTCGATGATGGCCTTGCGGTTGATCGCCATGTCCAGTGCCTGACGCACTTCCAGCTTCTTCAGCATCGGCTTTTCAACGTTGTACGACAGGTAGCCGATGTTGAAGCCCGGAGCGGTAGTCACTTTCAGTGCCGGGTCAGCTTTCATGCTGGCCAGATCCTGCGGTTTCGGATAGGACATGATGTGGCATTCGCCGGCCTTCATCTTCTGCGCACGTACCGAGGCGTCGGTAGTGATCGCGAAGATCAGGTTGTCGACTTTAACCGCACCCTTGCGCCAGTAGTCCTTGTTGGCCTTGTAGCGGATCTGCGCATCTTTCTGGTAGCGCACGAATACGAACGGACCGGTACCGATCGGCTGCTGGTTGATCATGGAGGCTTTGCCTTCCTTCAGCAGCTTGTCGGCGTATTCAGCGGACTGCACCGAAGCGAACGGCATGGCGATCTTGGCCAGCAGGTCGGCGTCCGGGTCTTTCAGGATGAACTTGACGGTATTGGCGTCAACTTTTTCCACCTTCACGATGTTGGCATCGAGACCGGTATCGGAGGCGTACGGGAATTCTGCCGGGTAGGCTTTGTTGAACGGGAAGTTCTTGTCGATCATGCGGGTGAAGGTGAACACCACGTCATCGGCACCAAACTCGCGGCTCGGCTTGAAGTAGTCGGTGGTATGGAACTTCACGCCCTTGCGCAGCTTGAAGGTGTATTCCTTGCCATCCGGAGAGATGGTCCAGGACTCGGCCAGACCCGGAATGGTGCGGGTGGAACCTTTTTCGAACTCGACCAGTCGGTTGAACATGGCATGGCCGGCAGCGTCAAACGTGGTACCACCGGTGTACTGCGCGGAGTCAAAGCCTTCCGGGCTGGCTTCGGAACAGTAAATCAGGGTGCCCGCGGCGTGGGCGGCAGTTGCTGCAACGGTCAGACCGGCAGCAAACAGCAGATGCTTGGCTACTTGCATGTTTCTCATTTCCCTATTTCTATTTTTGAAGAAGTGATACCTGGCATTGCCACATAAACAATGCAAAAGGCGTACCGGATTTTGTTAGCCCCGGACAAATGCATTATGGAACGCAGGCGGCTGATCACAAGTAATTAGCTGCCATTTTGTTGTGCCATGCATTTATCACTGTGCATTTATGTTTCTGGGGCCGCGTGGCGGCAGTTTGCACTCCCTGCATGCTCCCTCATGCACGGGGCCGGGCTCCGGTGCCCAGTCGGACACCTTCCAGGGCCGATGGCGGCCGAGTATTTCACAAGCCTCGCTATCACATCCACTAAATAAAATTGATGTTCTATGTGATTTTGTTATAGGGTTGACGCATCGTTTTCCATGTCGGCCAACCGCGCCGCCACAAATAAAAATGATTCGTTTTAGACAGATCGAGGCATTTCGTTGCCTGATGAGCTGCGGCACGACGGTTGCCGCCGCACGCCGCATGCACATCACACAGCCTGCCATCAGCCGCCTGATCAGCGATCTGGAGGAAGACCTTGGTTTCCGGCTGTTCAACCGCACCAAAGGCCGCATGGAGCCAACGACGGCCGCCATCCGCTTCCAGCGCGCGGTCGAGGAGAACTTTCTCGGCCTGGAGCGCCTGCGTCAGGCCGCAGACACCATCCGCGCCGAGGAAAACGAAGGGTTGGCCATTGCCTGCATGCCTGTCCTTTCGACCAGCCTGCTGCCGCACATCCTCAAAGAGTTCTTTGCCTTGCGCCCCGATGTCCCCGTCAAGATCGATACCGTTGGCAACGCCGAAGTCATGGTAAAGCTGCAGGATCTGAAGGTAGACGTCGCCCTGAGCCTGAGCATTCCGGCCATTGCCGGCATCGAAGTCGAACCGCTGCTGGAAGCCCCCGTGCTGTGCGCCATGCGCGCCGATCACCCGTTGGCCGCCCGCGAGGTCATCACCCCGCAGGATCTCGCCCACGAAACCGTCATCGGCTGGATGCCCAATTACCCGCTCAGCCAGAACCAGGAAGCCAAGTACTTCGGCCATGCCGGTGTGCATCCGCACTACACCATCCGCACCCACACCTCACATACCCGCTACGCGATGGTGGCACACGGTTTTGGCGTGTCTATCGTCGAACCGTTCGCTTCCGAGCTATGGCAACACCAGGGTGTTATCACTCGCCCCTTTGTCACCGACACCTGTCACAGCTATGTGCTCGCCTACCCGTCCAGCGGCAGCCGTTCGGCCATCCTGCAGGACTTCCGCCGTGCCACCCTGAGCGTGGTAAACGACAAGCAATTGCTGCCGTGGGCGACTGCACTGACGCAGGAGTAAGAGCCCGGCCGCATGACAACAAGGGCGCCTACTGGCGCCCTTGTTGCAGTCAGTCCATTCAGCGCTTGCGGACGATCACGCTACCAACCGAGTAGCCGGCCCCGAACGACGACAGCACGCCGATGTCGCCAGCGGCCATATCGGCATGATGCAGATGGAAGGCGATCACCGAACCGGCTGAACTGGTATTGGCGTAGCGGTCCAGAATCACCGGCGCTTCCAGAGTATCGGCATCACGTCCCAGCACACGGCGGGCGATCAGCTGGTTCATGCTGAGGTTGGCCTGATGCAGCCAGAAGCGCTTTACCCCGGCCGGCTGGATGTCCTTACTGTCCAGGTGCGTCACGATGTGCTCACCCACCATCGGACATACCTCTTTAAATACTTTGCGCCCCTGCTGCACAAACAGCTTGTCGAGCGCACCGCTGCCGCTCTCGTCGCAGCGATTGAGGAAGCCGAAATTGTTGCGGATATTGTTGGAGAACACGGTCGCCAGCTTGCAGCCCAGCACCTCGAACACGTTGGCCGCAGTCGCCGTGTCGGCACGCTCCAGCACCACCGCGGTGCAGGCATCGCCAAAAATGAAGTGGCTATCGCGATCGCGGAAGTTCAGATGCGCCGAGCAGACTTCCGGATTCACCATCAGCACCGCGCGTGCCTGACCGCTGGCAATGGCGTTGACGGCGGTCTGGATGCCGAAAGTCGCCGACGAGCAGGCCACATTCATGTCGAAGGCAAAACCGTTGATCCCCAGCGCCTGCTGCACTTCAATGGACAGCGCCGGATACGGGCGCGGCATATTGGAAGCCGCCGCAATCACCATATCGATGTCGGCAGCCGTCTTGCCGGCTGCGGCTAGCGCGTCGCGCGCAGCAGCCACCGCCATCTCGGCCGGCACCGACAACTCGTCGTTGCTGCGCTCCGGCAGATACGGCGTCATGCGCTGCGGGTCCAGCACGCCGCTGGCATCCATCAGATAGCGCTGCTTGATACCGGACGCCTTTTCAATGAATTCCGCACTGGACTCCTGTAGCGGCGCCAATTCACCGGCGGCAATAGCCGTAGCGTGCTGCTGGTTGTAGTCGTTCACATAAGCGTTGAACGCCGTTACCAGCGCCTCGTTGCTAACGGCATGGGGCGGCGTAAACAGGCCGCTGCCGCTGATCACCACATCTTGCATGGTTGTTTCCTTCGTTCTGTCGGGCAGCTTGGCCCACCATCAATCAAACAATTGTTTGCCCAATGATACACCATGCCATCACCGCACCAGCGACTCACATCCCGGCAATGGAAAAAACACTGCCAAGCTCGCGGATTTACAGGTAAAATCCCGGCTTCGCCGCAGCCCTGCCCCGAACCGGCACCGGATCAGCCGTCCGGACTACGCCAAGCGCAGGATTCCCCCTTGCCGGCCACGCCTTTATCTTTGCCGCCATTCATACCGGACTCCCCGCACGCAATAGTTGACTAAATTACTCGGAATTAGGATAATCCGGTCAACCACTCTGGGAGCCTACACCATGCGCCTCACCACCAAAGGACGCTTTGCCGTCACCGCCATGCTGGATCTCGCCCTGCGCGAAACCGGCGGACCGGTAACGCTGGCCGGCATCAGCGAGCGCCAGGGCATTTCGCTGTCCTACCTGGAACAGCTGTTCGGCAAACTGCGCCGTGCGCAGCTGGTTGAAAGCGTGCGCGGACCGGGCGGCGGTTACACCCTGGCCCGTACCGTGGCCGAGATTTCCGTCGCGGACATCATTGTTGCCGTGGATGAACCGGTAGACGCCACCCAGTGCGGCGGCCGCGAGAATTGCCACGACAACCACCGCTGCATGACCCACGACCTGTGGACCAGCCTTAACGCCACCATCTTCGACTACCTGTCCAAGATCAGCCTGGCCAGCCTGGTAGACAACCAGAAGGCAAAAGACACCAGCGTCGTACAAGATCAACGCACCCTGCGCCGCACAGCCGCCTGTAGCGACGCCATCGCCGGCAGCAACGCTGCCTGACGCGACTACGTGGAGAACCCGTAATGAGCGAGCTTAAGCACCCGATCTACCTTGACTACTCCGCCACCACCCCGGTTGACCCGCGCGTGGCCGAAGTAATGATCCCGTACCTGACCGAACAGTTCGGCAACCCGGCCTCCCGCAGCCACAGCTACGGCTGGGTGGCGGAAGAAGCCGTGGAAAACGCCCGCGCCGACGTTGCCCAGCTGGTGAACTGTGATCCCAAGGAGATCGTGTGGACCTCCGGTGCCACCGAATCCAACAACCTGGCGCTGAAAGGCGCAGCCCAGTTCTACAAGAGCAAGGGCAAGCACCTGATCACCCAGCGTACCGAGCACAAGGCCGTGCTGGACACCATGCGCGAGCTGGAGCGTCAGGGCTTCGAGGTGACTTATCTCGACGTGCAGGAAAACGGGCTGGTAAGCCTGGTCGATTTCGAAGCCGCGCTGCGCCCGGACACCATCCTGGCCTCCATCATGATGGTGAACAACGAAATCGGCGTGATTCAGCCGATCGCCGAACTGGGCGAACTGTGCCGCGCCCGTGGCGTGCTGTTCCATGTGGATGCCGCCCAGGCCACCGGCAAGGTGGAGATCGACCTCGACAAGCTCAAGGTTGACCTGATGAGCTTCTCCGCCCACAAGACCTACGGTCCGAAAGGCATCGGCGCGCTGTACATCCGCCGCAAGCCTCGCGTGCGCCTGGAAGCCCAGATGCACGGTGGCGGCCACGAGCGCGGTTTCCGCTCCGGCACCCTGGCTACCCACCAGATCGTGGGCATGGGCACCGCCTTCCGTATCGCCCGTGAAGAGATGGCCGCGGAAAACGCCCGCATCGGCGCGCTGCGCGACCGCCTGTGGGCCGGCCTGCAGAGCATCGAAGAGGTGTACCTGAACGGCGACATGGAGCAGCGCGTACCGCATAACCTGAACGTGAGCTTCAACTTCGTCGAGGGCGAAAGCCTGATCATGGCGATCAAGGACCTGGCCGTCTCCTCCGGTTCGGCCTGTACCTCCGCCTCGCTGGAGCCGTCCTACGTACTGCGCGCCCTGGGCCGCAACGACGAACTGGCGCACAGCTCGATCCGCTTCTCCATCGGCCGTTTCACCACCGAGCAAGACATCGACTTCGCGGTCAAGCTGCTGCAGCAGAAGATCGGCAAGCTGCGCGAACTGTCGCCGCTGTGGGAAATGTTCCAGGAAGGCATCGACCTCAACACCATCGAGTGGGCTGCCCACTAAACCGTTTTGATGATGCGGCCAACATTACAGGGTTGGCCGCACGCAGGAGAAGATCATGGCTTACAGCGACAAGTTGATGGACCACTACGAAAACCCGCGCAACGTGGGCGCTTTCGACAAGGGTGACGAATCGGTTGGTACCGGCATGGTGGGAGCACCGGCCTGTGGCGACGTAATGAAACTGCAGATCAAGGTCAACGAAGAAGGCGTGATCGAAGACGCCAAGTTCAAGACCTACGGCTGTGGCTCCGCCATTGCCTCCAGCTCGCTGGTGACCGAGTGGGTAAAAGGCAAATCGCTGGACGAAGCACTGGCGATCAAGAACACCGAAATCGCCGAAGAACTGGCCTTGCCGCCGGTGAAAATCCACTGCTCGATCCTGGCCGAAGACGCCATCAAGGCGGCCGTGGCCGACTACAAGCAGAAGCACGCGAAATGATTCCACGGCAGGCTCCGGCCTGCCGGTAGCAAGAAGGCAGAAGCAAATGGCAATCACGCTTACCGAACGCGCAGCAACCCACGTCAGCAACTTCCTGGCCAAACGCGGCAAGGGTCTGGGTATCCGCCTGGGGGTGAAGACCTCCGGCTGTTCCGGCATGGCCTACAAGCTGGAGTTCGTTGACATCGCCAGCGACGACGATGTCACCTTCGAAAGCCACGGCGTTACCGTTTTCACCGACGCCAAGAGCCTGGCCTACATCGACGGCACCGAGCTGGACTACACCAAGGAAGGCTTGAACGAGGGCTTCCAGTTCAACAACCCGAACGTGAAGAACGAGTGCGGTTGCGGCGAAAGCTTCAACGTCTAAGCCCGTTCTGCCCTGCCGGCTTTGCTGCCTCCACGCGGCAGGGCCGGTTTTAGCGTTTTCATCCCCGGTTTTTGCAGAAAGCCCGCATGTCCGCCGACTTCTCGCAGGATCACTTTGCGCTGTTCCAGCTGCCGCGCCGTTTCCGTATCGATGCGGCCCAGCTGGACAGCGCCTGGCGCACCGCCGCCGCCGCGGCCCATCCCGACCGCTTTGCCGCCGCCGGCGATGCCGAAAAGCGCGTGGCACTGATGCAGGCTACCCGCATCAATGAAGCCTACCAGACGCTGAAATCGCCGCTAGCGCGTGCCCGCTACCTGCTGACGCTGGCCGGTGTCGACACTGCCGAAGAAACCAATACCAGCATGCCGCCGGCGTTCCTGATGGCACAGATGGAATGGCGCGAGAGCATCGAGGATGCGCGTCACGGCAAGGATGTGGCGGCACTGGAAGCCCTGACCGCGCAGTTGCGCGGCGATGTGAAGGCGCTGGAAGAAGAGCTGGCCACGGTGCTGGACGATGCGCCGGACCACGCCGCCGCCGCGCTGCTGGTACGCAAGCTGCGCTTTCTGGAAAAACTGGACCAGGAAATCGGCGACGCCATCGAAGCGTTGCTGTACTGAACCGAACAAACCTCAGCTTGGCCGCGGCCAACCTGAGCACAAAATAAGCTGACCCGACATGGCCCTACTGCAAATCGCCGAACCCGGCCTCTCCGCCGCCCCGCACCAGCACCGTCTGGCAGTGGGCATCGATCTGGGTACCACCAACTCGCTGGTTGCCACCGTACGCAGCGGCAGCGCCGTCGTGCTGCCGGACGAGCAGGGCCGCAACCTGCTGCCGTCGGTAGTGCGCTACGCGCCGGATGGCGACACCGTGGTGGGCTACGCCGCGCAGGCCGAACAGAGCCGCGATGCGGCCAACACGGTAGTGTCGGTCAAACGCTTCATGGGTCGCGGTCTGGTAGACATCCAGGACGTTGGCCGCAGCCCGTACCGCTTTGTCGACGCGCCGGGCATGGTGCAGCTGGTGACCCGCGCCGGCAACAAGAGCCCGGTGGAAGTCTCCGCCGACATCCTGCGCACCCTGAAGGAGCGCGCCGAGCGCAGCCTGGGCGGCGATCTGGTGGGCGCGGTGATCACCGTGCCGGCCTACTTCGACGATGCCCAGCGCCAGGCCACCAAGGATGCCGCCCGTCTGGCCGGCCTCAACGTGCTGCGTCTGCTGAACGAACCCACGGCCGCGGCCATCGCCTATGGCCTCGACAACGACTCCGAAGGCACCTATGTGGTGTATGACCTCGGCGGCGGCACCTTCGACGTGTCGGTGCTGGCGCTGTCGCGCGGCGTGTTCGAGGTGCTGGCCACCAGCGGCGACTCCTCGCTCGGCGGCGACGACTTCGACCACCGCATCTACTGCTGGATTCTGGAACAGGCCAGCCTGCACGGCCTGACCGCACAGGATACCCGCCTGCTGCTGACCCGCGCCCGCGAAGCCAAGGAAGCGCTGAGTGAGCACGCCAGCACCCGCATTACCGCACTACTGTCCGATGGTCTGACCGTGGACCTGGAACTGTCGCAGGCCACCTTCCACGACATCAGCAAGACCCTGCTCGACAAGACGCTGCTGCCGGTACGCAAGGCGCTGCGCGACGCCAAGATCACCATCGACGACGTCAAGGGCGTGGTGATGGTGGGCGGTGCCACCCGCATGCCGCAGGTGCAGAAAGCCGTTGGCGACTTCTTCGGCCGCCCGCCACTGACCAACCTCGATCCGGACAAGGTAGTAGCGCTGGGCGCCGCCATCCAGGCCGATGTACTGGCCGGCAACAAGGGTGGCGAGGACTGGCTGCTGCTGGATGTGATCCCGCTGTCGCTGGGCATCGAGACCATGGGCGGCCTGGCCGAGAAGATCATCCCGCGCAACAGCACTATTCCGGTGGCACGCGCGCAGGAGTTCACCACCTTCAAGGATGGCCAGACCGCGATGTCCATCCATGTGCTGCAGGGCGAGCGCGAGCTGGTGGCCGACTGCCGCAGCCTGGCCAAGTTCGTACTACGTGGCATCCCGCCGATGGTGGCCGGTGCCGCCCGCATCCGCGTTACCTTCCAGGTGGACGCCGACGGCCTGCTGTCGGTGACCGCGCGCGAGCTGACCTCCGGCGTGGAAGCCCACATCGAGGTGAAGCCGTCCTACGGCCTGTCCGACGACGAGATCAGCCGCATGCTGACCGAGTCGATGACCCACGTGCAGGACGATATCAACGCCCGCAAGCTGCGCGAGGCGATTGTGGATGCCGAAAGCCTGATCGCCGCCATCCACGCCGCGCTGGAAGTGGACGGCGACCTGCTGGCCGCCGAGGAGCGTGCCGAGCTGGATGGCGCGCTGGCCGGCCTGCATACCGCCATTGCCCCCCAGCAGACCCGCGAGGTCAATGCTGCCACCCAGCGCCTGAACCAGATTAGCGAGCCGTTTGCCGCCCGCCGCATGGACCGCAACATCCAGCGCGCGCTCAAAGGCAAGAACATCGGCGCCCTGTAACCATTGAGACGGCCGCCGCGTGCGGCCAACCCGGAGAACATTCCATGCCGCGTATCATCGTGCTGCCCAATACCGACCTGTGCCCGGATGGCGCCGTACTTGACGACGTCGCCACCGGCACCACCGTCTGCGAAGCACTGCTGGCCCACGACATCGAGATCGAGCACGCCTGCGAGATGTCCTGTGCCTGCACCACCTGCCATGTCATCGTGCGCGAGGGCTTCAATTCGCTGCCGCCGTCCGACGAGCTGGAAGACGACATGCTGGACAAGGCCTGGGGTCTGGAAGCGCAGTCGCGGCTGTCGTGCCAGGCCATCGTTACCGACCAGGACCTGGTAGTGGAGATTCCGCGCTACACCATCAACCACGCCCGCGAACATCACTGAGGAGCCTGCCATGAAATGGAGCGACATCCACGACATCGCCATCGAACTGTGCGACGCGCATCCGGAGGTGGATCCGAAGACCGTGCGCTTTGTCGACCTGCATAACTGGGTCGTGGACCTGCCCGGCTTTGACGACGACCACATGCGTGGCGGCGAAAAAGTGCTGGAAGCCATCCAGCAGGCATGGATCGACGAGGCGGAATAAGTCCGCACGTTGGCCGCATGCCCTGACAAACGCCCTGCCCCGTGCAGGGCGTTTGCGTTTATCCCGCCTGCCGGCGGAGCGGCTTTGCTATGCTGGAGCATTCCGCTTTCCACCATTGCTCCCGGAGACTGTCATGCTGACCCTGGTAATCGGCAACAAGAATTTCTCGTCGTGGTCGTTACGGCCGTGGCTGCTGCTCAAGCACATCGGCGAACCGTTCCGCGAACAGCACATCCGCCTGTACATGCCGGACACCCGCCAGCACCTGCTGGCGGCCAACCCGGCCGGCAAGGTGCCGGTGCTGTTCCACGACAATCTGCGCGTGCATGACTCGCTGGCGATCTGCGAATACCTCAACGAGCTGTTCCCGGCCTCCCGACTGTGGCCGGACGACCAGGCCGAGCGCGCCGAGGCGCGCGCGATTGCCGCCGAAATGCACAGCGGCTTTCTGGCGCTGCGCGGCGAGCTGCCGTTCAACATCACCCTGCGCACCCGCCATCAGCCATCGGCAGAAGCCGCCGCCGACATCCAGCGCATCTGCGACATCTGGCAACAGCTGCGCCATCGCCACCAGGACGCCGGCCCGTGGCTGTTCGGCCGCTTCAGCATCGCCGATGCCATGTTCGCACCGGTAGCCTGCCGTTTCGTCAGCTACGGCATCGAGCTGCCGGCAGCGGCCGCCGCCTATGTCGACCATGTACTGGCCGATAGCGCGATGCTGGAATGGTTCGACGCCGCGGAAACCGAACAGGCCGGCACGCTGGCATAAGGCCGGCAGCGGCCCGTTTGTGCGGACAGGTAGTCGGATGCGCGCCAAGTCATTAGAATGGCGGGCTTTTTTTCTGGGGCAACATCCATGAGCACACCGTTCATCATCGGCATCGCCGGCGGCAGCGGCAGCGGCAAGAGCACGGTTACCCGCAAGGTACTGGAGGCGATCGGGCCGGAGATGGCAGCGGTGATCGTGCAGGACTACTACTACCGCGACCAGAGCCACCTGTCGTTCGAACAGCGCCTGGGCACCAACTACGACCATCCGCAGGCTTTTGACTGGCCGCTGCTGATTGAGCACATCGACGACCTGCGCAACGGGCTGGGCATCGACATGCCGGTCTACGACTTTGCCCGCCACAACCGCGCCGAGGAAACCGTGCGCGTGGAGCCGGCGCCGGTGATCGTGATCGAGGGGCTGTTCCCGCTGTACGACGCGGCCCTGCGCGACATGATGTCGCTGAAGATCTTCGTCGACACCGACGCCGATGTGCGTTTCATCCGTCGCCTGAAGCGCGATATCGCCGAGCGCGGCCGCACCACCGACAACGTGATCGAGCAGTACCTGAGCACCGTGCGGCCGATGCACAACCAGTTCATCGAGCCGACCAAGCGCTTTGCCGACGTGATCCTGCCGCACGGCGCCAACGAGCCGGCGGTAGACATCATCACCACCAAGGTCGCCAGCCTGATCGGCTGAAGCAATTTGGCGGCAGGGTGCAACTTTGTCGCCACCACCCGCTCCAAGCGGGCAGCGGCGGCCAACCTGCCAGGTTGGCCGCCAGCGTTATCCACCGGGAGACCCCATGCTGACGATAAAACCGCGCAATCCGTTTGCGCATGCGCCGCAAATGAAAAAGGGCGGCGCCCACCAGCGCAGCGCCTCCGGCGCGCGTTTCGGCCACAAGCAGGCACTGCTGGCCGAGCTTGATGACTGGTATCAGGACCACTGGCACACTGACGCCGACGACATCACGGAGGCGGACGGTAGCGACAAACCGGGCTGCGGCCCGGTTTTTTCATGCCTGCCGCCACCGCAACGCTTGCCATCCGCTCACCCGTTCTAAACCGTTAGCGGTGCACGGGTGACAGTGCGGCTTTAAATATGTATAGTTTGCACATCTTTAGTTTTTGCCGCCGCCGGTAGCCTCACCAAACCGACACGGCAGAGCGGCGACCAGCTTCATCACGATACTGGCGCCTTTAAATATGTATAAATTACACACCTTAAAGGACACCCCCATGCTGGATGCAGTCACCCGCCAACTGGTCAAAGCCACCGCCCCGATACTGAAAGAACACGGCGTTACCCTTACCCGCCATTTCTACGCCCGCATGTTCCAGCACAACCCGGAACTGAAGCAGATCTTCAACCAGGGCCACCAGCAGGCCGGCAGCCAGCAACAGGCGCTGGCCATGGCCGTGGCCGCCTACGCCGAACACATCGACGACCCGTCGGTACTGGCGCCGGTACTGGCGCTGGTCGCCAACAAGCACGCCAGTCTCGGCATTCGTGCCGAGCACTACCCGATTGTCGGCGCTCACCTGCTGGCCTCGATCCGCGAAGTGCTGGGCGAGGCCGCCAGCGACGAGCTGATCGCCGCCTGGGCTGCCGCCTACGGCCAGCTGGCCGATATCCTGATCGCCGAGGAAGCCAAGCTGTACCAGCAGAGCGCCAACCAGCCGGGCGGCTGGAGCGGCTGGCGCGGTTTCAAGGTTGGCCGCAAGGTGGTGGAAAGCGAGGAAATCACCTCCTTCTATCTGCAACCGGCCGATGGCGGCCCGCTGCCGGACTATCGCCCGGGGCAGTACCTGTCGCTGCGCCTGCTGGTGCCGCAACTGGGCATGATGCAGCCGCGCCAGTACAGCCTGTCGGCAGCGCCCGGCGGCAGCGCGTTGCGCATCTCGGTGAAACGCGAAGCCGGCAACGACAGCCCCGCCGGCATGGTCTCCAACCAGCTGCATGACGCGGTAAACGTCGGCGACGTCCTCGACGTGGCACCGCCGCTGGGCGACTTCTTCCTGCATCAAGAGCGTAGCGGCCCGGTGGTGCTGATCAGCGCCGGTGTCGGCATCACCCCGATGCTGTCGATGCTGGAACAGCTGCTGCAACAGGACAGCCCGCGGCAGATCCGCTTCCTGCATGCCTGCCGCCACGGTGGCGTGCATGCCTTCCGCCAGCAGCTGGCCAACTGGAGCCGCGAATACCCGCAGCTGCAGGCGCACTGCTGGTACGAATTCCCGCGCCAGCAGGATGTGGCCGGCAGCGACTACCAGCACGTTGGCCGCATGACGCTGGCGACGGTCGCCGCTAGCGCCATCCTGGCGGATGCCGACTATTACCTGTGCGGCCCGTTGCCGTTCATGCAGCAGCAGAAAGCCGCGCTGCTGGCGCTGGGGGTGTCGGCAGATCGCATCCATGCCGAGGCATTCGGCACCGGCGGCGCCGGGCTGTAATTGAGGCCAACGTCCAGCAAGCGTATGCTCTGTGCTTTGCCAGCCAAGCCAGCACCATGCAACTGACGCACTTCACCGACCTGGGCCTGCGGGTATTGATGTACCTGAGCACGCCCAGCGCTACCCCGGTCACCATCGGCGAGATTGCCGAGCGCTTCAGCGTGTCGCGCAATCATCTGGTGAAAGTGGTGCATTTCATGGCGCAACAAGGCTGGCTGGCCACCAGCCGCGGCAAGGGTGGCGGCCTGGCGCTGGCGCGTCAGGCCAGCCACTACCGACTGGGCGAGATCATCCGCACGCTGGAAGACATCGGCGACCTGATCGACTGCGCCGAACCGGCTTGCTTCCTGCGCGGCCGCTGCCGGCTCAAGGGGGTGCTGGACGAGGCACTGGCGGCGTTCTTTGCCGTGCTGGACCGCTACACCCTGGCCGACGTCGTCGCCAGCCCCACTGGCGAAGCGATCGCCATCCTGCATCAGCTGCGCCCGGCCTGAGCCGCCGGGCCGGTTGTGTCACCTCCCCCGCTGCCGGCGCCCCCTGCCGGCAGCGCATCCCGCCTCAAATAGTTCGTTTCGCCACAACACATTCCAATCCGATCAAGCATTCGTGCCAAATGCTTGCTTTTTCAGCGACATATATTCGTTTTCGAACGTATACAATTTATTTTTGCGGTATGATGCGCGCCCTCGGGCACATTTGCGCGAAACCGAACAACAAGAGTCCCCGAACGACCTTTTACAACACCTTCACTCTTCCTTTAGGAGTCGACATGGAAGCCCTCCATAACCTGATCAATCAGGGCAACGACCTCATCTGGGGCCAGCTGCTGATTTACATCCTGATCGGCGTAGGCGTCTTTTTCACGCTGCGCACCGGCTTCATGCAATTGCGCCTGCTGCCGCGCGGCTGGCAGGAAATGCTTGGCGGCCGCAGCCACATCGGCGGCGAGAACGACATTTCCTCGTTCCAGGCCTTTGCCACCGGCCTCGCCTCCCGCGTGGGCACCGGTAACGTCGCCGGCGTGGCTACCGCCATCGCCCTGGGCGGCCCGGGTGCCGTGTTCTGGATGTGGATGACCGCACTGCTGGGCATGGCCAGCGCGTTTGCCGAATCCACCCTGGCACAGCTGTTCAAGGTCAGCCACCACGACAACACCTTCCGCGGCGGTCCGGCCTACTACATCCAGAAGGGCCTGGGCATGCGCTGGCTGGGTATCGCCTTCTCGCTGTCGCTGATCCTGGCCTTTGGCCTGGTGTTCAACGCGGTACAGGCCAACTCCATCGTGGCCGCCACCGAAGGTGCCTGGGGCTGGAACAAGAACCTGGTCGCCATCGGCCTGGTGCTGATCAGCGCGCCGATCATCTTCGGCGGTCTGCGCAAGGTGGCACAAGTTGCCGAATGGATGGTGCCGTTGATGGCCGCCATCTACCTGGGCATGACCCTGTTCGTGATCTTCGGTCATCTGGCGGAAATCCCGGGCGTCATCATGCTGATCGTGAAGAGCGCCTTCGGCCTGCAACAGGCGGCTGGCGGTTTTGCCGGCTATGCCATTAGCCAGTCGATGATGCTGGGCATCAAGCGCGGCCTGTTCTCCAACGAAGCCGGTATGGGCTCCGCCCCGAACGCGGCCGCCGCGGCAACTACCCGCCACCCGGCCAGCCAGGGCATCGTGCAGATGTTCGGCGTGTTCATCGACACTATCGTGGTGTGCTCCTGCACCGCCTTCATCGTGCTGCTGTCCGGTGCCTACGTACCGGGTGCCGAGCTCAAGGGCGTGCAACTGACCCAGGCAGCACTGTCCGCCACGCTGGGCGGCTGGGGCGGTCACTTCCTGGCGGTGGCACTGTTCCTGTTCTGCTTCAGCTCCATCATCGGTAACTACGCCTACGCCGAAGGCAACGTCGAGTTCATCAAGAACAACAAGCTGGTGATGCTGGGCTTCCGCCTGCTGGTGCTGTTCATGGTGGCATTCGGCGCCATCGGCAGCTCGCCGCTGGTATGGGACATGGCCGACCTGTCGATGGGCATCATGGCGCTGATCAACCTGTTCGCCATCGTGATGCTGTCCAAGTATGTGTTCACCCTGCTGAAGGACTACCAGCAGCAGCTGAAAGCCGGCAACAAGCAGCCGGTGTTCGATGTGAAGCAATACCCGGAAATCCAGGCCAAGATCCACCCGGAAAGCTGGAAGTAAGCCCCTGCGCCGCTGCGGCCAACGTTGGCCGCAGACGGGCAGACAAAAAAAACCGCCGCCCTTGCCGGGTGGCGGTTTTTTTATGGCCGAATCACTAGGCCGACTAGATGGTCTTGGAGTAGCGCGCCTTGGTTTCGCGCTCGCGCAGGTGACGATCGAAAATCATGGCGATGTTGCGGATCAGGAAGCGGCCCTTGGGCGCCACCATCAGGAAGTCTCCGTCGAAGGTCAGCAAGCCCATCTTCTGCAGTTCGCGGATCTGCGGCAGTTCGTCGGCAAAGTACTGCGCGAAGTTGATGCCGAAGATTTCCTCGATTGCCTCCACCGACAGCGAGAAGCGGCACATCAGCGACTGGATCACGCTGCGGCGCAGGATGTCGTCCTGGGTCAGCGTCATGCCGCGCAGCACCGGCAGATGGCCGGCATCCAGCGCCGCATAGTAGGCGTCGATGTCTTTCTCGTTCTGCACGTAACAGGGGCCGACCTTGCCGATCGACGACACGCCCAGACCGATCATGTCGCAGTCGGCATGGGTGGAGTAGCCCTGGAAGTTGCGCTGCAAGCGCCCCTGCTGCAACGCGCGCGTCAGTTCGTCGTCCGGCTTGGCAAAGTGGTCCATGCCGATGAACACGTAGCCGGCATCGGTCAGCTGCTGCACCGAGTTCTGCAGGATGTCGAGCTTGTGCTCGGCGGTCGGCAGATCGGCCTCGTTGATGCGCCGCTGCGGCATGAACACGCTGGGCAGGTGCGCGTAGTTGTACAGCGCGATGCGGTCCGGATTCATTGCCAGCACCTTGTCCACGGTGCGGCGTACCGAGTCGGCACTCTGCAGCGGCAGGCCGTAGATCAGGTCCACGCTCACCGACTTGAAGCCGGCCTCGCGCGCCGCGTTGATCACGGTCAGCGTTTCTTCCTCGCTCTGCAGGCGGTTGACCGCCTGCTGCACCGCCGGGTCGAAATCCTGGATGCCGACACTCATGCGGTTGAAACCCAGCTTGCCCAGATGCAGCACGGTGTCGCGGCCAACCTTGCGCGGGTCGATCTCGATGGAAAATTCGCCATCCGGCAGCAACTCGAAATGCTTATTAATGGCCGCCATCACCCGGCTGAGTTGCTCGTCGGAAAGGAAGGTCGGCGTACCGCCGCCAAAATGCAGCTGGATCACCTTTTCGCGGTAGCCCAAGCGCGCCGCCACCAGCGCGATTTCCTTTTCCAGGTAGTCCAGATACTGGTCGGCGCGGCTCTTGTCCTTGGTAATGATCTTGTTGCAGCCGCAGTAATAGCAGATGGTGTTACAGAACGGCACATGCACATACAGCGAGATCGGCCGGTGGCTGGCGCCGATGGCATGCTGCTCCAGCCAGTGTTCGTAATCCTTCACCCCGAAGCCGCCGTGAAAGCGGTCTGCCGTCGGATAGGAAGTGTAGCGCGGACCGGATCCTTCAAGTCTTTCGATAAGTTCTCTATCGAAAACACATTGGGTCGGCATAAAGGGGGCGGTGGGTGTCATAATTTTCTGGCTTGGAAAACTGGTGGTGGGCTGGTAAATTTGCGCAATTCAGCCTTGCCACGCTTTGATACGTGTCAAGCAAGCCTCTAGCCTTGCGAAAACCGGAACCCAATGACCGAGCAAACCCCCACTCTGCACACGCTGAAAGTGTCGTGCTCCAACTGCAGTCTGCGTGAACTTTGCCTGCCCGTTGGCCTGAACCGGGAAGAAATGGCCCAGCTGGATGCCGTTATCCGCCAGAGCCGTCGCCTGAAACGTGGCGAATACCTGTTCCGCTCCGGCGAAGGCTTCCGCTCGCTGTATGCGGTGCGTACCGGCTACTTCAAGACTTGCGTTTCCAGCCAGGATGGCCGCGAGCAGGTTACCGGCTTCCACATGTCCGGCGAGCTGATGGGGCTGGACGGCATCTCCGCCAGCCAGCACGGCTGCGATGCCATCGCGCTGGAGGACAGCGAGGTGTGCGAGCTGCCGTTCAACCGTATGGAAACGCTGGGCCGCGACATCCCCAGCCTGCAGCACCACTTCTTCCGCCTGATGAGCCGCGAGATCGTGCGCGACCAGTCGGTGATGCTGCTGCTGGGCAATATGAAGGCCGAGGAACGGCTGGCTGCCTTCCTGCTCAACCTGTCGCAGCGTTTGTCGGCGCGTGGCTTTGCCGCCTACGATTTCATCCTGCGCATGAGCCGTGAGGAAATCGGCAGCTTCCTGGGGCTGAAACTGGAGACCGTCAGCCGCACGCTGTCCAAGTTCCAGCAGCAGGGCTGGCTGAAGGTCGATCACAAGCACATCCAGATGCTGCAACCGGAAGAGCTGAAGGCACTGGTTGCCGGCTGCGCCCAAGCCAACAGCCTGCGCTGATCCGGCCCGCAATCCAGCACGCCCCGCCCTGCGGGGCGTTTTTTTTTTTGCTGGCGGCTAGAGAGCGCCGATCGACAATGCCGCCGCCAGCGTGGCGCCCAGCTCGGCGGCGGCGTCC
The DNA here is from genome assembly GCF_902829295.1 of Vogesella oryzae. GTDB lineage: Bacteria > Pseudomonadota > Gammaproteobacteria > Burkholderiales > Chromobacteriaceae > Vogesella > Vogesella oryzae. Next base: position 110,753 of record NZ_CADEPL010000005.1, read on the forward strand.
AGCGCTGCCGCCGTTACCTCGCCCTGCACCAGCAATGGCGGCAGCGCCTCCTGCAGCGGGTAGCCGGTGGCAATGCGGCGGATGGCGGAGAGCGCGCCCTGGCCGTCGTTGCCGGCGCTGATGATCACCGCGTAAGGCAGGCCCGCCACCTTGCCTTGTGCCGGGTAGAAAGTCCGATCGAGAAAATCCTTCAGCGCGCCCGCCATGTAACCGAAGTTCTCCGGCGTCGCCAGCACCAGTGCGTGACAGCCGAGCAGATCGTCGATGCCGGCCTGCAGCGCCGGCAGTACCCGCACGGCCACCGTGTCCTCGCCACCGGCCGCCGCGGCGGCGGCCGTCACCAGCGCGCGGGTATGGCCGCTCTGGCTGGCATAGACGAACAGCAGGGTTTTCATCACCGCCTCACGATGCGGCCAACTTGCGCTGCAGTTCGGCCAGCATGCCGGGCAACGGCCAGTCGTCGCGCACCACGAAGCCGCGCGCGATCTCGTGCCAGTCGCCGTCCGCCCCGATCACCAGCTCCGCCACCAGTCGCGCGCCATCGGCCAGCGCCAGTTCGGCTTGCAGCTGTGCCAGCGTCAGCACCACCTCGTCCGCCGCGCGCGCCGGCGCCAGCCAGCACAGCCGCGGCAGCACCAGCCAGCGGCTATCGGCATCGTGCTGCGGCCAGGGTTCGGACAAACGCCGCCACCAGCCGCAACAGGCATCCGTATTGCACGGAAACGTTGGCCGCGGAGCCGCCGGATAAAACAGCCAGCCGCTAAGCCGGCTGTAGGCTGGGCAACCGGCAAAGCCAGCCGGCAGCTGCGCCGCCGGGTGGCAGGACAGCGCCAGCTGGCTGGCCAGTTTGCGGTATTTCAGCGGCCAGGCATCGCGCAGGCTGGGGCCGACCAGTTCGCCGCTGGCATCATCCAGCTGCAGGTAGAACTTGCTGGCCGCCTCCAGATGCAACGGCTGCCCGTCGATGCGCAACAGATAGTCGAATTCGCCGATGCTGCGGCCATGCTCGGCCAGCGGCAGGTTGGCCGCCACGCAGTCGATGTGTGGCGCGTGCTCGAACCAGAACTGCAACAGCAGCTCGGCATACACCCCCAGCCGGCGTGTCGGGTGCGCGGCCAGCCAGTCGAGCAAGGGCTGCGGTGCCGCATCCAGCGCCAACAGTTGCGGCCAACCTTGCGGCCCCAGCAAGCGGGCGCAGTCGAGTTCTGCGCCGCTATGCCACGGCGGCGGGCAACTCAGCAGAAATGCCAGATCGCGCACCGGCTGGCAACGCAGTGCGCGAAGGCCATCTGCCAGCCGGTGACGGTAACTCATGCCTCGTTACCGTCCTTGTCGCCGGCCTGCTCCTTGCCGGCCAGACGCTGCGCCTGCTTGTAGAAGCCGCGCAGGATGTCGATCTCCTCGCGCAGCAGGCCGGCACGGTGGAACATGGTGCGCAGGCGGCGGATCATGCGTTCGCTGTTGCGACGGCGGTAGTAGCCGATGTCTTCCAGCGTGGCGTCCAGGTGATCCACCATGCCGTCCACCTCGCCCTGGGTGGCGCTATTGCCGTCCGGCTTCAGGTAGTCGACGTTGACGCCGGTGTGGCTGAACAGCTCGTAAGTCATCACCTGCACTGCCATGGCAAGGTTGAGCGAGAAGTAGTCCGGGTTACCCGGGATGGTCACCAGCCGGTTGCACTGCTCCACTTCCTCGATCGACAGGCCGAAAGTCTCGTTGCCGAATACCAGCGCCACCTGTTCGCCGTCACGCGCGCGCGCGATCAGTTCCGGCGTGGTTTCTCGCGGAATGGACAGCGGCGTGGTCAGTTCACGGCGGCGGCTGGTCAGCGCGCAGGCCACGGTGACATCGGCCAGCGCCTCGGCCAGGGTCGACACCACGGTGGCGGTCTGCAGCACGTCCACCGCGCCGGAGGCCAGGGTATCGGCCTCTTCGGACGGAAACACTTTGGGCTCTACCAGATACAGCCGGGTCAGCCCCATGGTTTTCATCGCCCGCGCCGCCGAGCCGATATTGCCCGGATGGTTGGGACGCGCCAGCACGACGCGAATGTTCTTCAAAAAATCAGGTACTTGGGGTTTATTCATCGGGTGATTTTGCGTAGAATCGCGGGTTTTCCGAAACGCCCGTCGCTGCGACGGGGTTTTGTCGCTCCTTAACCCAGACAAGTTTACGGCAGGCGTCGCCCGACAGCGGGACGACGATTGCCCATTTCTATTGTGAGGCCGTCAATGCATCCTATGCTCAATGTCGCGGTAAAAGCCGCTCGCCGCGCCGCCAATGTGATCCAGCGCGCATCGCTGAACCTGGATTCCATTCGCGTCGAAAACAAGAAGCACAACGATTTCGTGTCCGAAGTCGACCGTGCCGCCGAACAGGCGATCATTGATGTCATTCTGGAAGCGTATCCGAAGCACGGGATTCTAGCAGAAGAGTCCGGTGCCTCCGGCCTCGGCAACGCCGAATACGAGTGGATCATCGATCCGCTGGACGGCACCACCAACTTCATCCACGGCCATCAGCAGTACTGCATCTCCATCGCGCTGGCGCACAAGGGCCAGATCCAGCAGGGTGTGGTATACGACCCGAACCGCAACGATATGTTCACCGCCAGCCGCGGCGTGGGCTCGTTCCTCAACGATCGTCGCATCCGCGTGTCCAAGCGCATCAACATGAACGAATGCCTGATCCCCACCGGCTTCCCGGTTGTCGACCAGAGCATGCGGGACCCCCACCTGGACATCCTGAAGGACGTACTGAAGAAAACCGCCGGTGCCCGCCGCGAAGGTTCCGCCGCGCTGGACCTGTGCAACGTGGCTTGCGGCCGCGTGGACGGTTTCTTCGAATTCAACCTCAAGCCGTGGGACATCGCAGCCGGTAGCCTGATCGTGCAGGAAGCCGGTGGCATGGTTACCGACTTCCACGGCGAGCAGACCTGGTTCGAAAGCGGCGACATCGTGGCCGCTCCGCCGAAAGTGCTGGGTCAGCTGCTGCCGATCATCGCGCAGCACGTGAAGTAATCCTCACGCCCATGCAAAAGCCCCCGACGGCAACGCCGTCGGGGGCTTTTGTGTTTTTGCGTCTGTGTGCACAAAAAAAGAAGGGGGTACGGCCCACCACCGCCCCCCCAAACACACACACATCAAGAGGATTCGTTCCGGCCAAAGCTGCCGTCTGTGTTACTTGTCGTCGCGGGATTTCGCCTTCTTGACGAAATAGCTCACCACCACAGTGACAATAATCGTCGTGACCGTAATCACGATAATGCTCAACCGACCTACATCATCCGAGAGCAGCTGTTTCCACAGTTCCACGATGTTCTCCTTCCGGCAGTCCGGCATTCAATCTGGATGAAGCCATCATACCCATGCGCAAAACAGGGGCTTTGATGCAAGTCAAGCAGCAGTAACGCTGCGTAACCGCTTGTATCCCGCACTACCGGATATGCCGCACAGTCATGCAGTATCAGGCGCAAAAAAGGGCAGGATTTCTCCTGCCCTTTTGTGTTGGCGCAATGTTTTTACTTCAGGAATAGCTTAGCCCCCGCGCCTTGCCGCGGAACACGCGGTAAGCAAACACGGTGTAGCCGGCGATGCATGGCAGCACCACGATGGCCCCCGCCAGAATAACCCGCAGCGCTTCCGCATCGCTGGCCGCCTGCCAGATATCCAGCCGGCCGATGACGATCTCCGGAAACACGCTATAGGCCAGCCCCCAGAACGACAGCAGCACGATACCGACGGTGGCGGCAAACGGCAGCCAGCAAAAGTTGTCATTGCCCGCCGCCTGCCTTGCGGCCAACCTTGGCAGGCTGATGGCCAGCAGTACGAACAGCGCCAGACTGGCCAGCGGCAGCGGCAACAACAGCAGGAAATCCGGCAACGCAAACCACTTGGCGGCGATGCGTGCGCTTGCCAGCGGAGTGGCGATCGACACCAGCAGCACCGCGAGACCGGTTCCCAGCAGCGCGCGCTGCGCCCAGCGGACAGCACGCTGCTGCAGCTCGCCCTCGGTTTTCATGATCAGCCAGCCGGCACCCAGCAAAACGTAGCCGGCGGTCAGCCCGATACCCGCCAGCAGCGCGAAGCCCCACGCTGCAGCACCGGGCGCGAAGCCGGTCAGATAGCGCCCCAGCATCACCCCCTGGCTCACTGCGGCCAACAGCGAGCCGGCCGCGAAGGCGGCATTCCATGCCGGCTGGTGGTGCGCCTGCGCCTTGACACGGAAGTCGAACGCCACGCCACGCAGGATCAGCCCCAGCAGCATCAGCGCCACCGGCAGGTACAGCTCGCCCAGGATGATGCCGTGCGCCATGGGAAACGCCACCAGCAGCAGGCCGACGCCCAGCACCAGCCAGGTTTCGTTGGCATCCCAGAACGGGCCGATGCTGGCGATCATGGTGTCGCGCTGCTCATCGCTGCCCAGCGGCAACAGCACGCCGACGCCGAGGTCGTAGCCGTCCAGAATCACGTAGGCCAGCAGCGAGATCGCCATCAGCCCGGCAAAGATCACCGGCAATACCAGTTCCGCAGTCATGCCGTCACTCCTTCAAGGTTGGCCGCAAGCGGCTTGCCGGCCTTGCGTGCCAGATAGAACACCACCGACACATAGCTCGCCAGCAGCACCACATACAGCGCCAGGTACATCAGCAAGGTGGACAGGATCATGCCGCCACCGACGCTGGACGCCGCATCGGCGGTGCGCAGGATGCCGGTCACCAGCCACGGCTGGCGGCCGATTTCGGTCACATACCAGCCAGCCAGCGTCGCCAGCCAACCGGAAAAGGTCATCGCCACCAGCAGCCGTGCCTGCCACGGCGCCGGCTCGCCACGGCGGCGCAGCTGCCACGCCGTCAGCCAACTGGCCAGCAGCATCGCCATCCCTACCGCCACCATCACGCGAAAACTCCAGAACACCTTGGCCACCGGCGGATGTGCGCCGGCAAACTCGTTCAGGCCGCGAATCTCGCCGTCCGAGCTGTGGGTGATGATCAGGCTGGCCAGCTTGGGAATACCCAGTGCGTAGCGGTTGGACTGCGTGGCCTCGTCCGGCAGCGCAAACAGCTGCAGCGGCGCGCCGCGCTCGGTGTGCCATACGCCCTCGATCGCCGCCAGCTTGGCCGGCTGGTGGTGGAAGGTATTCAGCCCGTGCGCGTCGCCAACCAGGATCTGCAACGGAATCAGCACGGCGGCCAACGTTACCCCGGTTTTCAGCGCCGCGTTCACGCTGGCGACACGGTCACCACGCAGCCAGCGGTAGGCCGACACGCCGGCCACCAGGAAGGCCACGGTCAGGCCGGAGGCCAGCAGCATGTGTGTCAGCCGGTAGGGCATCGACGGATTGAAGATCACCGCCAGCCAGCTCACGACATGCACCTTGCCGCCTACCACGCTGACGCCGGCCGGGGTCTGCATCCACGAGTTGAGCGCAATGATCCAGAACGCCGACACCGTGGTGCCGAACGCCACCAGGAAGGTGGCCAGCGTGTGTACGCGGTTGCTCACCCGCGAGCGGCCGAACAGCATCACGCCAAGGAAAGTGGCCTCCAGAAAGAACGCAGTCAGCACCTCGTAGGCCAGCAGCGGCCCGGCGACGTTGCCGACGTGCTGCATATAACCCGGCCAGTTGGTGCCGAACTGGAAGCTCATGGTGATGCCGGACACCACCCCCAGCGCAAAGGTCAGCGCGAAGATCTTGACCCAGAAGCCGTAGGCGTCCAGCCACGCCGCATCGCCACTGCGGTCGAAACGGGTCTTGAAGTACAGCAGCACCCAGCCCATGGCGATGCTGATGGTGGGAAACAGGATGTGGAAACTGATGTTGGCCGCAAACTGGATGCGCGCCAGGGTGACGGGGTCGAGCGACTCCATGATTTACTCCTCCTTGCCGCTGTCGCGGCCGGTGAGGCGTGACAGACTCTGGGTGAACTGCAACACCTTCTGCACCTGGCTGCCCAGCTTCATCAGCTTCTGCAGCGTCTCGACATCCATGTCGCGGATGTCGGCGAACCACTTGGTCACCAGCTCGATCAACTGGTACATCTCGTTCATGCGTGCCTGCGCGTGACGTTCGGCCTCGCCGGACGGGGTTTCCAGCATCGCGCCGCGCAGCATGGTCAGCGTCGGCTCCACCTCGCGCTTCTGCCGCTCCTCGGCCAGCGTCTTGAAAATCGCCCACACATCGTCCGGGGTGGAGAAATACTCGCGCCGATCGCCCGGCAGATGCTGCAGCTTGACCAGCCGCCACGCCTGCAGCTCCTTCAGCGCCATGCTGGTATTGGAACGCGAGCAGCCGATGGCCTCGACGATATCGTCGGCATTCAGCGGCTTGTCGGACACGTACAGCAAGGCGTAGATCTGGCCGACGGTGCGGTTGATGCCCCAGTGGCTGCCCATCTCGCCGAAATGCAGCACGAAGGACTGGATCAGGGGTGGCAGATTCATGTCTTTTCCAATTTTCAGTAATTTCTGAAAGTTTGACACAAATCAAAGACCGCATGCAAGCGTCTCGGCAGTCACCTTCGGCAGCCCGCTACGCCGACCATCGCTTGCCCTGCATCAAACCGCATCGCCGCCAGCCGTGCTTGGCGCATTGCTACATATTGTTGGCTGTTGATACAAAAGCGATACTGTTGCTATCGCCATCCCCCGGGGTTCTCATGAACGACCCTTCCAGGCTTAGCACCGAGTTGCTGCACGCTACCGCCCCGCTCACGGGCAGCCAGTGCCTGCAGGCACTGGTTGACGGTATCGCCGCGCATTACCCGGGCTGCCAGGCCGTCATCGGCAGCCAGCCCGAGCAGCCGTCGCAGCAGGTGCGCATCGTGCACAGCAACCTGCCGCATGCCGCTGCCGGCTACGCGATAACCGGCCAGCCCTGCGAACAGGTGCTCCGCAGCGGCCAGCCATTGCGCCAGCAGGCAGCGCAGGCCGCGGCCTCGCCGCTGGGCGGAGTCTGGCGGGACTATGCCGGTTGGCCGCTATATGACAGCAGCGGCACCAGCCTGGGCGTGCTGAGTCTGTTCTCCCCGCAGTGCGACAGCTTCGATGAGCAGTTGCTGGCCAGCGTGGCACCGTTTGCCCGCCGTGCCGGCGCCGAGTTGCAACGCCAGCAACAGGATGAAGCCCGGCAGCTGCGCATGCACTGGCATGAGCTGCACAGCGGTGTGTTGCGGCAATATCTGGACGGGCAGCAACCGCTCCCCGAGTTGCTGGCCGGCGTAGTCGACCAGATCGAACAACAGTACCCGGCGTGGCTGTGTGCCATCGTGCTGCTGGATGACCAGCAGCGCATGCGCCCGTTGGCCGCACCGTCGTTGCCGGCGGCATACAACAGCATTTTGCATGGCATGGCGATCGGGCCGGCGGTAGGCAGCTGCGGGGCCGCCGCCTGGCGCGGCCAGCGCGTGGTCGCGGAAAACCTGCAGCAGCACCCGTACTGGGCGCCCTACCGCGATATTGCCGCCCGCTTCGATCTCGGCAGCTGTTGGTCCGAACCCATCATCGACAGCAAGGGCAAGGTGCATGGCACTTTTGCCGTCTACCAGCACCAGCCGGCCACGCCCACGCCGCAGGCCATCACCATGCTGGAAGAATGCGCCCGCCTGCTGGCGGTGCTCATGGAAAACAGCGAAATCCGCCGTTCGCTGGATAGCCGCACCAGCTGGTATCAGGCCGTGCTGCAGAACTCGGCCGATGCGTTTTCCATCATCGACATGGAAGGCCGCTTTCTGGAAGTCAGCGACTGCCTGTGCCAGATGCTGGGTTACAGCCAGGAAGAACTGCTGGCCATGCACTTGTGGCAGGTAGTACCCAACAGCAGCCCCGAGCTGATCTGCCAGCGCCTGGCCAGCACCCTGGAGGGCGGCGAAACCTTCGACAGCGTCAACCGTCACCGCGACGGCCACCTGCTCGAAATCGAAGTCTGCGCCCGCCGCCTGCTGCTGGACGGCAAACCGGTTGTCCTGGGCTCGGCGCGCGACATCGGCGAGCGCAAGGCGCTGGAGCGGCAGCTGCTTGAACAGGCCAGCACCGACATGCTCACCGGTATCGCCAATCGCCGCCATTTCCTGCTGCAACTGGACCAGGCCGCCGCGCAGGCAACAGCCCCGCTGACGCTGTGGATGCTCGACCTCGATCACTTCAAGCAGGTCAACGACCGCTACGGCCACGACTGCGGCGACCATGTGCTGACGCACTTTGCCGCCCTGCTTTGCCAGCAGCTGCCCGCCGGCGCCCTGGCCGGCCGGCTGGGTGGCGAAGAGTTTGCCGTGCTGCTGCCGGGCATCCCGCTGGCCGCCGCGCAGCAATATGCCGAAAAACTGCAGCAACAGCTGCGACAGCAGCCGTTGCACTACCAGCAGCAAAGCGTTGCCCTCACCGTGTCGATCGGTGCCACCGCACAGCGCGACGGCGAAGACAGCCACGGCATGATGATGCGTGCCGACCAGGCGCTATACCAGGCCAAGCACGCCGGCAGGAACCGCTGCATCGCCCTGCCGTGACGAGCCGCATGGCATCCCGTAAAATGTCGCGCCGCGCCCCGCCAGTCGGGGCGCCAGCATTTTTGCGGCCAACCTTTTGCCCAGGATTCACCCGATGAGCACGCCCCAGCACACCCCGATGATGCAGCAGTACCTCGCCCTGAAACGCGATCACGCCGACAAGCTGCTGTTCTACCGCATGGGCGATTTCTACGAGCTGTTCTACGAGGACGCCGAGAAAGCCTCGCGGCTGCTGGACATCACCCTCACCGCGCGCGGCGCCAGCGGCGGCCAGCCGATCAAGATGGCCGGCATCCCCTACCACGCAGCGGAAGGCTACCTGGCGCGGCTGGTGAAGATGGGCGAATCGGTGGCCATTGCCGAGCAGATCGGCGACCCGGCGCTGGCCAAGGGCCCGGTGGAGCGCAAGGTGGTGCGCATCGTTACCCCCGGCACGCTGACCGACGCCGCGCTGCTGGACGACAAGCGCGACAACCTGGTGCTGGCCATCAACATGCACAAGGGCGTGCTGGGCCTGGCCTGGCTGTCGCTGGCCAGCGGCGAGTTCAAGATCATGCAGACCGGCGTGGAGGAGCTGCACAGCGAGCTGGAGCGGCTGAAGCCGGCCGAGCTGGTGATTCCAGACGATACCGGCCTGGCGGCGTTCGACGCCATCACCATGCCTCGCAAGAAGCTGCCACCGTGGCAGTTCGATGTGGAATCGTCGCAGCTGGCACTCACCCGCCACTTCGGCACGCGCGACCTGGCTGGCTTCGGCGCCGACACCCTGCCGGTGGCGGTGGGCGCCGCCGGCGCGCTGCTGGAATATGTCAAATCGACGCAAGGCGTGAACCCGGCACACATCGCCCAGCTGGCGGTGGAAGACGCCGGCGAGCTGATCCGCATGGATGCCGCTACCCGCCGCAACCTGGAGCTTACCGAAACCATTCGCGGCGAGCCCTCCCCCACCCTGGCGTCGCTGCTGGACACCTGCGCCACCAGCATGGGCAGCCGCCTGCTGCGCCACTGGCTGCATCACCCGATTCGCCTGCACGACAAGCTGATTCGCCGCCAGCAGGCAGTGCGCGCCCTGTTGGCCGCACACGGCGAGGTGCATGCGCAGCTGCGCGAAGTGGCCGACATCGAGCGCATCACCGCCCGCGTGGCGCTGCGCTCGGCACGGCCGCGCGATCTGGCGGCGCTGCGCGACTCGCTCAAGGCGCTGAGCGGCGTGAAAACGTTGGCCGCAGCGCTGCCGGCGCCGCTGCTGGGCGAGTTGGCCGCGCTGCTGCCGGATAACTCGCCGGTGGAAACCATGCTGAGCGAGGCCATCCTGCCGGAGCCGTCCACCTTCCTGCGCGACGGCGGCGTGATCAACCACGGCTTCCACGCCGATCTGGACGAGCTGCGCGCCATCCAGACCGACTGCGGCGACTTCCTCTTGGCGCTGGAAGCGCGCGAGAAGGAGCGCAGCGGCATCAGCACGTTGAAGGTGGAATTCAACAAGGTGCACGGCTTCTACATCGAGGTCAGCAAGGCACAGTCAGACAACGTACCGGACGACTACCGCCGCCGCCAGACGCTGAAGAATGCCGAGCGCTACATCACCCCGGAGCTGAAAGCCTTCGAGGACAAGGCGCTGTCGGCGCAGGACAAATCGCTGGCGCTGGAAAAGCAGCTGTACGAGGCGCTGCTGGACCAGCTGGCGCCGTACATCAGCGAGCTGAAGCTGATCGCCCAGGCCGTGGCCGGGCTGGACGTGCTGGCCGCCTTTGCCGAGCGGGCCGAGACCCACAACTACGTGGAACCGGAATTCGTGGCCGACACCCGGCTGGAAATCATCGCCGGCCGCCACCCGGTGGTGGAGGCCGAGGTAGAGCGCTTCATCGCCAACGACACCGTGCTGGGTGCCGAGCGCAAGCTGCTGCTGATCACCGGCCCGAACATGGGCGGTAAATCCACCTATATGCGCCAGAACGCGCTGATCACCCTGCTGGCGCACATCGGCAGCTTTGTGCCGGCCGAACGCGCCACCATCGGCCAGATCGATCGCATCTTCACCCGCATCGGCGCCAGCGACGACCTGGCCGGCGGCCGCTCCACCTTCATGGTGGAAATGACCGAAACCGCTAACATCCTCAACAACGCCAGCGAAAAATCGCTGGTGCTGATGGACGAGGTTGGCCGCGGCACCTCCACCTTCGACGGCCTGGCGCTGGCCTGGGCCATCGCCCGCGCGCTGATCGAAAAGAACCGCGCCTACACGCTATTTGCCACCCATTACTTCGAACTGACCAGCCTCGCCAGCGAGTACAACAGCGTGGCCAACGTGCACCTGTCGGCGGTGGAGCACAAGGACCGCATCGTGTTCCTGCACCATGTGGAAGACGGCCCGGCCAGCCAGAGTTACGGCCTGGCGGTGGCGCAGCTGGCCGGCGTGCCGCCCAAGGTGATCCGCGAAGCGCGGCGCTATCTTACCGAGCTGGAAAACGAGTCCGCCGCCCGCGCGCAACCGGACCTGTTCAGCAGCCCGGTGGTGATCCAGCACGAGCCGGAACCGCACCCGGCAGTGGAAGCATTGGCCGAGCTGGATGTCGACAATCTTTCTCCCCGCCAGGCGCTGGAAAAACTGTACGAATTACAAAAAATGACAAAATAAAGGCAGGTTATTTTTTCGGGCTTTCCTACAATAAATTTATCGAGAGCCACCGAGAAAAGGAGACAAAAAGATTATGCATGCAGAAGGTAACGCCGTAGTTTCCGCGCTGGCGCGCCTGTTCGGTGCCGCCAACGGTGGCGAAGCCCTCCCGCTGTCGGGTATCCGTGAACGTGCCAGCAAGGAGTTATCGCAATTTGCCCGCATCGTGCGGGAAGAACTGGATACCCATGGTATCTCCATCCCGCCCGCTATCAGCCTGGTCAGCCACCCTGACTGTGTCCTGGCGGTAGAAGGCGACCACCCGCAACGTGCAGCCATCCAGACTTGGCTGTCTGACAACCACCGCATTACCAAGTATTTCAAGGAGGTGGAAGTTCTGTTCGAAGTGGTGCGCGCGGCAGAAAATGCCGGCGAGGTATTTCCGGAGCACAGTTGTTTTCATGTCGGCCTGACCAGCGCCGGCCCAGTGGCGTATTTTGACGACCACCGCTGACCGCCGGCCTGGCGTGAGCAGCTGCAGTACCCCAAACGGGAGGCGATGCCTCCCGCTTTCGTTTCCGCCGCTCAGTAGCCGCCGCCGGTGCGCGGGGCCGGGCGTGGATAGCGATGGCAGAAGCGCATTTCCACCGGATAGGGATAGAAGTCCTCGATAAACCCGTCACGGATGCGCTGTTGTTTGTGCTGCCAGAAACCGGCATCCAGCAACTCGCGGTGGTAGTGCAGGAATACCCGCCGCACCAGCGGGTCGCCCAGCAGGAAAGTGCCGAACTCCTCCGGAAACACATCGCCACGCGCCACCGGGTACCACGCCTCGCCCGACATCTCCATTTCCGGCGTTGGCGCCGGCGGAATGCGGCGGAAGTTGCAGTCGGTCATGTACTCGATTTCGTCATAATCGTAAAAAATTACCCGACCATAACGCGTCACGCCAAAATTCTTGAACAGCATATCGCCGGGAAAGATGTTGGCCGCAGCCAGATCGCGGATCGCGTCACCGTATTCGCGCACCACCCGCTCCTTCTCCGCCTCGTCGCTGTTCATCAGATACAGGTTCAGCGGCTTCATGCGCCGTTCGATGTACAGGTGCCGGATCACCAGCGTATCGGCACTTTCCTCGATGCTGCTGCCAGCCAGTTGCCGCAATTCGTCCAGCAGTTCGCCGGTAAAGCGCGCCTTGGGAAACGCCACGTTGGAAAACTCCAGCGTATCGGCCATGCGGCCAACCCGGTCGTGGCGCTTTACCAGCTGGTACTTGGCCTTCACCGTGGCTCGATCCACTTCCTTGGGGCCGCCGAACACATCCTTGATCAGCTTGAATACGTAGGGGTAGGACGGCAGGGTGAACACCAGCATCACCAGGCCGCGGATACCCGGCGCGATCATGAACTGGTCGTTGGAGTGCTGCAGGTGCTGCATGAAATCGCGGTAGAAGGTGTTCTTGCCCTGCTTCTGCAGCCCCAGCATGGTGTACAGCTCGGCCTTGGTCTTGGTGGGCAGCATCGAGCGCAGGAACTGCACGTAACCGGACGGCACTTCCATATCGGCCATGAAGTAGGCGCGACTGAAGGAGAACAGCACACCGATGCGCCACGGCTCCAGCAGCACGGTATCCAGATACAGCCGGCCATCGCCATCGTGCAGCACCGGCAATGCGAACGGGTAGACCTGCCCGCCATTCAGCACCTTGCCGAAGATGTAGGCGCTCTTGTTGCGGTAGAAGGCGCTGGAGAGCACCTGGACCTGCAGGTTGGCCTCGGCCTGCGGCCAACGTTGGCCGCAAAACTCATCCACCGCGCGGATCACCCGCGCCCGGTCGCGCGACAGCTTGGCAAACGGCCGCCGCCAGCCGAAATCGGTGACGATCTGGCGCAAGGTGCGACGCAAACCGCCCGGTGCCGGATAGTAGCTGCGATAGCACGGCGGATCGGATTCGATGTACTCGGTAGACAACGCCGGGCGGATGAAGATGAAGTCGTTGTTGAAGTAGTCACGGTGCAGGATGCGGGTGAACACCGAGTTGAAGAAGGTTTCGGCCAGCTCCGGCTGCTTGTGGTTGGTCAGCAGGCCGATGAAGTACAGCTTGGCCTGCTGCCAGATCTCGTCATCCAGCAAGTCGGCATGGTACTGCTGCTGCAGCCGCTGCACCGTCTCCTGCACCCGCTCGTCGTAGAACTGGATACGGTCGCGCACCAGCGCCTGTACCCCTTGCCAGTCGGCATCCTCGAACAGCTGCTTGGCCTGCCGGCTAGTGTGGCGAAACAGCCGGTAATGGCGGTCGAAGCCCTCCACCAATGCTTGGGCAATTTCGCGCGCCACCGGGTTGTAGTATTCGGGGATCTGCATCGCGTCACCTCGCTTGCGCCCGCGTCGGCAACGCAGGCCGGACTATCCACTATGGATCGGGATGAGCCCGCTGTCTGCCGCCGCAAGCGGCACCCCGGCCATCACGCCGTCAATCAGTGGTCGTCACTTCTTCTTGGCAAAGCGGAAGCGCGGCGCCGGCGCTGGCGTCGGTGCAGCTTTCGGCACTGCCTGCGGTTTCGGGTCCTTCCGCGCCGGGGCCGGCCCGGCGGGCTTGGCATGGCGCGGGCGCGGCAGATCGGCCAGAGAAACCTCGATGCTGCGCTGCATGCCCGGCTGCAGGTCGTCCAGCCGCCACGGGCCGATAGCCACCCGCACCAGGCGCAAGGTGGGCAACCCCACTTTGGCAGTCATGCGCCGCACCTGGCGGTTCTTGCCTTCACTGATGATGATTTCCAGCCAGGTATCCGGCACCGTCTTGCGAAAGCGTACCGGCGGCTTGCGCTCCCACAGTGCCGGTGGTTCCGGCAACACCCGCACCTCGGCCGGCTGGGTAACGAAGTCACCGAGATCGACGCCGGCACGCAGCGCCGCCAGCTTGTCCTCGTCCGGCCGCCCTTCCACCTGCACCCAGTAGGTCTTCGGCTGCTTCCAGCGCGGATCGCTGATGCGATGCTGCAGTTCGCCATCGCCGGTCAGCAGCAGCAGGCCCTCGCTATCGGTATCCAGCCGGCCGGCCGGATAGACACCGGCTTGCGACACGCACGACTTCAGCGTCGGGTGCAGCGGGTGGTCGGAAAACTGGCAGATGACACCGTACGGCTTGTTGAGCAGGATGAGTTGAGGCATGGCGAGTCACGGCAATAAACGAATGTCGCGATGATAACAAACGACGGCAAGCCCCGGTCACCCCGCCGTTTACCTGGCGAGCAGGCGGGGAAAACGGCGAATTCAAACATTCGTTTAAGAACACAAAACCACCATAGCTGCTATAGCGCGACGGAATAGGAGGCTGCCGTCGTCGCCGCGCCGCAACACAATTCAGATTCGAACAAGCGTTCACTGCCAAAACGACATCAAAGTTCGAATGTGCGTCGAACAGAACGGCTGCGGCGAGGTATAATTCGCATCTGAAAAGCCGCCCGAGAGTCCGCGGGCATCTCCGTTCAGCGTACGCCACAAGCCGCCGGAACCCAGAGCCCGCCTTTCCTGAGTCTTTCCCCGCGTCGACACGGGTTGTCATCCCGCACAGCAAGCCCCCCGTGCCATCGTTATGTCGTCACAAGATAATCATGGAGATAGCGTAATGCCTTCGGAACAGCCGACCATCATCTACACCCTTACCGACGAAGCGCCCGCGCTGGCAACCAGCGCCTTCCTGCCGATCATCCGTACCTTTACCGCCCCTGCCGGCATCAATGTCGATACTGCCGACATTTCCGTAGCCGCCCGGGTACTGGCCGAGTTCCCCGATTATCTGACCGACGCACAGAAAGTGCCGGACACCCTGGCCGAGCTGGGTCGCCTGACGCAGGACCCGGACGCCAACATCATCAAGCTGCCGAACATCAGCGCCTCCGTTGGCCAGCTGCAGGCTTGCATCAAGGAACTGCAGTCCAAGGGCTATGCCGTACCGGACTATCCGGAAAACCCGGCCACCGAAGAAGAGAAAGCCATCAAGGCGCGTTACAGCAAGTGCCTGGGCTCCGCGGTGAACCCGGTACTGCGTGAAGGCAACTCCGACCGCCGCGCCCCCAAGGCGGTGAAAGAATACGCGCGCAAGCACCCGCACAGCATGGCCGAGTGGAGCCAGGCATCGCGCACCCACGTATCGCACATGCACCACGGTGACTTCTACCACGGCGAGAAGTCCATGACCCTGGATCGCGCCCGCGACGTGAAGATGGAGCTGGTGACCAAGAGCGGCCAGACCATCGTGCTGAAGCCGAAGGTATCGCTGCTGGAAGGCGAGATCATCGACTCCATGTTCATGAGCAAGAAGGCGCTGCTGGAGTTCTACGAGAAGGAAATCGAAGACGCACACAAAACCGGCGTGATGTTCTCGCTGCATGTGAAGGCCACCATGATGAAGGTGTCCCACCCCATCGTGTTCGGCCACTGCGTGAAGATTTTCTACAAGGAAGCCTTCGAGAAGCACGGCAAGCTGTTCGACGAGCTGGGCGTGAACGTGAACAACGGCATGTCCAACCTGTACGACAAGATCGCCACCCTGCCGCAATCCAAGCAGGACGAGATCAAACGTGATCTGCACGCCTGCCACGAGCATCGTCCGGAACTGGCTATGGTGGACTCCGCCAAGGGCATCACCAACTTCCATTCGCCGAACGACATCATCGTCGATGCCTCCATGCCGGCGATGATCCGCAACGGCGGCAAGATGTGGGGCGCCGATGGCCGCCTGAAGGACGTGAAGGCGGTAATGCCGGAATCGACCTTCGCCCGCATCTATCAGGAAATGATCAACTTCTGCAAATGGCATGGCGCCTTCGATCCGAAGACCATGGGCACCGTACCGAACGTTGGCCTGATGGCACAGAAAGCCGAAGAGTACGGCTCGCACGACAAGACCTTCGAGATCTCCGAAGACGGCGTGGCCAATATCGTTGACCTGGCCACCGGCGAAGTGCTGCTGAGCCAGAACGTGGAACAGGGCGACATCTGGCGCATGTGCCAGGTAAAAGATGCCCCGATCCGCGACTGGGTGAAGCTGGCCGTGACCCGCGCCCGCAACTCCGGCATGCCGGCAATCTTCTGGCTGGACCCGTACCGTCCGCACGAAAACGAACTGATCAAGAAGGTGAAGCGCTACCTGAAGGATCACGACACCACCGGCCTGCACATCGAGTGCATGTCGCAGGTACGCGCGATGCGCTACACCCTGGAGCGCGTGATCCGCGGTCTGGACACCATCTCGGTAACCGGCAACATCCTGCGTGACTACCTGACCGACCTGTTCCCGATCATGGAACTGGGCACCTCCGCCAAGATGCTGTCCATCGTGCCGCTGATGGCCGGTGGCGGCATGTACGAAACCGGTGCCGGCGGCTCCGCACCGAAGCACGTACAGCAGCTGGTAGAAGAAAACCACCTGCGCTGGGACTCGCTGGGCGAATTCCTGGCGCTGGCGGTATCGCTGGAAGACCTCGGCCTGAAAACCGGCAACGACAAGGCCAAGATCCTGGCCCAGACCCTGGATGCCGCTACCGGCAAACTGCTGGACAACAGCAAGGGCCCGTCGCCGAAGACCGGCGAGCTGGACAACCGTGGCAGCCAGTTCTATCTGGCCATGTACTGGGCACAGGAGTTGGCCGCACAGACTGCCGACGCCGAACTGGCCGCCCAGTTTGCGCCGCTGGCCAAGACGCTGGCTGACAACGAGCAGCAGATCGTGGCCGAGCTGAAGGCGGTACAGGGCAAGCCGGTGGACATCGGTGGTTACTACCTGGCCGACCGAGCCAAGTGCGAGGCGGTAATGCGTCCGAGCGCGACCTTCAACGCCGCGCTGGCCAACGTCAACGCCTAAATCGCCGTAACAGGAAAGCGGCCGCCACGGCGGCCCGGCCTTCCGCACCCGACAACGCCAGGGCATTGCCCTGGCGTTTTTTTGTGCCTGCCAGTCGCCGCCCGGCAGCATGCCCGGTAACGGCCACCGTTAACTCCGATACCGCTGCGGCCAACCTTGAACTAACAATAACAAGCAGGAGCCGCCTTTTTGCCGCGGCCATAGACCGGGCCGTCGCGCGGCTTGCCACGCCATCGCTCAACAACAAAGGAGTCATCGATGACTGCATCCCATATCAAGGTGCCGGCCGGCGGGCAGAAAATCGTGCCGGGGCAGCCGATACCGAACAACCCGATCATTCCGTTCATCGAAGGGGACGGCATCGGCATCGACATCACCCCGGTGATGATCAAGGTGGTTGATGCCGCCGTTGCCAAAGCCTATGCCGGCACGAAAAAAATCCACTGGATGGAGGTCTATGCCGGCGAGAAATCCACCCGCCTGTACGGCCCGGACGAGTGGCTGCCGAAAGAAACCTTCGATGCGTTGAAGGAATACTCGGTCTCCATCAAGGGGCCGATGACCACGCCGGTGGGCGGCGGCATCCGTTCGCTGAACGTGGCACTGCGCCAGGAGCTGGATCTGTACCAGTGCGTGCGGCCGGTACAGTACTTCCGCGGCGTGCCCTCGCCGCTGAAACAGCCGGAGCTGGTCAATATGGTGATCTTCCGCGAGAACATCGAGGACATCTATGCCGGCATCGAATGGGCCGCACAGTCCGACGGTGCCCAAAAGGTGATCAAGTTCCTGCAGGACGAGATGGGCGTGAAAAAGATGCGCTTTCCGGAAACTTCCGGCATCGGCATCAAGCCGGTGTCGATCGAGGGCAGCCAGCGCCTGGTACGCGCCGCCATCCGCTACGCCATCGACAACGACCGCCGCTCGGTGACCATCGTGCACAAGGGCAACATCATGAAGTTTACCGAGGGGCTGTTCCGTGATGTCGCCTACAAGCTGGCGCAGGAAGAATTCGGCGCCCAACCGATTGACGGCGGCCCGTGGTGCCAGTTCAAGAACCCGCACAGCGGCCGCGACATCGTCGTCAAGGATGTCATTGCCGACGCCTTCCTGCAGCAGATCCTGCTGCGCCCGGCCGAATACGATGTGGTCGCCACGCTGAACCTGAACGGCGACTACATTTCCGATGCGCTGGCGGCGCAGGTCGGCGGCATCGGCATTGCCCCCGGTGCCAACATCTCCGACCAGTACGCCTGCTTCGAAGCCACCCACGGCACCGCGCCGAAGTACGCCGGCCTCGACAAGGTGAATCCGGGTTCGCTGATCCTGTCCGCCGAGATGATGCTGCGCCACCTCGGCTGGAAGGAGGCCGCCGACCTGGTGATCCACTCGATGGAAGCCGCGATTGCCGACAAGCAGGTCACCTACGACTTTGCCCGCCTGATGGACGGCGCCACCGAGATCAGCTGCTCCGCCTTCGGCGATGCGATGATCGCGCGGATGTAAGCCATGCCGTGACGAAGCACAAGGCCCGCAGTGCGGGCCTTGTGCTTTACAGCCTTGCGGCCAACGTTGGCCGCACGCCGCTATGCCCAGTCCGGCGCCATTGCCCGCACCGTGTCCAGTACCTGCTGTTTGGGCGCATCCGCGCGCTTGCCGGCGCGCCATGCCATCATCACTTCCCACTGCCACAACGGCAGGTCGCTGATCTGCAGCTTCACCAACCGTCCCTCGCGCAAATCCCGTTTTACCGTCACCTCCGGTGTGAAGGTCAGAAAGCCATGTTCCATCGCCAGCTCGCGCGCCGCCACTGCCGGCTGTACCGCGTGCAGCGGCCAACTGACCGTGCGATGCGGCCGCAACAAGGCCAGCAACTCGTCGCAGCCATCGCCCCAGAACTGTGGCGCCAACCGCTGGTTGGCCACCTCGGCCAGCGTCAAGCTGCCGGCGCGGGCCAGCGGATGGCTCTTATGCACCACCGGCACAATCGGCGAACGCCAGATACGCTCCATCTGGATACCGGCCATCGGCGGGCACTTCAGCACGAACCCCACCTCGGCGGTACCGGTGAGCAGCCACTCCATGATCGTCGGAGAATGATCGGTACTGCAGCGGATTTCGAACGGTGCCTCGGCCAGCGCCAGCAATACCGGCCCGAACACCACCGAGGCCAGCGACGGCAGGCAGGCCAGCGTCAGCCGCGGCAGCGCCGGTGCGCCCTGCACCGCCTTGCGGCCAACTTCCAGCGTCTCCAGCGCGCTACGCGCCGCCGGCAGAAAGGCCTGGCAGGCCGCCGTCGCCACGGCTCCGCGACGGTGCCTTAGAAACAGCTGCGCGCCAATATCGGCCTCCAGCGCGGCAATGCGCTGGCTGACCTGCGGTTGCGACCAGCCACGCCTGGCCGCCGCCTGGCTGAAGCTGCCGCAGGCAACGATATCCAGCAGCAGCGCCAGGTCATCCATCGAAATAGCCATAATAAAATCCAATAGTAATTATTAGCTGTTAACGGCTTCTATGATAGCTAGCCCACCATGACAATAGGGCACCAATTCAGGGAATGGGGCGATCATGGCACGCATGGCACAGGCGCGACGACTGGGGCGCTATTTCATCTTTCTCGACACCGCGCTGGTGGTATTCGGCTTTTTCATCGTGTTTCCGCTGATCAGCCTGCATTTTGTCGACCAGATGAGCTGGGCCGCGGCGGCCGTCGGGCTGGCACTGGCCATTCGCCAGCTGTTGCAACAGGGGCTGGGGCTGCTGGGTGGCTCGCTGGCTGACCGCTATGGCGCCCGACCGCTGATCGTGGGCGGCATGCTGCTGCGCGCGGCCGGTTTCGCCGCCATGGCCGAAGCGGAAAGCGCGACGCTCTTGATATTTTCCTGTGTGCTGTCAGGGCTGGGCGGCACACTGTTCGATCCGCCGCGCTCGGCGCTGATCCTCAAGCTGACTCGCCCGTCCGAGCGCAGCCGCTTCTACGCGCTGCTGATGATGGTCGAGAGTGCCGCCGGCGTCGCCGGCGCCATGATTGGCTCCTGGCTGCTGCATTTCGACTTCTGGGGGGTGGGTATGGGAGGCGGCGCTATCTTCGTGTTGGCCGCGGCGGCCACCCTGTGGCTACTGCCGCGCTATCGCGTTCCCGCCCGCCGCAGCTCGCCGCTGGCTTCGATGCGCACGGTACTGGCCGATCGCCGTTACATGCAGCTGGTGCTGACCCTCAGCGGCTACTACGCGCTGGGCGTACAGATCATGCTGCTGGTGCCGGTCGTGCTGAAGCAACTGACCGGCAGCAACCAGGCGGTGGGCTGGATGTTTGCACTGGAAACCGTGCTGTCGCTAAGCCTGCTCTACCCCCTGGCGCGCATCGGCGAGCGGCACTTCACGCCAGCGGGGCGCATTCTGTGCGGTATTGGACTGATGTGTTTCAGCCTGCTGCTGATGAGCATGATTCGCCAGCCGGTGATGGCCTTCGCAGTCCTGGCGCTGTTCTATATCGGCTCGCTGATTACCGAACCGGCACGCGAGACGCTGCTCGCCAGCATGGCCAGCAGCGAGGCTCGCGCCAGCTACACCGGCACCAGCCGGCTGGGCCTGGCACTGGGCGGTGCCGCCGGCTACCTGGGCGGCGGCTGGCTGCTGGATATTTCACGTAGCATGGCGTTGCCGGCCTTGCCGTGGCTGGTACTGACCGTAGTCGGCATCGTCACCCTGCTGGCGCTACAGCGGCAGTTGCAGACGCCATCGATTGGCCGGCTGCACGCCAGCGGCGCATTGGGACAATAAAAAAACCCGCATCTGGCGATGCGGGTTTTTGCAGGCAAAACCGCGTAACGCGATTACACCTTCTGGATATTGGACGCTTGCTTGCCCTTCGGGCCTTGGGTCACTTCGAAGCTTACACGCTGACCTTCAGCCAGCGATTTGAAACCTTGCACATTGATTGCGGAGAAATGTGCAAACAGGTCTTCACCACCCTCATCCGGAGTGATGAAACCAAAACCTTTAGCGTCGTTGAACCACTTAACGATACCAGTTGCCATGTGTCACTAAACCTCAAGTAGACGGTAGCAGGTTGGTGAGGCCTGCAAATTATTGAGAGCTTGCGCGCAGCAGCAGGTACAGTAATACATACGGCTGACACGTCACAGCGGAACACCGACTGCAGTTCTACGCTCTGGCTGTGACAACGTCAAGACAATGCAATAGAAAGCGGCAGACCTTGAAAAAGCCCTTGCCCGAACCAAAATTGAATTGAGCGCGAATTCGCAGAAGGCTCCCATGTCTACGCAGTACAAGGATGATGTTTCAACAGAGGCTACAAAAGTCCGGGCGAATCCGCCGCCTCTGTATAAGGTCTTGTTACTAAACGATGATTTTACCCCGATGGATTTTGTGGTAGAGGTGTTGCAGCACTTCTTCCACATGGACGCGGAAAAAGCCACCCGCGTGATGTTGCAGGTCCACAATGAAGGCAGGGGTCTTTGTGGTGTTTACACCAAAGACATCGCCGCCACCAAGGTTGCACAAGTTTTGCAGCACGCACAGACGCACCAGCATCCGCTGCAGTGTGTCATGGAGGAAAACTGATGATTGCCCAGGAACTGGAAGTAAGCCTGCACATGGCGTTCATGGATGCACGGCGCAAGCGGCATGAATTCATCAGCGTTGAGCACCTGCTCTTGGCGATGACCGACAACCCGTCTGCGGCCGAAGTCCTGCGTGCCTGCGGTGCCAATCTCGAGCAGCTGAAAAAACAGCTGTCCGACTTTATCGACGAACACACCCCCACCGTACCGGGTGATGCCGACGTGGAAACCCAACCCACGCTCGGTTTCCAGCGCGTGATCCAGCGCGCCATCCTGCACGTGCAGTCTTCCGGCAAGAAGGAAGTCACCGGGGCCAACATCCTGGTCGCCATTTTCGGCGAAAAGGATTCGCATGCCGTGTACTACCTGCACCAGCAGGGTATCTCGCGCCTGGATGTGGTGAACTTCATTTCCCACGGCATTACCAAGCAAAGCTCCAAGCCTTCCTCCAGCTCGAGCAGCCAGGATCACCACGACAGCGGCGAGAACGAGAACGAGGATGGCAGCGGCTCGCCGGGTGGCGCACTGGAAAACTATACCCAGAACCTGAACCAGCAGGCCCGTGACGGCAAGATCGATCCGCTGATCGGTCGCGAGCACGAAGTCGAGCGCGTGATCCAGATTCTGTGCCGCCGTCGCAAGAACAACCCGCTGCTGGTCGGCGAGGCCGGCGTGGGCAAGACCGCCATTGCCGAAGGGCTGGCGCGTCGTATCGTGGCTGGCGAAGTACCGGAGGTACTGACCCGCGCCACCGTGTATTCGCTGGACATGGGCGCGCTGCTGGCCGGC
The DNA here is from genome assembly GCF_902829295.1 of Vogesella oryzae. Classification (GTDB taxonomy): domain Bacteria; phylum Pseudomonadota; class Gammaproteobacteria; order Burkholderiales; family Chromobacteriaceae; genus Vogesella; species Vogesella oryzae. Next base: position 133,111 of record NZ_CADEPL010000005.1, read on the forward strand.
ACCAAGTATCGCGGCGACTTCGAACAGCGCCTGAAACAGGTGATCAAGCAGCTGTCCGAAGACAGCCACGCCATCCTGTTCATTGACGAGATTCACACCCTGATCGGCGCTGGCGCCGCATCCGGCGGCACGCTGGATGCGTCCAACCTGCTGAAGCCGGCGCTGTCCAATGGCAGCCTGCGCTGCATTGGCGCCACGACGTATGGCGAATATCGCGGCATCTTCGAGAAGGACAGCGCACTCTCCCGTCGCTTCCAGAAGATCGATGTGCCGGAGCCATCGGTAGAACAGACTATCGAGATCCTGAAGGGGCTGAAGAGCCGCTTCGAGGCACATCACGGGGTGAAATACACGTTGGCCGCGCTGTCTACCGCAGCCGAGCTGTCCGCCCGCTACATCAATGACCGTCATTTGCCGGACAAGGCCATTGACGTGATTGACGAAGCCGGCGCGGCACAGAAAATCCTGCCCAAGTCGCGTCAGAAGAAGGTGATCAACAAGGGCGAGATCGAGGACATCATTGCCAAGATCGCGCGCATTCCGGCCAAGACCATCTCCAGCGACGACCGCAATGTATTGAAGAACCTGGACCGCGATCTGAAAAGCGTAGTGTTCGGCCAAGACAAAGCCATCGAGGCGTTGGCCGCGGCCATCAAGATGTCGCGCTCCGGCCTCGGCAACCCGCAAAAGCCGATCGGCTCCTTCCTGTTCTCCGGTCCGACCGGGGTGGGCAAGACCGAAGTGGCCAAGCAGCTGGCCTACTTCCTCGGCGTGGAGCTGATCCGCTTCGACATGTCCGAGTACATGGAGCGTCACGCAGTATCGCGGCTGATCGGTGCGCCTCCGGGCTACGTCGGTTTCGAGCAGGGCGGCTTGCTCACCGAGCAGATCAACAAGCATCCGTATGCGGTGCTGCTGCTGGACGAGATCGAGAAAGCGCATCCGGATATCTTCAATGTGCTGCTGCAGGTCATGGATCATGGCACGCTGACCGACAACAACGGCCGCAAGGCGGACTTCCGCAACGTGGTGATCATCATGACCACCAACGCCGGCGCCGAGTCGCTATCCAAGGCCTCGATCGGCTTTACCGGCAGCAAGCAGACCGGGGACGAGATGGCTGACATCAAGCGGCTGTTCAGTCCGGAGTTCCGCAACCGCCTGGACGCCATCATCCCGTTCCGCATGCTGGACGAAGCCATCATCCTGCAGGTGGTGGACAAGTTCCTGATGCAACTGGAGCACCAGCTATCAGACAAGAAAGTGGACATCCATTTCAGCGACGAGCTGCGCAAGCACTTGGCAAAGAATGGTTTCGATCCACTGATGGGTGCCCGCCCGATGGCACGCCTGATCCAGGACACCATCCGCAAGGCGCTGGCCGACGAGCTGCTGTTCGGCAAGCTGGCGCATGGCGGCGAAGTCACTGTCGATCTGGACGACGAAGGCAAGGTCGCGCTGAGTTTCGGCGAGGTAGCCGAAGCCATGGTCTGAACTGTCCATTCATAAAACAGCGCCCCGCTTAGCGGGGCGTTTTTTTGCGGCCAACGTTGGCCGCAACATGCTGAAACCAAGGGGAGTCGCGGCCAGCACCAGTTAACCACGCGGATGATGCATGGCATGCAGCGCCTTCAGCCGTTCGCGCGCCACGTGGGTATAAATCTGAGTGGTAGACAGGCTGGCATGGCCCAGCAACAGCTGCACCACACGCAAATCGGCACCATGATTTACCAGATGTGTCGCAAAGGCATGACGCAAGGTATGCGGCGACAGAGGCGGTATCCCCGCCTGACGGCCGTACTTGACGATCAGGTGCCAGGCCATCTGCCGCGTCATCGCCTGCTTGCGATTGCTGACAAACAGGTCATCGCCGCGCACTGCCCCCATGATCAGCGGCCGGCTTTCTGCCAGGTAGCGTCGCAACCAGCCTTCCGCCAGCTCGCCCAGCGGCACCAGCCGCTCCTTGTTGCCCTTGCCGATGATGCGCACATAGCCCTCATTCAGATGCAACTGCGGCAGCGTCAACCCGACCAGCTCGCTGACCCGCAGCCCGGTGGCATACAGGGTTTCGATCAGCGCACGGTCACGTAGCCCAAGTGTGGTGTCCACGTCCGGCGCCGCCAGTAAGGCCTCGACATGCCCCTCCGACAGCGAACCTGGTAGTCGCAAGCCCAACCTGGGAGCCTGCAGATGCACGGTTGGATCATCGGCCCGCAGCTTCTGCTGACACAAGTAATGGTAAAAACGGCGGGCAGCTGACAGGCGCCGGGCGCGGGTAGCGGGCTTGTCGGTCTCGATCAGCTGCAGCATCACCTGCTCCAGCGCCGGGGTATCGGCGGTGTCGAGGTTATGCCCATACGGCTGCAATGCCTGTTCCAGCCGTTGCAGATCACGGCGATAAGCCGCCAGGGTATTGGCAGACAGATTATCTGCCAGCCACAAGGTGTCGAGGAATGCGTCGAGATAGAGAGAAGCGGCTACCGTCATCTATGCGGCCAACGTTGGACATGAAAAAAGCGCCAGCAGTTGCTGGCGCTTTCAGGGTACGACAAGTCAAACCATAACGGCTTACTTGCGAACCAGTTTTTCCTTGATACGTGCCGACTTACCGGTACGACCACGCAGGTAGTACAGTTTGGCGCGACGTACGTCACCACGGCGCTTCACTTCAACGGAAGCTACCAGCGGGGAGAAAGTCTGGAAAGTACGCTCAACGCCTTCGCCGGAAGACAGCTTGCGCACGATGAAGGAGCTGTTCAGACCACGGCTACGCTTGGCGATTACCACACCTTCGTAAGCCTGCAGACGCTCGCGGTTACCTTCCTTCACTTTTACCTGAACGATAACGGTATCGCCCGGTGCAAATTCAGGGATGGTTTTACCCAGACGGGCGATTTCTTCCTGTTCCAGTTGCTGGATCAGATCCATGTTAATGCTCCTTGTTTTTGCCGGAATCTTGTTCCTGCTGGTACTCCGCCAGCAGCCGAGATTCCTGTTTGGTCAATGTGCGCGACGCCAGCAGATCGGGACGGCGCTCGAAAGTGCGCCCCAGAGACTGCTTCAGCCGCCACTTGGCGATCATGGCGTGATTGCCGGACATCAGGACATCCGGGACACGCACACCACGATATTCTTCCGGCCGAGTGTAATGCGGGCAATCCAGCAGATCGTTCACGAACGAATCTTCATAGGCGGACTGCGCATCGTTGAGCACGCCGGGCAGCAAACGCAGCACCGCGTCCATCAACACCATCGCAGGCAATTCGCCGCCGGATAGCACATAATCCCCAACCGAGATTTCTTCGTCGACTTCGCTGTCGATCAGGCGCTCGTCAATACCTTCATAGCGGCCGCACAGCAGGATCAGCCCTGGCTTTTGTGCCAGTTCCGCCGCCTTGGAGTGCGTCAGCCGGCCACCTTGCGGTGACAGATAAATAACGTGGCTTTGCTCGACACCTTGCGCCGACTGCCGGGCTTTCGCCGCGGCAATGGCTTTTTCCAGCGGCTCTACCATCATCACCATGCCAGGCCCACCGCCGTAAGGGCGATCATCTACGGTATGGTAATTGTCGGTAGTGAAGTCGCGCGGATTCCAGGCGCCGAACTGCCAGATCGACTGTTCCAGTGCCCGCCGGGTTACCCCGAAGCGGGTCAGCGAATCGAACATCTCAGGGAACAGCGTAATGGCATCAAGCTGCATTAATAATCCAGGCCCCAGTCCACGGTGATGCGTTTTGCGGCCAGATCAACATCGACAATGTAATCCGACACAAAAGGTATCAGCCGCTCATCCGTTTCACCACGGACAACCAGAACGTCGTTGGCACCGGTTTCCATCAAGTCGGCTACTTTGCCCAACACGATGTTCTCGCGGTTGACCACTTCGAGGCCAATCAAATCAATCCAGTAATACTCATCCGCCGGAGGCTTGGGCAACTGTTCACGCGGAACAGCTACCTGCATGCCACGCATGGCTTCCGCCACATCGCGGTCATCTACTTCCTCGAACTTCACCACCAGCGCCTTGGGCTGGACGGCACCGTCTTCGAAAGTAAAAGCCTTCCATTCGCCGTTTTTCTGCTTCAACCACCACTGCGGGTAGTCGAACAGACTGTCGGTATTTTCGGTGTCTGCCTGGACTTTCACCCAGCCACGAACACCAAAGGCGCCGCGGACGAACCCCATTACCACTAGATCTGCGTCACGCATGCGCCTTGCTTCCTTGCTGGCCTAAAGACAAATCAGGCAGCTTTGGACTGCTCTTTCAGCAGCTTGGCAACAGCGTCGGTCACTTGCGCGCCAACACCGATCCAGTGGTTCACGCGGTCCATGGCCAGGCGAACACGTTCCTGCTTGTCGTTGGCTACGGCGTTGTAGAAGCCCAGACGCTCGATGAAGCGGCCGTCACGACGGTTGCGGGAATCGGTAACAACTACGTTGTAGAACGGACGGTTCTTGGAACCGCCGCGGGCGAGGCGAATAACTACCATTGTCGATTATCCTCAAAAATTCGGATTCGTAGAAAAGCCCCCGATTCTATGGCATTTTTCCCTTACGCCGCAAGTGCTTATTGGGCCGGCGTCGCGGCGGGCTCCGGCAACAGGTTCTTGGTCACTATCGTCAACGCCCTGTCTTCCGGGTGCACCTGCACGCTAAAGCCCAGACGCGTCATCAGTTTGAGCATGCCTTTATTGCCGGCCAGCACCTCGCCCACCATGATTTTCAGCCCCTGTTCGCGCGCGGCATCGAACAGCGCATTCATCAGAATGGCGCCGATCCCTTTGCCCTGCCAGTGATCGGCCACTTCCAGCGCGAACTCGCAACTTTCGTTGTCCGGATCGGTGACATAGCGCGCCACTGCCAGCTGCTCTTCCACGCCTTCTGACTCATGGATCATCGCCAATGCCATCTCGCGGTCGTAATCCAGCTGGGTAAAGCGCACCAGCATCGATTGCGACAGCTGCTTGATGCTTGACATGTAGCGGTTGTAACGGCTTTCCTCCGACAGGTTGCGCACAAACTCCTGCTGCATATACGCATCTTCCGGCCGCACCGGGCGGATAATCACCGGCGTGCCATCCTTCAGCATCGAGCAATGCACCATGTGCATCGGGTACGGCATGATCGCCATGTGGCCATACGGTTTGCTGCGCGCCGGCAAAGGTTGGATGATGATGCGGGCATCCAGCGCCAACACCCCCTGCTCATCGGCCATCACCGGATTGATGTCCATTTCGCGCACTTCCGGCAATTCGCACACCAGCTCCGACACATGCAGCAACACGCTCTTGAGCGCCTCCATGTCCACTGCCGGCATGTTCTTGAATGGCCCCAGTATCTGACCGATACGGGTTTTGTCGATCATGCGCTCCACCAGATAGTGGTTGACCGGCGGCAGGCTCAGCGCCCGATCCTGCATCACCTCCACCGCGATGCCACCGGCACCGAAGGTAATCACCGGTCCAAATGACGCGTCGTGGGTCACCCCCACCATCAACTCCCGCGCATTGCGGCGCTTGCGCATCGACTGCACCGACACACCTTCCAGCCGCGCATCCGGCCGCGCCGCCTTGGCGCGCGCCAGAATCGCCGCATAGGCTTCGCGCAGACTTGGCTCGTTGGCGATATTCAATTCCACGCCACCAACATCGGACTTGTAGATGATGTCTGGAGAGTCGATCTTCAGCACCACCGGATAGCCGATGTCTGCGGCCAACCTTGCCGCTTCATCCGCGTCGCGTGCCAGCCGCGCCGGATTGACCGGAATATTGAACGCCGCCAGCACATCCTTGCTTTCCCGCTCAGACAAGACCGCCCGCCCCTGCTGCTTGGCCGCGGCGATCACGGCACGAGCTCTGGAGACGTCCGGCAGCACCTGCGCTCCTTCCAGTGGCGCCGGAGTCTGCAGCAGCATCTGCTGGTTATGGTGATAGGAAGACAGGTTACGGAACACCTCGATGGCGAATTCCGGCGCGCGGAAATGCGCACACTTGGCCTTGGAGAACAGCTCGCGGCTTTCCGACACCTTGGCATCACCCAGCCACGACAGGAACATCGGTTTGCTCGATTCCCGCTGCAACCCCACCATCAGCTGCGCGGTGGTCAGGTGATCGGTGCCGGCCTGCGGCGTAAAGATCACCAGCACACCGTCGACATTCGGATCGTCCAGACACACCTTGACCGCGGTACGGAAACGCACCGGACTGGCATCGCCGATGATGTCCACCGGGTTGCCGTGCGACCAATTGGCGGGCAAGGCATCATTCAGCAGCGCCATGGAAGCATCGGACAACTTGGCCAGTTCCACGCCATACATATAAGCGCTGTCCGCCGCCAGCACCCCGGGACCGATGCCGTTAGTCACAATCGCCAGCCGCTTGCCCTGCACCCGATAGTTGGCCGCCAGCACTTTGGCGGCAGTAAACAACTGGGCAATGGTGGACACCCTCAGCACACCGGCGCGCGACAGTGCGGCATCGAACACGTCACCGCTTTCCACCAGATTGGATGAGTGGGTCAGGCCGGTGACATCGTCCTCGTAGCGCCCCGACTTCACCACCACCACCGGCTTGGTGCGGGCCGCGGCCCGCAGGGCGCTCATGAAGCGCCGCGCATCGTGCACATGATGTACATGCAGCAGAATGCCCTGGGTAAAGTTATCAGCCACCAGGTAATCAAGTATCTCGCCGAATTCGACGTCCAGCGCCTCGCCCACCGATACCACACTAGAAAAACCGATGCCCTTGCTGTCGGCCCAATCCAGCATCGCGGTACACAGCGCCGATGACTGCGACACCAGCGCCAGGTTGCCGGCCTTGACCCGGCTGTTGTAGTTGCTGGCATTGAAGCCGGCTACCGGCCGCATCAGCCCCAGCACATTGGGGCCAAGTATGCGAATACCGTAGTGCTTGGCAATCGACTGTGCCTCGACCAGTGCGGCGCGTTCCTGCGCCTCCGAGTCGGCAAAATCCTTGGCCAGCAGGATGCCCTTCACCCCTTTTTTGCCACAGTCCTTGACGATACCCGGCAGGCTGCGCAAGGCGGTCGTCACCACCGCCATATCCACCGGCCCTTCGATCAGGCGTACCGACGGCTGGGCCGGGATACCGCCCACCACTTTGTGATTGAGGTTGACCGGATACAACTTGCCCTGGAAATTACCCGCCAGCAGGTTGGCAAACACGGCCTGCCCGACCGACCCCGGTGTATCGCTGGCACCGATCACGGCAACATTGCGGGGAGAGAACAGCGGCGTCAGATAATGCGGCTTCATGATGGTGATTTCCGATGCAAAACGAGTCAGTTGGCCGCACGAGCACAAGCAGCCAAACCCACGGCCGATAATGGCGATGACTATCGGCTGACCGCGTTGGACACGACTTGCCAACCGCATCAAGCGACGTTCGACAGTAGCGCCACCTGTCTATTATTGCTAATCTTTCCAGTTTGGCGGCGCCATAATGTTGCGCCGCATCAAACGATAACCCCGACTTACCGAGGCCGTCCCAGCCGGGAGCAGCACATGAGCAAACGCGTCGTTACCCTCGCCCACTACTACACTCAGCCTGAAATCCAGCAAATGGCCGACAAGGTCGGCGATAGCCTGGAACTATCCCTGTTCGCCCGCGAATCCAACGCCGACATCATCGTGTTTGCCGGTGTCCGCTTCATGGCGGAAACCGCCAAGATTCTCAATCCGCAGGCAGAAGTCATCCTGCCGGATGCCGGCTCCACCTGTTCGCTGGTCACCCAGACGGATGTCGCGGCACTGCAACAGTGGCGCGAGAGCTACCCCGACCATGTGCACGTGTCCTACATCAACTCGTCGGCGGCACACAAAGCCATTTCCGACTGGATCGTTACCAGCCGCAATGTGGACGACATCATCGCCCACCTTTACGAGCAGGGCAAACAGGTGATCTTCTCGCCAGATCGCAATATGGGCGCCTATCTGAACCATCAGTACGGCTACAACATGCCGCTGTGGTCTGCCGTGTGCGAAGTTCACGACAAGTTCAACGAAGCCGCCCTTGACGAAGCACTCAGCGCCAGCAGCAGCCCGGCCCACCTGATTGCGCACCCGGAAAGCCCGCTGCCGGTATTGAAGCGTGCCGAATACGTAGGCTCCACATCCGGCATGCTCAACTGGGTTAAAGCCTACACCGGCGCCGTGACAGATGTGATTTTTGTCGCCACCGAAGACGGCATTCTCTACAACATGCGCCTTGCCCGCCCGGACCTGGACATTCGCCAGGCCCCGATCTATGCCGGCTGCCAGTGCAACTCCTGTCCGTACATGAAGATGAATACCATCGAGGCAGTGAAGCGCGCCCAGCAGGGCATCGGCACCCGCATCGACTACCTCAGCGATGCGGAAATGGATGCCGCGCGCCTACCGATCGAGCGGATGCTGGAATTCAGCCAGCGCTACTATCGTTAAGCACCGCAAAGAACAGCCCGCCGCATGGCGGGCTGTTTCACTTGCGGCATAAGGTTCCCGCCACGCCCGGAGATAGATACAATCAGCCATTCTGAATGGAAGGGCGACATGAGAATTCTGATCAGCAATGATGATGGCTATTTTGCCCCCGGCCTGGCGGCGCTGGCTGCCAGCCTGAGCAAGTTGGCCGATGTAGTAGTCGTCGCTCCTGAACGCGATCGCAGTGGGGCCAGCAACTCGCTGACACTCGATCGCCCGTTATCCGTGAAAAAAGCCGCTAACGGTTTCTACTACGTTAACGGCACACCAACCGACTGCGTTCACGTCGCCGTCACCGGCTTTCTGGAACAGCGCCCGGACCTGGTCATCTCCGGCATCAACCACGGCCCCAATATGGGCGAGGACACGCTCTATTCCGGTACCGTGGCAGCCGCGACAGAAGGCTTTCTACTGGGCATTCCGGCAATTGCCGTGTCACTGGCTGGCAAGAACAATCACTTTGATGGCGCCGCCCGGGTTGCCAGCGACTTGGTGCAGCGCTTCATTGCCAAACCGTTTGCCAGTCCGATGCTGCTGAATGTCAACGTCCCGGACCTTCCCCCGGACCAGCTGGGAGCGTTTGAAGTGACCCGTCTGGGCCGCCGCCACATGGCCGAGCCGGTTATCCGCGCCCAGAACCCGCGCGGTGAAACCGTGTACTGGGTCGGGCCGGTCGGTCCGGAGCAGGATGCCGGAGACGGCACCGACTTCAACGCCATCCGCCGCAAACAAGTGTCAGTCACGCCGCTGATGATCGATCTGACAGCCCGCGACCAACTGGGTGCAATCAAGACATGGCTCAACCCCTAGTAGCTGCAGGCAATAACTACGGCATGGTATCGGAACGCACCCGCATGCGCATGGTGGAGCGCCTGCGCCAGCAAGGCATCGCCGATGAACGCGTGTTGGCCGCCATGTTTGAGGTCCCCCGCCACCTGTTCATCGACCAGGCGCTGGCGACTCGCGCCTACGACGATGTTTCCTTGCCTATCGGCCAAGGTCAGACGATCTCGCAACCGCTGACGGTCGCACGCATGACCGAAAAACTGCTGGAAGGCAAAGCCGCTGCCGGCAAGATTCTGGAGGTCGGCACCGGCTGCGGTTACCAGACAGCAGTGCTGCTGAAAACCGGAGCACAGGTATTTTCCATTGAACGTCTGGCCGGCATTCTGGACAAAGCCAGACAGAACCTGCGCAATGCCAAGCTGGTTCATGCCCGGCTGGTACACGGCGATGGACATCTCGGTCTGCCTGACATCGCGCCCTTTGACAGCATCATCATCACCGCTGCGGCACGCCAGGTTCCGACACCCTTACTGGAGCAGCTAGCCGATGGCGGCAGGCTGATCCTGCCAGTAGGAGATAGCCAGGAACAGCACCTGTGGTTGTATGAGAAAACCGCAGACGGCATGCGCAAGACCAAACTGGAAGCCGCAAAATTCGTGCCCCTGCTCCCGGGCAAGCAGTGATGCAAGGCAAAAACGCAACACCCCGTTCAATCAGCTTTGTCAGACAATTTACTTTGTATGGAATGCTGGCATATAAACTGACAACAATGCATAACAATTCGCTAACTAAAAAAATTACTCGTTTTAGTCCACTATTGGGCGCATTGTTGCTAAGTGCCTGCGCACAATTGCAACAAGATACGCCGGCCCAGATTGTTCGCGGCCAACCCTCTGTTCTGGGCAGCGCCAGCCAAAGCCAGCCAGCTGCGGCAGTAGCAGCCAGCAATGGCAGCAAGGCGACTACACAGGCAATGGCCATTGGCGGCAGCCTTCGCCCACGGGCAATAGCAGGCGGACAGGCAACCCATACAGTGCAGCCAGGCGAGACGGTATACCGCATTGCCGTAAACAATGGCCTGCGCTACCAGGACCTGGCCGAATGGAACAATCTGGAAGGCTTCAATATCAAGGTTGGCCAGGTCTTGCGCCTGACCCCACCTGGAACCGCCAGCGCCTCGGCACAGGCTGCCGCAGTAGAAGGTAAACCGATTGAAAGCAGGCCGGCTACCGGGCAAATGCCGGCCTCTGCCAAAGCGCCCTCTGGCGCAGCAGCAGACGGGGTAGAAATCAAGCGCTATCCGAAAGCCTTGAAATTGCCCTATTCGGAAGAGGCCAGCAAGAGTCTCCCGGCCCTGAGTGAAGGTAACGGCAAAACAGCCAGCCCTGCCCCGGTCAACATGCCGGCAACTGTGACGGCAACGCCGAAAACAGATGCCTCCGCGTCCGTGCCAGCAACAGACAACAATGCTGCCGGTGACAAGGTCAAGGCGACAGGTCCAGTCTGGGGCTGGCCAACCCAGGGTAGCGTGATCAGAGGTTTCTCTGATCAGAATAAAGGGTTGGATATCGGTGGCAAGGCGGGGCAACCCGTGGTTGCGGCTGCCGATGGCAAGGTGGTGTACAGCGGTAACGGTCTGCGTGGCTATGGCAAGCTCATCATCCTGCGCCACGACAAAACTTTCCTGTCCGCCTACGCCCACAATAGCCAGTTACTGGTAAAGGAAGGCCAGACGGTCAAAAAAGGGCAGAAGATCGCCGAAATGGGCAGTACCGATACGGATCAGGTCAAGCTTCACTTCGAGATCCGTCAACTCGGCAAGCCCGTAGACCCAAGCAAGTACCTGGAACAGCACTCCTGACGGCTAACCCCGTCTTGAGTCCTAACGCAAGCGGGGGAAGATCATGAGCGACGAACTGGATCTGCTGGAAGAAGTACTGGACGAAGAAGCCGAAACCGGCCTGCGTGCCGAAGCGGAAGAAGCCGAGGAAGCTGCCGCAGCCAAGGAATACGAGGAGATCGCGGATGTCACCCAGATCTATCTCAACGATATCGGCAGCAATGCCCTGCTGACGCCGGCCGAGGAGGTCGCCTTGGCCCGGCGCGTTGTGCAGGGTGACTTCACTGCCCGGCAAAAGATGATCGAGCACAACCTGCGGCTGGTTGTGAACATCGCCAAGCACTACATCAACCGCGGCCTGGCCCTGCTCGACCTGATCGAAGAGGGCAATATCGGCCTGATGCACGCGCTGGAAAAGTTCGATCCGGAGCGCGGCTTCCGCTTCTCAACTTATGCCACCTGGTGGATTCGCCAAAGCATCGAACGCGCGATCATGAACCAGTCGCGCACCATCCGCCTGCCGGTGCATGTCATCAAGGAACTCAATGTCTATCTACGCGCCTCGCGCCACCTGGAAAGCCAGATGGGGCGGGAGCCGTCGATCGAGGACATCGCCCACCTGACCGGCAAGACCGTCGAGGAAGTACGCAAGGTACTCAACCTGAACGAGCGCATGGCCTCGCTGGATGCGCCGCTGGACATCGACCCGATGCTGTCCATTGGCGAGTCGATCCCCGACGAACAGCACGAAGAACCGGATATCCAGCTGCACAATGCCCAGATCGAGCACTTTGTGCATGAATGGCTGGCCCAGCTCACCGACAAACAACGCATGGTGATCGAACGCCGCTACGGGCTGAACGGCCATGAAGTCTGCACGCTGGAAGAACTGGCCAGTGCGCTGAGCCTGACGCGCGAGCGGGTGCGGCAGATCCAGATCGAAGGGCTGGAGCATCTGCGCCGCATCCTGCGTCGCCGTGGCGTGACCAAGGACTTCCTGATCTGATCATCCGCCTGCTGCCCCACACCGCCGGCCCCTGCCGGCGGTTTTGTTTTCAGCGTGGGCGACGCGGACGAAAACGGCGCAATAACTGACGCCATTGCCGCGCGGCATCTACGGGGGGCTGCGGCGCATACTGCCAGCGCTGCCACAGCTGCAGCAGCGCCTCAAGCTGATGCCCCTCTTCTGCGGCCAACCCCTGTGCCTTGGCCTGCAACTGACTGGCCGTATCACTCTCCAGCGCCGGAATCCCTGCCCGCTGCAAACGGCGCAGCAAATGCTGCCATGCCTGCTGTTGAGGCGTCTGCGCTGGCTGCCGGCGCCACAACAGCCACCACACCAGCGGCAGCATCACCAGCAACATACCGCCGACCAGCAGCAACAGTACCGCCCGCACCGACACGCCATCCAGCCCCAGCTGCCGGAACAGGCTGAGCTGGCGTTCCGCGTCATAGCCCACGACCCAGCGCTGCCAGCCAAAGTTGGCCGCCTGCCACTGCTGCGTCGCCCAGCGTAGCCATAGCGGCGGGCGTCCGCCCAGCAACGGCATGGCCGGAGCGGCAGCCGGCAAGGTCTGCTCGATACCATCGGCACTACGCTGTGGCGCCACCAGCGCGGTAGGATCGACCCGCTGCCAGCGGCCAGCCAGCCAGACCTCGCTCCAGGCATGGGCATCCGAAGAGCGGATCAACCAGAATCCACCGTTCGGGTTGAACTCCCCGCCCTGAAACCCCACCACCACCCGCGCCGGCATCCCGGCAGCCCGCGCCAATACAGTAAACGCGGAGGCGAAATGCTCGCAGAAGCCCTGCCGGCTACCGAACAGGAAGCCATCCACCACATTACCCTGTAGCTGCGGCGGGTTAAGGGGGTAGCTAAGGCCCTTTTACACAACCGACGCCGCCGACGAGAAGCAGGGTGGGGAGATCGCGGGGGGCGCGGGTGTTTAAAAAAAAAAAACAAAGGAGAACGCGGGGTAGAGGTG
>NZ_CADEPL010000006.1 GCF_902829295.1 Vogesella oryzae
CTATCGGAGTTGGCAGAAATGGAACCCACCTGGGCGATTTCCTTGGTGGTCGCGCACGGCTTGGCGATCTTGGCGATCTCGCCCACCAGGGCAACCACGGCCTTGTCGATGCCACGCTTCAGGTCCATCGGGTTCATGCCGGCGGTCACGAACTTCATGCCTTCGTGCACGATAGCCTGCGCCAGCACGGTAGCTGTGGTGGTACCGTCACCGGCCACGTCGGAAGTCTTGGAAGCAACTTCCTTCACCATCTGCGCGCCCATGTTCTCGAACTTGTCTTTCAGTTCGATTTCCTTGGCAACGGAAACACCATCCTTGGTGATGGTCGGCGCGCCGAAGGAACGATCCAGTACCACATTGCGGCCTTTCGGGCCCAGGGTCACTTTAACGGCATCAGCCAGAATGTTGACACCCACCACCATCTTGGCGCGGGCGGAATCACCAAAGCGTACGTCTTTAGCAGCCATTCTCAATAATCTCCAGAATCTGTATCAAACAATTGTGAGGGGTCGGATTACTCGACGATGCCCATCACGTCTTCTTCGCGCATTACCAGCAGCTCTTCGCCATCAACCTTGACGGTCTGGCCGGAGTACTTGCCGAAGATCACCTTGTCGCCAACTTTCAATTCCAGCGCGCGGCGGTCGCCGTTTTCCAGAATCTTGCCGTGGCCTACGGCAACAACTTCGCCCATGTCCGGCTTCTCGGCAGCGGCGCCCGGCAGAACGATGCCGGAAGCAGTTTTTTCTTCAGCTTCAAGGCGCTTGATAACAACACGGTCGTGCAGAGGACGGATTGCCATTGATCTCTCCTGAATCAGTAGCTATGTGAACAATGATCTAGCTTGTAGGTGGGCAGAGAGCACTGATTAGCACTCCCTGCCTGCGAGTGCTAATCATAGGGACGGGGTTGCCAGCTTTCAAGAGGGTGATGTGAAGAAACTCTGCAATTGTGAGCCCCCCTCACTGGCCACCTTTGCGCAGGGTCAACCATCGCGGGGCGCGGAAGCGCACAATGAGTTGATACAAATAGAGGTAGCCAGCAATAAAAAGCACCACAAACACCAGCAACACCCACGTTTTGTTCCAGAAGAGCATGGCTGGTAGTACTGAAAATGAACAGAGCAGCCAAAGATAGGGGGAAGTCAGACTATTACGCTGGGTAAGGTGGCGGGCCTCGCGTGACCCCACCATCCAGCGCACCAGACGTCGGTAGATCATTTGGTGTAGATGCAGCGCATCAGGACAGCCCACCGCTCGGCCTTGCAGGAACTTACGGCGGTAAATGGAAAACAAGGTCTCGAACACCGGGTAAATCACACACAGTAGTGGGAACCAGGGCGACACTTGCGGGTTGCGCGCAACGAGCAGCACAGAGACTTCTGCAATCATGAAGCCCACCAAGTAGGCCCCGCCGTCACCGGCAAAAATCAGCCCACGCGGGAAATTCCAGCACAGAAACCCCAGCACGGCGCCGATCATGGCCATGCATACGCTCATCAATAGGACGTCATGCACCTTGAGGCACACATAGGCCATGGCAATAAAAACAAGCACTGCCACCATGCCGGACAAGCCGTTGTAGCCATCAATGATATTGAAAGCATGCGCCACCCCACCGACGGCAATCATCGTCACCAAGAGGGATAGCCACCAATAGCGCACCAGCATCTGATCAACAAGGGGAACCCCCAACCTGGTCAGCATCGCCTGAATCAGAAAATATCCCAGCGCTGCCGACACAAACGTTGCGAGCAAGCGCGCCATTGGGCCAATCTTCTTGGTGACATCTTCCAGCAGACCAAAGCCAAATGCGGGGATGGTCGATAGTAGCAACAACAGCACCCAGACCGAGGTATTGAGATAACCGGAGAGTGCGCAGCCAACCACTAACCCAGACATGATGGGAATTCCGCCAATACGCGGCACCGGTATTGCGTGAAATTTCTGTACGCCAGCAGTATCGGTGTCAGCGGTGAAACGAGAATGTAGATGCGAGTACCTGATGAGGCCAAGGCCAGCAAGGGTAGAAACCAACATGGCTGTCAGTAGTATTTGCAGCATCGCGAAACGAGTCCAGAGTTAAGGCCTTTGCCAAGCCCGTACCGGAGCCAGGCTTCCGGCGGCAGGGTCGGGAGGATAACAGATAGTAGGATATACTCGGATTTTTCGCAGTCTCATCAACAAACAAGTGTGCTGCCTGACTTTCTCTCGGGCCTCAATCTGACTTTTGGAACCCTAACCCATGATTCTTGTTACTGGCGGGGCCGGATTCATCGGCGCCAATTTCGTTCTTGACTGGCTAGCCTGCGAGGGTGAACCAGTTGTCAATCTCGACAAGCTTACCTACGCCGGCAACCTGCAAACTTTGTCATCGCTCGAACGGGACACCCGCCATCACTTTATCCGTGGAGATATCGGCGACCGGGATCTGGTAACCAGTCTTTTGCGCGAACACCGCCCCAGGGCCGTGGTCAATTTTGCAGCCGAATCACATGTTGACCGCTCCATTCACGGCCCGGGCGATTTCATCCAGACCAATGTCGTTGGCACCTTTAACTTGCTAGAAGCAGTGCGTGGTTACTGGGCAACCTTGAGCGAAGAAGAGCGATCGTCCTTCCGCTTCCTGCACGTATCAACGGATGAGGTCTATGGTACGTTGGCCGCAACGGATGCCCCCTTCAGCGAAGCCAACCGCTACGAACCCAACAGCCCCTACTCCGCCAGCAAGGCCGCCTCGGATCATCTGGTACGCGCCTGGCACCACACCTATGGCCTGCCGGTAGTCACCACCAATTGCAGCAACAACTATGGCCCCTACCACTTCCCGGAGAAGCTGATCCCGCTGGTGATCCTCAACGCCATCGCCGGAAAAACACTGCCTATTTACGGCGATGGCCAGCAGATTCGCGACTGGCTTTACGTAAAGGACCACTGCGCTGCAATACGCCGCGTACTGGCCGCTGGCAAGGTGGGCGAAACCTATAACGTGGGTGGCTGGAACGAAAAAGCCAACCTGGACGTAGTACATACCATCTGTACCATGCTTGACGAATTGCAGCCGCGCAGTGACGGCAAACCTTATGCAGAGCAAATCACTTTTGTAGCGGACCGCCCCGGCCATGACCGCCGCTACGCGATTGACGCACGCAAACTGGAACAGGAACTTGGCTGGAACCCCGCCGAAACCTTTGAGACAGGTATTCGTAAAACAGTAGCCTGGTACCTGGCAAATCGGGAGTGGACAGATGCAGTAACGAGTGGCAGCTACCGGCAATGGATAGACCGCCAGTATGGGAACGAAGCATGACCCGGATTTTGCTTACCGGGAGCAATGGCCAACTTGGTTTTGAGCTGCAACGAGCCTTGGCCGTGACAGGCCAGACTGTGTGTCTGGGCCGATCCAGCCTCGATTTATGCGATGTAGCTGCTATTCGACAAACACTGGACCGCATGCAACCGGACATCATCGTCAACCCTGCGGCCTACACCGCGGTGGACAAAGCAGAAAGCGACCCCGCAACAGCCAAACGAGTGAATGCCGACGCCCCCTCCACCATGGCCGCATGGGCTGCAGAGCACCGAGCACTATTGATTCACTACTCCACTGACTACGTGTTCGATGGAGAAAAAAACGGCTCTTACACAGAGACAGATGCGGCCAACCCTCAATCTGTCTATGGGAGCAGCAAACTGGCCGGGGAACAGGCCGTTGCCGCAGCGGGGGCCGCCCATGCCACTTTGCGTACCAGCTGGGTATTTGGTGCACATGGCGGCAACTTTCTGAAAACCATCCTGCGGCTGGCAAAGGAGCGCGACCAACTCAGCATCGTCGCCGACCAGATAGGGGCGCCAACCCCGGCCAGCCTGCTTGCTGATGTAACCGCACACATCATTCAGCAATATCGCCGGAACAAACGCGACTTTCCTAGCGGCCTTTACCATCTCAGCTGCAGCGGTAGCACCAGTTGGTACGAGTACGCCCAGCTGGTTGTTGAGTTGGCCGCAACACATGGCTTTCCGCTAAAACTGTCCGCCGCAGACATCCAGCCCATCCCTACATCAGGCTACCCGACGCCAGCGCGCAGACCACGCAACTCACAGCTGGATTGCAGTAAAATTCAGAAAATTTTTGGCATTCACTTACCAGACTGGCAGGACAGCGTAAAGCACGTCATGGCCCAGCTTGACCAACGTTGACAAACGAGATTGTGTCCATGAGTAGAAAAGGCATCATTCTGGCCGGGGGTAGCGGCACCCGCCTGTACCCGGCCACCCTGGCAGTGAGCAAACAGCTGCTGCCCATCTACGACAAGCCGATGATCTATTACCCGCTAAGCACGCTGATGCTGGCAGGTATCCGGGACATACTGATTATCTCCACCCCGCAAGACACCCCGCGCTTTGAGCAATTGCTCGGCGACGGCAGCCAATGGGGCATCAACCTGCAATACGCAGTACAGCCCAGCCCGGATGGGCTCGCGCAGGCGTTCATCATTGGCGAGGCATTTCTCGCCGGCGCGCCGTCCGCACTCGTTCTTGGCGACAACATTTTCCATGGCCATGACTTCCCGAAACTGCTAAAGGCGGCCAATGCCAAAGCGGAAGGCGCGAGTGTATTTGCTTACCATGTACACGACCCGGAACGCTACGGCGTGGTGGAATTCGACGCCCAGGGCAAGGCATTGTCCATTGAAGAAAAGCCCGCCCAGCCTAAGTCCAATTACGCGGTAACCGGTCTGTATTTCTACGACAGCCAGGTAGTGGATATTGCCAAGTCGATAAAACCCTCTGCCCGTGGCGAGCTGGAAATTACCGACGTTAACAACTGCTACCTACAGCAAGGCCAGCTTGACGTACAAACCATGGGGCGCGGCTATGCCTGGCTGGATACCGGCACACATGAATCCATGCTGGAAGCCAGCCAGTTTATTGCAACCGTAGAAAATCGGCAGGGACTGAAAGTGGCTTGCCTGGAAGAAATTGCCTATGTGCAACAGTGGATTGATGCCGCCAACCTGGAACGGCTGGCGCAACCGCTGAAGAAAAATGCCTACGGGCAATATCTGCTGCAGCTGCTGAAGTAAGAAAGCTAGCCATTCATGAAAATCATCGATACCGCCATTGCGGACGTCAAAATCATTGAACCTGCCGTATTCGGCGACGACCGTGGCTTCTTCTTCGAAAGTTTCAACCAGAAGCGCTTTGAGGAAGCCATTGGCCGCAAGGTCGACTTCGTACAAGACAACCACTCCCGCTCAGTTAAAGGAGTACTGCGTGGGCTGCACTACCAGTTAGCGCCCCATGCACAAGGCAAGCTGGTACGCTGCGTGGTTGGCGAAGTCTTCGACGTGGCTGTGGACATCCGCAAGTCATCACCGACTTTCGGCCAATGGGTTGGGGTAAATTTGTCAGCGGAAAACAAACGACAGCTATGGATTCCGGAAGGATTTGCACATGGTTTCTTGACTCTTTCCGATGAGGCAGAATTTCTTTACAAAGCAACCAATTATTATTCCCCTAAAAGTGAACGAAGCATTATCTGGAATGCCGCAGAGTTAAACATAGGATGGCCAATTAACAGACAACCTTCGCTATCCGAAAAAGACGCCTGCGGGAAACATTTTGAAACCGCCGAGACATTTGATTAAATCAACATGCCAACATCCCAAAATAAATCTATTCCGGTAACACAACCCTTTCTCCCCCCTCTGGAAGAGTTCATCCCCTATCTGGAACAGATCTGGGAAAACCGCTGGCTAACTAATAATGGCCCTTTCCATCAGCGACTAGAGGCCGAATTGTGCGACTATCTCGGCGTCCAGCACATTTCTCTATTTACCAATGGAACCATCGCTCTTGTTACTGCATTGCAGGCCCTACGCATTACTGGCGAGGTTATCACCACGCCATTCTCTTTCGTTGCCACTAGTCATTCACTGTTATGGAATAATTTAAAACCAGTATTTGTTGACATATATCCTAAAAATTTTAATATTGATCCAAGCAAAATTGAAGCCGCCATTACTCCGCATACCACCGCTATCATGCCAGTCCACTGTTATGCAGCCCCGTGTGATGTAGAAGCGATTCAGCGAATTGCGGACAACTATGGCTTACGCGTTATATACGACGCAGCCCATGCATTTGGCGTTAACTACAAGAATCAAAGCCTACTGCGTCACGGTGATTTATCCGTATTGAGTTTTCATGCTACCAAGGTATTCAATACATTCGAAGGTGGCGCCATCATTAGCCGTGATAGCACGACCAAACAGCGTATCGACCACTTAAAGAACTTCGGGTTTGCAGATGAAGTTACGATTACTGCCCCAGGCATCAATGGGAAAATGAGTGAGTTCCAGGCCGCCTTTGGCCTGCTACAACTAAAATATGTTAACGAAGCAATTGCTTTACGTAAAAACATTGATGATCAATATCGAATACACCTTGGGAAGGTGCCTGGAATAACCATACCAATTCAATCAAATTACGCAACCCGCAACTACTCTTACTTCCCAATTCTTGTCGAAGAAAACTACCCCCTGACTCGCGATGAATTGTATGAAAAATTACGTCAAAGCAACATTTTGGCACGACGCTACTTCTATCCACTAATTAGCGAAATGCCTATGTATCGTGGCTTAGCATCATCTAAAAGCGACAACCTCCCAATTGCACACCAAATGGCAAATAAAGTACTTTGTCTGCCAATTTATGCGGAGCTCAGCAAAGCAGAGCAAGCGCTCATATGTGAAATTATAAGGAGTGTCATCTAATGGCTTGGCTAAGCGCTACCCAGCTATCAACAATGGGCTTTGCTTCAATTGGAGAAAACGTACTTATTTCAGATAAAGCATCCATTTACAACCCTCAAAATATTTCCATTGGAAACAATGTTAGAATTGATGATTTCTGCATAATCTCTGCAGGTCATGGAGGGGTTAGTATAGGAAATTATGTTCACGTTGCCGCTTACAGCTCTCTAATTGGTTCAGGAAAAATCTCCCTTTCCGATTACAGCGGCTTATCCTCACGCGTATCCATCTATTCGAGCAATGATGATTACACAGGGGACAGAATGACAAATCCGACAGTCCCCCCCAAATACACTGGAGTCATCTCCGCGGACGTTTTTATTGGAAAACATGTAATTATTGGCAGTGGATCAATTATTTTACCCGGGATTTCCTTAAACGATGGATCTGTCATAGCCGCATTAAGTCTAGTAAACAAAGATTGCGAGCCATTCAAAATTTACGGTGGCGTACCGGCAAAGCCATTGAAAGAAAGAAAGAAAAATTTACTCGACTTAGAAGTTCAATTTCTTGAAGACAAAAAAAATAAAACATGAGTTTAAAGAAAAACATTCTTTCCAACTATGCCGGTACCTTGATATCCACAGTTTTAAGCTTTTGGGTTGTCCCATTTTATATAAAATGGCTAGGCCCTGAAGCATATGGGTTAGTGGGAATTGCATCTTTGGTTCAGGGATGGGTTATGCTACTCAACGCAGGCTTGGCTCCAGTAGTCGGTCGTCAGGCGGCACGAGCACATGGAGGAGCTGCCGACTGGAATGAAACTGGACGACTTTTCCGCACAATTGACTGGCTAATGGCGGGTTTGTCATTGCTCGTCTTTTTAGGAATAGTATTTACAGGACCTTGGCTAGCAAATAATTGGCTGGAAAAAACCCACCTTGAAACTAAAACAGTATCCACTTCATTAACACTGTTAGTTCTAATGACTTTGACACGCTTACTTTCCAGCGTCAGTCGTGGAGTCATCGCAAATATGGAGGCACAACTTTGGCTAAATGCAAATTTAGCCTTTTTCAACGCACTGCGATTTGCTGCATCTCTCCCCATTGTTTACACTTGGCGCAATATTGAAGTGCTATTTTCCTGGTGGGCAATAATAGCATTCATTGAATATTTTAGCATCCAGCGCAAAATAAATAAATTAATTCCAATTTCTATTCCACTATTTACATTCGACCATGTCGAATTAAAGAAGCATGGCCACATTATTGCGAGCCTTACTTTCACAAGTACAGTATGGATATTATTGACACAACTCGACAAACTAATTTTGTCCGGCATATTGTCACTCGAAAAATACGGCCACTATAGTATCGCCATACTATTGGCCAGTGGTATTTTGATATTAGCACAACCAGTAAGCCAAGCATTTCAACCAAGAATGACAAAGGCGTTTTCACAAGGTGGGACAAAGTTAATCACCGAAGAACTAATATTATGCACCCAACTTCTGGTATTGCTGATTGCCCCAATCGGTGCCGTACTTTTTGCAATGCCAGAATCTGTTGTATACATATGGACAGGGGACTACGCAGTTTCGACTAACGTTGCTAACGTGTTGCGAGGTTATGTTATTGGAAACACTTTGATTGCGATTGGAGGACTGCTTTATCTTATGCAGCTTGCCATTGGCAATATAAAATGGCATCTACGTGGCAATTTGATTTTTGCTATGATATTGATCCCAACAGTGCCTTGGGTAGCAAAACAATATGGTGCAGAAGGTGCAGGGTGGTTGTGGGCAGGAATTAATCTACTTCTTTTTCTTGGCTGGAATTCGTTTCTTCTTTCAAAGCTAGCCCCAGCTATACGTGCACGCTGGTTATGGCGAGATACACTTACACCATTGGCAACAGCCTTTTTCTCTTCGTGGCTAGTAACAAAATTTATACAGCCCGAGCACCCTAATCGAATCTATTTATTTGCATTAGCTTTACTGGTAATGCTCACATCGACTCTCGCGCTGTTAGTAACAATGCCAGAAATTAGACAAAGAGTAAAATACAAAATATTTTCTTATTAAAGCATTTGAATAGAAAACCAATCATCCAGCGAAACATTTTCCAAAATTGAAATAGTGCCTTCAAAAACACAACCATCAATCAAACCACCAAAAATTTCCGTATGTATTTTTACATCCAATCATGAAGACTACATTTCAGATTGTTTGATGAGCGTGATCACTTGTGGCTATGATTGAGTCGATGTCAAATAAAGGTAGCGTACGTGGTTATAAAATTCCTGGTGGTATCCCCACCCTTTCAAGAAACATCTGGTGGTGTCGTTGTGCTACACAAACTGTGCGACATCCTCAATGAGTTGGGATACTCTTCGTATATATATCCCCATATTAATGCTAGACCTTATTATCACGGCCAGCGATTAAAAACGATTTTCTTAGGCATTTATGATGACATAAAATTGTTTTCCTATATTTTTTTTCATAAATTCCAGCTTAACCCCAAATACAATACACCACTATTAAAATCCTGCCATTCAGTTCGTGACAGCCGCGAGTGGATAGTGATTTACCCAGAAATAGTTGATGGCAACCCAGTGGCTGCGAAAAACGTTGTTAGATGGTTCTTGCATCGTCCCGGCTTTCATACAAATCAAGTTTTTTATGGCACAGGAGAGTTGTACTATAGATTCAATGATGCAATACGTTCGATCCAAATCGAAGGCTCTACCATGGCTGATGATTTATTGAGAGTAATTAGTTTCCCCATCGAACACTACAATATGGACGGAGTCTCTACAGAGCGAAAAGGCACTGCATATTGTCTTCGAAAAGGAAAAGGAAAGAAAATCGTCCACGATCTGAATGACTCAATATTGATCGATGGCATGAGTCACAGCGAAGTAGCGGCAGTTTTAAAAAAAGTGAAACAATTCATATCGTACGATACATATACCGCTTATTCCATTTTTGCAATACTATGCGGCAGTGAATCTATTGTTATCCCTGATGATGGAATTAGCGAAGAGCAATGGTATCCAAGCGAAGAGGATCGCTATGGTATTGCATATGGATTTGACCGCTTAGACTGGGCCGCATCCACACGAGAGTTACAGATTTCTAGAGTCATTACTGAGCACGAACGTACCATTGCGTCAGTTGATAAATTTGCCAAATCAGCTATTGATTTTTTTGCCTCTTCTTTACCATCAAAATCAAATTAAATTCTTACTCCATTAAATTTCGCAAACCAAACAATACAATAAAACATCAAAAACTTGCAAAATAGCGCACCGCGAAAACACCACAGACAGGGGCGTGAAAATACAATCGGAAAAAAATGCAAATTTGCTCAATAATAGTAAGTTTCAACCCGGATCTAAGCAATATTATTTGCTTAGCAGAGACTCTTGTAGAACAAGGCTCTTTTGTTGTTATCATCGACAATAATTCTTCAAACAAACATTCCCTAAAAAACAAAGTGCAAGCCCTAGATCGGGCACATCTATTCATTCTAGAAAAAAACACTGGAATTGCACACGCTCAAAACATAGGAATCGAATATGCAGAGAAGAATAATTTTACTCAAATTTTTTTCTTTGACCAAGATAGCACCATTGACAGCAGCTATCTAAAAAAACAAACCCAAACATTTTCTTGTATAAAAGCGCAACAACCAAATCTAGCGGCGCTTGGCCCCGCCTTTGTCGACAAGAAACACGGTTTTCATTACAAGATCGTCAATATTGACCGCTATGGTAGACGTACCAAGATTGATACCCAGCATATGCAGCAGCCTTTTGCTGCGTCGCTAATCATTTCCTCCGGCAGTCTGGTGGCCACAGATGCATTACGCGCCATCGGCCCGATGGATGAGCGCTTCTTCATTGATTATGTCGATACCGAATGGTGTCTGCGTGCGCAGGCCAAGGGTTACAGCATCTATGTCAACCCTCAGGTACAGATGCTGCACGCCATTGGCGATAACTCGCTGAAATTGCTGAAATGGCGCGTACCGGTGCATAGCGCATTTCGCCGCTATTACCGCATCCGCAATGCTTTTTTCCTGCTGAAGATGCCGCATGTTCCAACCTTGCTGGCAGTACGGGAAATTGCCTTCAACCTGGTGCATCAGATGGTATTGATTCTGTTTGGACAGAACAAAATGGGTTATGTGCGTTCGCTGTGGCGCGGGTTGAAGGATGGACTGAATGGAAAGTACTGAAATGCCCAAGCTTTTTGCGTCCATCGTGCTGTACAAGCATCAGTATCAGGATGTGAAACCCACCATGGATGCGCTGCTTGGCTGCAACAGCCTGCACGGTCTGGTGCTGGTGGATAATGGCGACTGTGAATGGGCCGGACAGCTGGCACTGCCCAAGGTGCATTACATCCGCTCTGACCGCAATGGCGGTTATGGTCATGGGCACAATCAGGCCATACGGGCATTTGCCGGACAAGCGGATTATTTTCTGATTTGCAATCCGGACATCCAGTTTCACAGCGCGGATCTGGACAGTTATCTAGCCGGGCTGAGTGGACACGCAGCGGGCTTGTTCATGCCGCGCATCGTTTACCCCGATGGCACGCAGCAGGAGCTGTGCAAGCTGCTCCCCAGCCCGGCCAATCTGTTTGCGCGCCGTTTCCTGCCCGCGCTGGCAGAGAAGCTGGACCAGCGCTACATGCTCCGCCATGCCGACTTTGACAAAGCCTTCTTTGCCCCGTCGCTATCCGGCTGCTTCATGCTGTTCCGCGCCGCGGCGCTGCTGGAGCTGAACGGCTTTGATGACAATTTCTTCATGTATATGGAGGATGTCGATCTCTCACGTCGCTGCGCAGTGCGATTTGGCAATCTGTATCTGCCGGAGATGACCGTCACCCATCATTTTGCCAAGGCATCGTATACCGACCGGAAATTGCTGAAAGCCCATATCCGCTCTGCCTTGCAGTATTTCAGCAAGTGGGGCTGGCTATTCGATCGCACGCGCAGTCGTTTGAACAAGGCTTGCCTGGCACAGCTACCTACCCGCTCTGACTGAACCGCCCGCAAGAATGGGGATGGAGGGTCAGACGGCGGCGCTTTCTGGCAACTTCCACTCCGCCAGCACAATGGCTGCCATCCCCAGCAATACGGCAAACCACATAGTGGCAAAGCGGATACCCACCGCAGCCAGAACAGCCGTTGCCATCGAACCGCCCTGCCACAGCAGGCTGCCCACGATGACCGACTCGGTAGAACCTATGCCGCCCGGCAACATGGAAGCCGCCCCCGCCAGCATCGCCAGTGGGTAACTGGAAAACAACGCCAACCACGACATGCCGGGGGACAAAGATTCCACCAGCCAGACAAAGGCCGTAGCAGTAAGCGACCACGCCGCCACGCCCGCTACGGCGGCAACCGCCAGGTCTTGCCAGCCCAACCAACGCAGTCCACCCCGCATACCTCGGCGCAACAGGCGCATGAGCCGATACGATCTGTGGCAACGGTGCCAGCGCAGCTTCGCATGCAACCGTCCCAACCAGCGCGGCTGTCTCATCAGGATGGCCAGTAGCAGCAGCACCACACCTACAAACAGGGCCAGCACAGGAAACAGCGGCGCGGCCAACATCCCAGGCATGGTCAACAGCAGTACCACCAATAAATCCCAGCCACGCTCATAGATAAAAGCTGACAGGACCTGTTCGTGCGATATGCCCAGCCGTTGCAGGTAGCGAATACGGATCAGCTCCCCCACTTTGCCCGGCGTGGCGGTATAGGCGAAGCCGGACAGATAAATGTAAAAGCCCAGCCAGAAGGGCTGCGCCTGTCCGGCACGTTGCAACAGGTAATGCCAGCGCAGATAGCGCAAGAAAAAGGACAGCAACGCCATGCCCATCAGTACCGGCATGATGCTGGCGAGCACCGGTAAACGGGCAAACATGTCATGCCGGGCATCCGTAATCAGTAGCGCCGTCAGATAACACGCAGTCAGTGCAGCAAATGTCAGTAATGGTCGATTCCGCTTCATGCTGTATCAGCGGAAAGACCAGCGTTTGTGTCCCAGATAACTGGTGAACACCGGGGCTGCCACCCCGATGGCGTGGGCGATCTCCCGGCTGAAGTGGGTCACACCAAGCATGGGCAACAGGTAGAGCGCCATGCCCATGCTGATCAGCCAAGTCTGTATCACCGCAACCAGATTGACCAGGGTGAAATACAGCGCAGAACGGTGCATAGACTGGCTGCTTTGCTTGAAGACAAACATTCTGGCCAGCACAAAAGCAGTGATCATCCCGGTGAGGTAGGCCAGGATTACCGCGGTGGAGAAGTCACACCAGTGGTTGTACACAATGCGCGAGCCAAAATTGACCGCAGCAGCCAGCCCCCCGGTCAGCAGGAACACCAGGAACTGGCGCGACATGAAGTGACGGATCATGCCACCGCCTTTTGTGCCAGTGCCCGGCCATAACCGATGCTCTCGGAAATGCCACGGTCTTCCGGATAGTAATACGAGGTATCCGCCACCCACAGGCCTTGAACCGGCAATGCGGCCGGCGGCAGCTGCTCCAGATAACCCGGATCGCAGATCGGCTGTGCATGACGATAACGGCTAGCCCGCATGGCGATGAAATCGTCGTCCTGCAGCTCCGGATTGATCTTCTTGAGATAGCGCTTCACTTTGCCCAAGAACACTTCATCCGGTTCGGCATACTTGGCATGTTCCCAAGGCATGTAAAACGGTACATAGACAATATGCTGGTCTAGCGGGCGCAAATTGCTGTATTCCACCAGGCCAGGAATATCCATTTCCTCGTCATTGGTGTTGAGCCAGAAGTTTTCCGTTACCGGCTTTTTCAGCTTGGCAATGACACAAACGACGGCGATGTTCTTGATCTGCTGGAATTTCTGCAGCACATCTGCGGGCAAGTCCGGCATGATTCTGGGGATAAACGGCAACGGGACCGTGCTGATGGCCTTGTCAAAGGCTTCGAACCCGGCGGCGGTTTCCACACCGCGCACTTTGCCTTCAGCCATCACCACCCGGTTGACCGACGTGCTCAGGCGAATCTCCCCGCCATGCGCCGCAATATCATTCCGCATGGCTTGCAACAAGGTCGCCGAGCCGCCCTCCAGAAAACCCAGTTTTTCACGGAACAGGCTGTAGCGTGATCGACCGATACGGCGGATACGGCTCCAGATCCAGGCGGCAGACAGATTGGAGCTGTAGTGGTAAAACTTGTAATCAAACAGGCGACGCCACAGCACTTCATAAGCCTCTTCGCCAACCCAGCGGCGGATCCAGCCAGTCGCCTCGACATGATCCAGTGGCTTCCAGTCGTTACGCTTGGTGCAGAGAAAGGCATGCAGGCCGTAACGGAACTTCGCCACCAGGCCCAGCCCTTTGAAACCGAGCAAGGCCAGCGGATTCCCCCAGGGCTGCAAGCGGTTCTGAAACCAGTAACCCATCTTGGTTTCCACCCATTGCATCTTGCTGCCCAGTTTCAACTCGTCCAGCACCTGCAGGAAGGCATGGTCGGAGATGCAATGAAAATGGTAGTAGCGCTCAATATCCAGGCCATCAAAATCAAAAGTGGCAGTCATGCCGCCAACCCGGTCATCCGCCTCAAACAGAACCGGAACATGACCATCGCGAGCCAGTTGATAAGCAACGGCCAAGCCCATTGGACCGGCTCCCAGTACGGCGATACGTTGTTTTTGCATTCTCAGAAATCCAGTACTACCTGGCTGTATTGCGGGTCATTGAAAGTTGCGTCCACAGCCTTGCTGAAAGGTGTTGCCGTCACCTGGAAAATGGCAGGCCAATCTATGACCTCAAATTCGTCATGAGCAACCAATGCCTTGAGCTGATCGGCGGTAAAGGGCGGGTCGCGGTCAAACAGCGCCCAAGTCTTCAGCAAAACGTAGAATAGTCCATAGGGAATGTGCAACAGCATGGTTCTGGCAGCGACAGCCTTACGGATGGCACGGATGATATCTACGTAGTCGATCTTCTCCCGGCCACTGATATTGAATACCTGCCCATTAATACCGGATTTCAGGCAACTGACGATAATGCTGGCGAAATCGCCGACATACAGCGGCTGGCGCATATAGCGGCCATCACCGGGAATGGGAAACACCGGCACCTTCTGCATGAAGCGCGACAGCCACCCCAGATGCTTGCGATCAAACCAGCCAAACATCAGGGTCGGCCGCAATACCACGCAATTGATGCCACTGGCCAGCACCATTTCTTCCTGCTCTTTCTTGGTGTTGGTGTAATCATCGTTCGCCACCGACTCAACCACCGACGAACTGATATGCACGGTGTAGGGAATGTTGTAGCGCCTGATGGCCGCCAGTACATGCTTGGTAGAGGTGATATTGTTCCGGACGAAGGGCTCCTGCGTGGGTGCGCCGATTTGTGCCTGCAGCATCACCAACGCTGCGGCACCTTCGAAGTGGCGCTCCCACTCACCCGGTTCTGCCAGATCAGCATACTCGACGGTAATGTCACGATGCAGGCTACGTAGAATCTCCAGATTGGCCTTGTGCTTGTCCAGCACCACCAGATTGGTATATCCCGCTCTTTTCAGGTGAACCACCAGATTCTGACCTACCAGACCGGCACCGCCGGGTAGAATTATTTTATCGCTCATCAGCATTTCCATTTTGATTGCTTCCTTTCCTTAGTCATCAGGAAGCAATAGATATAAGTCTATTTTGGATGAATCATCACTTCATGACGAAATGGCACTGCGGCGCACTGCCTATTCCGTACATGGATTGCGTCAACAGAGATTTTTTGACGTAACCACCAAAACCTGAATTTCTGGCAGTACTACCAAATTTGGTTCCGACATCATCTCTCGGCATGCCGACGATGGCATATCCCGCGATCAAGCCTTGATCATTAACAATGGTCATTCGCTCTGGTGATTTTTTATCAATCGACGAATAGACCCAACCATCAATACGGATGTAATCCGGAGCACGCCCCAGCCCAGCGACATGATCGACCGAGCCAATACATCCATGTACATTATTCACATCTAGTTTCTTACCAATACTGCCCATCATTTCAGAAAATGGCGGCCTTGCAAAAACAGAAATGCCCTGAGTTGCCGCCTCGCCACTTATCTTCAATGAATAATCCGGATCGGGAAACAAAGTTTTCAGATACTCCGTATCATTCACTTTCAGGGCTAGAGCAATCGCAGCTTGCTGACGCACTTTATATATAGTATCTACTGGTTTCAGCACCTTCAGCTGAAAACCAAGCATGGCTACCATCAAGAGAATAGTGCCTGTACACAGCATTTTTTTACTGTTTATGCTTGTGAAAGCAAAGGTTTTTCCCATTACTAGCGCCAATGCGGCCCATGCCATGATGGCCGGCGTGGTGTATCTGGTCTCCAACGCCTGTTCAACACCGAATATTAAACGCCCACCAGCCGTACCAACTGCAGTTCCGATGATGTACGCGATAAAAAACAGTAGTGCAAAAACAAATGCCGATTTTTGTTTTTTTTGCCATTGCCGGTAAAGAGAAAGCAATGCAAATGATACAAATGCCCCTCCTGCCAAGACTGCAGCAACCGGCCCCAAATTTCCCTTACCTAACAGGTAATGAAATGGGCTACCAATATACATCAAGACATAGCACAAAAAACGGTCAGGTCTTTCCAAGAGAGCCGCCATTAAATGACCATGTCCATCTGGGGCTTGGTAATGAAAAAAATACGCAATGGGAAAGATGACTGCCGCAATAAGTAATACAACACATTTACTTCCATCTAGTCTCAGCAAGCAGGCATAGATGAACATCAGCGGAAAAGCCAGCACTCCATTTGCCATAGAGCCAATTGCCAAGGCTGCGCAACAAAAAGCAAGAATAAAATATATAACCTGGCGGAGCTGAGCATACCGCGCAAGAAAATAAAACGCACTCAAGGGCAACAACTGAGCCAGAATAAACTGAGACTGAAATGCCAGATAAAAATTATCAGATTGTGTCAGTAAAAATACCCAAGAAAACAAGGTAAAAACAAAAGTCAGAAAATAATCTTTCGAAAGTTGCTCTTCATAGGCAAGATCTTTTGCATAAAAATAAAAAATCAGACCACTAACAGCAAAAAGGCAATAATTTGCAAACACTGAAAAAATACTAACATCTCCGAAAAATTCAGAATCCAGCCAGAATATTATTCTCGCCAAAAGAATTCTATGTTCGTTATGCTGCTCCCACCATACACCATAATCACCAGCACGTACTTTCAGCAAAAAATCTATCGTACCATCCCACATATCCCAAAATGGAATAGCCGTGTAATTTTTCCAACCACCAATAATAGCCAGCCCAAACATAAAAAAAAAGACGGTCACACTAAACGAAAGCAAATACCTAGCACCATTCAATTTCTTCACTTCCCCACCTCAACTCAGCATTCAAATGTTCAATCAAAAAAATGATCAAAACATCATGACACAATACAATTAGATAATATCCAGAGCAGAAACTATCTTTTACTCAGCTAGATATCGAGCTTATTAAAAATAACACGCGGCAAATGCCGGATGATCAGCATGATCAACTGCCACTTGGCCGGTGCATAAATAACCGTTTTGCCACCTGCCACCCCGGATACGATGTTGCTGGCCACCTGTTCCACGCTCGCCAGCTTAGTCCCGCTGCTCTTGAGATGCGCGGTCATCGGGGTGTCGGTCGGGCCCGGCTTAACCAGCACCACTTGAATCCGGCTGCCGGCAAAGCGGTGCTGCAGGCCTTGTGCATAACGGGTAACCAGGCCTTTAGCGGCGCCATACACATAATTGGACTTACGGCCGCGATCCCCGGCAACCGAACCAATCAGCACCAGTTTGCCCTGCCCTACCTGTTCCAGTCGGCTGGCAAAGGCTTCGGCAAACAGCACCGGCGAGATGGCATTAACTTCGAGTGCGACACGGTTGTGTTGCAGGTCTTGCTGACAAACAGCCTGCTCGGGCAGGGAGCCATGGGCCAGCAGTACGATGTCGGGACTGACAGCGGTACAGGCCTGTTCTACCGTCCGGGCAATGGCTTCCGGCTGCAGAAAGTCGCTGATGATGGTCTGAATCAGGCACTGCGGGGCACGCACGCGCAAATCGGCTACCACCCGGTCAACGCGCTGCGCATCTCGTCCGATCAGCACCATTTCTTCCACGCCTTGTTGCAGCCACAGTCGAGCGCAATGCTCGGCCATGGCGGAGGTGGCACCCACAATCACAATTTTACGCAGAGTAGACATCAGTATCCGATCAGACGGCGCGACAAGGCTGAACTTAAGCCCGGGTCGCGGTAATTGAGGAACTCGGCCAGCCGGGGATAGCCAGCCTCGAACAAGTCGCGCGGCATGCGCGCATCCTTGGCCATGTACAGACGACCACCGGCCTCGCGCACAATGGCATCCAAGCGCTCGAACAAGGCCAGCGTCTGTGCGCCCTTATTGGGGAAATCCAGTGCCAGCGTCACTCCGGGCTGTGGAAAACTCATCATGCCCGCGGCTTGACGGTTACCGAAAGTTTTCAGCACCGCAAGGAAGGAGCCGGCACCAGCGCGGGTAATTTCTTTTAGCATGGCGGCGACGGCTTCTTGACCAACTTGTCGTGGCACCACGCTCTGATATTGGTAAAAGCCGCGCGGGCCATATATGCGATTCCACTCCAACAGATTGTCCAGCGGGTAGAAATAACCGGCATAGTGCTGGATGCGGCGACCAGACTTTTGTGCCTGCGCGTGGAAATAGGCCGCATTGAAGGGACGCAACGATAACGGATTGATGAGTGAAACCGGCGGCACCAAGGGAACAGTCAGCGCCTTGGCACCAGGTTCTGGCTGCCGGATGTCTGCTGCTGCGTGGTTACCGCGCATGAAAATACCGCGACTGCGACTGCCAGACATGCAGTCGATCCAGGATACCGTATGCTCCCATTGCGCTTCTGAGGCATCGGCCAGCTGGAAAAAGTCATCCAGCGTGTAATACGGACAGGTTTCCGTCTCCATCCACGGCCCGGCTACCGGGCGCAATTGCAGGCAGGCCTGGGTAATGACACCTGTCAGGCCCAACCCACCCACGGTGGCAGCAAACCAGTCGGTATTCTGCGCAGGGCCACACTCGATCACGCTGCCATCGGTACGCAACAGGCGCAGCTGTCGGACATGGTCGCCAAAGGAACCATGCACATGATGGTTCTTGCCGTGCACATCATTGGCAATGGCCCCACCTACGGTCACCAGTTGAGTACCGGGGGTGACGGGCAGAATCCAGCCACGGGGAATGAAAGTACGCTGGATGTCTCGCAGCAAGATGCCGGCTTCACATACCAGCAGACCGGAAGCCGGGTCGAAAGAAACGTAGTGATCCAGCGCAGTGGTTTTCCACAATGTGCCCTGCGGATTCAGGCAGCTGTCGCCATAGCTGCGACCCATGCCGTGCGGCAGCGCCCGCGGCCCTTCGGCCAGAGGCGGCAGATTACTGGTGCTGCCAAGCATGTTCACTGCGTGATGCTCACCACTGAGCCGGCCCCATGAATACACCTTCATGCCATGCCTCCCACCGAACCGGCCAGCAGCAACAGGGCAAATACCAGGCCAGCCACCAGACTGGCCTTGTCCTTCACTGCAAACACCAGCGGATCGTCATGCATCTGGCCGCGTACCGCCCTCAGCCACATCCAGCTGATCCAGAACAGCATGACCGGCACCGTACCCCAAATCCATTCCGGATTGCGATACAGCAGCAGCACTTCCTTGCTGTTCAGGTACATAGCCAACACCAATACGGCAGAGAAACCAGAAGCAATGCCTAACATCTGCACCAATGGCGCATCACTGGAGTAATAGCCACGGCCATGGGCTTTGTGCTTGTTGTGCAGTATCTGCATTTGCAGTTCAGCAAAGCGTTTGACAAAGGACAGCGACAGGAACAGGAAACCGGAAAAGGCAAGCAGCCAAAACGATAGTTCCATTGATACTGCAGCAGCGCCTGACAGTATCCGCAAGGTATACAGCAAGGCCAGCGTAAGGCAATCTACCAATGCTAGCTGCTTTAACTTCAGCGAGTACAGGCACGTCAGCAGAAAGTAGCCTACCAACCAAGATAGAAAGCTGCCACCCACATATAGTGCGACGGCGAAACTGGAAACCATTAAAAAGGGAGCAATAATACAGCCTTGCCATACAGGAACCGCTCCGGACGCAAACGGCCGCTGACACTTGCGCGGATGATGCCGGTCACTTTCCAAATCCAGCAAGTCGTTTGCCACATAGACCGAAGAAGCACATAGGCTAAATGCCACAAACGCCAACAGCAGCTGCATCCAGGCATCAAGCTCACCAATCCGGTGCGCAGCTATCAGTGGAGTGAACAACAACACGTTCTTCAACCACTGATGCACCCGCAATACTCGGCCCCATACCGCAAAACCATTATTTGGCCCTTCAAAGACACGCTCTACTTCGACACATTCTTCGGCATCCTGCTGTACCGTGCGCGATGCATTCACTACGATACCTTTTCGCGCATGCTCCCAAACAGCAAAGTCGGCGCTGGAGTTGCCAGCATAGTCAAAACCTTTCTCTCCGTAGCGCCGGACGAGTGCATCGGCCTTATGCTGGCCTGCCAAATTGACTTGACCCTCACTCGCCATTACGTCATCAAATAAATCCAAATGGTTTGCAATGCGGTCTGCAATCAGTCTGTCAGAAGCAGTACAAAGAACAAGCTTGCGACCTTCTTCACGCTGTTCACGCAACCAGCAGAGAAAAGATTGGTTATATGGCAAGGTAGCCGGGTTGAAGTCAGCAACCAATGCAATCTTTTGTTTTAAAACAGACTTTCCTTGAGCAAGCCAAACTGGAAATTGCAGCAATGAGAGCGGTTGGCTTTTCAGAAGGCTCAGCGCAGACTCATGCAGCATATCCGAGTGAATCAACGTTCCGTCCAGATCCACGCATAAAGGGGGTTGCATTAGTACTACCTTATTTACATAACCGGACGAAGAATAATCGATTTTTCTTCTTTTGAAAAAACAGCTGACAGCCAGAAAACATCTAGATGCCATCAAAAACCAGGAACACGATTCTGCGTTGCTTGTACTATGTAAAAAACCCGCCATAAATGGCGGGTTTTTTACATTATGAAAAAAAACATTACCACACCTGCAGGTAGCTCAGCATCCCCTCCGCCGCCTGGCGGCCTTCGAACACGGCCCGCACCACCAGGTCGGCGCCGCGTACCTGATCGCCGCCGGCGAAGATTTTCGGGTTGCTAGTCTGGTACTTAATCTCACAGTTAGCGCTGGCAAGAGTACGGCCGTTGGCCGCAACGTTGATGCCCTGGCGCTCGAACCAGTCGGCAGCTTCGGCCTGGAAGCCGAAGGCGATGATGACGTGGTCGCACTCGATGACTTCTTCGCTGCCCGGCACGATCTCGGCATTACGGCGGCCCTTGGCATCCGGTGCTCCCAGGCGTGTCTCCGCCAGTTTCAGGCGCAGGCTGCCGTCGGTGGCCTGTTCGATGCCCATCGGCTGGCGATTCCACAGGAACTCCACGCCCTCTTCGCGCGCGTTGTTCACCTCGCGCTTGGAGCCCGGCATATTGGCCTCGTCACGACGGTAGGCGCAGATTACTTTCTTGGCGCCCTGACGGATGGAGGTGCGGTTGCAGTCCATGGCAGTATCGCCACCACCCAGCACCACCACGCGTTTGCCTGCCATCGATACCGGTGCTTCGCCAGCCGGCAGGGTGTCCAGACACTGGCGCACGTTGTTGATCAGGAACGGTAGTGCTTCCAGCACACCCGGCAGGCTTTCGCCTTCAAAGCCGCCCTTCATGTACTTATAGGCGCCCATGCCCATGAACACCGCGTCGTACTGGCTGAGCAGCTCTTCGATCTGGATGTCGCGGCCGATCTCGGTGTTGAGGCGGAACTCCACCCCCATGCCTTCCATGATCTCACGGCGGCGCTTCACTACGGCCTTTTCCAGCTTGAACTCGGGGATGCCGAAGGTGAGCAGGCCGCCGATTTCCTCGTAACGGTCGAACACCACCGGACGCACACCATTGCGCACTAGTACGTCGGCACAGGCAAGGCCGGCCGGGCCGGCACCGATGATGGCGACCTTCTTGTCGCTCCACACCACCTTGGACATGTCCGGACGCCAGCCTGCCTTATAGGCTTCGTCGGTGATGAATTTCTCGATGCTGCCAATGGTCACCGCGCCAAAACCACCCTGCTCCAGCGTGCAGGCACCTTCGCACAGGCGATCCTGCGGGCAAACGCGACCGCAAATCTCCGGCAGGCTATTGGTCTTGTGTGACATCTCGGCGGCTTCGAACAGCTTGCCTTCCTTCACCAGCTTCAGCCAGTTGGGGATGTAGTTATGTACCGGGCACTCCCACTCGCAGTAGGGGTTGCCACAGGACAGGCAGCGACCAGCCTGGTCACCGGCGTCCACCGCGTGCAGCGGTGTGTAGATTTCTTTGAATTCGATCTTGCGCACCGCGACTTCGACCTTGTCGCCGGGGTTGCGCGAGAGCTTCATGAACTGGAAAACGTCACCCATGATTCCGTTCCTCGGATGTTGCGGCCAACGTTGGCCGCACATCGGTATTTCCGTGTAAAGGGGCGGACGTGCCGCCCGTCCCTTTAGTCTTTCAGCAGGCTGTCGAGCTTGGCGGCCTTCGGCTTCACCAGCCAGAAGTAATCCACGTAGTCGTCGAAGTTCTCCAGCATGGCGCGGCCGGTTTCGGAGCCGGTCAGTTCCACGTGCTTGGCGATCTTCTCCAGCAGGTAGGCGCGGTACATGCCCATCGCTTCGCCGTTGATCAGGTGGATATCCACCAGCTCGTTGTTGTAGCGGTAGGCAAACTTCTCGGCGCGGTCGAACACGAAGGCAAATCCCCCGGTCATACCGGCGCCAAAGTTGTAACCGGTCTCGCCCAGCACGATCACGCTGCCGCCGGTCATGTATTCGCAGCAGTGGTCACCCGCACCCTCGATGACTGCCAGCGCGCCGGAGTTACGCACCGCAAAACGTTCGCCAGCCACACCGGCGGCGAACAGCTGGCCACCAGTGGCACCGTATAGGCAGGTGTTGCCGACGATAATGGACTCGCCCGACTTGTAGCTCGCGTCTTTCGGCGGGTAGATCACCACGCGGCCGCCAGCCATGCCCTTGCCGACGTAGTCGTTGGCATCGCCCTCCAGCTCCAGATGCAAGCCGGATGCGTTCCACACACCGAAACTCTGGCCGGCCGAGCCCTGGAACTTCACTTTCAGGCAGCCGAACGGCAGACCCGCCGCACCGTGTACACGGGCGATCTCGCCGGACAGGCGGGCACCGATGGAGCGGTGGGGGTTCTCGATACGGGAGGTCAGCTCCAGCATCTGCTTGTTGTGGATCGCCGGCAGCGCATCCTGCAGCACCTGCTCGGCAAACTCGCCCTTGTCGAACGACGGGTTGGAGTCTGTGACGCAGTAACGCGGCACGCTATCCGGCACCGAGCCTTGCGACAGCAGCGGGCCAAGGTCCAGCTTCTGCTGCTTGCCGGTGGCACCTTCGCGCAGCGCCAGCAGATCCATGCGGCCGATCAGCTCTTCCATGTTGCGGGCGCCCAGCTTGGCCATCCACTCACGGGTTTCCTGAGCGATGAACAGGAAGTAGTTCATCACCATTTCCGGCAAGCCGATGAAGTACTTGGAGCGCAGCTTCACTTCCTGGGTGGCCA
Organism: Vogesella oryzae; assembly: GCF_902829295.1. Taxonomy (GTDB): domain Bacteria; phylum Pseudomonadota; class Gammaproteobacteria; order Burkholderiales; family Chromobacteriaceae; genus Vogesella; species Vogesella oryzae. The sequence continues at coordinate 23,532 of NZ_CADEPL010000006.1, forward strand.
CGCCGGTGGCGCAGTTGTTCAGGTGGCAGATACGCAGGAACTTGCAGCCCAGCGCGATCATCGGGCCGGTGCCGAAGCCGAAGCTTTCGGCGCCCATCAATGCTGCCTTGATCACGTCGAGGCCGGTCTTCAGACCGCCGTCAGTCTGCACGCGCACGCGCCCACGCAGACCGTTGGCACGCAGCACCTGCTGCGCCTCGGTGAGACCCAGTTCCCACGGGCTGCCGGCGTATTTCACGCTGGTCAGCGGGCTGGCACCGGTACCGCCGTCATAACCGGAAATGGTAATCAGGTCGGCATAGGCCTTGGCGACACCGGCGGCGATGGTACCCACGCCCGGCTCGGCCACCAGCTTCACCGACACCAGCGCCTTGGGATTGACCTGCTTCAGGTCGAAAATCAGCTGGGCCAGATCCTCGATCGAGTAAATGTCATGATGCGGCGGCGGCGAGATCAGGCTGATGCCCGGCTTGGAGCAACGCAGCTTGGCGATCAGCGGCGACACTTTGTCGCCCGGCAGTTGGCCGCCTTCACCCGGCTTGGCGCCCTGGGCTACCTTGATCTGCAGCACTTCGGCGTTGACCAGGTAATGCGGGGTGACACCGAAGCGGCCGGAAGCCACCTGCTTGATCTTGGACATCTTCTCGGTGCCGTAACGCGCCGGATCTTCGCCGCCCTCACCGGAGTTGGAACGGCCACCGAGGCGGTTCATGGCAGTTGCCATCGCTTCGTGCGCTTCCGGCGACAGAGCGCCCAGCGACATGCCGGCAGAGTCGAAACGCTTGAGGATGCTTTCCACCGGCTCCACTTCGTCGATGGAGATCGGGGTGATGCCATCCAGTTTCAGTTCCATCAGGTCGCGGAACATCGCCACCGGACGGTTGTTCACCAGCTCGGCATATTGCTTGTAGGCGTCGTAGTCGGTGTTCTGTACCGCCTTCTGCAGCACCTGCACCACGTCAGGGTTGTAGGCGTGGTACTCCTCGCCGTGCACGTATTTGAGCAGGCCGCCCTGGGTAACCTGACGCATCGGATTGAACGCCAGCTTGGCCAGTTTTTTCTGGTCGTCTTCGAAGTCGTCGAAGTTGGCGCCAGAGATACGCGATACCGTGCCCTTCAGGCACAGCTCGACCACTTTTTCGTGCAGGCCGATACCTTCGAACAACTGGGCACCACGGTAGCTGGCGATGGTGGAGATACCCATCTTGGACAGCACCTTCATCAGACCCTTGTTGATGCCCTTGCGGTAGTGCTGCAACGCCTCGTTGACGCGCAGTTGCACGTCGCCGGTCTGCACCAGGTCGACAATGGTCTGGTACGCCAGGTACGGGTAGACGGCAGTGGCACCATAGCCGATCAACGCCGCCATCTGGTGTGGGTCACGTACGGTACCGGTTTCCACCAGGATATTGGCCTTGCAGCGCAGGCCGGAATCCATCAGCGCGTGGTGCACTGCACCGGTGGCGAACAGTGCGTGGATCGGCAGACGGTTGGCCGCAATGGTGCGGTCGGACAGCACCACGATCACGCTGCCTTCCTGTACCGCTTCCACCACGTGGGCGCACAGTTTGCGGATGGCGTCTTCCAGCGTGGTTTCCGCCGGGTCGTAGCACAGATCGAAAGTGGTGGCCTTCAGGTACGGCTCGGTACGGGTGGTAATGCGCACGAATTTCTCGCGCGACAGCACCGGGCTGCGCACTTCCAGACGCTTGGCGTGCTCGGCGGTCTCCTCGAACATATTGCGCTCGGGGCCGAACACGGTGTTCAGCGACATCACGATGGCTTCGCGGATCGGGTCGATCGGCGGGTTGGTCACCTGCGCGAACTGCTGGCGCAGGTAATCGAATGGCGAGCGCACTTTCTGGCTCAACACCGCCATCGGGGTATCGTCGCCCATCGAGCCGACGGCCTCCTGGCCGTCTTCGGCCAGCACGCGCAGAATCTGGTCGCGCTCTTCAAAGCTGATGTTGAACAGCTTCTGGTAAGTCAGCAGCTGCTCTTTCGGCCACGCTTCCAGGCCGGCATCGTCCTCGATCGACAGCTCCAGACGCGAACCGGCGTCCTTGATCCACTGACGGTACGGTTTGGCGGACTTCAGCTGGGCATCGATGTCTTCCGGGTACAGGATTTCACCGGTCTGCAGGTCGGCGGCAAACAGCTGGCCCGGCTTCACACGGCCCTTCTTCACCACGTCTTCCGGCTGGTAGTCCCAGACACCGACTTCGGACGCGATGGTGAGGATATTGTCCTTGGTCAGCACCCAGCGTGCCGGACGCAGACCGTTACGGTCCAACATACAGCCGGCATAACGGCCATCAGTCAGCACGATGCCGGCCGGGCCATCCCACGGCTCCATGTGCATGGAGTTGAATTCGTAGAACGCGCGCAGATCCTTGTCGGTGCTGTCCACGTTCTGCCATGCCGGCGGCACCAGCAGGCGCAATGCGCGGAACAGCGGAATGCCGCCCATCAGCAGGCCTTCCAGCATGTTGTCCAGCGACATGGAGTCGGAACCGTCGGTTTGCACGATCGGACGGATGGCATCCATGTCCAGGTGTGGCGAGGTCATGATGCGCTCGCGGGTACGCGCCCAGTTACGGTTGCCCTGCACGGTGTTGATTTCACCGTTGTGCGCCAGGAAGCGGAACGGCTGCGCCAGTTTCCACTGCGGCCAGGTGTTGGTGGAGAAGCGCTGGTGGAAGACCGCCAGGCTGGACTCGAAACGCGGATCGGACAGGTCCAGATAGAACTTGTGCAGGTTTTCCGGTGTTACCAGGCCCTTGTACGATAGCGTGTGCGGCGACAGGGTCGGGATATAGAAATACGGATCGTCGACCTTGTTGGCTTTTTCAGCCAGACGGCGCCCCATGTACAGACGGCGCTGGAATGCCAGCTCGTCCATGCCGAACGGGCAGTTGACGAACACCTGGTGGAAGCTGGGCAGCGACGCCATCGCCTGCTCGCCACAGGCATCCAGGTCGATAGGCACGGCACGGAAGCCCGCCACTTCCAGACCCTGGCTTTCCAGATATTCTTTCACACGGTTGCGGCTGCGCTCGCCATCCTGCGGATGACTGAACACCAGGCCGGCGGCGTAGGTTGCCTTCAGCGTAATGCCGGCCTCGGCCGCCACTTCGCGCAGGAAGCCGTCCGGCTTGCGGAACAGCAGGCCACAGCCGTCACCCGACTTGCCGTCTGCCGCTACCGCACCACGGTGCGTCAGCTTGGCCAGCGAGGAAATCGCGGTTTGTACCAGCCAGTGGGAAGGTTTGTCGTCCAGCTGTGCGATAAGGCCGAAGCCGCAGCTGTCCTGTTCGAAATCCGGGCGATATAGAGTGCCCTCCAGCCAGCGCTGTCTGTCCATCGTTTGTCCCTGCTTATAATGTGAAGCGAATGACTTCGATTCTAAGGTCAAGATAGCTGACCTGCAACCGCTTTTTGTGCGACGCATTATCTTAACAAAAACAATAAGTTGTAGTTATTTGCACGCAAATTTCACCTGCTTCACAAAGCTCAAAGTTTACGTTTTAGGGACATTAACCTTCAAAAAAACGACAGGAAAATATTGTATTTTCACCCCTACAAAATACTGAATTTCAAATATTGTCAGACAATAAATAAATGGCATTTTTTCGACATACCCCGGCTGCTTCTCCCCTGTTCCGCCAAATGGCAGAACAGGCGCTGGCACGCTCCGCCGGCGCTCCGCTGGTCGCCGGCAATCAGGTAGCGCTGCTGTTTGATGCCGCGGCCAACTTTGCTGCCTGGCTAGCAGCGATCCAGCAAGCCAAAACCGTCATCCAGGTCGAGATGTACCTGTTTGCCAATGACGATTTCGGTCGCCAGCTGCGCGCCCTGCTGTGCGATAAAGCCAAAGCCGGAGTTCAGGTGTTCCTGCTGTATGACTGGCTGGGTTGCTGGCGCGAGCATTACCGCGGTTTCTTCAAGCCCCTGCTGCAGGCGGGCGCCCAGATCCGTGTCTGGCAGGCGCCAGGACTGGGGCGCGGCCTGCGCCTGCTGGGGCGTGACCATCGCAAGCTGATCATTGTCGATGGCGAGGTCGCCTTTATAGGCGGGCTGTGCGCCAGCTCGCGCTGGAATGACTGGCGCGATACCGGCCTGCGGCTGAGTGGCCCGCTGCTGTCCGATGCACTGGCCGCCTTTGCCGACAGCTGGGCGCAGTGCGGTGCGCCGCTGCAACTGCCACCGCTGCCGGCGCCGCAAAACTGCGGCGACATCGCCGCGCGGCTGATTGCCACCACCCCGGCCACGGCCAACCTGATGCGACTCGATTTGCTGATCGCCGGTTTTGCCCGCGAGCGGCTGTGGCTTACCGACGCCTATTTCATGGGTACCAGCGCCTATCTGGCGGCGTTGCAGAATGCCGCGCGGGATGGCGTGGATGTGCGGCTACTGGTGCCGCGTGCCAGCGATATCGGCTGGATTGCCACCGTATCACGCACCCAGTACCGCCCGTTGCTGGATGCCGGCGTGCGGGTGTTCGAATGGGATGGCCCGATGGTGCATGCCAAGACCGCCGTCGCCGATGACCGCTGGGCACGCATCGGCTCGACCAACCTCAATCTCTCCAGCTGGCTGGCCAACCGCGAAATCGACCTGGCGATCGAGGATGCCGGCGTGGCCGCAGCCATGGCGCAGCGCTTTCTCGTCGATCTGGACAACGCTACCGAGATCGTACTCGGCGGTCAGCGCCGCCGGCCGGTACCGGCGCGCCAGCGCGAGCGCCTGGAACGACTGCCATTGCGGCAGCAGGCGGTCGCCAGCGCCGCCGCCGCCGCGCGCCAGGCGGCCCGCATCGGCGAGGTGCTGGACAGCGCGGTACGCGGTACCCGCGACGTGGATGACAGCGAAGCCAGCGCCTTTCTCAGCATCGGCCTGGTGTTGCTGCTGCTGGCTATCGCCATCAGCGTGTTCCCCTACCTTGCCGCCCTGCCACTGACCGTGCTGTTGCTGCTGGCCGCCGCCAGCGTGCTACTGCGCGCCTGGCAGCTATACCACCGGCGCTGGCATAAAAAACAACACCCGCCGGCAGAAACGGACCGCCACTAGCCAGCCTGCGGCCAACCTTGGCACCGCAGCGCAGCGACAGCAGCACCGCGAAACCACATAGCCAAGCCATTGATTTGTATAAACAACAGAGCAAAGCAACGGATCAAAACCAACGCCTGCCCACCTGGCAGAAAGTAACAGCAGCGGTCAGCGCCACGGCAACAAAACATGCCATCAGGATGGCAGGTACGCCTACCGCCAGGCCGGACAAAGAAAAATCCGCGCTGTAATACTGCTGCGCAACATGAAGGCCGACAATGTCGCTACAATGCGCGCTTTCTTGGGTTATTCGAAGGTGTTTTCCGGTGCGGCCAACCTTGCCAGCCGGTAGACAACACCCTAAGCCGGCAGACGTGAAGGAGGCCCGCCTCCCAGTGCGCCCCGCGGTGCAAAGCGCCCCTTTTGTTCCGGTTGCAGCCGCCCCCCGATTCTGGCTGCCTCCGGGTTAAAACAACGCGCCTCAAGGCCAGCCATCCAGGGCGGCGGCATCACGTCGTACGTACAGAACTGTGCCCCAACGCGCACCGAGTGACATTTCCGGCCATGCCGTGAAAGCCGCCAGCGGCGTTACAGGTGCCAAAGACCATGCAGTTGCACCCTGCATGGTTCACGCTCTGCCCGGCAGTCTTCATGCAGCACCGGTATGTCCGAGTTTGGGCGAGTCCGCTCGCCCGCCAGCAACTAAGGACTCAGGTATGCGTTTTCACTTCCCCATCGTCATCATCGACGAGGATTTCCGTTCCGAGAACACCAGCGGCTCCGGCATCCGCGAGCTGGCCGACGCCATCAAGGCCGAAGGCATGGACGTCATCGGCTACACCAGCTACGGCGACCTGACCTCGTTCGCGCAGCAGCAAAGCCGTGCCGCCGGCTTCATCCTGTCGATCGACGACGAGGAATTCCACACCGAGGAAGACGCCGAAACCGCGCTGGGCGGCCTGTACGGCTTTGTCGCCGAAATCCGCCGCCGCAACCCGGACATTCCGGTGTACCTGTACGGCGAAACCCGCACCGCGCGCCACATCCCCAACGACATCCTGCGCGAACTGCACGGCTTCATCCACATGCACGAGGACACCCCGGAGTTCGTGGCACGCCACATCATCCGCGAGGCCAAGAGCTACCTGGACAGCCTGGCGCCGCCGTTCTTCCGCGCGCTGGTGAACTACGCCTACGATGGCTCCTACAGCTGGCACTGCCCGGGGCACTCCGGCGGCGTGGCGTTCCTGAAGTCGCCGGTGGGCCAGATGTTCCACCAGTTCTTCGGCGAGAACATGCTGCGCGCCGACGTGTGCAACGCGGTGGACGAGCTGGGCCAGTTGCTGGACCACACCGGCCCGGTGGCGGCGTCGGAACGCAATGCGGCACGCATTTTCAACTGCGACCACCTGTTCTTCGTCACCAATGGCACCTCCACCAGCAACAAGATCGTATGGCACAGCACCGTGGCCGCCGGCGACATCGTGCTGGTGGACCGCAACTGCCATAAGTCGAACCTGCACGCCATCATCATGACCGGCGCGATTCCGGTGTTCCTGATGCCGACGCGCAACCACTACGGCATCATCGGCCCGATTCCGAAAAGCGAGTTCTCGCTGGAGGCTATCCGCGCCAAGATCGAGGCCAACCCGTTCGCCCGCGAGGCGCTGGCCAAGAACAACGGCGCCAAGCCGCGCATCCTCACCATCACCCAGTCCACTTACGACGGCATTCTGTACAACGTCGAGGAGATCAAGGGCCTGCTGGATGGCGAGGTCGATACCCTGCACTTCGACGAAGCCTGGCTGCCGCACGCCAGCTTCCACGACTTCTACGGCGACTTCCACGCCATCGGCGAGGGCCGTCCGCGCTGCAAGGAGTCGATGATTTTCTCCACCCAGTCCACCCACAAGCTGCTGGCCGGCATCTCGCAGGCGTCGCAGATCCTGGTGCAGGACCCGGAGAACCGCAAGCTGGACACCATGAGCTTCAACGAAGCCTACCTGATGCACACCTCCACCAGCCCGCAGTACGCCATCATCGCCAGCTGCGACGTGGCGGCGGCGATGATGGAGCAGCCGGGTGGCCAGGCGCTGGTGGAAGAATCGCTGGTGGAAGCACTGGACTTCCGCCGCGCCATGCGCAAGGTACAGGGCGAATACGGCCGTGACTGGTGGTTCCGCGTGTGGGGCCCGGACACCCTGTCCGATGACGGCATCTGCGACCCGGCCGACTGGACGCTGAAACCGGAAGACAGCTGGCACGGCTTTGCCGGCATCGAAGACGGCTTCAACATGCTGGACCCGATCAAGGCCACCATCCTGACCCCGGGTCTGGCGCTGGACGGCAGCTTCGAAGAGCTGGGTATCCCGGCCGCCATCGTCACCAAGTACCTGACCGAGCACGGCGTGGTAGTGGAAAAGACCGGCCTGTACAGCTTCTTCATCATGTTCACCATCGGCATCACCAAGGGCCGCTGGAACACCATGATCTCGCTGCTGCAGCAGTTCAAGGACGACTTCGACAAGAACCAGCCGCTGTGGCGCGTGATGCCGGAATTCGTCGCCAAGTACCCGCAGTACGAGCGTGTCGGCCTGAAGGACCTGTGCCTGAAGATTCACCGCCTGTACGGCGAGCACGACATTGCCCGTCTGACCACCGAGATCTACCTGTCGGAAATGGCGCCGGCGATGCGCCCGGGCGAAGCGTTCGCCAAGATGGCGCACCGCGACATCGAGCGCGTGCCGGTGGACCAGCTGGAAGGCCGCGTCACCGCCGTGCTGCTGACGCCGTACCCGCCGGGCATCCCGCTGCTGATTCCGGGCGAGGTGTTCAACCAGACCATCGTCGACTACCTGCGCTTCGTGCAGGCCTTCAACCGCCAGCTGCCGGGCTTCGAGACCGACGTGCACGGTCTGGTGGCTACCGACATCGACGGCAAGAAGACCTACTGCGTGGACTGCGTCCGCGCCTGATCGCGCAGCTGCGGCGACATGCGGCCAACCTCTCGCGGGGTTGGCCGTTTTGTTTGCAGCCGCCGGCGCAGCGGTCATAATGAAACACCCACCCACGGAGTCCAGTTCGTGAAACCCCGGACCCTAGCCTGTTTGCTGAGCCTGGCCGCCCCCGCGCTCCAGGCCGCAGACCTTACCATCTATACCGCCGACTATCCGCCGCTGAGCATCGTCAGCGAGAACGGACGCAACAGCGGTATCGGCTACGACCTGCTGCAGCTGGCGGCAAAGCAAAGCGGCGTCAGCCTCGACATCCGCAGCGACCTGCCGTGGAAACGGGCACAGCAGACGACCCAGCAGACGCCCGACACCTGCGCCTATCCGCTGACCCGCGCCCCCGAGCGGGAAAAGCTGTACCTCTGGCTGGCACTGCTCAACCGCGGCGAACTGGCCCTGTTCACGCTGGACAATGGCGACGCCCCCGCATCCGTCAGTCTCGCCGCGGCGGCACGGCAACGCATCGTCGTGATGCTGGGTACCACCGCCGAGAACCGGCTGAAGGAAAAAAAGCTCAGCTACAGCACCACCCATACTCCCGGCGACAGCCTGCAGATGCTGCAGGATCATGCCGTGGACCTGTGGGCGGTGCATGATGTCGTGGCCCGCTACTTCGCCCAGCAGCAGCACGTAACGCTGCGCCAGGTACTGCCACTGGCGCACGCCGACTCCTGGCTGGGCTGCAGCCGCAGCACCAATTCGGCAGCGGCAAACCGGCTGGCGGCGGCACTGCAGCAACTGCAGCAGAATGGCGAAGCACGCCGCATCGCCCTGCGTTACTACCACTGATCGTCCTCCCCGCCGGGCAATCCCCCGTCTAAAGCGCCACGGTTGGCCGCACCGCGCCCCAGGCAGCGTGCAGGCTCCGTAGCGCTACGGAGGTTGCCGTGCCGCCACCGCTGCCATAATGCAGTGCATGAACATCCCCACCCTGCGCCAGAGCATCAGCTACTGGCTGCTCGCCAGCCTGCTGGGCGCGCTGCTGAGCGGCTGGTTTGCCCTGCGCGAACAGCAACAACGCTTCAGCCAGGACAGCAGTATTGCCCACCGCCTGTTGAGCCAGAAAACGGTACAGCACGAGGCGGTGCTGGCCACGCTGGCCCAGCTGGAAACGCCGCCGCCAGCGCAACCCCTGCTGGCCGGCCTGCAACCGGCCATGCCGCAACTGCTGGCCATCGGCTACTGGCAACACGACAGCTGGCACGGCAGCAGTGCCGCCCCCGCCGGCATCGCCGCCGCTTACCGCCAGGCGGCAAGCCAGCATCTCGCCCAGACCCTGCCGGCCGGCAATGGCCGCTACTGGCTGGTGGACGGCTCCGGCTGGAGTCTGCTGATCGATGCCCGCCTCCTGCTGGCCGGTAGCGACTGGCCGCCGGCACTGGCGCGCATCAGCCTTGAACTACCTAGCGGCGAGCTGGCCCTGCTGGCGCGCCAACCGCAACCGTTGCCATGGGGCTGGCCGCTGGCGCTGGACAAACGGCTGCCGGCCGCCAGCCAGCCGTTTGCCTTTCACAGCCGCAGGGTGCTGACGCCGGCCGAATGGCCGTGGACACAGTGGCTGGCGCTGTCGCTACTACTGGCCCTGCTGCTGGGCAGCATCCGCAGCCGGCTGCAGGTCCGCGCCCAGCGCCATCTGGCACAACAGCAGCTGCGCCTCGCCAACCTCAACCGGCTGGGGACGCTGGGGGAAATGGCCGCCGGCATCGCCCACGAACTGAACCAGCCGCTGACCGCCATCCTCGCCAATGTGCGGGCGGCCGAGCGCCTGCTGGACGACGATGACGAACGCGATAGCGTACGCCAGGCACTGCAGACCAGCGCCGCCCAGGCCCGCCGCGCCGCCGACATCGTTGGCCGCCTGCGCGCCATGGTGACGCAGCCGGGCAGTGGCGGCAGCCGCGCACTCGATCCGCAACCGCTGCTGGAGTCGCTGCTGGTGCTGCGCCACGACGAGCTGGCCGCGCGCCGGATTGCCCTCAGCTGGGATAACGCCAGCCCCGAGGCACGGCTGCAGGCCGAGCCGGTGGCGCTGGAGCAGATCCTGCACAACCTGGTGCAGAACGCCGTCGAAGCGCTGGGCAGCCGTGGCGGCCATATCCGCCTGCGCGGCGAGGCGCTGGGTAGCCGCTACTGGCTGACGGTCAGCGACGACGGGCCGGGCATCCCGCCCGAGCAGTTGCCGCAACTGTTCCAGCCCTTTTTCACCACCCGCGAAGGCGGCATGGGGCTGGGACTGAGCCTGAGCGAAACGCTGGCGCATGGCATGCACGGCCAGCTCACTGCGGCCAACCTGCCAGCCGGCGGCGCCTGTTTCACCCTGAGCCTGCCACTGGCCGAGGAGTCCCGATGACTGCCGACAAGCAATCCCCGCTGATCTACCTGCTGGACGACGACGACGCGGTGCGCGACGCGCTGGCGCTGCTGCTGCGCAGCGTCGGGCTGCGCAGCGAAGGTTTTGCCGACCCGCAGGCGTTTCTCGCCAGCCATGACCGCGGCGCCATCGGCTGCCTGCTGCTGGATATCCGCATGCCCGGCATGAGCGGACTGGACGTGCTGGAACAGCTGGCCAGCAGCGACTTGCCGGTGATCATGCTCACCGGCCACGGCAACGTGGACCTGTGCCGCCGCGCGTTCAAGAGCGGTGCGGTGGAGTTCCTGCAAAAGCCGGTGGACGACGACGTGCTGCTGGACGCGGTGCAGAAAGCGGTGCGCCAGCACATCGCCAGCCGCGAGCGGCAGGCGGCCACATTGGCCGCACGGCACAAGCTGGCGCGGCTGTCCGGCCGCGAGCTGGACGTGCTGCAGCGTATCGCCGACGGCCTGAGCAACAAGGAAATCGCCCGCGAGCTGGCGCTGTCGCCGCGCACGGTGGAAACCTACCGCGCCAATGTGTTCGCCAAGCTGGAAGTGGATACCCTGGCGCAGCTGATCCGCCACTACCTGGTGTTGCTGGCGGAGGGCATCTGACAAGCCGAGGGCGTCGAGATACCGCTGCAAACAAGCCTGCGGCCAACATTGTGAAGCGCCCGACTGCCCCACGGGGAGCGCCGGCAAAACAGGTCTGTGCAAGGTTTTAAGACGCTGCTTGAGCCGCGCGCCGTTAGCAAGCGGCGAATCAGCGGCGCCTTGCGCGGGCCTGTATTGCCGGGGTTTCGCGGACCATTGGGGCGAGCGGGGTCGCGAGGGGGCGGCGGCACGCCCCCTGGCCCGTCCGCCGGGCGGAACCGGCGACTTCAATCATTATCCGCGCAGCGGATTCCCCACCACCAAAACACGTTGGCCGCAAACCAGTCATGGCTTGCGGCCAACCCGGCCTCCGTAGCACTACGGAGGCCGCGGCGTAATCAACCGAATGTTGCCGTCGCCACCGATTGCCTACCATGAAGCCATCCCTCGCCCCACCACGAACAGGAGCTTCACCATGATCCGTACCACCTGCACCGCCCTGCTGCTTGCCACCGCCACCCTGGCCCAGGCCGCCCCGCTCACCGAACGCAATATCGCGCTGGCCGACGCGCAGAAACTGGCCAGCGACGCGGTAGCGCTGTGCCAGGCCAAGGGCTGGAACGTCGGCGTCAGCGTGGTGGACCGCGCCGGCAACCTGAAGGCTTTCGCCCGCGCCGACAATGCTGGCACCCACACCATCGAGGCCAGCCGCGCCAAGGCCTTCACTTCCGCCTCCGCCAAGGCACCGACGCTGGCGATGATGGAAAACGCGCAGAAGAATCCGGGTGCGGCCAACCTGACTGACATTCCGGGCTTCCTGTTGCTGGGCGGCGGAGTACCGCTGAAAGCCGGCAACGAGGTGATCGGCGCCATCGGCATCGGCGGCGCCCCCGGTGGCCACCTGGACGAGCAGTGCGCGCTGGCGGCCATCGACGCCAACGCGGCGCTGTTCAAGTAAGCCGCGTGCGGCCAACCTTGGCCGCAGCGCCAAAGCACAAGGCCACGCCCGATGGGCGTGGCCTTGTGCTTTTCATGCTAAACGCCGGCTCAGTCCGCCAGCGCCTGTGCCAGATCGGCGAGGATGTCGTCGATGTCTTCGATACCGATAGACAAGCGCAGCTGGCCGTCGCGGATGCCCAGCGCCGCCTTCTGCTCCGGCGGCATGCCGCCGTGCGACATGGTGTAGCTGTGGTTGACCAGCGACTCCACCCCGCCCAGCGACTCGGCCAGCATGAACAGCTGCAGCTTGCCGGCGATGCGGCTGGCGGCGGCGCGGCTATTGTCTTTCAGGTAGACGGTGACGATGCCGCCGAAGCGACGCATCTGGCGACGGGCCAGCTCGTGCCCCGGATGCTCCGGCAGGCCGGGATAGAACACCTTGTCGATGGCCGGATGGTTCTGCAGGAAGGCCGCCACTTTCTCGGCATTGTCGCAGTGGCGTTCCATGCGCAACGCCAGGGTCTTGATGCCGCGCAGGGTCAGGAAGCAGTCCTGCGGCCCCGGCACCGCGCCGGCGGCGTTCTGGATGAACTTGATCGCCTTGAAAAGCTCGGCATCGCTCACCGCCACCAGCCCCAGCAGCACGTCGGAATGGCCGCCCAGATACTTGGTGGCGGAATGCACCACGATGTCGGCGCCCAGAGCCAGCGGGTTCTGCAGGTAGGGGGTAGCGAAGGTGCTGTCCACCGCCACTTTCACGCCGTGCTGGTGGGCGATGACCGACAGTGCAGCGATGTCCACCAGGTTCAGCAGCGGGTTGGTCGGCGATTCCAGCCACAGCAGCTTGGTGTTGCTGCCGATCAGCGCTTCAAGGTTGGCCGCAGCGGTCAGATCGGCAAAGGTCACCTTGATGCCCTGCGCCGCCATCACCTTGGTGAGGATGCGGTAGGCACCGCCGTACAGATCGGCCACGGCGATGACTTCGTCGCCCGGCTGCAGCGTGGCGCGCAATACCGCGTCCACTGCCGCCATGCCGCTGGCGAACGCCAGGCCGTGCGCGGCACCTTCCAGCGCCGCCAGGTTGGCTTCCAGCACCGCGCGGGTCGGGGTGCCGGTGCGCGAGTAGGCAAAATCCAGCTGCTCGCCGACTTCGTCATGCGCAAAGGCGGAGGTCTGGTAGATCGGCGGCATCAGCGCGCGCTGGTGGCCGTGGTAGTCGTAGCCGGCATGGACGGCCTTGGTGGCGAATTTCATCGGCAACTCCGTATTCGGTGAACTTGCGGCCAACGTTGGCCGCAAGCTGGATCAACGCTGGTAGGCGCGCTGCAGTTTGATCTCGACCCGGCGCTGCACCTGCTCGAACACCGCGCTCAGCACCCAGTAGATGGCGGCGGCCATCAGGTACAGCGGCAAGGGCTGGAAGGTCTGCGCGATCAGGTCCTTGGTCGACATCATCAGCTCGGAGACGGTAATCACCGACACCAGCGAGGTATCCTTGATCAGCGAGATCAGGCTGTTGGCGAGGCTGGGCACCGCCAGACGCAGCGCCTGCGGCGCCACCACGTAGCGCATGCCTTGCCACCAGGACAGCCCCAGCGACAGCGCGGCATCCCACTGGCCGCGATCGACGCCGGCGATGGCGCCGCGCAGGCTTTCCGACAGGTAGGCGGCCACGTTCAGCGTCAGCGCCAGCACGCCGGCGGTCACCGGCTCGAACTCGATGCCGACCGACGGCAGGCCGTAATAGATCACGAAAATCTGCACCAGCAGCGGCGTGCCGCGCATGGCGCTGACGTAGAACGCCACCAGCTGCGACAGCAGCGGCACGCGCGCCACCCGCAGCAGCGCCACCACAAAGCCCAGCGCCAAGCCCAGCACCATGGAGATCACCGCAAAGAACAGTGTCAGCCCGGTACCCTTGATCAGCACCGGCAGCGCGTCTTTGGCCAGCTCCAGCCAATCCATGTTGTTCCCTTCCCGCCGCCGGCAAGCGGCCGCGTAGCGTGTTCTACAAATACAAACGCCTCCGCACGACGCGGAGGCGTGGTTCAACGGCCGATTTTAGCGTGCGGCCGGTGCCTTCGATACATCAATACCGAACCACTTCACGGAAATCTTCTTGAAGCTGCCGTCCTTGTACATCGCGTTCAGCGCGCCATCGATGGCGGCCTTGAACTTGGGGTTACCCTTGGCAAACGGGATACCCATCGAGGTGGTGCCGCCCACCGGCGCGCCGGCTTTCAGCGGCAGCTTGGCTTCTTTCAGCGCGAACGGGATCAGCAGGCTGTCGTTGATCGCCGCATCCACGCGACCCAGCGCCAGATCCTGGAAAATCTCGGCGGCAGACGGGTAGAACTTGGACTCGATGCCGCCCTGTGCCTTGACCATGTCGGCGTAGTTGCTGCCCTGGGTCACGCCCATCTTCTTGCCGGCCAGGTCGGCCAGGCTCTTGAAGCTGCGGGTCTCGTTCTTGCGCACGATCAGCTGCGCGCTGGAAATGGTGTACGGCACGGAGAAGTCGAACACTTCCTTGCGCTTGTCGGTGATGGACACCTGGTTCAGCACCACGTCGAACTTGCCGCCCTGCAGGCCGGCCAGCAGGCCGCTCCATTCGCCGGTAATGAATTCCGGCTTCAGCTTCAGTTTCTTGGCCAGCGCATCACCCAGTTCCACTTCGAAACCGGTCAGCTTCTGCTCTTTGTCCTTGAAGTTGAACGGCGGGTAGGTGCCTTCCAGCGCGATCTTCAGGGTGCCGCGCTGTTGCACGGTATCCAGCAGGTCGGCGGCGAATACGTTGGCGGTCAGGCCCAGCAGCGACAGGGTCAGCAGTGTCTTCTTCATTGTTATTCCTTAAAGCTATTGATCATTGAATCAATAAAACAGACGGGACTATAGCAAAAAACGCCGGCAGCCCGAACGAACATATTTGACTATACAAATGCAACCGTGGAATAGCACGGTTACCAGCCGTTTTCCAGCACCACCTGCCCCGGTGCGGCCAACCTTGCCAGCCGGCAACCCTGCTGCTGCAGCTGGCGGTAGGTATCCATCACCATGCGCGGGTTGCCGCAGATCATGAAGCGCGACTGTTCCGGGCTGATGGTGAGCCCGGCAGCCGCGGCCAGCGTGCCGTCGGCCAGCAGCGCCGGAATACGGCCGGACAGCGCGCCCGGCACCGTCTCGCGCGTCACCACCGGCAGGTATTGCAGCTTGTGGCCGTAGGCATCGCCGTGCAGCGGGTGATCGCGCAGCGCGGCGATCTCGTCGCGGTAGGCCAGTTCGATGCCTTCACGCACGCAATGCACCAGCACGATATGGGCAAAGCGCTGCCATACATCCTCCTGCTGCAGGATGGACAGATACGGCGCCAGCCCGGTACCGGTGGCCAGCAGCCACAGCTGTTCGCCATCCGGCAGCCGGTCGACGGTAAAGAAGCCGGTGGCCTTGCGCTCCAGCAGCACGCTGTCGCCCTCGCCCAGCCTTGCCAGCCGGCTGGTGAACTGCCCGTCCGGCACCACGATGGAGTAGAACTCCAGGTACTCGTCCCACGGCGCCGACACCATGGAGTAGGCGCGCCACACCATGCTGCCATCGTCCAGCACATGACCGAGACGGGCGAACTGGCCGGGCACGAAGCGGAAGCCATCCGGCCGGCTCAGGCGGAAGCTCAGCAGTTTGTCGCTCCAGCGCCGCAGCCAGCTGATGCGCTCGACCGTGAATTTGTCGTCCTGGGTGACGACGGCAGTGGGCGAAGTGCTCGACATGACCAATATCCGACTAATTTACTCGGATAATCATCACCCAAGCGCCGCAGGATTGCAAGCCGCCACGCCCGCATTTCCGCAGCCAGCCATAAAAAAGGCCACCGCGAACGGTGGCCGGTGTCTGGCTGACGCTGACGGGTTAACCCGGCTGCCAGCCGCCACCCAGCGCGGTGTACAGACTCACCGCCGCCTGCAGCCGGGCCAGGCGGGCATCGGCCAGCGACTGCTCCAGCTGGAACACGCTGCGCTCGGCATCCAGCACTTCCAGATAGCTGCTGTAGCCGTTGTCGTAGCGCAAGCGGGCCAGCCGCAGCGCTTCGCGCATCGCCTCCAGCTGCTTGCGCTGTGCCAGCTCGGTCTCGCGGCTGCTGCGCACTGCGGTGAGCGCGTCCAGCGTGTCGGCAAACGCCGACTGCACTGCCTTCTCGTAGCCGGCCAGTGCCTGCTTCTGCCGTGCGCTGGCGGCCGAGACATCGGCGGCGATGGCGCCGTTGTTGAAGATTGGCGCCGCCAGATTGCCGGCAAAACTCCACATCTGCGCCGGGCCGCTGAACAGCTGCGACAGCTTGTAGCTCTCGCTGCCGATGCCGGCCGACAGGCCGATGCTGGGGAAGTAGGCCGCACGCGCCACGCCGATACGGGCGTTGGCCGCAATCAGTTGCTGCTCGGCCGCGGCGATATCCGGACGCCGCAGCAGCAGGTCGGATGGCAGATCGCCCGGCACGCTTGGCGCTTCCGCCAGCCGCTCCAGCGGCTTGCCCCGCGCCGGAGCCTGCAACAGTTCGCGCGGCGCGCGGCCCAGCAGTACCGCCAGCGCATGTTCGCTGCGGTCTACCGCCTGGCTGAGCTTGGGCACCGCCGCCTGTGCCGAAGCCAGCTCGGCTTCCGCCTGCTTCAGCTCCAGCTCGGAGGTCATGCCGCCGTTAAAGCGCTTCTGGCGCAGGCGGAAGCTGTCTTCGCGCCCCTGCAGCGTGGCCCTGGCGGCCGCCAGTTGCGCGTCGTACGCCAGCAGCTGGAAGTAGGCATTGCTGACCTGGGCCGCCAGCGACAGCCGCGCCGCCGCCAGCGTGTATTCGCTGGCCGACAGGTTGGCCGTCGCCGCCTCGCGCTGGCGCGCGAGCTTGCCCCACAGGTCCAGCTCCCAGCTGGCGTTCAGCGCCGCGCTGTACTGGTTGCCGATGGCACCGGCGCCGCTGCTGTACTGCGACGTCTGCGCGCGGGTGGCGCCGGCATTGGCGGTGACCTGCGGCAAGCGGCTGGCGCGGGCGCTGCCCAGCGCCGCCGCGGCTTCGTCCACGCGGGCCGCAGCCTGTTGCAGGTCGCGGTTATAGCGCAGGGCCTCGTCGATCAGCGCATCCAGCTGACGGTCGCCGAAGCTCTGCCACCAGCGGGCTTCCACCTGCGGCAGCGCCTTGCCGGCCGGCAAGGCCAGCTCGGGACGCTGGTAATCCGGACCGACCGCGGCGCAGCCGGACAGCACCGCTGCCAGCAACAGCGGCATCAGGGCGTGTTTAGGCGTCATGCTCGGCTCCTTCCTGTTTCTGCTTGCCTTGACTCAATTGCATGATCAATTTGAAGAACAGCGGGATGAACAGCGCGGCGATAAAGGTGGCGGCCAACATGCCGCCAATCACGCCGGTACCGATGGCATGGCGGCTGGCGGAGCCGGCACCGCTGGAAATGGCCAGCGGCACGCAACCCAGGATGAAGGCCAGCGAGGTCATCACGATCGGACGGAAGCGCAGCTTGGCCGCCTCGATCGCCGCCTGCCCCAGCGGCATGCCCTCTTCCATCTTCAGCACCGCGAACTCCACGATCAGGATGGCGTTCTTGGCTGCCAGGCCGATCAGCGTCACCAGTGCCACCTGGAAGTACACGTCGTTGGCGAGACCGCGCAGCCAGGTAGCCAGCAGCGCACCGAACACCGCGAACGGCACTGCGGTCAGCACCGCAATCGGCAGGCTCCAGCGCTCGTACTGTGCCGCCAGGATCAGGAACACCATCACCAGCGCCACCACGAACACCATCGACGACGATCCGCCGGTGGATTTTTCCTGGAATGCCGAGCCGGTCCATGCCAGCGTGTAGCCATCGGGCAGCACTTCCTTCGCCACCTGCTCCATCGCCGCCAGCGCCTGGCCCGAGCTGTAACCCGGTGCCGGGCCGCCGACGAACTTGGCGGACGGGAAGGCGTTGTAGCGCTCGACGATTTCCGGACCGGTGGTCTGCTCCACGGTTACCAGCGAGGTGAGCGGAATCATCTGCCCGCCACTGGAACGCACGAACACATTGGACAGGTCGGACACGCTATCGCGGTAGCTGGCCTCCGATTGCAGCTGCACGGTAAAGATGCGGCCAAACTTGCTGAAGTCGTTGACGTACAGCGAGCCGAAGGTGCTGCTCATGGCATCGAACACGTCGCTCACCGCCACACCCAGCGCCTTGGCCTTGTCGCGGTCCAGCTTCACGTTGAGCTGCGGCACGTTGGCCGAGAAGGTGGTCTGCACCCCGGCCAGCTCCGGCCGCTTGGCGGCTTCCTGCATCAGCTTCTGCGCCATACCGGCCAGATCGCCGGAAGTCGCACCGGCTCGGTTCTGCAGATAGGCTTCAAAACCGCCGGTAGACGACATGCCGGAGATCGGCGGCGGGTTGAAGGCCAGCACCAGCCCTTCCGGTACGCGCATGCCCTTGCCGAACACATCGCCGACCACTGCCTGTGCCGACAGCCCCGGCGCCTTGCGCTCGTCCCACGGTTTGAGGGTGATGAAGGTCACACCGGTATTACTGCGGTTGGAGCCGGACAGGATGTCGAAGCCGGCAAAGCTCATCACATCCTTCACCGCCGGGTTGGCCGCAATCTGCTTGTCGAAGCTGTTCATCACGCCCAGCGTGCGGTTGATGGCGGCACCGTCCGGCAGGATGGTGGCGGCAATCACGTAGCCCTGGTCTTCTTCCGGCGCCAGCGACGACGGTACCAGCTTGAACAGCCACACCGAGGCGCCGATCAGCACGCCGAACAGCAGCAGCGCCAGCAGCGCACGGCGCAGCAGGAAGGCCACGCCACGGCTGTAGCGACTGGTGAGGCGATCGAAGAAGCGGTTGAAGCCTTCAAAGAAGCGGTTGCTGTGCTGGTGCTCCGGCTTGAGCATCAGTGCGCACAAGGCCGGGGTCAGCGTCAGCGCCACGATGCCGGAGATGGTCACCGAGATGGCGATGGTGATGGCGAACTGGCGATACATCTCGCCGGCGATACCGCCGAGGAAAGCCACCGGAATGAACACCGCGCACAGTACCAGCACGATGGCCACCACCGGACCGCTGACTTCCTTCATCGCCTGCAGGGTAGCCTCGTACGGCGGCTTGCCCTCCTGCATCATGATGCGCTCGACGTTTTCCAGCACCACGATGGCGTCATCGACCACGATACCGATGGCCAGCACCATACCAAACAGCGTCAGGGTGTTGATGGAATAGCCCAGCAGGTACATGCCGGCAAAAGTACCGATGATGGACACCGGCACCGCCAGACCCGGAATCAGCGTGGCACGCCAGTTCTGCAGGAACAGGTATACCACCGCGAACACCAGGATCATGGCTTCGGCCAGGGTCTGCACCACCTCGTGAATCGACACTTCCACAAAGCGGGTGGTGTCATACGGAATCACGTAGGACAGCCCCTGCGGGAAGCGGGTGGACAACTCCGCCATCTTGGCTTCCACCGCCTTGGCGGTGTCCAGCTGGTTGGCCCCCGGCGCCAGGTTGATACCGATCGGAATGGTCGGCTTGCCGTTGTACTTGCCGTAGAAGTCGTAGGACAGCGCGCCCAGCTCGACCCTTGCCACGTCCTTCAACCGCACCTTGGCGCCTTCGCTGCCGGCGCGCAGGATGATGTTCTCGAACTCGGCGGCGTCGGTGAATCGGCCCTGGGTAGTGATGGTGTAGGTAAAGTCCGGCTTGCCCTCGGTCGGGGTGGCGCCGATCTTGCCGGCGGCAAACTGCGCGTTCTGCTCGCGGATCGCCTTGGCCACATCGCTAGGCGTCATGCCCAGCTGCGCCAGCCGGTCCGGCTTCAGCCAGATACGCATCGCGTAGTCCTGGCCGGCAAAGTTGGTCACCTGCCCCACGCCCGGAATACGCTTGAGCTCGTCCACCACGTTCAGCAACGCGTAGTTGCTCATGAACAGGGTGTCGAAGCGCTGGTCCGGCGAATACAGCGCCACCACCTGCAGGAAGGTTGCCGCCTGCTTGCGCACGTTGACGCCCTGGCGACGGACTTCTTCCGGCAGCGAGGTCAGTGCCGACTGCACACGGTTGTTGACGTTAATCGCCGCCTGGTCCGGATTGGTACCGATCTTGAAGGTGACGGTGACCGTCAGCCGGCCGTTACTGGCACTGGTCGACTGCAGGTACAGCATGTCGTCCACGCCGTTGATCGCCTGCTCCAGTGGCGAAGCCACGGTTTCGGCAATCACCTCGGCCGAGGCGCCCGGATAGGAGGTGGTAATCGCCACCGATGGCGGCACGATCTGCGGGTACTGTTCGATCGGCAGCGCGCGCATGCCGAAGAAGCCGGCCAGCACGATGATGATGGACAGTACAGACGCGAAGATCGGCCGGCGGATAAAGAAGGCTGAGAACATAGTGTCTGCTCCCCCGCCTTAGCCTTGCGCCGGCGCCGAAGCGGCCTGTGCCGGATGCGGTGCCACGGTGGCGCCCGGGCGCAGCTTGATCAGGTTATCCACGATCACCTTGTCGCCTGGCTGCAAGCCGCTTTCCACGATGAAGCCACCGTTGGCCGCAGGGGTCTCGGCCAGCTGCAGCGGACGCGGCTCGACCTTGTTGCCCTTGCCCGCCACCCACACCAGCTTGCCTTGCTGGGTGGACAGTACCGCCTGCTGCGGCACCACCAGCGCATTGACACGCACCGCACCCTTCAGCTCCACGCGCACGAACTGGCCGGCACGCAACAGGTTCTGCGGGTTGGCAAAGATGGCACGCGCCGCCGAGGTGCCGGTCGCCGGATCGATGACGCGGTCGGCAAAATCGATCACGCCGTTTCGGCCATACGGGCTGCCATCCGGCAGCTTCAGCGATACCGTGTAGCGGTTGCCGGCCGGCAGGCGCAGCTTGCCTTCCCGTGCCAGTTTCTGCGTCTTGAGTACGTCGTTATCCGACAGCGAGAACTTCACGTAGATCGGATCGAGCTGCGAGATCTTGGTCAGTAGGCTGTCGCCACCGGACTGTACCAGGCTGCCTTCGGAACGCACTTCGGCACTGGTAACACCGGAAATCGGCGCGGTCACCCGAGTGTAGTCCAGGTTGATCTGCGCCGCCTTCAATGCGGCGCGTGCCGCTGCCACCGATGCCTTGGCGGTTGCCAGCGCGGCGACGGCATCGTCGCGGTCCTTCTGGCTGACGGCGTTTTCCTTGAACAGCGGCAGCACGCGGTCGTAATCCTGCTGCGCGCGGATCAGGTTGGCTTCCTGCAGCTTCAGCGAGGCATCCGCCTGCTCTACCGCCGCCTGGTACGGCGCGTGGTCGATCTGGAACAGCAATTCGCCGGCCTTCACTGCCGCGCCTTCGGTATAGGCACGTTTTTGCAGGATGCCGGAAACGCGGGCGCGGACTTCCACTTCACGCGAGCCGCTGGTCTGTGCCACGTACTCGGTGGTAACCGGCACGTCGGCCGGTTTCATTTCAACCACGCTCACCGGCATCGGCGGCATGTTGCCGCCAGCGGCGGCGTGCTCGTTCTGTTGTTGGCCGCAAGCGGCAAGCAGTGCGGCCAACGGCAGCAATACCAGCGTGTGTCGAGGCTTGATGGTTATCACGAAGGGCTCCTTGATGGGTGAGGGTCCTGATAGTGGTGCTTGATGTGCGAAGCGTTGGACGCAGCAAGCAGCCTGCCGGGCAGGCGCTCGCGGGCATGCTTTACCGTAGTTCAGAGCATTGCCGCCGTCATGGCCGTATCTTGCCACCCTTGGCACAAAAATTCATGCCATTGGCAACTGGCAACAATAAAGACATTGGCAGCAGCGTAAAGATGGCAAATAATACATACATTCATGTACGTATGTAAACAAAGCGGCTGCGCTGCCTGGCATTTATCGCTATCCTTACGCCCGCACAAAAACCCTGTCACCATCATGGCCCGCAAGACCCGAGAAGAAGCCGAACAAACCCGCCACCTGCTCCTGGATACCGCCGAACGCGTGTTCTGGGAAAAAGGCGTGGCCGCCACCTCGCTGGCCGACATCGCTGCGGCGGCGGGCGTGACGCGTGGTGCGATCTACTGGCACTTCAACAACAAGCTGGATCTGTTCACTGCCATCTGCGACCGCATCATGCCGGAGCTGGAGGAGATGGAAAGCGTGCTGCTCGACAGCCGCCTCTCCCCTGCCGCGCGCCTGTGGCAGCACGCCAGCACGCTGTTTGCGCTGGTGCGCGACAACGAGCGCCTGCGTCGCATCTGCGGCATTCATCACCTCGGC
The DNA here is from genome assembly GCF_902829295.1 of Vogesella oryzae. GTDB lineage: Bacteria > Pseudomonadota > Gammaproteobacteria > Burkholderiales > Chromobacteriaceae > Vogesella > Vogesella oryzae. The sequence goes on from NZ_CADEPL010000006.1 coordinate 45,732, forward strand.
TGCGAACAGGTCGGCGAAATGGCGCCGCTGCTGCTGGAACAGATCAGCTGGACGCAGGAAAAGCAGGCCCGCTTGCAGCAGGTACTGGAGGATGCGGCCAGCGCCGGCCAGCTGCGCGACGGCATCGAGCCGCGTCTGGCGGCACTGGGGTTGCACTCGCTGTACGGCGGCCTGTGCCACACCTGGATGATCAATCCGGAAGACAACACTGTTCACCAGTATATCCATGCACTGATAAGCCCTTATTTTGTAGGGATTTTCCGTGACAGCTGCTGGCTAGCAGAGCCTGCAGCGGAACACTGATTCGCGTATACTGCCCGGCTTTCCCGCATTTACAGCCCCATTACACCCAAATGAGCCACGCGATTAGCATCGAGTCGGTCAGCAAGCGCTTTGGCACGCTGCAGGCACTGGATGACATCAGCTTCACGGTTGCCCACGGCGAGTTCTTTGCCCTGCTTGGCCCCAACGGCGCCGGCAAAACCACCCTGATTTCCGCCATGGGCGGCCTGTCGCGTCCCGATAGCGGCCGCATCCGCATCATGGGCCACGATGCCGTCAGCGATACCCGCGCCGCGCGCATGCAGCTGGGGGTGGTACCGCAAGAACTGGTATTTGATCCTTTCTTTACCGTACGCGAGACGCTGGTATTCCAGTCCGGCTACTTCGGCATCCGCCACAACGATGCCTGGGTAGACGAGCTGCTGTTCAAGCTCGGCCTCCCCGACAAGGCCAACACCAATATGCGCGCGCTGTCCGGCGGCATGAAGCGCCGGGTGATGGTGGCGCAGGCACTGGTACACCGCCCGCCGGTGATCGTGCTGGATGAACCCACCGCCGGCGTGGACGTGGAGCTGCGCCAGAGCCTGTGGGCATTCGTGCAGGAGCTGAACGACGCCGGCCACACCATCGTGCTGACCACCCACTATCTGGAAGAAGCCGAGGCGCTGTGCAGCCGCATCGCGATGATGAAGAAAGGCCGCCTGATTGCGCTGGAAGCCAAAGACAAACTGCTGGCGCACAGTGCCAGCCGCGAAATCTCGCTGAAGCTGTCCGGCCCGCTGCCGGCAACGTTGGCCGCCAGCTACCAGGCGCGCGAGACCGACGGCCGCCAGATCCTGGTCCTGCCCGACATCGCCCGCCTGGAAGACGTGTTGCGCGAACTGCGCCTGGCCGCAGTGGAAGTGCGCGAGCTGTCGGTACATGAAACCGATCTGGAGCAGGTATTTGTGGAACTGATGCATGGAGGCAAGAAGTGATGCAAGGCTTCCTGACCCTGTTCAAGAAAGAGATCCTGCGCTTCTGGAAGGTTGCCTTCCAGACCGTGGCCGCGCCGGTGCTGACCGCCCTGTTGTACCAACTGATTTTCTCGCATGTGCTGTCGCGCCATGTGGAGGCTTATCCGGGCGTCAGCTACACCGCCTTCCTGATCCCGGGCCTGACGATGATGTCGATGGCGCAGAACGCCTTCGCCAACAGCTCGTCCAGCCTGATCCAGTCCAAGATCACCGGCAATATCGTGTTCCTGCTGCTGCCGCCCTTGTCGGCGCTGGAGTTCTTCGGCGCCTACCTGCTGGCGTCGGTGGTGCGCGGTATGGTGGTCGGTGCCGGCGTGCTGCTGGTCACCGCCTGGTTCGGTCTGCCGCTGCCGGCCAACCCGCTGTGGGTGCTGCTGTTCGCCGCGCTGGGTTGTGGCGTGCTGGGCACGCTGGGCATCATCGCCGGCATCTGGGCCGACAAGTTCGACCAGTTGGCCGCTTTCCAGAACTTCATCATCATGCCGCTGACTTTCCTGTCCGGCGTGTTCTACTCCATCTCCGGCCTGCCGCCGCTGTGGAAAGCCGTGTCGCATCTCAACCCGGTGTTCTACATGATCGACGGCTTCCGCTACGGCTTCTTTGGCCAGGCCGATGTGTCGCCGTGGTTGGCCGCAGCGGTCGTGGCAGGCAGCTTCTTGCTACTGTCCGCCTGGGCCTTGCATTTGCTGCGCAGCGGCTACAAATTACGCCAATAACAGTGATACCGGCAGCGCGGCCACTTGCCGCGCGCCTATAACAATAGCTTTCAGACAGGATTACCCAATGGTTAGTGCTACTTACATTCAGGACGTTATCTGCGCCGGCCTGGCCTGTGACTACATCAAGGTCAATGGCGATGACGGCACCCATTTCGACGCCGTGATCGTCAGCCCGGAATTCTCCGGCCGCAATCGCGTGCAGCGTCACCAACTGGTTTACAAGGCGCTGGGCGACCGCATGCGTGCGGAAATCCATGCGCTGTCGATGAAAACGCTGAGCCCGGAAGAGTGGGCACAACAACAAGGCTGAATCGAATAATGGACAAACTGGTCATCCAGGGCGGCACCGGCCCGCTCAATGGCGAAATCCGCGTCTCCGGCGCCAAGAATGCCGCGCTGCCCATCCTGTGTGCCGGCCTGCTGACGGCCGACACGCTGAAACTTGCCAACGTGCCGATGCTGCGCGATGTGTTCACCACCCAGAAACTGCTACAAGGCATGGGCGTGCGGGTAATGACCGACAACGTGCAGGAAGTGGAAATCACCGCCGCCAGCCTGGATACACTGGTGGCACCGTACGAGCTGGTGAAAACCATGCGTGCGTCGATCCTGGTGCTGGGCCCGATGCTGGCCCGCTACGGCGAAGCCACCGTCAGCTTGCCCGGCGGCTGCGCCATCGGCAGCCGTCCGGTGGATCAGCACATCAAGGGCCTGGTGGCGATGGGGGCCGAAATCTCCATCGAGCACGGCTACGTGAAAGCCAAGGCCAAACGCCTGCGCGGCGCGCATATCGTGATGGATATGGTCACCGTCGGCGGCACCGAGAACCTGCTGATGGCCGCCGCGCTGGCCGAGGGCACCACCATCCTGGAAAACGCCGCACGCGAGCCGGAAGTGGTCGATCTGGCCAACTGCCTGGTCTCCATGGGCGCCCGCATCCAGGGCATCGGCACCGACAAGATGATCGTGGAAGGCGTGGAACGCCTGCACGGCGCCGAATACTCGGTAATGCCGGACCGTATCGAGGCCGGCACCTTCCTGGTGGCCGGCGCCATGACCCAGGGCCATGTGGTGCTGCGTAATGCCGCACCGCGTGCCATGGACGTGATCCTCGACAAGCTGGCGGAAACCGGCGCCATCATCGAATGCGGCGACGACTGGATTTCGCTGGACATGAAGCGCCGCCCGAAAGCCGTTAACGTACGCACCATGCCGCACCCGGGCTTCCCGACCGACATGCAGGCGCAGATGATGACGCTCAACACCATCGCCGAAGGCGCGGCTGTAATGACCGAAACCATCTTCGAAAACCGCTTCATGCACGTGCCGGAACTGAACCGCATGGGCGCCAATATCGAAGTGGAAGGCAATACCGCCATCGTCAAGGGCGTGGACAAGCTGTCCGGTGCCACCGTAATGGCCACCGACCTGCGCGCCTCCGCCAGCCTGGTGATTGCCGGCCTGGCCGCCGAAGGCGAAACCGTCGTCGACCGCATCTACCATCTGGATCGCGGCTACGAGCACATCGAAGCCAAGCTCAACGGCGTTGGTGCCAATATCAGCCGCGTCAGCTGATTCCGGCCCGCGAAAACCACAGCAAAGCCCCGCAAGGGGCTTTTATTTTTTTAAACGAACAGATAGCTCTTTGCTGAAAACCATCCCGCGTTTACCATAATTTGATCAAACAAAAATAAATCACGGCCAACATTGGCCGAAAATCGCCTAACCAAGCAACTGGATAGACATAGGCATTGATTAAATTAAACACGGAGAAACAGCATGCCCAAGAGTATCAAGGCCAAGCTGCTGACGGGGGCCGGCCTGCTGGTACTGATCGGTTTTGCCGCCATCACCGGCCTCAACAGCTGGCTGGCATGGCAACAGGCTGAAGACAGCGTCTTGCAACAGGCCCGCACCCAGGCCCAGGGCGAGGCCAACAAGCTCAGCATGATGCTGGAGCGCAGCTACAGCGCAGTGGAAGGGTTGGCCGCCGCCATGCAGGCCGTGCCGGACAGCGGCGCGCCACAACCACGACAACTGGCCAGCACCCAGACCCGCGCCCTGCTGCCGCAGCACCCGGAAGCGGTCGGCATCTTCACCCTGTGGGAACCAAATAGTCTCGATACCCGCGACGCGGAGCTGGCCGGCAAGCCGGAGAACGGTGCCAATGGCCGCGCCGGCGTGTACTGGTATCGCAAGGATGGCCAGGAGGGCGTGGTGTGGGGGGCCGATAATGTCGATGGCGACGAGTATTACGCCGGACCGAAGCGCCTGCAGCAGCCGGTATTGACCGAGCCATACGAGGACCGCGACATCAAGGTACTGATGGCCACCCTGTCCTACCCCATCATGCGCAACGGCCAGTTTGTCGGCGTTGCCGGCCTGGATATGGGGCTGGGCAAACTGCAGCAACTGGCCAGCGCGGTGCAACCGTATGGCGACGGCTATATGACCATCTACGCCAATAGCGGGCTGGTACTCGGCGCACCGGACAAAACCGCCGTCGGCAAGCCCGACAGCACCCTGCCGGAAGCCGCGCGTACGGCCATGGCCAGCGGCCAAGCTTACGACTATCGCAGCGACGGCGTGTTGCACTTCATCCGGCCAATCCAGGTTGGCCGCACCGCCCATCCGTGGGCGCTGCGCATCTCCATCCCGCAGCACAGTGCCTTTGCCGACACCCGCGCCGCCATCATCAAATCCGCGCTACTCAGCCTGGCCGCGCTACCGGTCATCCTGCTGGCGCTCGGCCTGCTGCTGGGCCGGTTGATCGCACCACTGGGCCGCCTGCAAACCGCACTAGCCGAACTGTCCGGCGGCGATGGTGACCTGACCCGCCAGCTGGAAATCCGCGGCCAGGATGAGATCGGCGCCTCGGCCGGCGCCTTCAACCGCTTCAGCCAGTCGCTGCGCCAGATGTTGCTGGAAGTGCGCGAGCGCACCGAGCAAGTCCATGACGCGGTAGCGGCACTGGCCAGCGAAACCGCCGACATCAGCGCCCACTCCGGCCAGCAGGCCAGCGCGGCCACCTCGACCGCCAGCAGCGTGGGGCAGTTGTCCAGCAGCATCGGCCGTATCGCCGAGGCTGCCGGCCAGGCCGAACGCGCAGTGCTGGAAGCCGGCGACGAAGCCGAACACGTTGCCGACAGCGTACACTCCACCGCGCGCGAGATCGGCAGCATCGCCGGCACCATCCGCAGTGTCGGTAGTGTGCTGGAGCATCTGGAAAACCGTTCCGCCGAGATCAGCAGCATCGTGCAGGTCATCAAGGACATTGCCGAGCAGACCAATCTGCTGGCGCTGAACGCCGCCATCGAGGCGGCGCGCGCCGGCGAACAGGGTCGCGGCTTTGCGGTGGTGGCCGACGAGGTACGCAAGCTGGCCGAACGCACCGCCGCCGCCACGGTGGAAATCGCCGGCAGCATCCGCCAGATTCAGGACGAAACCGCCAGCGCCAGTGGCAGCATGGATGCCGCCATCCAGCAGGTAGAGAACGGCGTGATGCTGGCGGAGCGCGCCGCCGGTGCCATCGAGCAGATTCGCGAGCACAACCGCGGCGTGCTGGGCACCGTCACCGACATTGCCAGGGCCACCGCCGAACAGTCCGGCGCCAGCCGCGAGATTGCCCAGCACATCGAGCATATCCACGCCATGACCGATGACACCGATGCCTCGCTGCGGCACGCCAACAGCGCGGTAGGCGAGCTGCGCCGGCTGGCGGACGAACTGCAGGCGCTGCTGGCCCGCTTCCGGCTGTAACCGGGTTGGTCGCACCCTGCGGCCAACCCGGTTACAAAAAAAAGGCGCTGCATCAGCAGCGCCTTTTTTCACCCAGCCAGACTGGTTACAGCCCTTCGAAGGTGCACACGGTGAAGAGCGGCACCTGCGCATCGCGCATCAGCTGGCCGCCACCCAGCTCCGGC
>NZ_CADEPL010000007.1 GCF_902829295.1 Vogesella oryzae
CAGTTTATGTCTGGTGGCCATAGCGAGGTGGTCCCACGCCTTCCCATTCCGAACAGGACCGTGAAACGCCTCAGCGCCGATGATAGTGCAGATACCTGTGTGAAAGTAGGACACCGCCAGACTCCCCATTCAGATGCCCCGACCTGATGGTCGGGGCATTGGTTTACCCGCCGACGGCGGTAAACAACCAGTTTTTCTGGTGACCATAGCAGAGTGGCCCCACGCCTTCCCATTCCGAACAGGACCGTGAAACACTCTAGCGCCGATGATAGTGCGGATACCCGTGTGAAAGTAGGACATTGCCAGAGCCCTTAAGCAAAGCCCAGACTTGTGTCTGGGCTTTTTGCTTTTTGCGCGTCGCTATCGAATGGCCTGCGGTGAATGGTATCCTGCAGCTTGCTTATCACCTTGTGCCGGCATCTGGCCGGCATCTGCCGAGAGTATTGTCATGTCGTATCCTGCGCCCCTGTTTGAAGACAAAATCTGCCCGCCGGAGCAACTGGCGGAAAAGTTGGCCGCATTGCCGCGTCCGATCGTGTTTACCAATGGCTGTTTCGATATCTTGCATCGCGGCCATGTGACTTACCTTGCGCAAGCTCGCGCCCTGGGCGCGAGCCTGGTGCTGGGCCTGAATACCGATGCTTCGGTAAAACGGCAGGGGAAAGGCGATGATCGCCCGATCAATAACGAGTTGAACCGTGCGGCGGTGTTGGCCGCGCTGGAAAGCGTCAGCCTGGTGACCTGGTTCGATAGCGATACCCCGGCTGAACTGATCGAACAGGTGCGGCCGGATGTATTGGTCAAAGGCGGCGACTGGCCGGTCGACAAGATCGTTGGCAGTGCCGAGACCCTGGCGCGTGGCGGCGAGGTACATTCCATCCCCTTCCTGTTCGACACCTCGACCACGGCGACCATCAAGAAAATCCGTACCGTGGACGGCAAATGAGCGCACTTGCCTTTGCCGTGCTGCGCCAGCTGGCTGATGGTCGCTTCCATTCCGGCGAGGATATGGCGCAGGTGCAGGGTTGCTCGCGCACCCTGATCTGGCAGGCTGTACACAAGCTGGAAAACGATTTCGGCATGACGGTGTTCAGCGTGCGCGGGCAGGGCTACCGCTTGCCGCAAGCGTTCGAGTTGCTGGAAGTGGCGCGTGTTCGTGCCGGTTTGGATGACGTTGCGGCCAACGTGTGGACCCTGGCGACGGCGGATGAAATCGACTCTTCCAATACCCAGCTGATGATGCGCGCGGCGCAGGGGGCGCCGCATGGTTTGGTGCTGGCGGTCGAGCGGCAGACTGCCGGTCGCGGACGTCTGGGGCGGCGTTGGCAGATGCCACTGGGTGCGGGTCTGACATTCTCGGTGCTGTGGCGTTTCGATCGCGGTTTATCCGGTCTGGCAGGGTTGTCGCTGGTGGTCGGTGTCGCCATGGTGCGAGCCTTGCGCAGTTTCAAGGTGCCGGTGCAGCTGAAGTGGCCGAATGATGTGCTGCTCAATGGGCGCAAGCTGGCCGGTATCCTGATCGAGTTGTCCGGCGATGCCCTGGGCCCGGCGGCCGTGGTGATCGGCATCGGGCTGAACATGCAGTCGCCGGGCGAAGTGGATCAGCCGGTTGCCAGTCTGGCCGAAGCCGGCTGCCAGGTTGGCCGCAACGCCTTGCTGGCCGAGTTGTTGAACCAGCTGGCCGCGGTGCTGGCCACTTTCGATCGCGAAGGCTTTGCCGCATTCCGGAACGAGTGGACCGACTGCGCCGCCTTCCTGCAACAACCGGTGCTGCTGCGCTTCAGTCATGGCGAACCGGTAGCCGGGGTGGCGCTTGGCGTGGATGACCACGGTGCGCTGCTGGTGGATTGCGATGGCGAACAGCGGGTGTTTCACGTCGGTGAAGTCAGCCTGCGGGCGGCATCATGAAACTGCTGATCGATGCCGGCAACAGCCGGGTGAAATGGGCGCTGTGGGATGGTGCGCAGCTGGGGCCGGTTACCGCGCTGGCACATGATGAGCTGGCGCGGCTGGCGGCCGACTGGCGCGGCTTGCCGCTCACCGCGGTGTATGCGGCCAACGTTGCCCATGCGCAGATACGGCAGCAGATCGAGCAGGCTGCGCCGCTGGCGGTGCAGTGGCAGCGTGCGCAGCAGGCCGCGCTCGGTGTGCGCAATCATTACCGCCATGTGGCCGAACAGGGTGCGGACCGCTGGCTGGCGGTGCTCGGTGCCCGCCGGCTGTGTGCCGGCGATGTGGTGGTGGCCTGTGCCGGCACCGCATTGACGGTCGAGGCGCTGACCGCGGAGGGCGATTATCTCGGCGGGCTGATCCTGCCCGGCTACCGCCTGATGCTGCAATCGCTGGCACAGAATACGGCCAACCTTGATCGTGCGGCCGGTCAAGTCAGTGCTTTTCCGCAAGGTACCGAAGATGCGTTGGCCTCCGGCGCCATCGATGCGCTATGCGGCGCCATCCAGCGCATGCAGCAACGCCTGGCAACACATACCGGGCGGATGCCGCAACTGCTGTTGAGCGGCGGTGATGCCGAACGACTGGCTGCCGCTCTCCCGCCTGAGGCGCGGATAGTGGATAATCTGGTTCTTTATGGCTTAGCGAGCGTGGCAGACTGCTGATGAAGTGGCTACTGGGAGTGCTACTGGCGCTTAACCTGTTTGCAGGGTTATACGCGCTGATCAAACAAAAACCGGAGCGCGATCTGAGGGCGCAGGAAATCAATGCGTCGCAGCTGAAGCTGCTGCCGGCTGACTGGAAACCGCCGCAGCCGGCATCGGAGGCACTGGCCAGTGCGCCGCAGGCTGAAAGCGCCTCCGCACCATTGGCTCAACTCGAGTCGGCACCGGTCGCGGCAAAGCCTGCCGCCAAGCCAGCGAGCAAAGCGGCGGCTTCCGCACCCGCTGTGCCGGCCGCCAAGCCGGCTGACAACAAACCGCAGGCGGCAAGCAAGCCGCTCGATGCCAAGGCCGCCAGTGTCGCGAAAACTGCGGCCAACCTGTGCCGCAGCTGGGGACCGCTGGATCCCAAGCAGCTGGAGCGGGTGCAGGGCGGCCTGCCGGCACTGCAGCTGGCAACCGGCCCGGAAGCCAGCGTGAAAGAAGCGCTGCGTGGTTCCGGCCGCATCTGGGTGTTCTACCCGCCGCTGGCAACCCAGGCCGAGACCCAGACCCTGGTGTCCGAACTGCGCAGCAAGGGTTTCGACAGCTACATCGTCAAGACCGATGGCAACTTCCGTAACCACCTGTCGCTGGGCCTGTTCAGCAAAGAGGAAGCAGCCCAGGCATTGATAAAGCGCTTGAAGGATGCCGGCTATAACAAGGCGCAGCTGGATGTCCGTGGCGAGCGTACCCGCGTTACCACGTTGAACTTCAAGGCGCTGGATGATGCCGCTGTCACCCGCCTCAAGAGCTTGCAGCAACGTCTGTTACCGGGGATTCCGCTACAGGAGTGCCACTAGCATCCACAGGCAGGCCGGTTATGGCCTGCCTTTTTTCTTGCCGACTATGCGCCGACAGCACTTCACCCGCCTGCTGGACCAGCGGGTACGGACCCGCAGCCTGTACCGCGAGCCACTGACCTGGCAGCTCGGCGGCGCCATGGCGTTTATTGCCGGCGCGCTCAATGCCGGCGGCTTTCTGGCGGTACAGCGCTACACCTCGCATGTCTCCGGCGTGGTGTCGTCGATGGCCGACAACCTGGTGCTGGGCGATATCGGCGCCACGTTGGCCGCATTCGCCTCCTTGCTGAGTTTCATCGGCGGCGCGGCCCATGCGGCATGGCTGATCAACTGGGCCAGACGGCAGCGGCTGCGTAGCGGCTATGGCGTATCGCTGATCGAAGAAGCCGCCTTGCTGCTGCTGTTCGGCCTGGCCGGTGCCGCGCTGGCGATCGCCCCGGACTTCTTCGCGCCGCCCATCGTATTGCTGCTGTGCTTCATCATGGGCATGCACAACACCATCGTCACCAAACTGTCCGGCGGCCTGTTGCGCAGTACCCATATGACCGGCATCGCCACCGATATCGGTATCGAACTGGCCAAGGCCAGTTACATCAACCGCGGCGGCAGCGGCAAGGTGCCGGAGGTGCGCGCCAACCGCGAGCGGCTGCAGATCTACCTGTGGATTCTGGGCAACTTCTTTGTCGGCGGGGTGATCGGCGTGCTGGGCTTCCGGCATCTGGGTTACAGCTTCAGCGTACCGCTGGCGCTGTTCCTGTTGTTGCTGGGGCTGCGGCCGCTGTGGTACGACCTGAAACTGCGCTGGCGCTGGAGGCGTCAGCGCCAGAACGGACGTATCGCTACCGGCGAGTCATAGTTGCGTCATCAATTCGTCACGGTTGTTTGATCTGGGTGTCATGTTGTTTGCTTATGGTTGGCAGCGCACAAACTGATACTTGCCACCACGAGGCCAACATGTCTGACAGCTACAAGATCAAACACCACGGCGTTGAAACCGCTTCCAACCAATCTGCCAACCTGCTGCTTTCCGAAGTGATGGATGCGCGCTTTTCCCGTCGCGGCCTGCTGAAGGGCTCCGGTGCCGCCGGTCTGGCCGGCGTGCTGTCCGGCAGCTTTGCCGCGCTGGCCGAAGCCGCGCCGCTGCCGTTTGCCCGCAAGCCGCCGCAGCTGGGTTTCAAGCCGGTGCCGTTTGGTTTTGAAGACAAGGTGGTGGTGCCGGAAGGCTATATCGCCGAGGTGCTGTACGCCTGGGGCGATCCGGTCGGTATCAAGGGCAATATGCCGGCGTTCAAGCAGGATGCCTCCAATACCGCCGCCGAGCAGGCTGTCCAGGCCGGCATGCATCACGACGGCATGGCCTACTTCCCGCTGCCGCTGGGGGCGACCGGCTCCAAGCATGGCCTGATGGCGATCAACCACGAATACACCGACGACGGCCTGCTGCACGTCGACGGCATGAATAACTGGAGCGCCGACAAGGTGAAGAAGGCCCAGGCCGCGGTCGGGGTGTCGGTGATCGAGGTCGAGGCCAATGGCAAGGGCTGGAACGTAGTGCGTCCGTCCAAATACGCCCGCCGCATTACTGCCAACACCCCGATCGCCATCGGCGGCCCGGCGCGCGGTCATGCACTGATGCGGACCGACGCCGACCCGCGTGGCGTCGAGGTGCTGGGCACGCTGCAGAACTGCGCCAACGGCCAGACGCCGTGGGGCACCTACCTGACCTGTGAAGAGAACTGGGACGGCGTATTCGTCAACAACTCCGGCCAGCTGACCGAGCTGGAAAAGCGCTACGGCATTTCCGCCAAGGACGCCGGTTACAACTGGGCGTGGGAAGATTTCCGCTTCGACCTGCAGCTGAACCCCAACGAAGCCAACCGCTTTGGCTGGGTGGTGGAAATCGACCCGTTCGATCCCAAGTCCACGCCGGTGAAGCGCTCTGCGCTGGGCCGCTTCAAGCACGAGGGCGCGACCGTCACCATCGCCCCGTCCGGCCATGCCGTGGTGTACATGGGCGATGACCAGCGTTTCGAGTACATCTACAAGTTCGTGTCCAAGCACAAGTACGACCCGAAAAACCGCAAGGCCAACATGCAGCTGCTGGAGGAAGGCACGCTGTACGTGGCGCGCTTCGATGCCGATGGCAGCGGGCAGTGGCTGCCGCTGGTGCATGGCCAGCACGGGCTGACCAGCGACAAGGGCTTTGCCGACCAGGGCGAAGTGGTGATCAAGGCACGCATGGCTGCCGACATCCTTGGCGCCACCAAGATGGACCGTCCGGAATGGATCGCCGTCCACAGCCACAAGCCGGGCGAAGTGTACTGCACGCTGACCAACAACTCCGAGCGCGGCAAGGATGGCAAGCCGGGCACCGATGCGGCCAACCCGCGCAAGCACAACCTGTTCGGCCACATCATCCGCTGGAACGAGGCTAACGGCGATGCGGTGTCCACCGCCTTCAAGTGGGACATCTTCGTGCTGGCCGGCCGTCCGGACGCCGACAAGGAAGAACACAAGGGCAATATCCACGGCGACTACTTCGGTAGCCAGGATGGCCTGAAGTTCGACAACAACGGCGTGCTGTGGGTAGAAACCGACGTGTCGACCTCCACGGTCAACATGAAGGAATACAAGGGCATGGGTAACAACCAGATGCTGGCCGTGGTACCGGAAACCGGTGAATTCCGCCGCTTCCTCACCGGCCCGAACGGTTGCGAAATCACCGGTATCGCCTTTACCCCGGACAACAAGACCATGTTCATCAACATCCAGCACCCGGGCGAACCGGCGGACGAGCGCAACGACCCGGCCAAGCCGCTGGCCATTTCCAGCTGGCCGGATGGCCCGAAAGCCGGCCGCCCGCGCTCGGCCACCGTGGCAATCCGCAAACTGGATGGCGGCATCATCGGCAGCTAAGCCCGCCGTCAGTCCAGCAAAACCGCCCTGCAATGCCGGGCGGTTTTGTTGTTAGCGGTTGCTGGCAAGCGTCGGGACAGGCCGACGGGGCTGTTCCACCTTTTATGCACGCGTGTCACATTCGTGTTTCCGAGTCGACTTGGCAGAACGGTATCACTTACATTGAGCCGGACAACAAGACCAAGGAGCTGGGTATCAACCTGGGGATGCGCTTCTAGATCGCGTGATGGTTTGCTATGACAAAGCCCGGCAATGGCCGGGCTTTGTTCATGCGGGCGGTGGGCAGCGTTGGCCGTCCGGCTGGCTGCGATCACTGGTGGCGGGATGGCTGGCAAACCAGCTGTGCTGGTCTGGGTTGGCCGCACGGTCGGATCGCACCTCTTTTTCGATGCGTTGCAGGCCGTAACCCAGCAGGCAAGGCGACAACCCCTGGCGGCGCAGGGCTGCGAAGGCGAAGCTGTCGGCCTCACGTTCGTGTTCGCGACTGTAGCTGGCATTGGCCAGTGCCACCGGCAGGGCCAGGGTAAGGCTGCTGGCATCACCGGTAATCAGTGTCAAAGCGGCCAGTACGCCCAGGTTTTCCACGGCGCTGCGCAAGCTATGGCGGCCTTCTACATGGCCAGCTTCATGGGCCAGGATGGCGGCGAGTTCATCAGGTCGGTTGATGATCCGCAGTAACTGGTCCGTGACCACAATGGTGCCGCCAGGCAGCGCAAAGGCATTCGGGCCGATTGGCGGAGCATCGCGCAGCAGCACCTGGTAATGGTAACGGCTATGGGCCGGTAACAAGGTCGCCAGACGAGTCTGCAGCGCCTGCTGTTGGGTGGCAGGTAGTCGGCTGGGCTGCAGCAACTCGTTTTGCTGTAGCCACTGCAGGGTGTGTGTGGCCAGCTGCTGCTCGGTGCCGACCGGTACCCATTGCACCAGTACGCCTGCCAGTAATGGCAGTCCATAGCGCCAGGCGGTCCAGCAGATGGCGATGGCGGCCAGCAGAGCCCCCAGCAGTACACGCCAGCTTTGTTGCAGCCAGTGGCTGCTGCGTTCGGCCAGTGGCAGGCCGCCAATCAGGCGGCGGATTGCCAGCCGGTCGGCAACTTCCAGTGTGCTGCCATCCGGCAGATGCAATACGTCCGGCAAGGTGTCTACGCCAGCCTCCAGCCGTACGTCGGCCAGCCAGTAGCGGCGGCTGTCATTGCCGTTGCTGACGATCAGTTCATCCTCGCTGCGGCCAACGTTGGCCGCATGCGCCTGCGGGCTTTTGCCATCCCGCCACCAGGCCGTGATGGTTACCATCCCAGATCCAGTTCCAGCAGGTCAGCCAGCTCGTCGCCACGGGCATCATCCAGTTCGTTCAGCTCGGCGCGCAGGCTGGCCAGATCGCCGGCACCGAACAGGGCGATGTGCTCCAGCTGTGCCCGCAGGGTGCGGATACGCACCCACGGCCAGGCCAGCCCGAGACTGCACAGCAGTGCCAGGGCATTGGAGAGGTGCAGCCACAGCATGTGGCGGGTGGAAATCCAGTTCTCGATACGGTGTGACTGACCGTTCAGCGCCAGTGTGGTGTGATTCAGCAGAACCCGGTTGATGGCCATGCGGGCATAACCCAGGCTGGCCAGCAGCCAGGCGGCCATCAGCGCACCGATGAAGGCGAAATCGACACTCTGCATGCTGCCGGAGCCGAACCAGCCGTTTACGGTTGCGGGCAGGGCGATGGCATCACCGACTTTCCAGATCAGTCCGCCCAGCGCGCCAAAGGCAGCCAGGTAGAGCAGCGCGCTGAGCAGGCAGCCCACTCCTGCCAGGTACAGGCGACCGATGCAGTCCTGCTGCTGCAGGCGGGCCTGCCCCAGCGTGCTGTGCTGTAGCAGATAGCGGCGTCTGATCAGCGTTGCGCGAGGCCAGAACAGGCCGAAAGTAAACGTCGTGGTCAGCCAGCTTTTTACGTACGCCAGATAGGCTTGGCCCACCTTGCCATCGAAACGCAGTCGCATCTGGTTCCAGCTGGTGTTGGCCAGACGAAAGCGCATCGCCTGCACTGCCAGCCAGGGGGCCAGCAGAAAGGCGGCCATGCCCAGTAAGCCTTGCAGGGCCGGTGACCAGCTACCGGATAATTGCCACAGCAGGAACAAGGCCAGCATCAGCAGGCGGCCTTTCAGGATGGCGCCGGGCTTGCCGTGGTAGTCGAAGCGACCGCCAGCCAGCCGGGTATGCCCCAGCAGGAAGCGCTGGACGCGCACCTTGGCCCAGGCCGAGTAGATGCCCAGTGTCAGCACGGTCAGTATCAGGTTGCCGAGCCACAGCCGGTAATAACTGCCAGTGTCAGCCGAGAACTCGAACGGCAGGCAGTCCTTGCGGTGTGGCTGTTGTATCGTTTGCTGCATGGCGTCATCTTCCCACGTTAAGTGTTTAATTTTCCATCACAAAGCTTGTCGCGGCAGCGGCAACACGGCACACTGCGCCCTGCGTGCCGCGGGGTGCGCCAGCCTCAAACCGTCGGCTGTACAGATGGACGGTAATCGCCGTGGCGTCACCGCGGCGTGCTCTCTATCAGGAGCGAACATGTCTGACGATCAAATCAAGGGTGATGGCGCCATCCGCCGCCAGAGCCTGTACGGCTCCTCCATCGAAAATACCTACGCCGGCGTGCTGTCCTTCATGCGCCGCAACTACACGCGCAATCTGGAAGGCGCGGACGTGGTGGTATCCGGCATTCCGCTGGACCTGTCCGTTACCTTCCGCAGTGGCGCGCGTCAGGGCCCGCAGGCGATCCGCGCCGCCAGCGTGCAGCTGGCCGAGCTGAAGCCGTATCCGTGGGGCTTCGACCCGTTTGACGATCTGGCGGTGATCGACTACGGCGATTGCTGGTTCGATGCGCACAATCCGCTCACCATCAAGCCGTCCATCATCGAACACGCGCGCACCATCCTGGCCTCCGGCGCCAAGATGCTGACCTTCGGCGGTGACCACTTCGTCACCTATCCGCTGCTGATCGCACACGCCGAAAAATACGGTAAGCCATTGGCATTATTGCATTTCGATGCCCATTGCGATACCTGGCCGGATGACGAGCCGGACAGCCTCAACCACGGCACCATGTTCTACAAGGCGGTAAAGGAAGGCCTGATCGACCCGGCCAAATCGGTACAGGTCGGCATCCGCACCTGGAACGATGATTTCATGGGCCTGAACGTGCTGGGCGCACCGTGGGTGCACGAGCACGGTGTCGATGCCACCATCGCCGAGATCAAGAAAACCATCGGCGATGCGCCGGTGTACGTCACCTTCGACATCGACTGTCTGGACCCGGCATTTGCCCCGGGCACCGGCACCCCGGTACCGGGTGGTCTCACCTCGGCGCAAGCGCTGAAGATCATCCGCAATCTGGGCGATCTGAACATTGTCGGCATGGACGTGGTGGAAGTAGCACCGAGCTACGACCAGAGCGAAATCACCGCCATCGCCGCCGCCCACATCGCCTGTGACATGCTGTGCCTGATGCGCAACAAGAAGGTGGAAGGCAAGCTGTAAGCCTGCTGCTGCGGCCAACGTTGGCCGCAGCAGCAGGCTTACAGCTTGCCTTCCACCTTCTTGTTGCGCATCAGGCACAGCACAGCAGGTAGGCCGGATGGCCGTCGAGAATCGATAGCTGTACGAAGCCGCCACGCTGCACGGCCATCAGCCGCGCCACGTTGAAATCGGTGCCCAGCAGCTCGGCCAGCAGCACGTTGATCACACCGCCGTGGCTGACCAGCACGCGGTGACTGCCGCGTGCCTGCTGCATCCAGTCGGCAAAACCGGTCAGCACCCGGGTGCGGAAGGCATCGAAGCGCTCGCCGCCTTCCGGCGTCAACAGGCCGCGAGCCAGCAGCGTCTGCCAGTCCGGTGTGGTGGCGGCGATATCGGCCAGCGGCCGTTGCTCCCAGCTGCCGAAGTCGCACTCGGCCAGCAGTGGCGCCACATGCAGCGGCACGCCGCCGGCCAGCGCCTGCTGCACCGCGAACTCGCGGCAACGCTGCAATGGCGAAGTAGCGATGCTGGTCACCGGCGCATGGCGCACGATGCGTTGCCAGCTGGCGGCCATGGCGCCGCGGCCAAGCTCGTTCAATGGCAGATCGGTGCTGCCGATCAAGCGGCCGTGGTGGTCGATGTCGCCGTGGCGCAGCAGGGTCAGCGTGTACGGGTTCATGCCGGCTCGCTCTTGCCGGCGACGCCGGCCTCGGCAAAGGTGGCCATGCCGGCGTGCAGGGCAATGGCCTGTTGCAGCAGGGGAATCGCCAGCGCGGCGCCGGAGCCTTCGCCCAGGCGCAGGCCGAAGTCGATCAGCGGCGTCAGCCCCAGCGCCGCCAGCGCCAGGGCGTGACCGGTTTCCTGCGAGCAATGGCTGGCCAGCAGCCACGGCGTGATGTCCGGATTGATCGCCCGTGCCGCCAGCGCGGCGGCGGTGCTGATGAAACCATCCAGCAGCAGCGGCACGCCCTGCGCCGCGCCTTCCAGATAGAAGCCGGCGATGGCGGCGATTTCCAGCCCGCCCAGCTCGGCCAGCAGCGCCTGGCCGTCCAGCTCCGGCACAACCCGCGCCAGCGCATCGGCCACCACCTGGCATTTCAGGCGTAGCGCCTCGTCGCCGACGCCGGTGCCGCGGCCAACGATGGCCTCGGGACTGTGGCCGCTCAGGCGGCAGATCAGCGCCGCCGATGGCGTGGTGTTGCCAATGCCCATGTCGCCGGCGATCAGCAGGCTGGCACCGTCGGCAATGGCGCGGCGCGCGGCCTGGCGGCCAACTTGCAGCGCGGCCTCGCACTCGCTGGGGCTCATCGCCGGTTCGTGGCGGATGTTGCCGCTGCCGGCACGCACCTTGGCCTGCACCACCGGCAGCGCGGACAGATCGGCAGCCACGCCGGCATCCACCACCTCCAGCCGTGCCTGGTTGGCGCGCGCCAGCACGCTGATGGCGGCGCCGCCGTGGACAAAGTTGGCCACCATCGCGGCGGTGACCTCCGGCGGATAGGCGGAAACGCCTTCGGCGCACACGCCGTGGTCGCCGGCGAACACGGTAATGGCCGGTTTCAGGGTTTGCGGGATGTCGCGGCCCTGCAGGCCGGCCAGGGTGATGGCGATGTCTTCCAGCTTGCCCAGGCTGCCGGCGGGCTTGGTCAGTTGTTGCTGGCGTGCGGCGGCGGCCTGGCGGGCGGTCAGGTCGGGGGC